>NZ_JAIZPL010000003.1:0-890547 GCF_020418465.1 Cupriavidus sp. DB3 | reverse complement strand
CTGGCGCGCCGCCGCCAGCGCCGCGCGAGCGGGCGACAGCGGCTTGCCGTCGTTGGCGGGCCTGGCGGCAGCGGCCGGCGCAGCGTCGGGCGCCGCGGGGGCCGCCGCGGACGGCGCTGAGACGGGTGCCGCGGCAGGCGCCGATACGGGCGCCGCCGCGCCGGAAGCCATCGGGCTCGACGCGGCCGGACGCGGACCCGGCGTCGCGACGGGCGCTACCGGCGCTACGTGAGTGGCGGGCGCGGCAACGGGCCTGGCCGCAGCCCTTGCGGCGGCGGCAGCGGGCGTGGCGCCGGGCGCGGCAGCCGGGCCGGCAGCGGCGGCGACAGCGGTATTCGGTGCGGTGCCGGCGGCGGACCTGGCAGGACCCGCGCCGGACGGCGAAACCGGCGAACCGTGCGGAACCGGCGAAGCCGATGCTGCCGAAGCCGATGCCGTCGATGCTGCCGATGCCGATGCCGCCGCGGCGCCGGCCACACCGGCCATCGCGGAGCCGGACATCCTGCGCGCACCGGCCGTCGCCGGGCCTGCCGGCGTCGGCGCCGACGGCATCGCCGAGGGCCGGAACGCCAGCATCCGCAGCAGCGTCATCGTGAAGCCGGCGTACTCGTCCGGCGCGAGCGCCAGCTCGCTGCGGCCGAGATTGGCGATCTGGTAGAACAGCTGCACTTCCTGCGGATCGAAGGCGGCCGCCAGGCGGCGCACTTCGCCGGCCTCGGGCCATTCCTCCTGCACCGACGCCGGCACCGCCTGCGCCAGCGCGATCTTGTGCAGCAGCGAACCGAGGTCCTGCAGCGCGCCGGCGAACGACAGGCTGCGGTCGGCCATGCTGTCGGCCACCGCCAGCATCGCGGCGCCGTCCTCGGCGGCCAGCGCGTCGAGCAGCTGCACCAGGTAGCTCTGGTCGATCGCACCGAGCATGCCGCGCACCGAGGCCTCGGACACCTCGCCCGCGCTGTAGGCGATGGCCTGGTCGGTCAGCGACAGCGCGTCGCGCATCGAGCCGTGCGCGGCCTGCGCGAGCAGCCGCAGCGCATTGCCGTCGTGCGCGATGCCCTCCTCGGCCAGGATGCGGTCGAGGTGGTTGACGATATGGCCAGGCGGCATCTGCTTCAGATTGAACTGCAGGCAGCGCGACAGCACCGTGACGGGGATCTTCTGCGGGTCGGTGGTGGCGAGGATGAACTTGACGTGGCCGGGCGGCTCTTCCAGCGTCTTCAACATCGCGTTGAAGGCGTGGTTGGTCAGCATATGCACTTCGTCGATCATGTAGACCTTGAAGCGTCCGACCGTCGGCGCGTAGACCGCCTTGTCGAGCAGCTGGGCCATCTCGTCGACGCCGCGGTTCGACGCGGCGTCCATCTCGATGTAGTCGACGAAGCGGCCCGAATCGATCTCGGTGCAGGCCTTGCAGACCCCGCAGGGCTGCGCGGTGATGCCGCCGTTGCCGTCAGCCCCCGTGCAATTCAGGGCCTTGGCCAGGATGCGCGACAGCGTGGTCTTGCCGACGCCGCGCGTACCGGTAAACAGGTAGGCGTGATGCAGCCTCTGCTGTTCCAGCGCATGCGTGAGCGCGCGCACCACGTGCTCCTGGCCGACCAGCGTGGTGAAATCCCTGGGGCGCCATTTGCGCGCTAGAACTTGGTAACTCATGGCGGCGATTGTAGCAAATGGCGACCCGCCGGCCGGCGGCCTGTCGCCGGGCCCGGCAAGGGGAACGGGCGCGAGGTCGATCGGGGATTCAGCGGGCCATCAGCCGCACTCGCCGACGTAGCCGCAATTGGCGCATTTGGCGCAGCCATCGACCTTGTGCAGCGCATGCGCGCCGCATTCCGGGCATGGCTTGCCGGTGCCGACGCCCGGCGCGCCGACGGGCAGGCCGGCGCCGGGCGCCGCGGCACCCCGCAGCGGCATCGCGTCCTGCGCGAGCCCGGCCTCGCGCTGCGCCAGCCGCTCGGCCAGCGCGGCGACGGGCACCTGTTGCCCCTCCGCATCGAGAAAGCCGCGCTTGATCAGGATGCGCTGCAGCGCGTAGCCGAGCGCCGCCACCTCGGAATCGTGGAAGCGCGGCACCTCGGTGCCGTCCTGCCGCGTCAGCGTGCCATAGCGCACCGTGCCCTTGTCCCACACCACGTTGCGCATGTCGGCCAGCGCCTTGGCGATCGAGCCGCCCGAGCGCGCCACCATCGACAGCAGCCGCATCGTCGAGGTAATCCATTGCTGGCCTTCGCTGCGCTGGCCGGCCGGCATGAAGAACTCGACCGGCCGCTCGATCGTCACGGGCCTGCCGTCGACCACGCCGTTGACGCGCATGAAGTTGACGGTCAGGTAGACGGTCTTGTGGCCCTCGTAGGTCAGGTACTCGACCTTGGACGTCACGCCCTCCAGATCGCCCACCGGCCGGCTCTCGAAGGGCTTGCGCAGCGGATCGTCGCCATTGGCGCCTGTTGCGGCCGCTGCGCCGGCCGTGCCCGCCGTGCCCTGCCCCGCCGCCTCCGCGACCGACAGCACCGCGCCCAGCACGCGATTGGGCCGATAGGTGGCCAGGCCCTTCAGCCCGGCCTTCCACGCCTCCAGATACAGGTTGCGGAAGGCTTCGTACGGATAGTCCTCCGGCACGTTGACGGTCTTGCTGATGCTGGTGTCGATATAGGGCTGCACCGCCTCCAGCATCTTCATATGATCGAGCGCGGACATCTGCAGCGCGGTGACGAAGCTGTCCGGCAGCTGCTCGACATCGCCGCCCAGATGACGGTACAGGCGCCAGGCATGGTCGGCGACCTCGTAGACCTTGTAGCTGTCGTCGCCCATCCGCTTGCGCCGCTGGTAGGTCCACGAGAACGCCGGCTCGATGCCGTTGGAAGCGTTGTCGGCAAAGGCCAGCGTGATGGTGCCGGTCGGCGCGATCGACAGCAGATGCGAATTGCGGATGCCATGCGCGCGAATCGCGGCCCGCACCGGCTCGGGCAGCCGGCTGGCGAAGCCGCTCTGCAGATAGGCGTCGGCATCGAACAGCGGGAAGGCGCCCTTCTCGCGCGCCAGTTCGGTCGAGGCCAGATAGGCGGCATCGCGCAGCGTCTGCGCGATGCGCGCTGCCAGCGCGCGGCCCGCCTCGCTGTCGTAGCGCACGCCCAGCATCACCAGCGCGCTGCCCAGGCCCAGAAAACCGAGGCCGATGCGGCGCTTGGCCATCGCCTCGGCGCGCTGTTCCGGCAGGGGCCAATAGGTGACGTCGAGCACGTTGTCCAGCATCCGCACCGCCACCGCGACCAGCGCGCGGAAGCCGTCGAAGTCGAAGGACGCGGCCCCGCTGAACGGACCGCGCACGAAACGGGTCAGGTCGATCGAACCCAGGTCGCAGCAGCCGTAGGCCGGCAGCGGCTGCTCGGCGCACGGATTGGTGGCCTCGATGCGTTCGCAGTAATGGAGGTTGTTGTCGTCGTTGATGTGCGACAGGAACAGGATGCCCGGCTCGGCGTGATCGTAAGTGGCCTGCATGACCTGATCCCACAGCTGCCGCGCCGGCACCCGCCGGTACACCCACATGCCGTCATCGCGGCGCCAGGCGCCGGTGGCGATCGTCTCGGGCGCCGGCTCGGCGACGTGGACCAGGTCGATCTCGCCATCGTCCTCGACCGCCTGCATGAAGGCATCGTCGACGCCGATCGACAGATTGAAGTTGGTCAGCTCGCCGCGGTCCTTGGCGTGGATGAAAGCCTCGATATCGGGATGATCGGCGCGCAGCACGCCCATCTGCGCGCCGCGCCGCGCGCCGGCCGATTCGACGGTGGCGCACGAGGCATCGAACACCTTCATGAACGAGACCGGGCCCGAGGCGCGCGAATGGGTGCCGCGCACCAGCGCGCCCGAGGGACGGATCGCCGAGAAGTCGTAGCCGACTCCGCCGCCGCGGCGCATGGTCTCGGCGGCCTGCGCCACCGCGGCGTAGATGCCGGGCTTGCCGTCCACGGTCTCGGACACCGCGTCGCCGACCGGCTGCACGAAGCAGTTGATCAGCGTGGCCTCGATGCGCGTGCCCGCCGCGGAATGGATGCGCCCGGCCGGCACGAAGCCGCCTTCGAGCGCGGCAAGAAAACGCTGGGCCCAGCGTTCGCGCTGCGCCTCGGGCTCGGCCTCGGCCAGTGCGCGCGCCACGCGGGCGCGCACATCGGCCGCGCTGCGTTCCTCGCCCTTGGCGTACTTCTCGCGCAGCACCTCGACCGAGATTTCCTGCGGCGGCAGTACGGCCTGCATCATCTGTTCGTTGGCATTCATCGGTCAGCTCACCTCTCGCCCTTGTCGGCGCCGTTGGATTCGCACCGTCATTTGCGCCGTCATTCGCGCCGTCATTTGCCGTTCGCCCCTGCCGCATCCGGCATGCGGATATCGGGTCTCGATGCCACCCCGCCATGCCGTTCCGCGATGCCATCTGGCAATGCCGACGACGGCTTTTCGCGCGACGCACGCACTCTGGGTTACAATGCCGGTCGGACGGGCCTCCTCGCATGGCGGCGCGGTCAACCTGGTCAGGTCGGGAACGAAGCAGCCACAGCCGTTTTCCGCCAGTGCCGAGGGTCAGGCTCGTCCCCCTTCCTTCCTGTCTTTCCTTCCCCTTCTTTTTCCCTGCTGGCCACGGCGGCATGCCGCGACGCCATGATTCCCACCGGGTTCCCACGCTTCGTTGCGACGACTTGCCGAGGGACCGCGCTCGCCCGTAGTTCGCCTATCCCCTCGCCCGTAGCTCACGCGCCATCTTATCGCCGTTTGCCGCTGCCCTGCTGCCGTCAGAACAGCGACGCCTGCCGGGGTGGCGGCGGCGCCGACAGTTGCCCCAGCGCGATCCATTCGCCGTCCGCGGTGGCGATGCCCGACTCGATGCGCCGGCCCGGGAACATCGGCCGCAGCGCGGCCTCGTAGCGGCGCAACTGCGCCGCGTAGCCGGCGTGCTCCTGCGGCAGCAGGCGCAGCTTGTAGTCGACCACCACCACGCGATCGGCGTATTCGACCAGCCGGTCGATCCGCAGCAGGCGCCCCTGCGCGCCATACAGCTCGACCTCGTTGCGCGCGCCGAGCGCGCCCTCGGCCAGCAACAGCGGACGCAGCGCGGGCGCGTTCAGCATGGTGCGTACCGCCTGCACGGCGGCCTCGGCCTGCTCGCGCCACTCGGTGCGCGCCTGCTGGCTGCCGGCTCCGGCCAGCGGAAACCAGCGCATCACCGCCTCGGCATCGGGCACGCCGTCGTAGGCGCCGGGGTAGCGCGTGATCCGTTCGAGCAGCGCATGCACCAGTTCGCCATGGCGAGCGGCGGCGGCATCGAAGACGATCTCGTCGTCGCGCTCTTCGTCCTCTTCCTCACCCTCGGCACCGATGGCTTCGCGCGGCGCCATGGGCGGCGCATCGCGATAGCGCGCGCGGAAGTCGGTGAAGCGGATCGGCCCTTCCACGCCGCCCGACGCGACACCACGCACGCCGACGTAATCGTCCGGCAGCGGCGGCACCGGCTCGCCGACATCCGCGACCTGCAGGCGCACATACCAGCTGCCGGCGATCTCGCTGCCCGGTTCGCCGTCGCCCGCGCCCTTGCCGTTGCGCTGGATGCCGCTGACGATCAGCCCCTGGCGGGCGCGCGTCATCGCGACATAGAGCAGGTTCCAGTTCTCGCGTTCGGCCAGCGCGGCCTGCTCGTCGAAGCGCGCCGCGCGCGCCAGCCCACGCTCGGAGCGCTTGCCGTACGCGGAGAAATGCACCGGCGCCGCGGCCGACGGCGGCCAGTCGATCAGGATGCCGGCGCGATCGGCGGCCGGCTCGCTGTGATTGGTGTCGAGCAGCACCACGAACGGCGCCTCCAGCCCCTTGGCCGCGTGCACGGTCAGGATGCGCACCGCGTCGAGCGTGCCATTGCTGTCGTCGGCGCCCTCGGGCTCGTCGGCCTCGGCTTCCGCCGCATCGCCCATGCCGCCTTCGTCGGGGCTCTCGTCCTCGTCGCCGCGGCGGATCGCCTGCAGCTCGTCGATGAACTTCGGCAGGCTCGGATAGCGGCCGCCGTCGAGATCCAGCGACAGCTTCAGGAACGCGTCGAGATTGGCCAGCACCTGCTCGCGGATTTCCGCGGGAGCGGCCTGCGCATAGCGGCGGCGCACCTCGCCGGTGTGATAGATGTGGTCGATCAGGTCGTGCACCGGCCGATGCGGCGCGATCTCGAGCCAGCCGCGCAGGCGCGCCAGTCCTTCGCGCAAGGCCGCAGACGCGTGCTGCGGAACCTCGCCGGCCGACAGCGTCGGCCACCAGCGGCGGTTGCCTGCCAGCCGCGCGATCGCGATCAGGTCTTCGTCGCAGGCGCCCACCAGCGGGCTCTTCAGCACGTGCGCGAGATCGAGGTCGGACTCGGGCGTCATCAGGAAGGCCAGCAGCGCCGACAGGTCCAGCGCCTCGAGCGTGGCCAGCAGGCCGCCTCGGCGCGGGCTCAGGCAGGGAATGCCGGCCTCGCGGAAGGCGCGCTCGTAGTCGGCCAGATAGCTCTTGCGCCGGACCAGCAGCGTGATGTCGCGCCAGCAGGCCGGACGCTGGCCGTCGCCCTCTTGGACCGGCACGGTCGCGCGCAGATGGCGCAGCCACGCGGCGACGCGGCGGCCCTCCTCGAAGCGCGGCGAATCGCCCAGCGGCGTGCGCGGCTGTGTCAGCGTGTCCCGGGACTCGGGGGCGATGTTGGCGTCGCCGTTGCCGTTGCCGTTGCCATTGCCGTTGCCGTCCTCGCCATTGCCGCCATTGCCGCCATTGCCGTCGCTGCCGCCGTTGCCGTTCGCCGGCACCAGCGGCAGCAGCCACACCGGCCCGCCCTGCTGGTCCAGCGCGGTGGTCTGCGTTTCGTACAGCGGATAGCGTCCTTCCGCGCGCGCCTGGTCGAACACTGCATTGACCCAGCGCAGCACGCTGCCGCTGTTGCGGCGGGTGCGGTTGGTGCGCAGCACCGTCGCGCCGAACTCGCGCTGCAGCATCTGCCGCGCGACGTCGAACAGCCGCGCGTCGGCACGCCGGAAGCGATAGATCGATTGCTTCGGATCGCCCACCAGGAACACCGTCGGCCGTTCCGCCAGATCCTGATAGCCGGCCAGCCAGCCCTGCAGGATGCGCCATTGCAGCGGGTTGGTGTCCTGGAATTCGTCGAGCAGCAGATGGCGATAGCGCGCGTCGAGCCGCACCTGCAGATAGGTCGCGGTCTGCTCGTCGCGCATCAGCCGCGCCGCCAGCCATTCAAGGTCGGCGAAGTCCATCGCGCGCTGCTGGCCCTTGTGCTCCTGATAGCGCGCCAGCAGCGTGTCGCCCAGCAGATAGAGATCGCGATTGAGAGCCAGCACCGCCGCCTCGCAACGGCGCGCGGCGACCTGCCGCAAGGCGTCGCACAGTGCCGCGTGCCTGGCCAGCAGCGCGTCGGCCTCGGCCTCTCCTCCTGCGGCCTTGACCAGCGCCGCGGTGCGCCGCAGCGCGCGGGGCTCGCCCTTGCCGGTGAAGAAGGCCTCCCAGCAGCAGCCGAACGCGTCCTGCGCCGGCTGCCCGCTGAGCGCGCCGGCCTCCGCCCAGGTCCGCATTGCCGCCAGCGCGGCGCCGATGCGATCGGCATGGCCCTGCTCGGTCTTGCCAGCCTGGGACAGCGAAGCCGCCAGCGCCTCGCAGTCGGCGCGCAGCGCCGCGTCGGCCATCGCCTGTGCCAGCACGTCGATGCGCGCGTCGTCGCCCAGATCGTCCGCCAGCCGCTCGGCGGGATCTTCATCGGGCGCGGCCTCGCGCATCGCCCACCATTCGCTGCGCGCGTGGAACATCGCGTCGAGCAGCGCGTGCGCCGAGAATTCGCCGATCGCATCGACCAGCCTCTCGTAGGCTTCCCGGTACGGCGCCGCCTCGGGCGCGGACAGCCCGCGCCAGAACGGCGCCCACGCCTCGCGCTTCATGCGCAGCGCATCCTCGCGCAGCGCCGCGCCCGGCACGATGCCGGAGGCCAGCGGCGCGCCGCGCAGCAAGGTGCCGAACCAGCCGTGGAAGGTGTCGATGGCGATGCGGCCCGGGCTGGCCAGCACGCGCGCATGCAAGGTGCGGGCACGCGGCAGCGCGGCGCGCGCGGCCTCGGGCGACAGGCCGCGCTGCTCCAGCGCGGCCAGCACCTGCGCGTCGGTGCCGCGGGCCAGTTGCGCCAGCACGTCCAGCAGGCGCTCCCGCATTTCCTCGGCGGCCTTGCGGGTGAAGGTGATGGCGAGGATCTGGCTCGGCTCGGCGCCGGCCAGCAGCAGGCGCAGCAGCCGCGCCACCAGCAGCCAGGTCTTGCCGCTGCCGGCGCAGGCCTCGACCACCACGGAGCGCGCGGGATCGCAGGCGGCGCGCGTGAATTCGGCTTCGCTGACGTCCTGCCCGTCGCGCAGATAGGCGTGCACGGTCATGCCAGCGGTCCTCCTTGCTTGTTGCTCGATGGAGCGGTCGTTGGTTCGGTCGTTGGTTCGGTCGCTTGTTGGCTCGTTGGTTCGTTCGCCTGTTCGTTCGCCTGTTCGTTCGCCTGTTCGTTCGCCTGTTCGCTCATCTGCTCGTGCCCTTGCCGCCCCGGCGGCTCGTTGGCCGTTCGCCCTTCCGGCGAGCCGGACTGCTGTGCGGGCGCGCGCTCGTGCGTGTATCTGGGCGCGGCGGCGACCGCCTCCGGCAGCGCAGTCGACTGCCAATACCCCTTGCGGCACAGCCCGCGCGCATTGCACCAGGTGCACGCCGCGGCGTCGCCGAAGGCCGGCAGCGGCGCGCCCTCGCGCAGGCGCAGCACGTCGTGCGTCAGCTGCTCGTGCAGCCACGCCACCGCCTCGTCGAAGTCCGGCAGCGAGACCTCGCGGCGGCTGGCCGGCGACGCGCTGCGCGGTTCGTTGCGGCCGTCCTCCAGCGCGATCCAGCTGCCCGCGCGCGCATCGGCGCGCAGCAGGCCGTAGAACGGCAACTGGCAATCTTCCTGCGCGTCGCGCGCCTTGCGCCTCAGGCGCGCGGCGCTTTGCGTCTTGTAGTCGAGCACCGCATGGCGCCCGTCGCGATGGCGGTCGAGCCGGTCGATGCGGCCATGCAGCCGAATCGGCTGGCCGTCGCGCATGGGCAGGTCGGCGCCGGCGTCGAGCTCGCCGGCATGCCAGAACCAGCCTTCGCGCTCGCGCGCGGCCTGCCACGCGACATACGAAGGCAGCACCGCGAGCCAGCGGCGGTAGTAGCCGATCGCATTGCCGTCCTCGGCCATCACGCCGTCGAAGACCTCGCGCGAGACCGCCTGCAGATGGGCGATGCGGGCCGCGTCGTCGCGCACGTCCTGTGCCTGCACGTCGCGGTGATAGCGCAGCAGGATCTGGTGCAGCAGCTCGCCGATATCGCGCTTCTCGAGGTCGTCGCTGACCGTTTCCAGGCCGGCCAGCCCCAGCATGCGGCCGGCGAAGAACTGGTACGGGCAGCGGCGCAGCATGTTGTACGACTGCGCGGTCCAGCGCGCGGGGGCCAGCTCCGGCGCCGAGGGCGCGGGCATATTGCGGACCTCTGCCCGGGCCTCGTGCAGCGAAGGCACGACGCTCGCCCCGATCGGCGCGCCGGCGGCTTCGCAATGCACCGCCAATCGTTCGAGCCAGCCTGACACATGCTTCGGCTCGCCGCGGCCACCGAAACGCTGCCAGGTCATCACGACGTCGTCGTTGTTCAGCAGCACCTCGGCCAGGTCGCGCGCCTGCTGCGCGAAGCGCGCCTCGCGGTCCTCGAGGCCGAGCTCGCGCCGCATCTGGTTGGAGAAGAACATCAGCTCGGCGGCGGTCGACGGCAGTTGCGCGTCGTCGCAGCCGACGATCACGACGCCGTCGAAGCGCCGCATGCGCGCCCCGTTCAGCGGCAGGATCGTGATGCGCGCGGCGGCGGGCTCGCTCGGCTCCTTGTAGGCCACCGCTTCGAGCAGCGCGGCCAGCATCGCGCGGAATTCGGCCAGCGTCAGCGTGGCGGTGGCGCCGGCCTCGTCGTCGGGCAGCTCGTCGAGCCGCGCCAGCGCATCGAGCAGCTGCGCGCCGGCATCGTCGGCGGCCAGCGCCGGGCGCATGTCGAGCGCGTCCAGGGTGGTCTGCAGGCGCTGCAGCCAGAAGCCGACCGGACGCGCATCGTTGCCGCGCGGCCAGGCCTGTGCCTCGCCGGCCATCTGGCCCAGCAGCGCGGCAGCGGCGGCCTGGGCGGCGGCCAGCGCGGCCGCTTCCTCGTCGTCCTGCGGGCCGGTGTCGGCCGTCCACTGCGGCTGCGGCGCCGCCGGAAAGCGCTGCAACAGCCGGCGCCATCCGCCCGTGATGCCATGGCGGCGCACCTGCCGCTCCAGCAGCGCGATCGCGGCGCCGCGTTGCGGCAGCTGAGGCAGACAGAACGGGCTCTTGAGCAGATCGAGCAGCGCCGCGGTATCGCCGTCGCCGACCACCAGGTCGAACCAGCGCATCAGCGCGGCCGCGGCACGCGTGGTCGACAGCTTCCAGCCGGTCTCGTCGCGCACCGGCGCCCCGGCGCGCGCCAGCAGCGCGCGGGCGCGGCGCGCGACCACGCGGTCATGCGCGACCAGCGCCAGCTGCTTGCGTCCCTCGTTGAGCCAGCGCACCAGCTGGTCCGCCGCGGCGGCCGCCTCGTCCTCGAAGCGGGCGCTGCCGATCAGCCGCACGCGCGGGCGGTCGACCGGCAGGCGCGGCGCCGGCAGCGACGGCACCGCGGTGGTATCAGCGGGCAGACGGCATTCGGGCCAGAGCTCGAGCAAGGTGCGATACCAGCTGCCGCGTCCGCCATCCGGATCGTCGGCGCCATCGTGAGCGCCATCGTGAGCGCCATCGTTGGCGTGATCGTTGGGGCGACCGTTGGGGCGACCGTTGGCGCGTCCCTTGGCGCGTCCATCGGCACCATCGAGCGCAAGGTCGATCGCCGCTTCCGCAGGCGCGCCGCGGTGTTCCCGCTCGCCGCTCTCTTGATCCTCGTCGCTCGCCTCGCCTTCGGCCGCCTCGCCGCGCCAGTCGTAGCCGATCTCCAGCACCGGCACCATCTCCGCCGCGGCGCGCAGGAAGGCCGCCTCGATCGGCGTCGGCGGCGTCGGGCCGAGCCAGACCACCGGGCCGGTCAGTTGCTGGGCGAGCGCCTGCAACGCACGGCGGCGCGCCGGCAGCGGATCGTCGGGCCCGGACAGCGCCTGCCAGAACGCCAGCACGATGCGCGCCTCCTCGCCGAGGAAACGCTCGGACAGATGCGCATAGGTGCGTTGCAGCGCCTCCTGCAACAGGCTGGCGCGGTCCTCGGCGAGCACCGCGTCGTCGTCGCGGATGGCGGCGTCCTCGAGCCATCGCGCCGACAGCTCGTCGCAGACGGTCAGCACGGTCTGCGCGAGCCCCCAGGCCGCCGGTTCGGTCTGCGCGCCGAAGGCCCGCCGCAGCCAGTCCTGGCCGCGGATCGCCTGCTGCACCGCGAGCAGGCGCGCGGCGTGGCTGCGCACCTTGTCGCCATGCAGCATCGCCGGCGGAAAGTCGAGCAGCCAATGGCCCAGCGTCAGGATGCGCGGCAGCAGGCGCGGGGTGCCGGACGCGCGCGCGGCGCGGTCCAGCGCCTGGCGCACGCCCGGAATCTGTGCCGCGGTCGGCACCACCAGATGCGCGGCGGACGCGCTCTGGCCGTGCTGCTCGCAGCGGTCGAGGAAATACCAGGCCGCGGCCGCGGCATTGTCGAGAAAGTCGCGGCCGGGGCGGAAACGCAGCGTCGTCATGTAGCGGGGTGGAATGGCAGGGGCGAAGCTGGCGGAAGCAATGGCAATCGTCGGGACATCGGCAAGCGCTCGGCGCGAACCGTGCGGACGAGCCGCATCGGCGCCGCGCGGCCCCGCGCCGGCGTCAGGCGATCGCGCTCGGGATCAGGAGCGCTCGCCTTCGATGCGGGCGCGGATCTCGCGCGCGGTCTCGAGCAGCCCTTCGTAGCCGGAGCGCGCATGCTCGGGCAGGTCCGGATCGCCGACCAGCGTACCGAGCGTTTCGATGATGCTGTAGACGAGGCCCTTGGCCGCGCCCACCGCAATGCTGTTCTCTTCGACCGCGGTACTCAGATGGGCCAGCGCGTCGCCCAGGTGCTCGGCGCCGGCGGGATCGGTCGGCGCGTCGGCATCCGTGTCGGCACTCGCCTCGGGCAACTGCCTGGGATCGCGCACGGGATCGCGTACGGAATCGCGCATCGGGTCGCGGGTCGGATCGCGGGTCGGATCGTCTTCGGGCGTCATGGTGGTGGCCTGATCGATTGGGAGGGGCTGCGCCGGGCCTTGTCCGGCACGTGTTCATTCTACGCGCGCCGTGCCGGCCCACGGCAAGCGCGGCTCAGTCAAGGGCTTACTGAGGGGCTTACCGAGGGGCTCACCGAGGGGCTCACCGAGGGGCTCACTGAGGGGCTCACTGAGAGGCTCATTGAAGGGCTCATTGAAGGGCTCACTCAAGGGCGAACGCAAGGCCGAGCGCGAGAGAGCGCGCGAGGGCGAGCGCGGCCGCCGCCGCGCACCGGGAAAACCCGATGCATCAGCGCCCGATGCACAAGCGGGCGATATTGACAAAATCTCTGACGCCGATTGAAAGGCATCATTGGCTTCGCGGCGCCGAGCGCGGCAAAATGGCGCCATCCCTGGTACGAGGCCATGCCGACGGCGCCGGGACCGCACGGTTCGCAGGCATGCGGGCGACGGCGGGGACGGTTGAATTCGAGGCCGCCGCCGCCATCTTCGGTATTGCGAATCCGGGCGGCAATCCCGGCAGCCAATCCGGGCAGCATCAACCGGCGCAATATGGCCGGCCCCGACGAGCCGCGAAAAAGTCGTGTAATGTAGCGGTTCGGCATAATCCAGCCTTTTGATATCCCCGAGCGAACCCTGAGGTTTTCCGCCATGAGCGAACAAATCAAGTATGTGAGCGACGCCTCCTTCGACGCCGACGTCCTCCAGTCCGACAAGCCCGTGCTGCTCGACTTCTGGGCCGAATGGTGCGGCCCCTGCAAGATGATCGCGCCGATCCTGGACGAAGTCGCCAAGGACTACAGCGACAAGCTGCAGGTGGCCAAGATCAACGTCGACGAGAACCAGCAGGTGCCGGCCAAATTCGGCATCCGCGGCATCCCCACGCTGATCCTGTTCAAGAATGGCCAGGTCGCGGCGCAGAAGGTCGGCGCGCTGTCGAAGTCGCAGCTGACCGCCTTCCTCGACGGCAACCTGTAATTGCCCCGCGCGGCGCCGCGCAACGCGCGCCGCGACAGGCATCGCCGCCCTCCCGGGCGGCCACGATCCGGCTGGCGCCCCGGCTCTGGTGCGCCGGTCGGATTGTGCTAAGATGCCCCCTACAACTTCCCCGAGCGTTCGCTCATTTCTTTCCCCTTCCTTTGCTTCCGCCCGTCCGGGCCCCATCTGTACCCCTCGTCTATGCACCTGACAGAACTCAAATCGCTTCACGTGTCTGCCCTTCTCGAAATGGCCGCGACCCTCGAGATCGACAACGCACAGCGGATGCGCAAACAGGAACTGATGTTTGCGATCCTGAAGAAGCGCGCCAAGATGGGCGAAACCATCTACGGAGACGGCACGCTGGAAGTGTTGCCTGACGGCTTCGGCTTCCTGCGCTCGCCCGAAACGTCTTATCTGGCCAGCACGGACGATATCTATATTTCCCCCTCGCAAATCCGCCGTTTCAATCTGCATACCGGCGATTCGATCGAGGGCGAGGTGCGGACGCCCAAGGATGGCGAGCGCTATTTCGCGCTGGTCAAGGTCGACAAGGTCAACGGGCAGCCGCCCGAAGCGGTCAAGAACCGCATCATGTTCGAGAACCTGACGCCGCTGCATCCGAACCGGCCGCTGACGCTCGAACGCGATATCAAGGCCGAGGAAAACATCACCGGCCGCATCATCGACATGATCGCGCCCATCGGCCGCGGCCAGCGCGCGCTGCTGGTGGCCTCGCCGAAGTCCGGCAAGACCGTGATGCTGCAGCACGTCGCCCACGCGATCGCCAACAACCATCCCGAAGCCGACCTGTTCGTGCTGCTGATCGACGAGCGTCCCGAGGAAGTGACCGAGATGCAGCGCTCGGTGCGGGGCGAGGTGGTGGCGTCGACCTTCGACGAACCGGCGATCCGCCACGTGCAGGTGGCCGAGATGGTGATCGAGAAGGCCAAGCGCCTGGTCGAACTGAAGCGCGACGTGGTGATCCTGCTGGACTCGATCACGCGTCTGGCGCGCGCCTACAACACGGTGGTGCCGGCCTCGGGCAAGGTGCTGACCGGCGGTGTCGACGCCAACGCGCTGCAGCGTCCGAAGCGTTTCTTCGGTGCCGCGCGCAATCTCGAGGAAGGCGGTTCGCTGACCATCATCGCCACCGCGCTGATCGAGACCGGCAGCCGCATGGACGACGTGATCTACGAAGAGTTCAAGGGCACCGGCAACATGGAAGTGCACCTCGAACGCCGGCTGGCCGAGAAGCGCGTCTACCCGTCGATCAACCTGAACAAGTCCGGCACGCGCCGCGAGGAACTGCTGATCAAGCCCGAGATCCTGCAAAAGATCTGGGTGCTGCGCAAGTTCATCTCGGACATGGACGAAGTGCAGGCGATGGAATTCATCCTCGACAAGATGAAGGCGACCAAGAACAACGCCGAATTCTTCGACATGATGCGCCGCGGCGGCTGAGGCCGCCCTCGCCGGGCGCATCGCCCGGATGGCTTGCATCGCTCGACGTCAAGGCGCGCCACGGCGCGCCTTTTTTCCGTCCGCGCCACGCTGCCCGTATTCAGCCACCTCGCCGGTATTCAGCCACCTCGCCGTATTCAGCCACGCTGCCCGTATTCACCGACTGAACCGATTGCCACCATGCTCGCCCGCCTCGCCAGACTGCTGCATGCCCGCTCGCGCCAGCGCAAGCTGCGCCGCTACGCGATCGACGACGCGCTGTGGCGGCAGACCGTATCTTCGCTGCCCTTCCTGCAGCGCTACGGCAGCGACGATCTGGCGGCGCTGCGCGAGCTGGCCACGCTGTTCATCGCCGACAAGGAATATTCGACCGCGCATGAGCTGGTGCTGACCGACGAGATGGTGGTCAGCGTCGCGGCGCAGGCCTGCGTGCCGATCCTGCGGCTTGGCCTGGAGTGGTATCGCGGCTGGCACGGCATCGTGCTGTATCCCGGCGAATTCATCATCCGGCGAACCGTCGAGGACGAGATCGGCCTGGTGCATGGCGTGGTCGAGGAGGCCAGCGGCGAGGCATGGGAGCACGGGCCGGTGATCCTGTCCTGGCCCGACGCCAGTCTGCCGGGCGCGGGACTGGACGCCGCCGCGGACCAGCCCGACGACACCTACAACGTGGTGATCCACGAGTTCGCCCACAAGCTCGACATGCTGGATGGCGAGGCCGATGGCGTGCCGCCCTTCTCGCGCGCGCTGCATGCCGGCGTGCAGCGAAGCCAGTGGGGGCAGACATTCGACGCTGAATACCAGCGCTTTGCCGACGCCTGCGACGCGGTGCCCGACGCCGCCTGGGACGAGCTGGACCGCCTGCCGGCGCCGATGCGTGTGATCGATCCCTATGGCGCCGAGACGCCGGGCGAGTTCTTTGCGGTCGCTTCCGAGGCGTTTTTCGTCGAGCCGGCCGGGCTTTCGCGGCATTGGCCGGTGCTGTACGGGCTGTTGAAGACGTTCTACCGGCAGGATCCCGCCTCGATGTGACATATGAGGCATAAAGCAGCACTGCGGCGCAACGACGCACTGCTTGTTGCACCTTGCCCAAGTCCTTGTTTCTCTGCCATAATCCGCGTTTGTCCGTCACCGGCAAGTGGTTCGCTCGCCGCCAGCGATCGCAACAGCAAGCGCAACAGCAATGGCGGCCGCGGACTGGCTACCCAACCTGCAAGGAAACACCATGAAAGAAGGCATTCACCCGAATTACCGCGAAGTCGTGTTCGTCGACGTGTCGTGCGACTTCAGCTTCCTGACCCGCTCGACCATCCAGACCAAGGAAACGATCACCTGGAAGGATGGCAAGGAATACCCGCTGGCCAAGATCGAAGTGTCGTCGGAATCGCACCCGTTCTACACCGGCACCCAGAAGATCATGGACACGGCTGGCCGCGTCGAGAAGTTCCGCCAGAAGTTCGGCAGCAAGCTGGGCAAGGCCGCGAAGTAATCCGGCTGGACCAGAGACGGCGCCGGCAGCGCATCCCGCATGCCTTCTGCCGCCGTCCGATGCGCGCCTTCCTGCAGGAACCGGTGCACATTGTGTTAAAAGAGGCAGCCTAGGCTGCCTCTTTGCTTTTGCAACGCGTCTGGCGCAGCGCGGTCGTCTTTCCGATGCACGCCGTCGACCGCGCCCGCCCAGTCCGGTGCGAGCCCGGCGCCCTGGCCGGCGCTCAAGCCGACGCCAAAACCGACGCCCAAGCCAGCGCCAATCCACGCCGCCCAGTCCGCTGACCGATCGATGAGTCCCGTCAAAGCCTCCCGCGTCCACCTGACCGCCGCCGCCACCGGGGCCCTGCCCCGCGCCCTGCTGCTGGCGATCTGCATCATCTACGGCGCCGTCGGCCTGTTCGGCCGCGACCCGTGGAAGAACGAGGACGCCGCCGGCTTCGGCGTGATGTGGCAGCTGGCCATCGGCGGGCTGCACGACTGGCTGATGCCCAATATCGCCGGCCGGCCCTACGGACAGGACGGCCCGCTGGTGTTCTGGGTCGGCGCGACGATGATCCGCCTGGCCGGCGGGTGGCTTGGCGCGCCCGATGCCGCGCGGCTCGCCACCGCGCTGTTCTATTTCGCGACCTGCGCCTTCATCTGGTACGCGACCTATCTGCTCGGACGCCGTGCCGAGGTGCAGCCCTTCGCCTTCGCCTTCGGCGGCCAGCCCAATGCGCGCGACTACGGCCGCACGCTGGCCGATGGCGCGCTGCTGATCTTCCTGGCCTGCGTCGGCCTGGCCATGCGCGGGCACGAGACCACGCCGCAGGTCGGCCAGGTCTGCTTCGTCGCGATGAGCCTGTATGGCCTGGTGCGCAGCCTCGACATGCCGACCCAGGGCGCGCTGTGGCTGGGCGCCGGCCTGGGCGCGCTGACGCTGGCCAGCGGGCCGATCCTGCCGCTGGTGCTGTTTGCCGCGATCCTGATCGGCGCGCTGGTCTGCAAGCCGCTGCCACTGCGGCGCGTGCTGACGATCGCCCTGCCGATCGCGCTGGCGATGGTCGCGGCGTGGATGGCGGCGACCTATTTCGGCGCCGCGCATCGCGACGAGGCGGTCGCCTTCATCCGCGAATGGTCGCGCTACGACCGGCGTACCTACAGCTGGCCGAACGGCTTCGCGATCGGCTTCGTCGCCCGCAACTTCTTCCTGTTCTCGTGGCCGGTGTGGCCGATCGCGATCTGGTCCTGGCTGAGCTGGGCCGGCATGCGGCGCGGTCCCCATGTCGCGTTGCCGCTGGCGCTGCTGCTGCCGCTGTTCGTGCTGCTGCTGATGCTGCGCCAGCCCGGCGACGTGCAGTTCATCCTGCTGCTGCCGCCGATGGCGGTGCTGGCGGCCTTCGGCCTGCCGACGCTGACGCGCGCGACCATCAACGCGATCGACTGGTTCGCGCTGCTGTTCTTCACGATCTTCGGCGGCACCGTCTGGTTCATGTGGCTGGCCAAGACGACCGGCTGGCCGCCGCGGATCGCCAACAACATCTTCAAGCAGCTGCCCGGCTACCTGCATGTGTTCTCGGCCAGCGCGGTGCTGTTCGCGCTCGCGGCGACCGCGGCCTGGGTGCTGGTGGTGCGCTGGCGGCTGTCGCGCGCGCCCAAGCAGATCTGGCGCCCGGTGGTGATCTCGGCCGCCGGCACCACGCTGATGTGGGTGATGGCGATGACGTTGTGGCTCCCGTCGATCAACTACGGCAAGACCTACCGCGATGTGGCCGAGGCCGCCTCGATGGCGCTGCCGACCACCTACGAGTGCGTGCAGCCGATCCGCATGGGCGACGCGCAGCTGGCCTCGTTCGCGTTCTTCGGGCATTTCCGCTTCGGCGGCCCGGAGGACGGCTGCGACGTGCTGCTGCGGCACGACCCGGTCGACTACGGCGAGCCGTCCAGCATCTCGCGCTTCGAATGGCGGCTGATCTGGGAAGGCCGCCGCCCCTCGGACCGCGATGAACGCTTCCGCATGTACCAGCTGATCGAAAAGCCGCCCGCGCCGCCGCCGCGCAAGAGCACGCGCCGGCTGCCGCGGCAGCCTTGATCGGCGGTTGCTGGCAGCGCGGGGCAGCCGGCGCTTCCTCGCCTGCCAGCCCTGCCTGCGCTGCCTGCCCTTGCTCCGCCCCTCCCGGCGCCCTCGCGCAACTGTCCTGCCATCGCCCGGCCCGCGCCCTCGAACGACCATGACCCTGACCCAGGACCTTCGCCGCATCGCCGCGCTGGCCGGCCCCGTGCTGGTGGGCCAGCTGGCCGTGATCGCCTTCAGCGTGATCGACACCATCATGGCGGGCCGCGCCTCGGCCACCGACCTGGCCGCGGTCGGGCTGGGCGGCTCGATCTACGTGACGGTCTACATCAGCCTGATGGGGGTGCTGCAGGCGCTGGCGCCGATCGCCGGCCAGCTCTATGGCGCGGGCCGCCACGCCGAGATCGGCGTCGAGGTGCGCCAGGCCGCGTGGCTGGGGCTGGCGCTGGCCGTGCCGGGCATGCTGCTGCTCAGTTTTCCGGGCCCGCTGCTGGCGTTCGCCAAGGCGCCGCCCGAACTGGTCGACAAGGCCACCGCCTACCTGCATCTGCAGGCGTTCGGCCTGCCCGCGGCGCTGGGCTTTCGCATCTATTCGGCGCTGAACAATGCGCTGTCGCGGCCGATCATGGTGACGCTGCTGCAATTGCTGGGGCTGGCGGTCAAGATACCGCTCAACGCGTGGTTCATCCATGGCGGGCTGGGCCTGGCGCCGATGGGCGGGCCGGGCTGCGCGCTGGCGTCGACGCTGATCAGCTGGATGTGGTGCCTGTCCGGCGCGCTGATCCTGCGCCATGGCGGCGCCTATCGCCCGCTGGGCATCTTTGCCGCGTGGAGCTGGCCGATGCGTTCGCATCTGTGGGCGCTGCTGCGGCTGGGCGTGCCGATGGGGCTGACCTATCTGATCGAGATCACCTCGTTCACGCTGATGTCGGTCTTCATCACGCGGCTGGGCACGGTGACGCTGGCCGGCCACCAGATCATCGCCAACCTCGGCGCGGTGGCCTATATGCTGCCGCTGTCGCTGGGCATTGCCACCTCGACGCTGGTGGCGCAGGCGGTCGGCGCGCGCGACCGGGCCGGCGCGCGTCGCGTCGGCTGGCGCGGCATCCGGCTGGCGGCGGCACTGGCGCTGGCGGTCGGGGCAACGCTATGGCTGCTGCGCGCGCCGGTGCTGCGGGCCTATGCCAGCGATGCGGCGGTGGTACAGGCCGCGCTGCCGCTGGTGACCTTCGTCGCGCTCTATCAGGCCTTCGACGCCGTGCAGGTGACCACGGCCTTCGTGCTGCGCGCCTACAAGATTGCGCTGGTGCCGACCGTGATCTATGCGGTGTCGCTGTGGGGAATCGGCCTGGGCGGCGGCTATGTGCTGGGTTTCGGGCTGATCGACGGGATGCCGGCGTTCACGCACGGCGCCGCCGGTTTCTGGCTGGCCAACAGCCTGAGCCTGGCGATTGCCGGGGCGCTGCTGGTGTTCTATTTCATTCGGATCAGCGAGGAGCGCAGCTGAGGGGATTGAGGCCAGAGGTCGAACCCCACCGCACTCGCGGCGCTCCGCCCTTCCGCCCGGACGAATCGGGCGGCAAAATCCCGCGCCAAAAAGGAAAACCAAAAAGAAAAACCCGCATGGCGTTAACCATGCGGGTTCAGTTTTGGCGGAGTGGACGGGACTCGAACCCGCGACCCCCGGCGTGACAGGCCGGTATTCTAACCGACTGAACTACCACTCCTTAGTCGGCTTATCGATATTGCCGCACCGAGGTGCAGGCTTTACCAATAATCTGGACGTTTGATTACGCCCATTATCTGGCGTCCCCTAGGGGATTCGAACCCCTGTACTCACCGTGAAAGGGTGATGTCCTAGGCCTCTAGACGAAGGGGACAGAAACCTGTTTTTCAACACGTTCCGTCTTGTTTCGCGCATCGCGGCGAGCCGCTTTGCGGAAACGGATAACACCGTGCTGCTGATGTTACCGCTGGAATTTTGGTGGAGCTAAGCGGGATCGAACCGCTGACCTCTTGCATGCCATGCAAGCGCTCTCCCAGCTGAGCTATAGCCCCATAAGTACTGCTGCCGCCGTTATTGCCACCGGCGTTTCGTCTTTCGTTTCCAGATTATCCTTCGTTTTACCGAAGCGATTATCTTGTCGTTTCCAGCGAAGCCAAGATTATATAACAGCCTTGCTTTTTTGCAAGCCCCTATTTCACTTTTTTACTGCTTCGGCTTGTCGTCGATATCGCTTTGGATATTCGCCGCCGTTACCGCCGCGGTACTGCCGTGATGCCCGCTTGGTGTTGAACCGCGCTGCAGGGAGAAAGAGATTATGCGCAAGTCGCGGCAAAAGCGCAAGCCCCTGCCGCAACTTTTTTTGCTGAATCAGGCACCCACACCGGCCTGCAGCCGGCGCAGCACCGTATCGCGGCCGATCAGTTCCAGCACCGCGTCGATGCTCGGCGTCTGCAGCTGGCCGACCACCAGCAACCGCACCGGCATCGCCAGCTTCGGCATCTTCAGGCCGAACTCGGCCAGCACCGCCTTGAACTCGGCGGAGATCGCCTCGCGACGCCATTCGGCCAGGCCAGCAAGGCGCTCGGCCAGCGCGCGCACGGCCGGCACGATCTCGGCGGTCAGGTGCTCTGCCTTCAGCGCCGGATCGGGCTGCGGCTCGCCGCGATAGAACAGCAGCGCGGTCTGCGCGACCTCCTTCAGCGTATTGGCGCGATCCTTGACCAGCGCGACCACGCCGACCAGGTCGGCGCCTTCCACCTTGCCACCCAGCTGCTCGATGAAGGGTCGGGTCAGCTCGGCCAGCCGCTCGTTGTCGCCGACCTTGATGTAGTGGTTGTTCAGCCAGGCCAGCTTCTCGGGGTTGTACTGCGCCGGCGACTTGCCGAGGTGTTCGAGGTCGAACCACTCCACGAACTGATCGCGCGAGAAGATTTCGGCGTCGCCATGCGCCCAGCCCAGCCGCGCCAGATAGTTCAGGACCGCCTCGGGCAGATAGCCTTCGTCGCGATAGGCGGTCACCGCCATCGCGCCATGGCGCTTGCTCATCTTCTCGCCGTGCTCGTTCAGCACGGTCGGCAGGTGCGCGTAGACCGGCGGCGTGCCGCCCAGCGCGCGGATGATGTTGATCTGGCGCGGCGTGTTGTTGACGTGGTCGTCGCCGCGGATCACATGGGTGATCTTCATGTCGAGGTCGTCGATCACCACGCAAAAGTTGTAGGTCGGCGTGCCGTCCGGCCGCGCGATCACCAGGTCGTCGAGCTCGTCGTTCGAGATCTCGATGCGGCCCTTGACCGCGTCGTCCCACACCACGCTGCCGCCGATCGGATTCCTGAAGCGGACCACCGGATCGACGCCGGCCGGCGGCGTCGGCAGGACCTTGCCCGGCTCGGGCCGCCAGAAGCCGTTGTAGCGCGGCTTCTCGCCGCGCGCGCGTTGCTCCTCGCGCAGCGCGTCCAGCTCCTCGGTGCTCATATAGCAGTGGTAGGCCAGGCCCGCGTCGAGCATCTGCCGGACCACCTCGCGGTAGCGGTCCATCCGCTGCATCTGGTAGAACGGGCCCTCGTCGATGTCCAGGCCCAGCCACTCCATGCTTTCGAGGATCACATCGACCGCTTCCTGCGACGAGCGTTCGACGTCGGTGTCCTCGATGCGCAGGATGAAATCGCCCTTCATGCGACGGGCGAAGGCCCACGGATACAGCGCGGAGCGGATATTGCCCAGGTGGATGAAGCCGGTCGGGCTCGGGGCGAAGCGGGTGCGGACGCGTGTGGTCATAGACGGGAAACAGGGGGAATACCGCGGAAACTCGGCAAACAAAAAGGCCCGCGCAGCAACAGGCGGGGCCGACGATTCGGAGCGGGTTATTGTAGCAAAGGCCCCTGTCACCCCCGGCAGGCATATCTGTCACCCCTGCCCGTTCCGCAGGCCGCGCGGCGGAATCGTTTATGCTATCGCCCCGTCCGAACCGCTGCCCCGCCGGGCCCGCCCTCGAATGGCGCCGGTGGCTCGCTTAAGAACCGACGAACCGGCGGACCGGCGGACCGGCGGACCGACCTCCCGCCCGACCCTTTCATTTCCCGCATGCAACGACGTACCTTCCTGAGCGCGGCGGCGGGCGCCACCGCGGCGTCCCTGCTGGCGGCCTGCAGCCTGGGCCCCAAGCCTGACACTCCCGCCGAACCGTCCGCGGTCACGCCGCCGCCGCGGCCCATCCGCATCGGCCTGGCGCTGGGCGGTGGCGCCGCGCGCGGCTTCGCCCATATCGGCGTGATCAAGACGCTGGAAGCGCACGGCATCCGCCCCGACCTGGTCACCGGCACCAGCGCCGGCGCCGTGGTCGCCGCGCTGTACGCCTCCGGCATGGACGGCTTCGAGCTGAACAAGCATGCGCTGAAGATGGACGAGGCCACCATCGCCGACTGGGCGCTGCCGTTCGGCACGCGCTTCGGCGGCTGGCTCAAGGGCGAGGCGCTGCAGAACTATGTGAACCGGCTGGTGGACAACCGGCCGATCGAGGCAATGAAGATCCCGCTGGGCATCGTCGCCACCGACCTGAAGACGGGCCGCGCGATCCTGTTCCGGCGCGGCAACACCGGACAGGCGGTGCGCGCCTCCAGCAGCGTGCCGGGCGTGTTCCAGCCGGTGTCGATCCAGGGGCACGACTATGTCGACGGCGGCCTGGTCGAGCCGGTGCCCGTGGATTCGGCACGCAGCATGGGCGCGGACTTCGTCATCGCGGTCAATATCTCGGCCGATCCGGCCAGCCAGAACAATGCCGGCCAGAGCGGCGTGCTGCTGCAGACCACGGCAATCATGGGGCAATCGATCAACCGGCTTGCGCTGGCGCGCGCCGACGTGGTGATCCGTCCCGATCTGCCCGACATGAGCGGCAGCGACTTCGGCGCGCGCAACCGCGCGATCCTGGCCGGCGAGAAGGCCGCCGTCGCCGCCCTGCCCGCGCTGCGCGAGAAGCTGGCGCAGGCGCGGCTGCAGCCGGTCGCTCCGATTGCGGGCAAGTAGGCGGCGGAAGTAGGCGGCGGGAAGTAGGCGCGGAAGTAGACAAGGCGGGCGCAAGGAACGACCGCGCAAACAAACGAGGCAAACAAAAAGGACTGCCGAGGCAGTCCTTTTTGTTGCATGGCGATCGGCACGGATTGGCGCCGATTCGACACCGTGTCGCACCGATCGGCGCCGCGCGGCGCCCTCGCCGCTCAGCCGCCGTAGAACGTGCGTCCGCTGGCGTTCGGATCGAAGCGCTTGAGCGTCTCGACCATGCCGCCGATGCCGCCTGCCGCGCCGTTGTCGCGCTCGGGCATATCGTCGATGCGGCGCGCGCCGTTGTAGCGCGTGACCCAGTAGGCCGAGCGCATGTCGTCGACGCGGATCTTGCTGCCGGTCGACGGTGCGTGCACGAACTTGTTGTCGCCGATATAGATGCCCACATGCGAGAACGCGTGGCGCATCGTGTTGAAGAACACCAGATCGCCCGGGCGCAGCTCGTGCGCGGCGACGTTGGTGCCGACGCGGCTGATCTCGACCGAGCGCCGCGGCAGCATGAAGCCGAAGGTGTCATTGAAGACGTAGCGGACGAAGCCGCTGCAGTCCAGGCCCGATTCCGGCGTGTTGCCGCCGAAGCGATAACGGACACCGATCAGGCCCAGCGCGTTCATCACCAGGTCGCCGGCCTTGTTGGCGACATGGCTCGTCGAATTCATCATCGACGACAGCAGGCCCTTCCTCGGCTCGGACTGCTGCGGGGCCTCGACGCTCAGCTCCGCGCCGGGTTCCTTGAACACCGTGTCAGCCAGGGCTCCATTCGACAAGGCCGCGCCGCATGCCAGGGTCAGTCCGATGGCGGCACGCGCCAGGGAATGAAGCACCGTTCGCTGCATGGGTTCTCCCGTTGGTTCCGGTTCGGATGGTTCAAATCACACGATCCCTCACGCGACGCGGCAATCCATCGTCGTGTGGATCGGAGATGACTATGTGGAAAAACTGCTGAGGGCGGATGTCGGCACCGAATCATCCCGACAACGGCGTCGGGGCACGGCGTGCATGCATCCGCCAGGAGACGTGCGGCGTGCAAACCACCCACACATCAAGTTCTCGCGGGATGGTATAAGGTCACGCCAGCGATGTCAAAGTTCGTTACAAAATCGGCCGAAATCGCCATGTAATCAACGGAATAGCGAGGGACTTGCACGCTAATTCTTCCGATTGACCGCAATATCGGACATGAGCGCGGACATGGAGCGGAGACATCGGCGGGATCAACCCGGCCAGCCGCCCACGTCTCCAGGACGCGGTTCCAGGCCCCGCCCCAGCACCGAATCCATGCCGAGCTGGGCGGCCCGCATCAACTTGCGCGTGTAGGCATGCTGCGGTGCGCCCAGCACCGCCTCGGTTTCGCCCGCCTCGACCACCTCGCCGCCCTTCATCACGATGACCCGGTGCGCCATCGCCCGGATCACGGCCAGATCGTGGCTGATGAACAGGTAGCTGAGGTTGTACTTGCGCTGCAGCTGCGCCAGCAGCGCCAGCACCTGCTGCTGGATCGATACGTCGAGCGCGGAGGTCGGTTCGTCGAGCACCACCACCTGCGGCTTGAGGATCAGCACGCGCGCGATGGCGATGCGCTGGCGCTGTCCGCCGGAGAATTCATGCGGATAGCGTCCCAGCGCGGTCCGGTCCAGCCCGACTTCGCGCAGCGCCTCGATCACGCGCTCACGCATCGCCTCGCGCGACAGACCGGGCTGATGCAGCGCGAGGCCTTCGCCGACGATCTGCTCGATCGTCATGCGTGGCGACAGCGAGCCGAACGGGTCCTGGAACACCACCTGCAGCCGGGCCCGCAGCGACGCCCGCTCGGCCCGCTTGACCTGGTCCAGGCTGCGGCCGAGGAACTGGATCTGCCCGCCGCTCTTGCGCTGCAGGGCCAGCACGGCATGGGCGAGCGTGGTCTTGCCCGAGCCGGACTCCCCGACGATGCCCAGCGTCTCGCCCTCGCGCAGATCGAAGTCGACCTCCTTGACGGCGCGCACCACGTCGCGCCCGAACCAGCCCGCCAGCCCGCGCCGCTTGCGCGTGTAGTTGACGTCAAGTCCACGCGCGCTCAGCAGGGTCGGCGCCAGCGGCAGCACCGGCACCACGTCGCGCCGGGGGCGGCTGTCGATCAGCCGCTGCGTATACGGATGGCGCGGGTTGGCGAAGACCTCGGCGGTCTCGCCGATCTCGACCAGCACGCCCTGCTCCATCACGCCGATACGCTGGGCGAACGCGCGCACCATGTTCAGGTCGTGCGTGATCAGCATCACCGCCATGCCGAACTCGGCCTGCAGGTCGCGCAGCAACTCGAGGATCTGCACGCGGATGGTGACGTCGAGCGCGGTGGTCGGCTCGTCGGCCAGCAGCAGCTTCGGCCGGCAGGCCAGCGCCATCGCGATCATCGCGCGCTGGCGCTGGCCGCCCGACAGCTGGTGCGGGAAACTGTCGAAGCGGTGCGCGGCCTCTTCGATGCCGGTACGCTCGAGCAGCGCGATCGCGCGATCGCGCGCGGCGCGCTTGTCCAGCCCCTCGTGCAGCTCCAGCGTCTCGACGATCTGGTTGCCGACGGTATAGAGCGGGTTCAGCGCGGTCATCGGCTCCTGGAAGATCATCGCGATGTCGCTGCCGCGGATCGCGCGGATCTCCCGGTCGGGCACGCGCAGCAGGTCGCGCCCCTCGAAGTGGATCGCGCCCTGGTAGCGCGCATCCTCGACCAGCCGCAGCATCGACAGCGCGGTCACGGTCTTGCCGGAGCCGGACTCGCCGACCAGCGCGAAGCGTTCGCCGGGTCGCAGCGAGAAACTGACATCGCGCACCGCGCGGGTCGCCTCCGGGCCGTCCCCGAAGGTCACAGACAGGCGGTCGACGCGGATCAGCGCCGGGTCGGCGGCGTCCGGGGGTGCGCCCACGGGCTGCGGCGGCATCGTGATCGGAAGGTCGTTCATGGCCGCGCTCCCGCGGCGGACTGCCCCGCCGCCGCGGCGTCCGCCGCCGGTCCGCCCGCCGATCCCGCCGAGGGGTCGGGCAGCTTGGGTTCGACCCGGCCGCGCAGCGCCGCCAGGCCCAACCGCGTATCGAAGGCATCGCGCAGCGCGTCGCCCATGAAGGTCAGCAGCAGCAGCGTGACCACCAGCACGCCGAAGGTCGACAGCGAGATCCACCACGCGTCCAGATTGGCCTTGCCCTGCGCCAGCAACTCGCCCAGGCTCGGCGTGGTCGGCGGCACGCCCAGGCCAAGGAAGTCCAGGCTCGTCAGCGCCAGGATCGCGGCGCTCATGCGGAACGGCAGGAAGGTGATCACCGGCGTCAGGCTGTTGGGCAGGATATGGCGCCACATGATCTGCACATTGGACAGGCCCAGCGCGCGCGCCGCCTTGACGTAGTCGAGCGAGCGGTTGCGGTAGAACTCGGCGCGCACGTAGTCCGACAAACCCATCCAGCCGAACAGCGACAGCAGGATGATCAGCAGCGCCAGGCTCGGCTCGAAGATCGACGCGAAGATGATCAGCAGATACAGCTCGGGCATCGAGCTCCAGATCTCGATCGCGCGCTGCGAGATCAGGTCGAAGCGCCCGCCGAAGAAGCCCATCAGCGCGCCGGTGATGGTGCCGATCACCACGCCGATCACGGTCAGCGCCAGGCCGAACAGCACCGACACGCGGAAGCCGTAGATCAGCCGCGCCAGCACGTCGCGGCCGCGGTCGTCGGTGCCGAGCCAGTTCTCCGACGACGGCGGCGCGGGATTCGGCTCCTTGGCGAAGTAGTTCAGCGTGTCGTACGAATAGCGGTTGGGCGGATAGATGGCCCAGTTGCCGTTGCTGGTGATGCGCTGGCGGATGAAGGGATCGAGATAGTCGGTCGGGGTCGGGAAGTCGCCGTCGAAGGTCGTCTCGGCATAGGTCTGCACGATCGGGAAATACCACTCGCCGCGGTACTTGACCACCAGCGGGCGGTCGCTCGACAGCACCTCGGCGAACATGCTGAGCACGAACAGCACGACGAAGGCGATCAGGCTCCAGTAGCCGAGCCGGTTGCGGCGGAAGCGCTGCCAGGCGCGCTGGCGCGGCGACAGCGAGGACGGCAGCCGGTCCAGGCGCGGCGGCCGCGGGGTCGAGCGGAAAGGAGTTTGCCAACGCGGGATCATCGCGGCATGGCCTCGAAATGGATGCGGGGGTCGACCAGCACGTAGCAGACATCGGAGATCAGCCGGGTCACCAGGCCGATCAGCGTGAACAGGTACAGCGTGCCGAGCACGACCGGATAGTCGCGGCGCAGCACCGCCTCGTAGGACAGCAGGCCCAGTCCGTCGAGCGAGAACAGCGTCTCGATCAGCAGCGAGCCGGTGAAGAAGGCGCCGATGAAGGCCGCCGGGAAGCCGGTCACCAGCGGGATCAGCGCATTGCGGAAGATATGCTTCCACAGCACGCGCCGCTCCGACAGGCCCTTGGCGCGCGCGGTCAGCACATACTGCTTGCGCACCTCTTCCAGGAACGCGTTCTTGGTCAGCATCGTCACCACGGCGAAGCTGCCGACCACGGACGCGGTGATCGGCAGCACCAGGTGCCACAGATAGTCCATCACCTTGCCCATCAGGGACAGCTGCTCCCAGTTGTCCGAGGTCAGGCCGCGCAGCGGGAACCACTGCACGAAGGTGCCGCCGCCGAACAGCACCAGCAGCAGCACGCCCAGCACGAAGCCCGGGATCGCGTAGCCGACCAGCACGACCATGCTGGTCACCACGTCGAAGCGGCTGCCCGCCCGGATCGCCTTGGCGATGCCGAGCGGCACCGATATCAGATAGGTCAGGAAGAAGGTCCACAGGCCCAGGCTGACCGACACCGGCAGCTTGGACTTGACCAGCTCCCACACGCTGCGGTGCTGGAAGTAGCTCTGGCCCAGATCGAACTGCGCAAAGCGCTTGAGCATCATCCAGTAGCGCTCCAGCGGCGGCTTGTCGAAGCCGTACAGCGCCTGGATCTCCTTGATCTTCTCGGGGTCGACGCCGCGCCGGCCGCGATATTCGGCACCGCCGCCGCTGGCCTCGCCGCCGCCCCCGCGGCCCTTGAGCTCCATCATCATCTGCTCGACCGGGCCGCCGGGCACGAACTGGATCACGACGAAGGTCAGCGTGATGACGCCGATCAGCGTCGGGATCATCAGCAGAACGCGTTTGAGCAGATAGGCCAGCATGCCGTTTCCTGTTTTCCTTTGGCGCCAGTCGCGGCCATCGCCGCGGTCAGCGCGCCGCCTTGGCCGGGCCTGGCTTCGCTTCGGCCGCCGTCGCCTGGGCCGCCTTCGCCTGCGCAGCGGGCACATCGCTGCGCCACCAGCTGCTCAGCACCCAGCCCTCGGCCGTGTAGTAGTACGGCAGCCGCTGCGGATAGACCAGCTCGCGCCGGTAGGCCACGCGATGCGAGGCGCTGTACCAGTTCGGCACCACGTAGTAGCCGTGCATCAGCACGCGGTCGAGCGCGCGCGACGCATTGATCAGGTCCTTGCGCGTATGCGCGCGCAGCACCTGGTCGACCAGCTTGTCGACCGCGGGCGATTTCAGCCCGAACAGATTGTCCGAGCCCGGCATCGAGGCCGCCTCGCTGGTGAAGCGATCGCGCAGCTCGTTGCCGGGGCTCTGCGAATCGGGGAAGCGGATCGACACCACGTCGAAGTCGAAGTCTTCGAGCCGCTTCTGGTACAGCGCGAAATCGGTGGTGCGCTGATGGACCTGGATGCCGAGCTTTTCCAGGTTGCGCACATAGGTCGTGATGACGCGGCTCATCGCGCCGCCGTCGTCGAGAAACTCGAACACGAAGGGCTCGCCCTTGGCGTTGCGCAGCGCGCCGTCGCTATAGGTCCAGCCCGCCTGCGCCAGCAGCCGGCGCGCCTCGCGCAGGTTGTCGCGCAGCGAGCGCGGCGGCTCGGTGGTCGGCTGCGTGACAATGGGACCGAATACCTCGGGCGCCAGCTGGTCGCGCAGCGGCTCCAGCAAGGCCAGCTCGCCGGGGCCGGGACGGCCGTCGAAGGTTGCGCTGGCGGCCAGCTCGCTGTTGGAGAACCAGCTGTCGAGGCGCTTGTAGGCGCCGTAGAACAGCTGCCGGTTCAGCCATTCGAAATCCAGCGCGAGGATCAGCGCCTGGCGCACGCGCACGTCCTGGAACAGCGGCTTGCGCATGTTCATCACGAAGCCCTGCATGCCCGCGCCATTGCGGTGCGGGAATTCGGTCTTCATCAGCTCGCCGTTGGCGAAGCGCTTGCCGACATAGCTCTTGGCCCAGCTCTTGGAGCGGTACTCGACGATGGCGTCGAATTCGCCGGCCTTGAAGGCCTCCAACCGCGCGGTCTCGTCCTTGTAGAGGCGGTACACCACGCGGTCGAAGTTGAAGGTGCCGCGCCGCACCGCCAGGTCCTTGCCCCAGTAGTTCGGATTGCGCTTGTAGATGATGCCGCGGCCGGCGTCGTAGCGCTCGATCAGATAGGGACCGCTGGTGACGGGCGTCTCGAAGGTCAGCTTCTCGAACGGCACCTTGGCCGTCCATTTGCGCGAGAACACCGGCAGCGAGCCGACGATCAGCGGCAGCTCGCCGTTGCGCTGCTTGAAGTCGTAGCGCACCGTCCGGTCGTCGATCACGGTCAGCGATTTGACGTCGGCGCACATGCTGCGATAGCCGGGGCTCGAGGCCTTGCTCATCAGCATGTCGAAGGAATACTTGACGTCGCTGGCCAGCACCGGATCGCCGTTGTGGAAGCGCGCCTGCGGATGGATGCGGAAGGTCACCGACAGCTCGTCGGGGGCCACCGTGACGTCTTCGGCCAGCAGGCCGTAGGCGCTGGCGGTCTCGTCGGCGCTGCCGATCAGCAGCGACTCGAACATCAGCGAGGTCAGGCCCGGCGCGGCGACGCCCTTCAGCGTGAACGGGTTGAACTTGTCGAAGCTGGTGCGCCGGTCCGGATTCGCCAACGTCAGCGTGCCGCCGCGGGGGGCATCGGGATTGACGTAGTCGAAATGGTGGAAGTCGGGCGGGTACTTCAGGTCGCCGTGCAGCGCGAAGCCGTGCGCGGCCCATGCCGTGGTCGGCATCGTCGGCAACAGCGCGGCCACCAGGGCGGCTGCGGCGGACCGTGCCAGCATCTGGACCAGGCCGGTGCGAGTCCGCGCCCGGATACGATGCCATGCCGAAAACGGCCCTGCTGCTTGCCTTTGCATCCGGTCGATGCCCTCCCCCAGAACTTCGCTTGCCAAGTACGGCCGCGGTCGGTGCCCGGGCCAAGTTGTGCGACAATTTTACCTTCGTTCGGCGGCGTTCCAGCCATCCGGACATTCCAGTACGCGGCGTGGCCGCGGCCGCAACGGGCCTGCCCGCTCGCCATCGGCGATCCGGTACGGCAAGCGGGTCGGTCATCCGGCCCTGCGGCCCGGCGAGGCTCAGCACGAACCGTGCCCGGCAGCGTGCCCCACGCCGGCGCGCCGCGAACGCGCATCACAAGACCACCATGGAGAACTTATGGGATTTCTGGCAGGTAAGCGGATCCTGATCACCGGCTTGCTGTCGAACCGCTCGATCGCCTACGGCATCGCGTCGGCCTGCAAGCGCGAAGGCGCGGAACTGGCCTTCACCTATGTCGGCGAGCGCTTCAAGGACCGTATCCAGGACTTTGCCAAGGAATTCGGCAGCGATCTGGTATTCGAATGCGATGTGTCGAGCGACGAGCAGATCGCCGCCACCTTCGCCGCGCTCGGCCAGCGCTGGGACAAGCTCGACGGCCTGGTCCATTCGATCGGCTTCGCCCCGCGCGAGGCGATCGCCGGCGACTTCCTCGACGGCCTGTCGCGCGAGGCGTTCCGCGTCGCCCACGACATCTCGGCCTACAGCTTCCCGGCGCTCGCCAAGGCCGCGCTGCCGCTGCTGTCGGACAAGGCCTCGCTGCTGACGCTGACCTATCTGGGCAGCGAACGCGTGGTGCCCAACTACAACACGATGGGCCTGGCCAAGGCGTCGCTGGAAGCCAGCGTGCGCTACCTGGCCGCCTCGGTCGGCCCGCGCGGCATCCGCGCCAACGGCATCTCGGCCGGCCCGATCAAGACGCTGGCCGCCTCGGGCATCAAGGGCTTCGGCAAGCTGCTCGGCCACTTCGAGGAAGCCGCCCCGCTGCGCCGCAACGTCACCATCGAGGAAGTCGGCAACGTCGCGGCCTTCCTGCTGTCGGACCTGTCGAGCGGCGTGACCGGCGAGATCACGTACGTCGACGCGGGCTTCAATATCGTCGGCGCCAGCCTGCCGGAAGGCGAGTAAGGTCGTAGAGGGCCGAACAGGGGCGAACAGGGACGGATAACCGGGCTGTCTGTGCACCGCCGATCGCGTTTGACCGCCGCAGTGCCGACGGATACAATGCGCGGCTTCGGGGCGTAGCGCAGCCTGGTAGCGCATCTGATTTGGGATCAGAGGGTCGCATGTTCGAATCATGTCGCCCCGACCAGAACGACAAGGGTTAGCAGGCCACGGCCGGCTAACCCTTTTTCTCTTCCGACCGCCCTTAGCTCAGTTGGATAGAGCACTCGCCTTCTAAGCGAGCGGTCGCACGTTCGAATCGTGCAGGGCGGGCCACACCTCTTTGGTGGCGGCAAAGGCACTCCCAGGCGGAGACTATTCCGCCCGATTTTCCCTCTGCTTTTATCGCCGCCGGTTCACAAAGCCTGCCGCGCCGACGCCACGTTTCGCCGGTTCCCGCCCGCGTACGGGAACTAAAGGCAGGCGCCCGGAACCCAAAATGCTGCAGGTGCGTTCGTGCTATAATCGCGCATCCGCAAAGGCGGCCGTCCGGCTGCCCATCATGGAGCCACAAAGGAAGGAAGCTTGGCTAAGGAAGAACTCATTGAATTCGGCGGCGTCGTTTCGGAAGCGCTGCCCGACAACCGCTATCGCGTGCTGCTGGAAAACGGCGTGGAAATCTGGGCCTACGCATCGGGCAAGATGCAGAAGCACCGGATCCGTATTCTGGCCGGCGACCGCGTGACGCTGGAAATGTCGCCCTACGACCTGACCAAGGGTCGCATCAACTTCCGTCACAAGAGCTGATACCGGACCGCCCGGTCCAACGGTTTCGCTCCTGTTCGGCGTCGCGGCGACGACGCGATTCTGCTCGTCGCCTGGCCGCGTCGTGCCTCCCACCCAGCGCAGCTTGCACGCGGTCACTCGATCCGAATGACCGCGACGGTGGCGTTCGCGCGTCTGGCGGGAAGATGCCTCGCCGCACCCCTTCGAGGTGCCGGTGTACTGGCATCGACCGCGCCGCCCTCCCCCCTGAAGTTCGACACGGCCCTCGCCTTCGGTCGCCCCTTTGCCGGTCGTCCCGTCGCCACTCGTTTCATTGCTGGTCGCCCCGTCGTCGCTCTTAGCGTTACCCCTTTTGCCGGTCGCCCCGTCGTCGCTGGTTTCATTGCTGGTCGCCCCGGCGTCGCTCTTCCCTTACCCTTGCCGGTCGTCCCGTTGCCGGTCGTCCCGTCACGACACGCATTGTGACCGTCGCGCGACCGTCATCGTGCTGTCATCGACGCCGCCGATACTCCCGCGTCGCCCGGTGACATGATCCTGTCACCGGCATGGCGGCGCATTGCCCACGCCATGTCGGTGCGCGATACTGACCGCGGCATCGACTGGCCGGCCACGCACCGGAAGACGGCGCCGACACCACGGACCGGACGCCGCGTCGAACGCAGGCCGGACACCCCAGTCGAACCGATCCAGACGGAGCCGGTACCGGTTTCCGGAGTTCCAACACGAACGACCACCGCACGGCATTCGCGCCGTGCCGATCTCCAGCAATGAACCTGATCCTGTGGCGCCACGCCGAAGCGGAAGCGCTCCCCGATGTTGCCGGCATGGGCCGCGCCGCGGACCTGCAACGTGCCCTGACCCGCCGCGGCCGCAAGCAGGCCGAAGCCTCGGCCGCCTGGCTGCGGGCGCATCTGCCACCCGATGCGCGGCTGTTGTGCAGCCCCGCGCAGCGCAGCCGCGAAACCGCCGCGGCGCTGCGCGCTGACGCGCTGGTGGTGCCCGCGCTGGCGCCAGACAGCGATGTCACGGACGTGCTGGCGGCGATCGACTGGCCGCATGCGGCCGGTACCACGGTCGTGGTCGGCCATCAGCCCTGGATCGGCCGGCTCGCGGCTCTGCTGCTCGCCGGCACGGAGATCAGCTGGAGCATCCGCAAGAGCGGCATCTGGTGGCTGACGGCCCGCACGCGCGAGCACGAGGACCAGGTCGTGCTGCGCGCGGTGATCAATCCCGAATTCCTGTGACCTTCGTCCGGCGGCGCTGCGTGGCGAGGTGATCGTCGCCACGCCGTCATGTCGCGACGCCTTCATGCCGCGACGCCTTCATGCCGCGACGCCCTCATGCCGCGACGCCCTCATGCCGCGACGCCCTCATGCCGCGACGCCTTCATGCCGCGACGCCCTCATGCCGCGACGTCCTCATGCCGCGACGTCCTCTGTCGCGACGTCCTCTGTCGCGACAGGTTCATGCCGCCACGCCCTCATCTGCCACGGCAGCACGGTCACGCAACCGTCATCGCCGGTTCACGGCTCTGTCACCGCTCCCCTCTACATTGTTTCGCAGCCATGTTGTCATCGAAAGGACATCTGATGCGAGACCTCCCGACGCCTACCCAGCCGCTCTTCGATTCCTTGCCCAATGGCCTGGCGGGCCATCCGGGCCGGAGGCGTCTTCATCGCCAATCCGTTGCGCAGCAAGATGCAGCGCCTGCTCTCAGCGTGGCGTGGGCGCGCCACCAGGACGAAGTAGTCGAAGCGCAGCGCCTGCGCTACAAGGTATTTGCCGAGGAGATGGGCGCGCGCCTGTCGACCTCGTCGCCCGAGCTCGACATCGACATGTTCGATGCCTACTGCGACCACCTGATCGTGCGCGACCTCGCCACGCTGAAGGTCGTGGGCACCTACCGCGTGCTGCCGCCGCACCAGGCCAAGCGCATCGGCTGCCTGTACGCCGAATCGGAATTCGACCTGGTCCGGCTGGCCCACCTGAAGCCGAAGATGGTCGAACTGGGCCGCTCGTGCGTGCACCGCGACTACCGCACCGGCAGCGTGATCATGGCGCTGTGGGGCGGGCTGGGCGAGTACCTGCAGCGCTGGGGCATCGAGTCGATGCTCGGCTGCGCGAGCGTGCCGATCAACGACGGCGGCCATATCGCCGCGAGCCTGAGCCGCGTGTTCGCGCGCGACTATCTGGCGCCGATCGAATACCACGCGTTTCCCCGGCTGCCGCTGCCGGTGCACGAGCTGAACCAGGATCTGGAAGTCGAGCCGCCGGCGCTGATCAAGGGCTATCTGCGCCTGGGCGCACGCATCTGCGGCATGCCGGCCTGGGATCCGGACTTCAACGTGGCGGACTTCCTGACGCTGCTGCGCGTCGGGGATATGAATCCGCGATACGCGCGGCATTTCCTCGGGCTGCAGCGCTAAGAGGTTGAGGGCTTGAGGCAGCGCGCCAGCCGCGCGCTGTCTCCTCTCGCCGCCTCCCGCAAGCGGGGGGCACTGTCCGGAGCCCTCTCCCGCAAGCGGAAGACGTAGAACACCGGCGCAATCTCTACGCGTCTGCCGGTGGCGGATTGCCCGCCCTTCAGACGTACACCACCTTGTAGCGGATCCCGATCCGCTCCCATTCGTCGGCTTCCTTGCCGAGGCTGTATTCGACCAGCGGATTGGCCTCGACCCACGCCTTCGGCAGCCGCACCTCGAAGCCCTCTTCCAGCGCGTCGGCGCGCTGGCTGACCCTGATCTCCGGCAGTTCGACGTCGGCACGCCGCCGGCACAGCACGAAGGCCAGCCGCAGGCTGAACAGCATGCGCCAGTCGAGAAAGCGGCCGCGCCCCGACAGCTTGCCGAGCTTGCCGGCATGGCCGAGCAGCAGCGTGGCGAGCCGCGCCTGGTCGGTCTTGGAAAAGCCCGGCATGTCCGCATGCGTGGCGATATAGGCCGAATGCTTGTGGTAGCTGCTGTGCGCGATCGACATGCCGATCTCATGCAGGCTGGCGGCCCAGCCCAGCAGCGCCAGATTGTCCTCGCGCCGTTCGTTGGCCGGATCGGGAAACTGGGCCAGCAGCCGTTGCGCGGCCTGCCGCACGCGCGCGGCCTGGGCACGGTCGACGCCGTAGCGGCGCATGAACTGATCCACCGTCACCGTGCGCATGTCCTCGTGATGGCTGCGGCCGAGCAGGTCGTACAGCACGCCCAGGCGCAGCGCGCCGTCGGTGACGTCCATGCGGTCGATATCGAGCTCGGCAAACACGCCGAGCATGATCGACAGCCCGCCGGGCAGCACGGGGATGCGGTCCGGCTTCAATCCGACCAGCCGCACGCGGTTGGTGTTCTCCGCCTTGATCAGCGCGCGCTTGAGCCGCTCCAGCCCTTCCCGCGTGATGCCGTGCTCCTGCGCGTTGTCGTTCATGCCGTTGAGCTCGATCAGCTCGGCCAGCGCGCGCGCGGTGCCCGACGAGCCCACCGCCTGCTGCCAGCCTGCGCTGCGGTACTGGCGCACCAGCACCTGGATCTCGCGGCGCGCGGCCAGCTCGGCCTGCTTCATCGCGTATTCATCGACATTGCCGCTGGGGAAGAACTGCCGGCTGTGCGAGACGCAGCCGATGTAGAGCGACTCCATCAACTTGGCGGTGTAGCCATGGCCGATGATGAATTCCGTCGAGCCGCCGCCGATATCGACCACCAGCCGATTGCCGGCGCAGGCCGGCGCATCGTGCGACGCGCCCAGATAGATCAGCCGGGCCTCCTCGCGGCCGGCGATCACCTCGATCGGAAAGCCCAGCGCGTTCTCCGCCTCGATCAGGAATTCGGAGGCGTTCTTGGCCACGCGCAGCGTATTGGTGGCGACCGCGCGCACCTGGTCCGGCGAGAATTCGCGCAGGCGGTCGCCGAAGCGCCGCAGCGCCTCCACGCCGCGGCGCCGCGCCGGCTGGTCCAGGTACTTGTCTGCGGTCAGGCCCGCGGCCAGGCGCACCGGCTCGCGCAGCGCATCGACCTGGAAGATCTGGCTGACCGGACCGGTCGCGGTCTGGGTCTCGTCCACCCGGCCGATCATCAGCCGGAAGCTGTTGGAACCCATATCGACGGCGGCGAGCAGGCGTGGAGTATTGTTCATCGTCATAGCAGTCTGAAAACGCGGACCGGCTGCATTCCGTTTATCGCGGGCCGCGCGAGGCACGAAGAATATGTCCTGGCCGTGTCGGTGTCATGACAAAATCACGTTGTCATCAAGTTGACACGATTCTATGGAAAAGTCGCCGCATCGCCCAAAGAAGGTCATGCCCATGTCGACGACCCCGCCCGGTACGCTGCTCAATCGCGAACTCGGCATCCTGGAATTCAACTCCCGTGTGTTGGCCCAGGCAGCGGACCCGGCAGTGCCGCTGCTCGAGCGCCTGAAGTTCATCTGCATCGTGTCGAGCAATCTCGACGAGTTCTTCGAGATCCGGATGGCCGGTCTCAAGGAGCAGATGCGCGACAACCCGTCCGGCCTGACCCCGGACGGCCTGTCGTTCCAGCAGACCTACCAGTCGATCACCGAGCGGACACAGCGCCTCGTTGCAGCGCAGTATGCCATGCTGCAGGACGTGCTCTTCCCCCTGCTGGAGCGCGAGGGCGTGTTCTTCCATATGACCACGGTCTGGAACGACGCGCAGCGCGACTGGGCGCGCGACTTCTTCGTGCGCGAGATCGGTCCGGTGCTGACGCCGATCGCGCTCGATCCGGCCCATCCCTTCCCGCGTGTTTCGAACAAGAGCCTGAACTTCGTCGTCGAGCTGTCCGGCAAGGACGCGTTCGGCCGCGAGGCGGACCTTGCGATCGTGCAGGCCCCGCGCGCGCTGCCGCGCGTGGTGCGGATGCCGCAGTCGCTGTCGGGCTATCCGTACGGCTTCGTGCTGCTGTCCTCGTTCATGCAGGGCTTCGTGCACGAGCTGTTCCCGGCGATCGAGGTGGACGGCTGCTATCAGTTCCGCGTCACGCGCAATTCGGACCTGTTCGTCTCCGAAGACGAAATCACCGATCTGCGCGAGGCGCTGCAGGGCGAACTGCCGACGCGCCACTACGGCGACGCGGTGCGGCTGGAGGTCGCGGCCGAAACGCCGCCGGCGCTGACGCGGCGGCTGCTGACCGAGTTCGCGCTCGGCGAGCAGGACCTGTATCGCGTCAGCGGGCCGGTCAATCTGGTGCGGCTGATGTCGATCCCCGACATGGTCGACCGCCCTGCCCTCAAATATCCGCCGCACGTCCCCGCCGCAGTGAAGGCGTTCAGCGGCGGCACGCCGATGTTCGACGTGATCCGCCAGCGCGACGTGCTGCTGCACCATCCGTACGAGAGCTTCAGCTCGGTGCTGGACCTGCTGCAGCTGGCGGCCAACGATCCGGACGTGGTCGCGATCAAGCAGACCGTCTACCGCACCGGCAACGATTCGCTGGTGATGGAAGCGCTGATGACCGCGGTGCGCAACGGCAAGGATGTGACCGTCGTGCTGGAGCTGCTGGCGCGCTTCGACGAGGAAACCAATATCAACTGGGCCGAGCGCCTCGAATCAGCCGGCGCGCACGTGATCTACGGCGTGGTCGGCCACAAGTGCCACGCCAAGATGCTGCTGATCGTGCGGCGCGAGCCTGCCGGTCCGAAGAGCAAGCAGACCAAGCTGCGCCGCTATGTGCATCTGGGCACCGGCAACTATCATCCGCGCACCGCGCGGCTGTACACCGACTTCGGGCTGCTGACCGCCAACGAGGAAGTGTGCGAGGACGTGCATCACGTGTTCCAGCTGCTGACCGGCACGGCCGGCTCGATCAAGCTCAAGCACCTGTGGCAGTCACCGTTCACGATGCAGAGCAATCTGGTCGAACATATCCGGGCCGAGGCGCGCAACGCGCGGGCCGGCAAGCCGGCGCGCATCATCGCCAAGATGAACGCACTGCTGGAGCCGTCGGTGATCGAGGAGCTGTACAAGGCTTCGCGCGCCGGCGTGCAGATCGATCTGATCGTGCGCGGCGTCTGCGCGCTGCGGCCCGGCGTGCCGGGACTGTCCGAAAACATCACGGTGCGATCCATCGTCGGCCGCTTCCTCGAACACCATCGCGTCAACTACTTCCTGGCCGGCGGCACCGAGCTGCTGTATCTGTCGAGCGCCGACTGGATGGACCGCAACCTGTTCCGCCGCGTCGAGGTCGCCTTCCCGATCCTCGACAAGACGTTGAAGACGCGCGTGATCCAGGAAGGGCTGCTGGTCCATCTGCGCGACAACGGCTCGGCCTGGGTCATGCAGCCGGACGGCAGCTATGTCCAGCAGACGGGCAAGGGGAAGGAACGGCGGGTCAGCCAGATGGAGTTGCTGGGGATGTTCGCCTGAGGGCCACACGGCCTTTCCTGCTGGTTCCTGCTGAAGAGAAAGGCGTGCAGGAAAGGCGGTACCTCGTCCGCCAATCAACCCGAGATCCGCCTCTACGCCGCGTGCCGCGCGCCCGGCTGGTGAATGCTGCGATCGACGGGGAACACCACCCGGAACACGCTGCCCTTCCCCACCTCGCTGCTGATGCGCAGTTCGGCGTGGTGGCGCGACAGCACGTGCTTGACGATCGCCAGGCCCAGGCCGGTGCCGCCGGTATCGCGCGAGCGGCTGCGGTCGACGCGATAGAAGCGCTCGGTCAGCCGCGGAATGTGTTCGGCGGCGATGCCCAGGCCCGTATCGCTGACCGAGAACACCGCGTGGCCGTCGCGATAGCACAGCCCGATGCCGATGCGGCCGCCGTCGGGCGTGTAGCGCACCGCGTTCGACACCAGATTGCCCAGCGCCGACAGCAACTCGGTTTCGTTGCCGCGGATGCCGACCGCCCGGTCGATGTCGGCGGTGATCTCGTGCCGGCCCTGCGACAGCCCCTGCGCGTCATGCACCAGGTGGTGCACCAGCGCGCCGATATCGACCGGATCCTGGCTGGGCGGCTGCATGTCGCTCTCGAGCTTGGCCAGCGCCAGCAGGTCCTCGACGATATGCTGCATGCGCATGGCCTGCGTCATCATCATGTCGACATAGCGCCGACGATCCTCGTCCGAGACCGGCAGGTCGCGCACGGTCTCCAGAAAGCCCGTCAGCACCGTCAGCGGCGTCTTCAGTTCATGCGAGACGTTGGCGACGAAATCGCGCCGCATCGACTCGGTGTTCTCGAGCTTGGTGATGTCCTGCGTCAGCACCAGCTTGCGATTGTCGCCATAGGGCAGCACCTGCACCGCCAGCACGCTCTGCTTGTGTTCGCCCATGTCGCGCATCTGCAAGGGTTCGTCGAAACGTTGCAACATCAGGTACTGCACAAACTCCGGGCGCCGGATCAGGTGCGTGATGCGCTGGCGCGCGTCGCGCCGTGCGCTGAGGCCGAAATGCAGCTCGGCCACGGCGTTGCACCACTCGATCTGGTCGGCGTCGTCCAGCATCAGCACGCCGTTGGGCGAGGCCTGGATGGCCTGGATGAAGCGCGTGTGCTGCTGCTCGACCTGCAGCACCTGCATGCGCCAGCGCTTGACCAGGCGGTGCAGCCGATAATAGACCTCGCCCCACAGCCCGACCGCGCTCGGAATCTCGCCGTAGGCCGGCGCGTCGAGCACCTTCCACAGCCGGTTGATCTGATACAGATAAAAGACAAGCAGCGCGAGCAGCGCGCCGGTGGTCAGCGCCAGCGCGGCGGTCACGCCGACGAAGACGGCGAGCAGCGCGGCGGCGATGGCCAGCAGGATCAGGACGGCCGCGGATCGGGCCCAGATGACATTCATGAGATCGTGCGATGGCAGCCTGGCGGGGAACGGCGTCGGTGGAGATCAGGTCCGGCCGCCGCAGGCGGGATGGGCCGCAGTGTGCCACGAAAAATGGAACGGCGACGCAACGGCGAGGCAACCGCGCGGCGACAGAATAGCCGCCTCGCCCGGGCCGCCAACCGCGCGGCAAACCGCGCGAGGCCGGCCGCTCACTGCCCCGGCGAACGGGCCAGGCGGTAGCCGCTGCCGCGAACGGTCTCGATCATCGCGCTGTAGCCCCCGGGGGCCAGCGCCGCGCGCAGGCGCTTGATATGCACGTCGACGGTGCGCTCCTCGACGAAGACGTGGTCGCCCCAGACCTGGTCGAGCAGCTGCGAGCGGCTGTGCACCCGCTCCGGATGCGTCATCAGGAAATGCAGCAGGCGGAATTCGGTCGGGCCAAGCTCGAGCTTGATCGGGCCGGATTCGTCTTCGCCGGTGACGCGATGCGTGGCGGGATCCAGCCGCAGGCCGTTGATCGCCACCACGTCGTCGGTCAGCTGCGGCGCGCGCCGGCGCAGCACCGCCTTGATGCGCGCCAGCAGCTCCTTCGGCGAGAACGGCTTGGTCACGTAGTCGTCGGCGCCGGCTTCCAGCCCCATGACCTTGTCCTGCTCCTCGCTGCGCGCGGTCAGCATGATGATCGGGATCTGCTTGGTGCGTTCGTTGTTGCGCAGCTCCTTGGCGAACACCGCGCCCGACTTGCCCGGCAGCATCCAGTCGAGCAGGACCAGATCAGGCAACACATCGCTCATCAGCGACAGCGCCTGCTCGGCGTTGTAGGCACGAATCGGATAGTGCCCCGCGTGCTGCAGGTTGACGGCGATCAGTTCGGCGATGGCCGGTTCGTCTTCGACGACCAGAATACTGCTAGGCATGAATGAGTTCTCCGCTCTCTGGCAGGTTCAGGTATTGGCAGATGGAACAGCGAGATGGCGATATACAGCGGACGAAATACAGCGAGCCATGTACGGCAAGCGCCTCGCAACGGCCAGGTACCGACCGGGCAGCTGAACAACGGGCAGGTACCGCGGCGTCGTTCGACCGGTGCGGCCCGATCAGCTCAGCGCTTCCTTTTCCATGTCCTCGCGCGAGGTATGGCGAACGTCGGTGCCCTTGACGATATAGATGATGAACTCGGCGATGTTCTTGGCATGGTCGCCGATGCGCTCGACCGCCTTGGCGATGAACAGGAAGTCCAGCGCGACCGAGATCGTGCGCGGGTCTTCCATCATGTAGGTGATCAGCTTGCGCACGAAGGCACGGAATTCGTCGTCGATCGCCTTGTCTTCCTTGACGATGCGCGCGGCCGCGACCGTATCGAGGCGGGCGAAGGCATCGAGCGACTTGCGCAGCAGCGCGATCGCCAGGTCGCCGGCCAGCTTGACCTCGGCGTAGTTGATGCCCTGCGCGCCGGTCTCTTCCATGATGTGCTTGGTGCGCTTGGCGATCTTCTCCGCCTCGTCGCCGGCGCGCTCCAGGTTGGTGATGGTCTTCGAGATGGCCATCACGAGGCGCAGGTCGCGCGCGGTCGGCTGCCGGCGCGCGATGATATTGCCGCAGTCGGCGTCGATCTCGATCTCCAGCGCATTGATCTGGTTCTCGCGCTCGATGACCTGCTCGGCCAGCGTGGCGTCGAAATCGGCCAGCGCCTTCATCGCGGTATCGATCTGCGCCTCGACCAGGCCGCCCATCTGCAGCAGCTTGGTATTGATCGCGTTGAGGTCGGCGTCGAATTGGGTCGACAGGTGCTTGTCGGTCATCATGTTCTCCTGGCCGCGGATGCTGGCGCGTCGCGCGGCACGGCGGGCGTTGCTTGGAAGGGCTGCCTTGGTGCTCAGCCGAAACGGCCGGTGATGTAGTCCTCGGTTTCCTTGCGGTGCGGCTTGATGAAGATCTTCTCCGTCTCGCCGAACTCGATCAGCTCGCCCAGGTACATATAGGCGGTGAAGTCCGAGCAACGCGCGGCCTGCTGCATATTATGGGTCACGATCACCACCGTGTACTCGTCCTTCAGTTCGGCGATCAGTTCCTCGATGCGGCCGGTCGAGATCGGGTCCAGCGCCGAGCACGGCTCGTCGAGCAGCAGCACCTCGGGGCGGATCGCGATGCCGCGCGCGATGCACAGCCGCTGCTGCTGGCCGCCGGACAGGCTGTAGCCCGACTGGTGCAGCTTGTCCTTGGCCTCGTTCCACAGCGCGGCCTTCGACAGCGCCCACTCGACGCGGTCGTCCATCTCCGAGCGCGACAGCTTCTCGAACAGCCGCACGCCGAAGGCGATATTGTCGTAGATCGACATCGGGAACGGCGTCGGCTTCTGGAACACCATGCCGACCTTGGCGCGCAGCAGCGCGATGTCCTTGCGGCTGGTCAACAGGTTCTCGCCGTCCATGTTGATCTCGCCCTCGGCACGCTGCTCGGGATAGAGCGCGTACATCTTGTTCAGGGTGCGCAGCAGGGTCGATTTGCCGCAGCCCGAGGGACCGATGAAGGCCGTGACCTTGCGGTCCGGGATCGACATGTTGATGTTCTTCAGCGCGTGGAACTGTCCGTAGTAGAAGTTCAGGTTGCGCACGTCGATCTTGGCGCGGACGCTGTCGGGGATGTCGATGACGGTCGAAGTCATGCTGGGTCTCGCAGGTAGATTCGTGGTTTCGCAGGCTGCGCGGTTTGGCTCACTGGCTCTTCTTGAACAGCACGCGCGCCAGGATGTTCAGCGCCAGGACGCCGATCGTGATCAGGAACACGCCGGCCCAGGCCAGCTGCTGCCATTCGGTGAACGGGCTCATGGCGAAGCGGAAGATCGTCACCGGCAGGTTGGCCATCGGCTTGTTCAGGTCCGTGCTCCAGAACTGGTTCGACAGCGCGGTGAACAGCAGCGGCGCGGTTTCGCCGGCGATCCGGGCCACCGCCAGCAGCACGCCGGTGATGATGCCCGCGTACGAGGCCTTGACGGTGATCGACAGCACCATCTTCCATTTCGGCGTGCCGAGCGCGAAGGCGGCCTCGCGCAGCGCATTGGGCACCAGGTTCAGCATGTTCTCGGTGGTGCGCACGACGATCGGAATCTGCAGCAGCGCCAGCGAGCAGATGCCGGCCCAGGCCGAGAAATGCCCCATCCGGGCCACCACCAGCGCGTAGACGAACAGGCCGATCACGATCGACGGCGCCGACAGCAGGATGTCGTTGATGAAGCGGATGAAGCTGGCCAGCGGCGACTTCTGGCCGTACTCGGCCAGATAGATGCCGGCCAGGATGCCCAGCGGCGTGCCCAGCACGGTGGCCAGGCCCACCATCACGAAGCTGCCGAAGATGGCGTTGGCAAGGCCTCCGCCGGCGGTGTTCGGCGCCGGCGTCATCTGCGTGAACAGGTCGATCGACAGGCCGCCGATGCCCAGCGAGATCGTGGTCCACAGGATCCACGCGAGCCAGAACAGGCCGAAGGTCATCGCCGCCAGCGAGGCCGCCAGCGCGTAGACGTTCATGCGCTTGCGCCGTGCCTGCAGGCGCTCGCGCACCTCGTTGGCATCGGCGTGGACGGCCGGGATCGACGAGGTCGACATGGTCGCTTGGCTGGTCGAATTCATTTCTTGCCCTCATTGCGCGACAGGCGCAGCAGCAGCAGTTTGGACAGCGCCAGCACCACGAAGGTGATGAAGAACAGGATCAGGCCGAGCTCCATCAGCGCGGCGGTATGCAGGCCGGGACCGGCCTCGGCGAACTCGTTCGCCAGCGCGGACGTGATGCTGTTGCCCGGCGAGAACAGCGAGGCGTTGTCCAGCAGGTTGGTGTTGCCGATCACGAAGGTGACCGCCATGGTCTCGCCCAGCGCGCGGCCCAGGCCGAGCATCACGCCGCCGATCACGCCGGCGCGGGTATAGGGCAGCACGACGCTCCACATCACCTCCCAGGTGGTGCAGCCCACGCCGTAGGCGGACTCCTTGAGCAGCACCGGGGTGACCTCGAACACGTCGCGCATCACCGAGGCGATGTACGGAATGATCATGATGGCCAGGATCACGCCCGCGCACAGCAGGCCGATGCCCAGCGGCGCGCCCTGGAACAGCGGCCCGATCAGCGGCAGTTGGCCCACCGTGGCGGCCAGCGGCTTCTGGAAGTATTCGCCGAACAGCGGCGCAAATACCAGCAGGCCCCACATGCCGTAGACGATCGACGGCACCGCGGCCAGCAGCTCGATCGCCGTGCCCAGCGGGCGGCGCAGCCATGCGGGCGAGAGCTCGGTCAGGAAGAGCGCGATGCCGAAGCTGACCGGCACCGCGATGATCAGCGCGATCAGCGAGGTCACCACCGTGCCGTAGATCGGCACCAGCGCGCCGTAGATATCCGCGGGGGGATCCCACTGCGCGGTCCACAGGAATTTGAAGCCGAAGGCCTGGATCGAAGGCCAGGCGCTGATGGCGAGCGAGACGATGATGCCGCCCAGCAGCATCAGCGTGATGATGGCGGCGCCGCGGGTCAGGCCACCGAACAGGATGTCACCGGTGCGGCCGGGTGCGCGTACGGCGGGAAGATCGGACGTGGTCGCCATGGCAGGGAGTATTCCGGTTTGCGCCCTTCTCCCGCATGCGGGAGAAGGGCTTGGGGAGAGGGCCGACTGCGCCCTCCCTTCGCATCGACAGACGATCAGTACAGGCCCTTGCCCGAGGCGTCCTTGATGCTGCTCTTCCAGGTCGCGCGGATCTGGTTGACGACCGACTCGGGCATCGGCACGTAGTCCAGTTCGCTCGCCATGCTGGCGCCGCTCTTGTAGGCCCAGTCGAAGAACTTCAGCACTTCCGCGCCCTGCGCCGGCTTTTCCTGGTTCTTGTGCACCAGGATGAAGGTCGCGCCGGCGATCGGCCAGGCGTCCTTGCCCTGCTGGTTGGTCAGGATCTGGTAGTACGACTTGCTCCAGTCGGCGCCGGCGGCGGCAGCCTTGAAGGCGTCGTCGCTCGGCTCGACGACCGCGCCCGCGACGTTCTTCATCTTCACGTGGGTCATCTTGTTCTGCTTGGCGTAGGCGTACTCGACATAGCCGATCGCGCCGTTCAGGCGCTGCACGAAGGCGGCCACGCCCTCGTTGCCCTTGCCGCCCGTGCCGCCGCCCGGCCAGTTGACCGAGGTGCCTTCGCCCACCGAGCTCTTCCAGTCAGCGCTGACCTTCGACAGGTAGTTGGTGAAGATGAAGGTGGTGCCCGAACCGTCGGCGCGGCGCACCGGCAGGATGTCCTGGCTCGGCAGCTTGGCGTTGGGGTTCAGCGCCTTGATGGCCGGATCGTCCCACTTCTTGATCTTGCCCAGGTAGATGTTGGCCAGCACTTCGCCGGTGATGGTCAGTTCGCCCGGCTTGATGCCTTGCAGGTTGACCACGGGCACCACGCCGCCGATCACCGTCGGGAACTGCACCAGGCCTTGCTTGGCCAGTTCCTCGTCCTTCAGCGGGGCGTCCGAGGCGCCGAAATCGACCGTCTTGGCGTTGATCTGCTTGATGCCGCCGGACGAGCCGATCGATTGATAGTTGACCTTGTTACCCGTAGCTTTTTGGTATGCGTCGGCCCACTTGGAATAGACGGGCGCCGGAAAAGAAGCGCCTGCACCGGTAATTTCTGCCGCGAATGCGGAGCCTGCTACCACCATCGAAACGATGCCCGCAACGGCAGTCTTGACCAGCTTCATATGTCCTCCAGAGAACATGGTTGGGAATGTCAGTTTTTTGACATCCCGAACTGTATGCGGCCTCTATGACAGTTCCATGACATCGCGAAAATTTCTCTGAAGAGACATTTAAGGCAAGCGAGGGGGCGTCGGCTGGGGGTAGCTGGAGCGGATGCGGGTGGCTGGGGTGGCTGGGAGGACCGCGGAGGTGACCGGGCGGTGGGTTGCTGGCGGTTGAGTGGGGGCTGGGGGCCAAAGGAAAACGCCCGGCCGAGGCCGGGCGTTCCATGGCGGCTGACTGCCTTGCGCCGTGTCAGGTCGCCAGCGCGTCGGCCAGCTTGCGGGCCGCCTGTTCGGCGGTCTCGGCCTGTTCGGCCTCGACCATCACCCGCACCACCGGCTCCGTGCCGGAGGCACGGATCAGCACCCGACCCTTGCCGGCCAGCGCCGGCTCGATCTCGGCGCGCGCGGCCTGCAGGCCGGCATGGTTCTGCCAGTCGAAGCCCTTCTGCACGCGCACATTGATCAGCGTCTGCGGGAACAGCGACACGCCGTCGAGCAGCTGGGCCAGCGTCTTGCCGCTGCGGCGCAGCGCCGCCAGCACCTGCAGGCCCGACACGATGCCGTCGCCCGTCGAGTGACGATCCAGGCACAACAAGTGGCCGGAGCCCTCGCCGCCCAGCGTCCAGCCGCGCTTGCCCAACTCTTCAAGCACGTAGCGGTCGCCGACCTTGGCCCGTACGAATTGGACGCCCTGGCGTTGCAGGGCCAGTTCGACCGCCATATTGGTCATCAGCGTGCCGACCACGCCGGGGACGCTTTGTCCGCAGGCGATGCGGTCCTGCACGATCGCGTACAGCAGCTCGTCGCCGTTGTAGAGCCGGCCGTCGGCGTCGACCACCTGCAGCCGGTCGGCGTCGCCGTCGAAGGCCAGGCCGAGGTCCGCACCCTGGGCCTTGACGGCCTCGACCAGCTTGTCGGGCGCGGTGGCGCCGTAGCCGTCATTGATGTTGCGGCCATTGGGCTGGTTGCCGATCGACACCACGTCGGCGCCCAGCTCGTGGAACACGTGCGGCGCGATGTGGTAGGCGGCGCCATGCGCGCAGTCGACCACCAGCTTCAGGCCGTGCAGGTCCCGGTCGTACGGGAAGGTGCTCTTGCAGAACTCGATGTAGCGGCCTGCCGCATCGTCGATCCGGCGGGCGCGGCCCAGCTGGTCGGACGGCACGCAATGCATCGGCGCCTCGAGCTCGGCCTCGATCGCCAGTTCGACCTCGTCGGGCAGCTTGTCGCCGGTGGCCGAGAAGAACTTGATGCCGTTGTCGTGATACGGATTGTGGCTGGCCGAAATGACCACACCAGCGGCCAGGCGCAGCGCGCGGGTCAGATAGGCGATGCCCGGCGTCGGCAGCGGACCGGTCAGCAGCACATGGACACCGGCCGCGGTAAAGCCCGCCTCCAGCGCGGCCTCCAGCATGTAGCCGGAAATCCGCGTGTCCTTGCCGATCAGCACCGTGGGCTTGCCCTGCGAGCTCGGCTGGCCAAGCGCCAGCACGCGTCCGGCCGCATAGCCGAGCCGCATCACGAAGTCCGGCGTGATCGGCGCCTCGCCGACCCTGCCGCGCACGCCATCGGTGCCGAAATATTTACGTGTCATCCGATCGTTCTCCCTGTTCTGATTCGGGTTCAGGTGTTTGCGTTGTGAGGGGGTTCGCGGTGTTGCGGCGATGCAGTGCCCGGACTCAGGCCGCGGCATCCACGCGCTGTTGCCGCACGGCCCACCAGGTCTTGATCGCATCGACCGACGCCTGCACATCGTGCACGCGCACGATATAGGCGCCGCGTTCGGCCGCGCACACAGCCGCGGCGATGCTGGCCGCGACGCGCTCCCGCGGCGGCCGTCCGCCAAGGATCGCGCCAAGCGTCGATTTGCGCGACAGCCCTGCCAGCAGCGGCAGGCCATCGACGGCCAGCTGCGGCAGTTCGCCGAGCAGGCGCAGATTATGATCCGCGGTCTTGCCGAAGCCAAAGCCCGGGTCGAGCACGATGCGGCTGTCGTCGATGCCGGCCGCGCGCAGCGCATCGACCCGCTCGCGCAGGAAACCGCGGACCTCTCCGACCACGTCGTCGTAGTGCGGGGCCTCCTGCATCGTCTGCGGGTCGCGCTGCATGTGCATCACGCATAGTCCCGCATTGCCCGCCTCGGCTGCCGCCACGGCCTCGAGCGCGCCCGGCATGCGCAGGCCCCAGATGTCGTTGATCAGGTCGGCGCCGGCCGCCAGCGCGGCGCGCATGGTCTCGGGCTTGTAGGTATCGATCGACAGCGGCTTGCCGCAGCCGCGCAGCGCCTCGACGACGGGCAGCACGCGCGCCAGCTCCTGCTCCAGCGGAAGCGACGCCGAGCCGGGCCGGCTCGATTCGCCGCCGATATCGATGATGTCCACGCCCTCGGCGATCATCTGCTCGGCATGCCGCAGCGCCGCGTCGCGGCTCGCATGCTGGCCGCCGTCGGAGAACGAGTCCGGCGTCACGTTGAGAATGCCCATGACCAGCGGGCGGCGGTCGCGTGCAAAGCGATAGCGCCCGCACTGGAAATACGAGGTCGACAAGTTGCGGTCCTGAATAAGCGGGGAAGGAATATGCGGGGACGTCGGGCGAGGCACGTGGCGCGGAAAGTCGGGACGAAAGCCGGGACCAAAGCCGGCACGACAGTCGGGACGAAAAAAGCCGGTGCCCTGGGGCACCGGCTTTGCGAGGCTCAGCGCGTGACGCGCAGCGCTGCCATCATCCTTTGACTGGACAGTCCCGGACGGTCCCGGATCAGGCCGCGGCCGGCGCGTTCGACGGCGTCACCGGCGAGCCGCCCGACGGCGGCGTGCCGCCACCGCTGGCGCCCGGCATGCCGCGCGGCGGACGCGGCGGCTTGCCAGCCATGATGTCGTTGACCTGGTCGGCATCGATGGTTTCCCATTCCATCAGCGCGGCGGTCATGGCCTCGACCTTGTCGCGATTCTCTTCCAGCAGGCGCTTGGCCAGCGCGTACTGCTCGTCGAGGATGCGGCGGATCTCGCCGTCGACCTTCTGCTGCGTGACTTCGGACACCGACTTGGACGACATCTTGCCGAACAGGCCTTCCTGCTCCGTGTCGACATAGACCATCGTGCCCAGCGTGTCGCTCATGCCGAAGCGGGTCACCATGTCGCGCGCGATCTTGGTGGCGCGCTCGAAGTCGTTGGACGCCCCGGTGCTCATCGCATTGAGGAACACCTCTTCCGCGGCGCGACCGCCGAACAGGATGGCGATCTCGTCGAGCATGTTGTCCTTGTACTTCGAGTACTTGTCATGCTCGGGCAGCTGCCAGGTCACGCCCAGCGCCCAGCCGCGCGGCATGATCGTGACCTTGTGCACCGGGTCGGCCTTGGGCAGCAGCTTGGCCACCACCGCATGGCCCGACTCGTGGTACGCGGTCGCCTTGCGTTCCTCTTCGCGCATCACCGTGGACTTGCGCTCCGGACCCATGTAGATCTTGTCCTTCGCGTCCTCGAAGTCCTGCATGTCGACCACGCGCTTGTTGCGACGGGCGGCGAACAGCGCGGCCTCGTTGACCAGGTTGGCCAGGTCGGCGCCGGAGAAGCCCGGCGTGCCGCGCGCGATCACCGACGCGTCGACATCGTTGCCGATCGGCACCTTGCGCATATGGACCTTCAGGATCTGCTCGCGGCCGCGGATGTCCGGCAGGCCGACGAAGACCTGGCGGTCGAAGCGGCCCGGACGCAGCAGGGCCTTGTCCAGCACGTCGGCACGGTTGGTCGCGGCGATCACGATCACGCCCGAGTTGGCCTCGAAGCCGTCCATCTCGACCAGCATCTGGTTCAGCGTCTGCTCGCGCTCGTCGTTGCCGCCGCCCATGCCGGCGCCGCGATGGCGGCCGACCGCGTCGATTTCATCGATGAACACGATGCAGGGGGCCTGCTTCTTGGCGTTCTCGAACATGTCGCGCACGCGGGCCGCGCCGACGCCGACGAACATTTCGACGAAGTCCGAACCGGAGATGCTGAAGAACGGGACCTTGGCCTCGCCTGCGATGGCGCGCGCCAGCAGCGTCTTGCCGGTACCCGGAGGGCCGACCAGCAGCACGCCGCGCGGAATGCGTCCGCCCAGCTTCTGGAACTTCTGCGGGTCCTTCAGGAAGTCGACCAGCTCGACCACTTCTTCCTTGGCCTCGTCGCACCCGGCGACGTCCTGGAAGGTGACCGCGTTCTGGTTCTCGTCGATCAGGCGCGCACGCGACTTGCCGAACGAGAAGGCGCCGCCTTTCCCGCCACCCTGCATCTGCCGCATCATGTAGAACCAGAACACGATGATCAGCAGGGTCGGTCCGAGGTAGTACAGGGCCTGGACCAGCACATTGGGCTCGTCATCGGCCTTGCCGGTCACCTGGACGCCGTATTTCATCAGGTCGCCGACCATCCAGATGTCGCCCGGCGAGATGATGGTGTATTTCTGCCCTTCCTTGGGCGTCACCACGAGGTTTCGGCCCTGTACGTCGACGCGGCTCACCTTGCCGTTCTTGGCGTCATCCATGAACTGCGAATAGGTGACGCTTTCCTGCGCACGGGGCTTGTCGAACTGCTTGAAGACGGTAAACAACACCAGCGCGATCACGAGCCAGATTGCCGCCTTTTGAAACAGGTTGTTATTCAAGGCCGAACTCCTTTGCGAATGCCTTGCCAACGATAGCTGCATTGCATTGTAATGCAGCGCCGCCCCGGGGGGCGAAAAGCGTCCCTATCGGACCGATAGCGATAGCGCCAGCGGCCGACAGCCCGTAGGCCAATGCGGGACGACACTCAGACCGGCAACGGCTCAAATGGTGCCCGGCTTCGGGTCCATGGGCAGTGCCCGGCCCCCGTGCCGGGCGGTCCGGCGGCTTCCGCCACGCAGCCGGGCAATTTCAGCCCGGCGACTTCAGGTGGCGCCCCAGAATGAAGGTTTCGGAGGACTTGTCCCGCGAGGCCTTCGGCTTGCGCTTGGCGACCACCTTGAACTGGCGCTTGAACTTTTCGACGATCTGGCTGTAGCCGCTGCCGTGGAAGCACTTTACCAGCAACGCGCCATCGGGTTTCAGATGGGCCTGGGCGAATTCGAGCGCCAGGTCGCACAGATATTCGATGCGCGCCGCATCGGCCGAGGCCACACCGGACAAATTGGGGGCCATATCGGACAAAACAAGGTCGATCTTGTTGCCGCCGGAGGCCTCCAGCACGATCTGCTCGAGCTGGCGGAACACCGCCTCCTCGCGGAAGTCGCCCTGGATGAAGGTCACGTCGGCGACCGGCTCCATCGGCAGCAGGTCGATCGCGACCACCGCCCCGTCGATATGCCCTTCCCGCGCCCGGGGCGAGGCCGCCAGCTTGTTGCGCACATACTGGCTCCAGCTGCCCGGCGCCGCGCCCAGGTCGACGATGACCTGCCCCGGCTGGATCAGCTTGTCCTGCTCGTCGATCTCCTTGAGCTTGTAGGCCGCGCGCGCGCGATAGCCTTCGCGCTGCGCCAGCTTGACGTAGGGATCGTTGATATGGTCGTGCAGCCACGACTGCCTGAACTTGTTCTTGGCCATTTCTCGTGATTTCGCCGCCAGACCGTGACGGTTTGACGGATAATACGCGCCGTTGCGACGCCCTTGCGACGTAAGAGGCCCTACCGGCCGAATTTCCAGCCGACTTCGCAGCCGCCTTTACCGGCGTCGCCCCTATTCCTGCCTGACTATGCCTGCCCTTCAATTGAATCCCGCCCAGCGCTCCGAACTCCGCTCCCGTGCCCACGGCCTGAACCCGGTCGTGATGATCGGCGCCGAGGGGTTGACCCGTGCCGTCCTGGCCGAGATCGACCGCAGCCTCGCGGCCCACGAACTGATCAAGATCCGCGTGTTCGGCGACGAGCGCGACACCCGCATCGCCATCTACGAAGCCATTTGCGATGAACTCGGCGCCGCCCCGATCCAGCACATCGGCAAGCTGCTGGTGGTCTGGCGTCCCGGCCCCGCGCGGCTCAAGGAGAACCAGCCGCAGGACCTCGGCCGCATGGCGCCGGCTCGCCGCGGCGCGGCACCGCGCACCGTCACGGTGCGCAAGCCCGCCGCCAAGCCGGGCGGCCGCCCGACCCGCAACGAGGTCCGTGTGCTCGGCAACGAGCGCGTGACCGCCGGCGGCAACGTCAAGCGCGCCCGCAGCCGTCAGGCCAGCCAGAAGAAGAAGTCGCTGGGCTGATCCGTGCCGTGCTCCCCTCTCCCGCAAGCCGGAGAGGGGCAAAAAACCACCCGGAGGGGAAGTCCCTTCAGTCCTCCGCCACGGTGCGCCGGCCGGCGAGACGCCAGACCAGCACCAGCGCCAGCACGCTCTGCAGCAGATAGAAGGCGCTCGAGATGCCGTGCAGCATGCCGAAGCGCGCCCGGAACGGCGACTCGGACACGCCGAGCCCCATCGCCTGCGCCTTGTGCCGCAGGCTCTCCATGAAGGGCTGCAGCCCGAAATACCCAATCAGCACGCAGCACAGCATGCCGAGCACCAGCCAGCGCAGCGCCCGGTAGCGCGTGGCGCCGCGCCGGATCATCACGTTGCACAGCACCAGCTGCAGCACGCCGATCACCACGCCGAGCACGGCCTCGGTGCGGAACAGCTGCCCCGCCAGCATGCCGGCCATTTCGCGGCTCGGCAGCACGGCAAACAGCGTGGGAGCGACCAGATAGCCGATCGTCCAGAGGCTGCCGGCCCAGATCACCGTCAGCAGCAGGAACAGCCGGTGGGGCAGCAGCGGCTGGCCGGCGGACGCCGGGCCCGGCAGCGGGGAGGACGGCGAGACCACGGCGCGCGCCGCCTCAGATGTAGCGGACGGTGATGACTTCGTACTCGCGCTCGCCCCCGGGGGCCAGCACGGTTGCGACATCGCCCTCGAACTTGCCGATCAGCGCCCGCGCGATCGGCGAGCTGACGGAGATCTTGCCGCTGTCGAGATCGGCTTCGTCCTCGCCGACGATCTGATAGCGGACCGACTTGCCCGACTCCAGGTCTTCCAGGTCGACGGTGGCGCCGAACACGATACGGCCATCGGTGTCGAGCTGGGTGGGATCGATGATCTGCGCGGCCGACAGCTTGGCCTCCACTTCCTGGATGCGGCCCTCGATAAAGGCCTGCTTTTCCTTGGCTGCGTCGTATTCCGCGTTTTCCGACAGATCGCCCTGCGCGCGCGCCTCGGCGATGGCATTGATCACCGCGGGACGTTCGACGGCCTTCAGGCGTTGCAGCTCCGCTTTCAGGAGTTCTGCGCCGCGCTTGGTAATCGGAATGGTGCTCATGTCTTCGTCAGGCAAAAAAATGAGCCGCAGCGCAGCGGGCGATGTACGCAGCGGTTTTGCCGGCACACCTCCGCTCAACCGCGGCTTTTAGGTTCGTTGGTGACTACCAGGGAATATTCGGTAATGCGTTGCGATACCGTTGCAATACCGGATATTGCTTCGTATTGCTTCTTTTTCGGCCGGCAGGCCGCCGAAATTCCCGTTAGTTTAGGACAAGACGTCCGCCGGCATCAACACCGGCGGACGCAGGGGTCCGGCGCATCCGGTCCCGTCAGCCGAACCTGGGCTCGGCCGGGACCGTGATCAGGCCAGCGAAGCGTGCAGGCCCTGCAGGTCGTAGACCTCCAGATTCTGCATCTGCTTCAGGCCCTCGACCGCGGCGCGGGCACCGGCGATGGTCGTGTAGTACGGCACGCGGTTGGCCAGCGCCGAGATCCGGATCGAGCGCGAATCGGCGATCGCGGTGCGGGTCTCGTCGACCGTGGTGAACACCAGCGCCAGCTCGCCGTTCTTCAGCATGTCGACGATATGCGGACGGCCGTCCTTGACCTTGTTGACCACGCGCACCGGAATGCCGGCCGCCTCGATCGCGGACGCGGTGCCGCGGGTCGCCACCAGCGGGTAGCCCATGTCGTGCAGCATGCGGGCGACGCTGACCGCGTGCGGCTTGTCGCTGTCCTTGACGGTCAGCAGCACGGTGCCGCGTTCCGGCAGGCGCGAACCGGCCGCCAGCTGGCTCTTGAACAGGGCCTCGCCGAAGGTCTTGCCCACGCCCATCACCTCGCCGGTCGAACGCATCTCGGGTCCGAGCACCGGATCGACGCCAGGGAACTTGTTGAACGGGAACACCGCTTCCTTGACGCTGTAGTACGGCGGCACCACCTCGTCGCCAATGCCCTGCTCGTCCAGCGACTGGCCGGCCATGCAGCGCGCGGCGATCTTGGCCAGCGACAGGCCGGTGGCCTTCGACACGTACGGCACCGTGCGCGAGGCGCGCGGGTTCACTTCGAGCACGTAGACGATGTCCTGACCGTCCTTCTGCTGGATCGCGAACTGGACGTTCATCAGGCCGACCACGTTCAGCGCCTTGGCCATCGCGGCGGTCTGGCGCTTCAGTTCGTCGACGGTCGCCTGCGACAGCGAGTACGGCGGCAGCGAGCACGCCGAATCGCCCGAGTGGACGCCCGCCTGCTCGATATGCTCCATCACGCCGCCGATGAAGACGCGCTTGCCATCGCACAGCGCATCGACGTCGCACTCGATCGCATCGTTGAGGAAGCGATCGAGCAGCACCGGCGAGTCGTTCGACACCTTGACCGCCTCGCGCATGTAGCGCTCGAGGTCGCGCGGCTCATGGACGATCTCCATCGCGCGGCCGCCCAGCACGTACGACGGGCGCACCACCAGCGGGTAGCCGATTTCCTCGGCCAGCTTCAGCGCCTCGTCCTCGGCGCGTGCGGTACGGTTCGGCGGCTGGCGCAGGCCGAGTTCCTGCAGCAGCTTCTGGAAGCGCTCGCGATCCTCGGCCGCGTCGATCATGTCGGGGCTCGTGCCGATGATGGGCACGCCGTTGGCCTCCAGATCCAGCGCCAGCTTCAGCGGGGTCTGGCCGCCATACTGCACGATCACGCCGACCGGCTTTTCCTTGTCGACGATCTCCAGCACGTCCTCGAGCGTCAGCGGCTCGAAGTACAGGCGGTCGGAGGTGTCGTAGTCGGTCGACACGGTCTCGGGGTTGCAGTTGACCATGATGGTCTCGTAGCCATCCTCGCGCAGCGCGAGCGCCGCGTGCACGCAGCAGTAGTCGAACTCGATGCCCTGGCCGATCCGGTTCGGGCCGCCGCCCAGCACCATGATCTTGCGCTTGTCGGTCGGGTTGGCCTCGCACTCGCCGTGCTCGGCCTCGTAGGTCGAGTACATGTAGGCGGTGTTGGTGGCGAATTCCGCCGCGCAGGTGTCGACGCGCTTGTAGACCGGGCGCACGTTGCTCGCCAGGCGCGCCTGGCGCACGGCCTTGGCGTCGGTCTTCATCAGCTTGGCCAGGCGCCGGTCGGAGAAGCCCTTCTGCTTCAGGTAGCGCAGTTCGGCGGCCGACAGGCTGTCCAGCGTGCGGGCCTTGACCTGGGCCTCGGTCTTGACGATGTCCTCGATCTGGGCGAGGAACCACGGGTCGATATCGGTCTCGGCGTACACCTCCTCGAGCGACATGCCCAGGCGGAACGCATCGCCAACGTACCAGATCCGGTCCGGGCCCGCCTCGCCGATCTCCTCGACGATCTCGTCGCGGTCGGTCGACTTCTCGTCCAGCCCGTCGACGCCGACCTCGAGGCCGCGCAGCGCCTTCTGGAACGATTCCTGGAAGGTGCGGCCCATCGCCATCACCTCGCCCACCGATTTCATCTGCGTGGTCAGGTGGCTGTCGGCCTGCGGGAATTTCTCGAAGGCGAAGCGCGGCACCTTGGTGACCACGTAGTCGATCGACGGCTCGAACGATGCCGGGGTCTGGCCGCCGGTGATCTCGTTCTTCAGCTCGTCCAGCGTGTAGCCGACCGCCAGCTTGGCGGCGACCTTGGCGATCGGGAAGCCGGTGGCCTTCGAGGCCAGCGCGGACGAACGCGACACACGCGGGTTCATCTCGATCACGATCATCCGGCCATCCTTTGGATTGATCGAGAACTGCACGTTGGAGCCGCCGGTATCGACGCCGATCTCGCGCAGCACCGCCAGCGAGGCGTTGCGCAGCAGCTGGTATTCCTTGTCGGTCAGGGTCTGCGCCGGGGCGACGGTGATCGAGTCGCCGGTGTGGATACCCATCGGGTCCAGGTTCTCGATCGAGCAGACGATGATGCAGTTGTCCTTCTTGTCGCGGACCACTTCCATCTCATACTCTTTCCAGCCCAGCAGCGATTCCTCGATCAGCAGCTCGCGCGTCGGCGACAGGTCCAGGCCGCGCTTGCAGATCTCCTCGAATTCCTCGCGGTTGTAGGCGATGCCGCCGCCGGTGCCGCCCAAGGTGAAGGAGGGGCGGATCACGATCGGATAGCCGCTGGTGTTGGTCTCGCGCGCGATCTGCGACTGCACGGCCAGCGCCTCTTCCATCGAGTGGGCGATGCCGGACTTGGCCGAACCGAGACCGATCCTGGTCATCGCGTCCTTGAACTTCTGGCGGTCCTCGGCCTTGTCGATCGCCTCGGGCGAGGCGCCGATCAGCTCGACCTTGTACTTGTCGAGCACGCCGTGGCGGTGCAGGTCCAGCGCGCAGTTCAGCGCGGTCTGGCCGCCCATGGTCGGCAGGATCGCGTCGGGACGCTCCTTGGCGATGATGCGCTCGACCACTTCCCAGGTGATGGGCTCGATGTAGGTCACATCGGCGGTGTTCGGGTCGGTCATGATGGTCGCCGGGTTCGAATTGACCAGGATGACCTTGAAGCCTTCCTCGCGCAGCGCCTTGCACGCCTGCGCGCCGGAATAGTCGAACTCGCAGGCCTGGCCGATGATGATGGGGCCCGCGCCGATGATCAGGATGCTCTGGATGTCTGTGCGTTTTGGCATTGCACGCTCTCTTTGTCGGCCGGTCCGCGCTCGCTGGGAGCAGGCGCACCGCGCCGGATATCAATATTCAGTTCAGGGTGGCCGTCGCCAGCTTGGCGCCGAAGCCGATAAACATCGCGCCCACGCCGCTCGCCATGCCGGCCGACAGCCTGCGCCGGCGGCGGAAGGCCTCGGCCAGCTTCGCGCCGACGAAGATGATGGCGGTCAGGTAGGCGAAGCTGCAGACCTGGCAGACCAGCCCCAGCGCGGCGAACGACAGCACCGGATAGGCGAACTGCGGATCGACGAACTGGATGAAGAACGAGACGAAGAACAGGATGGCCTTGGGGTTCAGCAGGCTGATCAGCAGCGCCTTGCGAAAGGGGTTGGTCGGGTCGGTGGCCTGCACCGGTCCCTGGCCCTCGCCCCGCCCCTCGCCCTGCCCCGCAGCCTCGCACTGCTCCGCCGCCGCGGCTTGCGCGCCCTTGCCGTGGCCGGTCCAGCTGCGCAGCGCGCCGCGCAGCATCTGGAAGCCGATCCACGCCAGATAGGCGGCGCCGATGTATTTGATCACGTAGAACAGCCCGGGGCTGGCCTTGAGCAGCGAGGCCACGCCGGCCGCCGACAGCACCATCAGGATGGCGTCGCCGAGGAACACGCCGCAGGCGCCGCGATAGCCGGCGCGCACGCCCCGCTGCGCGGCGACCGACAGCACGTACATCGAATTCGGCCCCGGCAGCAGCACGATGAAGATCGTGCCCAGCAGGTAGGTCCAGAAATCGGTAATGCCGAAGGTGGCGTGCATCAGGGCGTTCATGGTCGCGATCCTGTCGTCGTCTCGTCCGCGTCTTGTCAGCGTCTTGTCAGCGTCTCGTCCGGTCTCGATGTCGAGGTCCGCCTTACTGGCGGGCCTCCTCCATCAGCTTCGTGAAGCGGTCGAACAGATAGGCCACGTCGTGCGGGCCGGGCGACGCTTCCGGGTGTCCCTGGAAGCAGAAGGCCGGCTTGTCGTTCAGCGCGAAGCCCTGCAGCGTGCCGTCGAACAGCGAGACGTGGGTCACGCGCGCGTTGGCCGGCAGCGTCGCGGCGTCGACCGCAAAGCCGTGGTTCTGCGAGGTGATCACCACGCGGCCGTCATCCAGATCCTTGACCGGATGGTTGGCGCCGTGGTGGCCGGTCGGCATCTTGACGGTCTTCGCACCGACGGCCAGGCCCATGATCTGGTGGCCCAGGCAGATGCCGAAGGTCGGGATGCCGCGCTGCAGGAATTCCTGCGTGGCGCGGATCGCGTAGTCGCACGGCTCAGGATCGCCCGGGCCGTTGGCCAGGAAGATGCCGTGCGGCTTGTAGGCCAGCGCGTCGGCGGCGGTCGACTGGGCCGGCAGCACCGTGATGCGGCAGCCGCGCTGGGCCAGCATCCGCAGGATGTTGAACTTGACGCCGTAGTCGAACGCGACCACGTGGAAACGCGGGTTCTCCAGCTTGCCATAGCCGCGTTCCAGCGCCCACTCGGTCTGGTTCCACTCGTACGGCTCCTTGACCGACACGACCTTGGCCAGGTCCATGCCGGCCAGGCCCGGGAACGAGCGCGCCAAGTCGATGGCCTTCTGCGCGTTGTCCTCGCCGGCCAGGATGCAGCCGTTCTGCGCACCCTTCTCGCGCAGGATGCGGGTCAGCTTGCGGGTGTCGATGCCGGCAATGGCGGGCACCTTCTCCTGCTTCAGGTAGTGCGGCAGCGTGTGCTGCTTGCGGAAGTTCGAGGCGAGCAGCGGCAGATCCTTGATGATCAGGCCGGCGGCATGGACTTTGGTGGCTTCGACATCCTCGGAATTGACGCCGACATTGCCGATATGCGGATACGTCAGCGTGACGATCTGCCGCGAATAGCTCGGGTCGGTGAGAATTTCCTGGTAACCGGTCAGCGCGGTGTTGAACACCACTTCGCCGATGGTATGGCCGGAGGCGCCGATGGAATAGCCACGAAAGACCGTGCCGTCTGCTAGCGCAAGGATGGCGGGCGGAAAAGACGGTAACACGGGTAGGCTCCTGCTGGATTCACCCCGTGACCGACCTCTCTCGACGCCTCGTGCCCCGAATCTGACGGCGAGCGCACCGGCGGCGAGCCGGGGCTGTCGGGCCGGGCTGCGCGGGATTCGGCGTGGGGGCGGCAAAGGTGTCGACGGCGATCGGCACGGCGCTCCGGGGCGAATCCGCAGGGCAGCGGTCAGGGCGGCGGAAGGTGGAATGCGGTTGGCGCTAGGGTGAAGGGTTCTGAAAGCGAAACTTTCGGATTCTACCTCACGCCGGCCAATTTCTCAAGTTTTCAAGGACTTGCGTATGCCGGGCGAGGGATTTCCCTCCCCCGGTTACGTGATGCGCGCGCCAGTATCACGCTGTCGCGGACACGGTGGGCGGCACCACGGCTGTCACTTCGATCTCGACCCGGGCGCGCGGTTCGATCAGGTCCGCGACCTCGATCGCGGTCATGGCCGGAAAGTGGCGCCCGATGATCTGGCGATAGTGTTTGCCGATGGCGGGATAGGCGGCGACATATTCCGCCTTGTCCTTCACATACCAGGTCATTCGGGCGATATGCTCGGGCCGAGCGCCGCCCTGCTCCAGGATCGCGACCACATTGCGCAGCGCCTGGGCCGTCTGCTCGGCGAAGTCGTCGCTTTCGAATTCGCACTGGCCGTTCCAGCCGATCTGGCCGCCGACGAAGATCAGCCGGCTGCCGGCCTGGAATTCGGTCAGGATGCCGTTGGCATAGCCGCGCGGCGCGGCCCAGCCCGGGGGCTGCAGCACGGCCATCGGCTCGCCCCGCTCGGCGGCGGTGGCGGTCTTCGCGGTGTTCGCACTGGTCGAGGATTTGGCGGCAGGCGCCACGATATCGTTCATAGCTTGGACTCGTCAGGAATTCGATGAAGTAGAGGCCGAGATGGCCGAGGCGGCGGAGGTGCCCTCTGCGGCCGAACTGCGCGCTGTGGTCGAAGCGGCCGATGTGGCCGATGTAGCCGATGTGGCCGATTTGGCCGAGCTGCCCGTTGCGGTCGCTGTGGCCGATTTGGCCGAGCTGCCCGTTGCGGTCGCTGTGGCCGATGCGGCTTCGGCCGCTTCGTCGACGAAGCGGGCCATCGCCTCGCGCACCGGCGCGGGAAAGGGCCGCGGCGCCATGCGGGCCGTATCGACGCAGACCAGGCGCTGACTGAATTCGACGCGCAGGTCCGCCCGCCCTTCGGGTTCCGCGCCGAGAAAACGCACCCGCAGCGTGCAGCTGGAACTGCCCAGCCGCGTCACCGCCAGCTCGCGCGTCAGCACCTCGCCCATCCGGCTCGGCGCGACGAAGCGGCACTGCAGGTCCGCGGTCGGCACGCCGGCATGGTCGGCGCCGTGCATGCGCTCGAACGGCCAGTCGAGCGCCTCGCGAAACCAGTCTTCGACCAGATCGTTCAGCATCTCGAAATAGCGCGGAAAGAACACGATGCCGGCGGCGTCGCAGTCCTTGAAGCGCACCCGCACCGTGTTGCGAAAGCTCGCGGCTGCCGTCATGACGCCGGCGTCCCGTTCTGCTCGGCCATCTGCCGCAGCCGGAAACGCTGCAGCTTGCCGGTCTCGGTGCGCGGCAGCGCGTCGACGAAGTGGATGCGGCGCGGATACTTGTACGGCGCGATCTGCCGCTTGACGTGCTCCTGCAGCGTGACGCGCATCGCATCGTCGCCGTGGAAGCCGGGTCGCAGCACCACATAGGCGGCCACCACCTGGCCGCGCCCGTCATCGGGCGCGCCGACCACGCCGCACTCGGCCACCGCTTCGTGCTGCATCAGCGCGGCCTCGACCTCGGGACCGGCGATGTTGTAGCCGGCGGAGACAATCATGTCGTCCGAACGCGCCTGGTAGAAGTAGTAGCCGTCGGCGTCCATCACGAAGGTATCGCCGGGCAGGTTCCAGCCGTCGCGTACGTAGTTGGCCTGGCGCGGATCGTCCAGATAGCGGCAGCCGGTCGGCCCCTGCACCGCCAGCTTGCCGGGCACGCCGGGCGGCAGCGTCTGCATGTTCTCGTCGACAATGCGCGCGACATAGCCGGGCACCACCTTGCCGATCGCCCCCGGGCGCACCTCGTCGCCGGCGCTGGAGATGAAGATGTGCATCATCTCGGTGCCGCCGATGCCGTCGATCATCTCGATGCCGGTCGCCGCCTTCCAGCTCTGGCGCGTGGCGTCGGGCAGCGCCTCGCCGGCCGACACGCTTTTCTTCAGGCTCGACAGGTCGTAGCGCCCCGCCGCCGCGGCCATCTGGCGATAGAAGGTCGGCGCGGTGAAGACGATGGTCGCGCGCGCGTCCTGGATCAGCGCCAGCAGCGTCTCCGGCGTCAGCTTCTCGGCCAGCACCGTCGAGGCGCCGGCCCGCAGCGGGAAGCACAGCAGCCCGCCCAGGCCGAAGGTGAAGGCCAGCGGCGGCGTGCCGCAGAACACGTCGTCGGCCGTGGGTTTAAGCACATGGCGCGGGAACAGGTCGCACATCGCCAGCACGTCGCGATGGAAATGCACGGTGCCCTTGGGCTGGCCGGTGGTGCCACTGGTAAAGGCGATCAGGCAGATGTCGTCGCTGGCGGTATCGCAGGCGGCGAAATCGTCGGGCTTGCCTTCCAGCGCCGCCTCGAGCGAGCCCGGCCCGCTGCCGTTGAAGCACAGCACCTGCCGCATCGTCGGACAGTGGAACTCGCCGCCCTCGCGCATGTTCGCGTCCAGCTCGTCGCGCAGCCGCGCATCGCACAGCGCGGCGCCCACCTCGGCGCGATCGATTACCTGCTTCAGTTCGCGCGCGCGCAGCAGCGGCATCGTCGGCACCGCGATCAGGCCGGCCTTCAGCGTCGCCAGCAGGCTCGCGGCCATCATCAGGTTGTTGGGACCGCGCAGCAGGATGCGGTTGCCGGGCACCAGTCCCATGTCCTCGGTCAGCACGCGCGCGATGCGGTTGGTCAGCGCGGCCAGCTCGGCATAGCTGACGGTGGCGAACCCGCCGGCGCTGCCGGCATCGGGATAGCCGATCGCGATCCGTTCGCCGCGGCCCTCGCGCACATGGCGATCGACCAGTTCCACCGCCGCGTTGAACCGCTCGGGATAGCGCGTGTCGTCGTTGAACAGGAACTGCGGCCAGGCCTCGCGCGGCGGCAGGCGGTCCTGGGCGAAGGTATCGATGTGGGCTGTGCTCGCCATGGCTGTCTCCTTGATGGGCGGCGCTCGTTCTGTGGAGCGCGCGGTCAGGACCGCGGTTGCCGCGCGGCCAGCGTTTCGCGCGCGACGATCAGCTTCTGCACTTCGGTGGCGCCCTCGTAGATGCGCAGCGAGCGGATCTCACGGTACAGGCTCTCGACCCGGCTGCCGATGCGTACGCCAAGTCCGCCAAACAGCTGCACCGCGCGATCGATCACCATCTGCGCGTTCTCGGTCGCAGTCATCTTGGCCATCGCGGCCTCGCGGGTCGTGCGGACCGGAGCGCCGCCTTGGGTGCCGCCCTGACTGCGGCCCGCGCCGGTATCGCGCAGCCACGCCGCACGCCAGGTCAGCAGCGCGGCCGCGTCGAGCGCGGTCGCCATCTCGCCGAGCGCGGCCTGCGTCAGCTGCAGGTCGGCCAGCTTGCCGCCGAAAATCGGGCGCGCGGTGGCCCGCGCGATCGCTTCATCGAGCGCCGCGCGGCCGAAGCCAAGCGCGGCGGCCGCGACCGAGGCGCGGAAGATGTCCAGCGTCATCATTGCCAGCTTGAAGCCCTGCCCCGGCTCGCCCAGCCGCTGCGAGACCGGCACGCGGCAGCCCTCGAAACGCAGCGTGGCCAACGGATGCGGCGCCATCACGTCGATGCGCTCGGCGATCCGCAGGCCCGGCGTATCGGCATCGACGACGAAGGCCGTGATGCCGCGCGCGCCGGGCGCCTCGCCGGTGCGCGCGAACACGCAGTAGAAGTCGGCGATGCCGCCGTTCGAGATCCACGTCTTGGTGCCGTCGAGCACGTAGTGGTCGCCGTCCAGCGTCGCGCTGCACTGCATCGCGGCGACGTCGGAACCGGCCTCCGGTTCGGACAGCGCGAAGGCCGCGATCGCCTCGCCGCGCGCCACGCGCGGCAGATAGCGCTGGCGCAGCGTCTCGTCGCCCGCCAGCGTGATCGCGCCCGAGCCCAGTCCCTGCATCGCGAACGCGAAGTCGGCCAACCCATCGTGGCGCGCCAGCGTCTCGCGCAGCAGGCACAGCGCGCGTGAATCGAGCTGGTCGAGCACGCCGCCGTAGGCGAGCGGCACGCAGTAGCGCAGCCAGCCGGCCTCGCCGAGCTGGCGCACGAGCGCGCGGCAGTCCGCGTCGACATCGGCGCCGGGCGCATGCGGCTGCGCGGACAACGAGCGCGCGCACCAGGCGTCCAGCTCGCGCGCCAGCGCGCGGTGCGCGTCGTCGAAGAAAGGCAGCGCCAGATCGTCTTGCCAGCCGGTCATGTCAGTTCCCTCGGTTGCCTTCACTGAGTCACCTTCACTCAGTTGCCTTCGAACACGGGCTTCGCCTTGGCGACGAAGGCCTCGTAGGCGCGGCGGAAGTCGCCGGTCTGCATGCAGATCGCCTGGGCCTGCGCCTCGGCCTCGATGGCCTCGTCCAGCCCCATGTTCCATTCCTGGTGCAGCAGCTTCTTGGTGACGCCATGCGCGAAGGTCGGGCCCGCGGCCAGTTGCGCGGCCAGCGCGGCGGCCTCGTCGCGCAGGCGTTCCGGCGCGTGCAGCGCATTGAAGAAGCCCCACTGCAGCCCTTCCTGCGCGCTCATCGCGCGGCCCGTGTACAGCAGCTCGCTGGCGCGTCCCTGGCCGATCATGCGAGGCAGCAGCGTGCAGGCGCCCATGTCGGCGCCGGCCAGGCCGACTCGAACGAACAGGAAGGCGGTACGCGCCGATTCGGTCGCCAGCCGCATGTCCGAGGCCAGCGCGATCATCGCGCCCGCGCCAGCGCAGACGCCGTCGACCGCCGCGATGATCGGTTGCGGACACGCCCGCATCGCCTTGACCAGATCGCCGGTCATGCGCGTGAAATCCAGCAGCTCGGGCATCGCCATCTTCGTCAGCGGGCCGATGATCTCGTGCACGTCGCCGCCCGAGCAGAAATTGCCGCCTGCGCCCTGCACCACCACCGCCTTGATGTCGTTCGCATAGACCAGCGCGCGGAACAGATCGCGCAGTTCCGCGTAGGCGTCGAAGGTCAGCGGGTTCTTGCGCTCGGGGCGGTTCAGCGTCACGGTGCCGACCTTGCCGTCATCGGATACCGACCACAGGAAGTGGCGCGGCGCGAAGTCCGCGAAGCCGCGCTTGTGGTGGCGCATGTCCAGTGCGATCTCGTTCATCTGCGTTCTCTCGTCGATGTGTCGATGTGTCGATGTGTCGATGTGTCGGTGTGTCGGTGTGTCGGTGTGTCGGTGTGTGTGTCGATGTATCGCTGCCGAGGTCCCGGTGCTTGGGTTCGTCGTTCGCCGCCGCGGAAAGCCGGTTCAGCCCGCCATCACCTCGCCCCCGGCGACCGCGATGGCCTGGCCCGTGATCGCGCTCGCGGACGGCCGGCACAGCCACGCGACCGCGTCGGCCACTTCATCGGGATCCACCAGCCGGCGCTGCGGATTGCGGCCGGCCAGTTCGGCGCGCGCCTGCTCTTCCGTGCGGCCGGTCTTGCTCACGATATTGGCCACCGCCTCGCGCACGATGTCGGTATCGGTATAGCCGGGACAGACCGCATTGACCGTGACGCCGCTGCGCGCCAGCTCGAGCGCCAGCGCGCGCGTCAGCCCCAGCACACCGTGCTTGGCGGCACAGTAGGCCGTCACATAGGCATAGCCGGTGAGCGCGGCCGTGCTCGCGACATTGACCACGCGGCCCCAGCCTGCGTCCCGCATCGCCGGCAGCGCGGCCTGCGTGCACAGGAAGGTACCGGTCAGGTTCACGTCCAGCATGCGCCGCCACAGCGCCAGGTCGGTTTTTGCAAATGGCGCGCTGTGCGCCTGGCCGGCGTTGTTGACCAGCAGGCCGATCGGACCCAGCGCCCGGGCGGCCGCGTCGAACGCCCGCGCCACGCTGTCGGCATCGGCGACGTCCGCCTGGACTCGATGCAGCCGCGCACCGGGATGGTCCTGCCCAAGCCTCTCCACCGCGCGCGCCAGCGCATCGCCGTCGCGGCCCAGCAGTGTCACGCTGGCGCCGTCGGCCAGCAGCCGACCGGCAATCGACGCTCCGATGCCGCGCGCGCCGCCGGTGACCAGCGCGTGCCGCCCGTGCAGCGGCAAGGACGAACGATCGCCGCTCATCGCGCCCCCGCCAGCGCCGCGGCGCGTTCGAGGTTGGTCTCCAGCTGCCGCTTGCCGGCCTGGTACTGCACCGGCCAGTCGACCGGGCGATAGCCCAGCTGCGCGGCCTGATGCAGCGTCCAGGCGGGATCGGCCAGATGCGGCCTGGCGATCGCGCACAGGTCGGCGCGGCCCGCGGCGATGATGCTGTCGACGTGATCCGCCTCGGAGATCGCGCCCACGGCGATCGTCGGAATGCCCGCCTCGTTGCGGATGCGGTCCGCGAACGGCGTCTGGTACATGCGCCCATAGACCGGCGTTTGTTCGGGGCTGACCTGGCCCGACGAGCAGTCGATCAGGTCCGCGCCGGCCGCCTTGAAGGCCCGCGCGATCTCGACCGCGTCGTCGGGCGTGATGCCGCCCTCGACCCAGTCGTGCGCGGAAATGCGGACCGACATCGGCCGCTGCGACGGCCATACCTCGCGCACCGCGGCGAACACCTCGAGCGGATAGCGCAGCCGGTTGGCCAGCGATCCGCCGTACTCGTCTTCACGCCGGTTGGTCAGCGGCGAGATGAACGACGACAGCAGATAGCCGTGCGCGCAATGCAGCTCCAGCCAGTCGAAGCCCGCCTCGGCCGCGCGCCGCGCCGCGGCAACGAAATCGTCGCGCACACGGTCCATGTCCTCGCGCGTCATCGCGCGCGGCACCTGCGAGATGCCGGGCAGGTAGGGCAGCGGCGAGGCCGAGATCAGCGGCCAGTTGCCCTCGGGCAGCGGATGGTCCATCGCCTGCCAGCCCAGCTGCGTCGACCCCTTGCGGCCGGCATGGCCGAGCTGCATGCCGATGCGCGCGCCGCCGGCGAGCCCCGTGCCCGCATGCACGAACTCGACGATGCGCCGCCAGGCATCGCGCTGCACGTCGTTCCACAAACCCGGGCATCCCGGCGTGATGCGCGCGTCGGGCGAGACGCAGGTCATCTCGGCCATCACCAGGCCGGCGCCGCCCTGCGCGCGCGCGCCCAGATGCACCAGATGGAAGTCGCCGGGCACGCCGTCGACGCAGCAATACATCGCCATCGGCGACACCACCACGCGGTTCTTCAGCGTCAGGCCGCGCACGCGGTAAGGCGTGAACATCGGCGGCAGCGCACCGTCATGCGCGCGCAGGCTTTCCTCCGGCACGCCGGCCTGGCGGGCCAGCCAGCGCTCGTAGTCCTCGACATAGGTGCGATCGCGCAGCCGCAGGTTCTCGTGCGAGATGCGCTGCGAGCGCGTCAGCAGCGAATAGGCGAACTGCTCGGGCGCCAGGCCCGCATAACGCTCGACGTTCTCGAACCATTCGGTGGAATTGCGCGCGGCGTTCTGGATCTTCAGCACCTCGACGCTGCGGGTGGCCTCGTAGCGGCGCAGCGCCTCGTCGAGCGCGTCCGGACCGGGCTCCGTCATGCCGCGCAGATTGCTGGCCAGATCGATCGCATCCTCGAGCGCCAGCTTGGTGCCCGAGCCGATCGAGAAATGCGCGGTGTGGGCGGCATCGCCCATCAGCACCACCGGCACGCGGCGGCCGCCGGCCAGCGTGTTCCAGTGGACCCAGGTGTTGCAGATCACGCGGTTGAAGCGGATCCAGTTGGCCGAGCCGCGCAGGTGGGTGGCGTTGCTGATCAAGGGCTGGCCATCGAGATATTTTGCGAACAGCCGCTCGCAGTAGGCGATGCCCTGCTGCTGGTCCATCTGCTCGATGCCGGCGGCGCGCCAGACGCGTTCCGGCGTCTCGACGATAAAGGTCGACGTATCGTCGTCGAAGCGGTAGGCGTGCGCCTGGAACCAGCCGTGCTCGGTCTGTTCGAAGGCGAAGGTGAAGGCGTCGAAGCGCTTCTTGGTGCCGAGCCAGACGAAGCGGCACTGGCGCGTGTCGATGTCCGGCGCGAAGGTGTCGGCGTAGCGGGTGCGCACGCGGCTGTTGACGCCGTCCGAGGCGATCACCAGGTCGGCGCGGTATGTCTCGGCCAGGGCCTGGTCGTCCTGTACGTCGGTCTCGAACACCAGTTCCACGCCCAGCGCCTCGCAGCGCGCCTGCAGGATGTTCAGCAGGCGCTTGCGGCCGATGCCGATGAAGCCGTGCCCGCTGGAGCGCATCGTGCGGCCGCGGAAGTGGATGTCGATGTCGTCCCAGTGATTGAAGGCCGCGTCGATCTCTCGCGCGCTCTCCGGGTCGGCCTCGCGCAGGTTGTCCATGGTGGCGTCCGAGAACACCACGCCCCAGCCGAAGGTGTCGTAGGGCCGGTTGCGCTCGACCACCACCACCTCGTGGCGCGGATCCTGCCGCTTCATCAGCAGGCCGAAGTAGAGGCCGGCCGGTCCGCCGCCAATACACAGTACTCGCATCTGTGGTCTCCTCGCGGCGCCGGGTCGCTACCGCTCGCCACCGTTCGCCCCTGACCGCCATGGATGGCCACCGGTCGCGGCTGATCACCTCTGCCGCCGTGGATGTGCCGGCGCGGCGCCGTCATCCTGTGCCACCTGCGCCGCAATCAATACAGCCCTAAATATTTTATATATAAAATAATAGGGCGAGGATGACCGCTTGGCAAGCGGCACCACCGGCATGGCCGTGGGCGCCGCTCGCCGGCGGGCGCTCAGCCCTGCAGCGCCTCCCGGAACTGCGCCAACGCCGACGGGTCCTCGATGGTCGTCAGGTCGCCGGGATCGCGCCCTTCCGCCACCGCCTGGATCGCGCGGCGCAGCAGCTTGCCGGAGCGCGTCTTCGGCAAGGCGCCGACGAACACCACGCGAGACGGCCGCGCGACCGCGCCGAGTTGCCGGTCCACGGTCTGCATGATCTCGCCTTCGAGCGCCATGCGGTCCTGCGGCGTGGCGGCGCGTCCCGCATCGCGCAGGATGCAGACCGCCAGCGCAACCTGCCCCTTCAGCGGATCGGCGATGCCCACCACCGCGACCTCGGCCACGGCGGGATGCGAGGCGATGCTTTCCTCGATCTCGCGCGTCCCCAGCCGGTGGCCGGCGACGTTCAGCACGTCGTCGGTGCGCCCGAGGATGAACAGGTAGCCGTCCTCGTCGCGCACGCCCCAGTCGAAGGTCGAGTAGCGCTGGCGATCGGGAAAGCCGGACCAGTAGGTCTTGACGAAACGCTCGTCGTCGCCCCAGACCGTGCTCATGCAGCCCGGCGGCAGCGGCCCCTCGATCGCCACCACGCCCTTCTGCCCCGGCGCGCATTCGGCGCCGGTCTGCTCGTCGACGATGCGCACGTCGTAGCCGTACACCGGCAGCCCCGGCGAACCCAGCTTGGCGGGCAGCGCCTCGATGCCGTGCTGCAGGGCGATGATCGGCCAGCCGGTCTCGGTCTGCCAGTAGTTGTCGACCACCGGCTTGCCGATGGCCGACTGGATCCAGCTCGCGGTCGGCTCGTCCAGCGGCTCGCCCGCCAGGAACAGCATGCGCAGGCTCGACAGGTCGTAGCGGGTCAGCCAGGCCGGGTCCTGCTTCTTCAGCACGCGGATCGCGGTCGGCGCGCTGAACATCACGTTGACGCGATACTGCTCGACCAGCTGCCACAGGATGCCGGCATCAGGCCGCACCGGCGTGCCCTCGTACAGCACCGTCGTCATGCCGGCCAGCAGCGGGCCGTAGACGATATAGCTGTGGCCGACGACCCAGCCGATGTCCGAGGTGCAGAACATCGTGTCGCCGGGCTTGCCGCAGAAGATGTATTCCATCGACGTGGCCAGCGCGACGGCATAGCCGCCGGTATCGCGCTGCACGCCCTTGGGCTTGCCGGTGGTACCCGACGTGTAGAGGATGTACGACGGCGCGCTCGATTCCAGCCATTCGCACGGCACCTGCGTCGCGCCGACGCGCTCGCGCCAGGCCAGGTAGTCCTCGTCGCGGCCAGGGGTGCGCTCCATCGGCGCGAGCCCGCGGTCGACCAGCAGCACTTTCTCGGGCGGGTTCTGCGCCAAGCGCAGCGCCTCGTCGAGCAGCGGCTTGTAGGGCACGACCTTGCCGCCGCGCGAGCCGGCGTCGGCGCTGACCACCACGCGCGGCCGCGCGTCGTCGATGCGGGCCGCCAGGCTGACCGAGGCAAAGCCGCCGAACACCACCGAGTGCACCGCGCCGATGCGCGTGCAGGCCAGCATCGCGAACACCGCCTCGGGGATCATCGGCATATAGATCAGCACGCGGTCGCCCTGGCGCACCCCCAGCGCCAGCAGCACCGCGGCCATGCGGTTGACCTCGGCGTGCAGCTCGCGATAGCTGTAGCTGCGGCGCTGGTCGGTTTCGGTGGAGACATGGACCAGTGCCGGCTGCTCGGCGCGCTTGGCCAGGTGCCGGTCTACCGCGTTATGGCAGAGATTGGTGCGGCCGCCGACGAACCAGCGCGCAAACGGCGGCCGGCTGTAGTCGAGTACCTGTTCGCAGGGGGTCTGCCAGTCGATGCGGCGGGCCTGTTCGGCCCAGAAGGCGTCGGGATCGACGAGGGAGCGCGCGTGCACGGCGCGGGTGGTGGTCATTGCTGTCTCCTCCGCTGGGGCGGCGGTTATCGTTGGACCGCCAGTTTGCCACCACCGGCACCGGCTTCGCCATCCGCAATGTCCACAAGGTCACGCGCGGGGCCGGCTGGTCCGACTGATCCCGCTGATCCGGCTGGCCCGGCTCGCCAAAGAAAAAGGGCACGCCCCTCGGCATGCCCTTTCCCGTGTCTTCGGCGCCGCTGTCGACTGCGCCGGTGCCTGCTGCGGTGCCGCGCCTCAGCGCGCCTTGCCCTTCGCCTTGGCCTTCGGTGCGGCGCTGGCCTTGGCGCTGGCGCGGCTGCCGGACGCCTTGGCGCTGGCCTTGACGGACGCCCTGGACGACGCCCGCACCGCCTTGCCGTGCGGTTCGACCACCACCCGCTGGCGGGCGCTCACGCGGCTGCCCTTGCCCGACACGCGGATCACCCGTACCTCGTCGTCGCGCTCGGCGATGGCCCGCGCGCGCTTGACCGGCACGTTGAGCACCAGGCTCTGCCCGGCCACCAGCTTGGAGCCGGACAGCTTGTTCCAGGCGCGCACCTGGCTGACCGACACGCCATAGCGGCGCGCCACCGAGGCGACCGTATCGCGCTTGCCGGCGCGCACCACCAGCCGGCGCGCTTCGGGCAGGTCCGGCTCCATCGCCAGGATCGCGTTCTCCGCCAGCGTGGCGCTGATGTCCTGGGTATGGCGTCCGGAGCGGGGGATCATCACGGTCGAGCCGGGCTTGAGCCGCATCCCCTTCGGAATCCGGTTGATCTCGCGCAGCGTGTCCGGATCGACGTTCAGCCGCGCCGCCAGCGATTCGACGCGCTCGCGGCCGTCCACCGTCACCGCGGTCCAGCTCGACAGGCCGCCGCGATAGGTGTTCAGGTTGTACTGGAAGCGCTCGGCGTTCTCGAACGGCAGCAGGATCTGCGGGTTCGACGCGCCCAGGATCACCGGCTTGTTGAACGACGGATTGAGCGCGCGGAATTCCTCCAGCGGCATGTTGGCCAGCTTGGCGGCCAGCGTCACGTCGATGTCGCGCGAAGTGGTTACCGTGACGAAGTACGGGTGGTCCGGAATCGGCGGCAGCGTGACGCCATACGAGGCCGGATTGCTGACGATGTTCTTGACCGCCTGCAGCTTCGGCACGTAGTAGCGCGTCTCGTTGGGCATCGTCAGGCTGGCGTAGTCGGTCGGCAGCCCGCGCGCCTCGTTGCGTGCGATCGCCCGCGACACCGCGCCCTCGCCCCAGTTGTACGCCGCCAGCGCCAGATGCCAGTCGCCGAACATGTCGTGCAGCCGGCTCAGGTAGTCCAGCGCCGCTTCGGTCGAGGCGAGCACGTCGCGGCGCTCGTCGCGGAACATGTTCTGCTTCAGGTTGTAGCTCTTGCCGGTGCTCGGAATGAACTGCCACATGCCCGCCGCCTTCGCGCTAGACACCGCCTCCGGATTGAACGCGCTCTCGACAAAGGGCAGCAGCGCCAGCTCGGTCGGCATGTTGCGGCGTTCGAGCTCGGCGACGATGTGGTACAGGTATTTGCTCGACCGCGCGATCATCCGCTCCATATAGTCGGGCCGCGCCGCATACCACTGCGTGCGGTCCTCGACCAGCGTGCCTTCCAGGTCCGGCATCGAAAAGCCGCGACGGATGCGCACCCAGATGTCCTGCGACTGGCCCAGTGTCCAGTCGATCCTGTCCTCGTCGACGTTGATCGGCGCGGTATCGCGCGAGATGGTCGGCGGCAGGTGGATCGAATTGAGCGGATCGGTGGGGGGAAGGCCGGATTTGGGCTTGGTGGCGGAGGCCAGGGCGGTCGGCGAGCCGGCCGTGCCGGCTTCATCAGGCGGGACGGGCGTGCTGGCACATGCCGCCAGCAGCGCCGCACAGGCTACGGCCGCCAGGTATCGACCAATTCTCATCAATTTCTCGGATCGTGACGCTAAAAATTGGCTGATGCTAAAGACAAAGCGGCTCGTGCGTCAATCGGATTTTCCGCATTCCGCGGGGGCGCTCAGCGGTGGCGCGGATGGATGGGCGGGATGTCGGTCAGCGAAAGCCGTCCTTCCAGGCCCGCAGCGCGCCGAACGCCGCGGCATCGTCGCCCGCCTGCGCGCCCTGCCCGGCCAGTGCCCGGCGCACGGCGGGCTCGCGCGAGCGCAGGAAGGGATTGACCGCGCGCTCGTGGCCGACGGTGGTCGGCACGGTCGGCTCGCCGGCGGCGCGCAGCGCCTCGACGCGCGCCTCCCAGGCGGCCAGCGCGGCGTTGTCCGGCTCGACCGCGCGGGCGAAGCGGACATTGCTGCGCGTATACTCGTGAGCGCAATAGACGCGGGTCGCGTCGGGCAGCGCGGCCAGCTTGTCCAGCGACGCCAGCATCTGCGCCGGCGTCCCCTCGAACAGCCGCCCGCAGCCGCTGGCGAACATCGTGTCCCCGCAGAACACCACCGGGCCGATGCCGACCAGCTCGCCGGTGTAGGCGATATGTCCCGCGGTATGGCCGGGCACCTCGAGCACCCGCAGCCGCAGCGCCGGCGCCTTCAGCTCGACCTCGTCGCCCTCGCGCACCGCGCGGGTACGATGGCCGATGCGCTCGGCGGCGGGTCCGATCACCGGCACAGGCTCGCCGTCGGGCCCGGCCGGCCAGGCCGCCAGCAGGTCCGCCACCCCGCCCTGGTGATCGCCGTGGTGGTGGGTGATTACAATGGCGCCCAGGACCAGCCCCGCCCGCGCCAGATAGGCCAGCACCGGCGCGGCCTCGCCCGGATCGACCACGGCGGCGGCATGACCGTCGTCGATCGCCCAGATATAGTTATCCTGGAAAGCGGGGATCGGCTCCACCCTCAACATGCGTGCTCCTATGTCCAAGCGTCCGATTATAGATTGGGAAAACTGGCTGGCCTCCCCGCCCGGCCAGTACATGCTGCGCTGGGAGGAAGGCCAGTACGACCGCACCGTGGCCGACATCTTCGGCTATCACGCGATCCAGCTCGGCATGCCGGTGCTGGACACCCTGCGCGAGAACCGCATGCCGTTCGGCGGCCTGGCGCTGGACGCCCGCAGCGGCCCGCACGGTCCGCGCGCCGCGGAGACGGGCAGCGCCCCCGGTGCCCAGGTACTGTGCCGCTTCGACGAGCTGCCCTTCGATACGCAGAGCCTCGACCTGGTCACGCTGCCCCACGTGCTCGAATTCTCCGAGGATCCCCACGAGGTACTGCGCGAGGTCTCGCGCGTGCTGATGCCCGAGGGGCGCGTGGTGGTGTCCTGCTTCAATCCGATGAGCCTGTGGGGCGCGCGCCAGGGCCTGAACCGGCTCGGCGCCGATCCCTTCCTGCCGACCGACGCCCAGTCGATCGGCTTCGTTCGCATCAAGGACTGGCTCAAGCTGCTCGGCTTCGATATCATCCGCGGCCGCTTCGGCTGCTATTGTCCGCCCTACCGCACCGACCGCTGGCTGCAGCGCGCCGCGTTCATGGAGAAGGCCGGCGATCGCTGGTGGCCAATCTTCGGCGCGGTCTATATGCTGTCGGCGGTCAAGCGCGTGCGCAACATCCGCCTGGTCGGGCCGGCCTGGAAGACGCCCAAGGCCGCGCTGGCGCCGGTGGCGGCCCCGGTCGCCACGCCCAACGGCACGCACGGCAAGGCGCCCGGCGAAGAGAAGTAACGAAAGTCGGGGCCAGCGCCGCGGCCCCGCCCCGCCCGCTGCCGCGGCCGTGCCGGCCCGGCACTGAATCCAACCTTGTCCGCCCCGGCGGACGCCCGGCCCGCGGCACCGTCCCGCCGCACCGGTTCCCAACCTTCATCGATGCAAGAAGTCACGATCTATTCCGATGGCGCCTGCAAAGGCAATCCCGGCCCCGGCGGCTGGGGCGCCGTGCTCGTCGCCAATGGCCACGTCAAGGAGCTGTTCGGCGGCGAGGCCAATACCACCAACAACCGGATGGAGCTGACCGCCGTCATCGAGGCGCTGCGCGCGCTGAAGCGGCCGTGCAAGGTGCAGGTCTGGACCGATTCGCAATACGTGCAGAAAGGCATCTCCGAATGGATCCGCGGCTGGAAGGCGCGCGGCTGGAAGACCGCCGAGAAGAAACCCGTCAAGAACGCCGACCTGTGGCAGGCGCTCGACGCCGCTGCCGCCGAGCACGACGTCACCTGGCACTGGGTGCGCGGCCACAACGGTCACCCGGGCAATGAACGGGCCGACGCGCTGGCCAATCGCGGTGTCGCCTCCCTCACCGGCGCCCAGGTTGAGTAGAATGCCCGCCATGCGACAAATCGTACTGGACACCGAAACCACGGGCCTGAACGCCGCCACCGGCGACCGGCTGATCGAAATCGGCTGCGTCGAGCTGGTCAACCGGCGGCTGACCGGGCGCAACCTGCATTTCTATATCAACCCGGAGCGCGACATCGACGCCGGCGCGATTGCGGTGCACGGCCTGACGGTCGAATTCCTGGCGGACAAACCCAAGTTCGCCGAGGTCGTCCACGAGATCCGCGATTTCGTCCAGGACGCCGAGCTGATCATCCACAACGCCGCGTTCGACCTGGGCTTCCTCGACATGGAATTCCAGCGGCTCGGCCTGCCGCCGTTCCGCAAGCATGTCGGCAGCGTGATCGATACGCTGCTCGAAGCGCGCCAGATGTTCCCCGGCAAGCGCAACTCGCTCGACGCCCTGTGCGAACGCCTGGGCGTCAGCAACGCGCACCGCACGCTGCACGGCGCGCTGCTGGACGCGGAGCTTCTGGCCGAGGTCTACCTGGCGATGACGCGCGGCCAGAACTCGCTGGTGATCGACATGATGGACGCCAGCGCGGGCGCCGGCCCGGCCGCGGTCGCCACCGCCGACCTGTCGGCGCTGCGCCTGCCGGTGCTGGAGCCAAGCGAGGACGAACTGGCGGCCCACGCCGCGGTGCTCAAGGACCTCGACAAGGCCAGCGGCGGCAAGACGGTATGGCAGGAGGCGCCGCCGCTGGAAGAGGCGGCATGACGCCCTGCCGCCACGGGCCGCAGGCAGGGTCGGAGGCAGCGCCGCAACGCAAAAAATTCGCCGAAGGGCTTTACAAGATACAAAGGTCCTGACATAATCTCGCTTTCTCTGCTGCACGGCAGTTCAAGCGCAGCGGCAGGGGTGGTTAGCTCAGCGGTAGAGCACTGCCTTCACACGGCAGGGGTCACAGGTTCAATCCCTGTACCACCCACCAGAATACGAAAAGCCAGCCTTGCGCTGGCTTTTCTCATTTCCGGGGTCGGGGCGCACGATCCTGCGATTTCTGCCCCCCCTTCTACCCTCTCCCCTGCAATCGGTCCGATGCCGCAATTTGCCATTGCGACCTGGACTCCGATCCTCACTTGACCGATGGGCCACGCAACGAAAGCCGTGGCACCGCGCGGTCCGCAGCGCCCAAATCGCCGGGTTACGGCACCCACCCCGGCAATTCCGCCGCCTGCCGTATCCAGTCGCCTACCTGCTTCTCGTCGATCTCGTCGGCTTCGTAAATGTCGAGATATCGGGTATTCGGGTCCTTCGATTCGCCGGGCGGCAGCGGGCGCAGCGACGATCCCTTGAAAAAGGCCACCTTCACGTATCGCGTGAAGCAATGGAAGCTGAGAAACCAGCCCTGCCCCTCCACGCCATAGAACGGCGAATTCCATTTCACTGCCTTGCGCACGTCCGGCACGGTGCGCACGATCAGCGCGTCGAGTCGTCGCCCGAGGTCGCGCTTCCAGCCGGGCATGGCAGCGATGTAGGCCTGCACCGGGCCATCGCCGTCGCCCTTCGGGATTTGAGGATTGCCGCCTGAGAGCAGGACCGGCTTTCCGTCGGGCGGCGATTTTGCTGCGGGTTTCCCGGCCGCCTTTGCTGTCGGTTTCGCGGCCGGCTTCGCCGCGGCCTTCGCCGTGGTCTTCACCGCGGCCGTCACCTCGGTCTTCACGTCGATTTTCTCCCCGGCCTTCCCCGCTTTCGTGGATGTCTTGTTTGCCATCGTCTTCCCTCCCAGCGCGACGCGCGTCCGGCACTGAACCGGTCCGATCCTAGGTCAAACACCTGGAGCCAACAAGCCAGCCCCGCTCGAAGGTCCTGCGCCCCCCACCAATCGGGAATGGCGGCCACCGCGGCCTGCCTCTAAGATTGCCGCGCCCCGGTGCAATGCCAGGGCGCCATCCCGATAAAAAACAAAGACAACCCTTCGAGAAATCCATGAACAAGACCCTGCTGATTGCCTCCCTGGCACTGGCGCTCGCCGCTTGCGGCGGTGGCGGCGGAGACGATGACGGCCCGGCTCCGCAGCCGGCCACCTCCCCTGCGGAAGGCCTGTACACGGGCAAGACTTCGGCGAACCAGGACATCGCCGGCCTCGTGCTCGACGATGGCACCTACTACATGATCTACACCTCGTTGGCGCCGGTCTCGCTCGGCGTGGTCCAGGGCAAGCTGAATGCCGCCAATGGCAGCTTCACGTCGAACGACGGCAAGGATTTCAGCGTGTCGTCGCGCGGCATCTTCGACGTGGCGGTCAACGGCACCTACGCGACCAAGGGGAACCTGAACGGCACCGTCCGCTATCCGGCAACGGGCCAGACCGCGACCTTTACCAGCACCTACGACAAGAACTACGAACTGACGCCGTCGCTGGCGACGCTGGCCGGCACCTACACCGGTACGTCGGTGATTCCGGAGGGCGGCGAGTCGGCGACCATTACGGTGGCCACTTCGGGCACGATCAGCGGCGCGGGCGCGTCCGGCTGCCGCATCGAAGGCGTGGCCAAGCCGCGCGCGCGTGGCAACGCCTACGACATCACCGTGACGTTCGGTCCGTCGCCCTGTGCCCGCCCGGGGCAGAAAATGAGCGGCGTCGCGTATTACAGCGCGGAAGACCGCGGCCTGATCGCCGCCGGCACGACTTCGGACCGGTCGGCGGGCGTGCTGTTTGTGGGTACGCGATAACGGGTAGAGGCGCGCGCAGCAGGGCCATGCCGCCGCGCCCCAGGCGGCATGGCGCATCGCGTTGGCGTGCGCGGCCACGGTGTATCCCAAGCGGGCTTAGCGGGTCTGCTGCTGACGAAAGGCCCCTTCCAGCAATCCCAGCATGCGGCGCGCCGCTTCGGTCAGCACGCGCCCCTTCCTGACGATGACGCGCGTCTTCGCCGCCTCGAGCGCCGTATTGCCGCTCCGGATAGCCACCAGCTCTCCGCGCGCGAGTTCCTCGGCCACGGCGCTGCTGGACAGAAAAGTCACGCCGAGTCGTTTCATCACGAAACGCTTGAGCAAGGCAATCGAGCCGGAAGTGAATGCCGGATCCAGCGCAATGCCCTCGGCGAACTCGCCCAGGCGAATCAACTGATGCAGTCCGAATCCGGGTGCCATGATGGCAACCGGATAATCAGCGGCCTCGCGCAGCGTGGGCGTGCCGTCGTGTTTCGTCAGCGGATGGCCGGGCCAGGTCACGATACAGACCGGCTGGCTGCATTCGCCAACGACTTCGATGTCTGCCTGTGCGGGCGCGTTCATCACCACGCCGATATGCGCCTCGTCCGTGGCGATCCTGGCCACGGCATCGGCCGCACTGGCCAGTTCGACGGCGACCTGCACCCCGGGGTATTGCCTGCAGAAGACGTCGATCACGCCATTCATCAGCAGGTCCACATATCCCTCGCCCACCAGCAGCCGCAGCGTGCCGCGCCGCAAGCCCGCCAGTTCGTCGATGCGCTCGCGCAGGGCCTCTTCGCTGGCGAGCCGGTTGCGGCAGTGCTCGAGCACCAGGGCCGCGGCATCGGTCGGCACGATGCCCCTGCCCTTGCGCTCGAACAAGGCCACGCCGAGCTCCTGCTCCAGTTGCTGGATCTGCCGGCTCACCACGGACGGTTCGACGTTGAGCCGGTCCGCCGCGCCGCGCACCGACCCGCAGGTCGCCGCCTCGTAGAAATACCCCAGCCGCTTGTCGCCCAGCTTGACCATGCCGATCTCCCGATTCCCTCCATCGTTGACCTCAAGACAACGATATTCGCCGAAATCATACATTGATCGAACAAAGGTCGGCGGCCAGTATTGCACTCCTGATCGGGCAACTCAGAACAGGAGCAACCAACCATGTCGACAGCGGACCTCTGCCAGGTCGAACACCTGACGGCACAGGCCGGGGCGTTGGCCGATATCCGGCGACGCATTCACCAGCACCCCGAACTGGCCTACGCCGAACACGCGACCGCTTCGCTGGTCGCGCAATTGCTGACCGAATGGGGCTATGAAGTGGCGACCGGCATTGCCGGCACGGGGGTGGTCGCCAGCCTGAAGGCCGGCACCAGCGACCGGAGCATCGGCATCCGCGCCGACATGGATGCGCTGCCGATCCAGGAGGCCACGGGCCTGCCCTACGCAAGCCGGACTGCCGGCGTCATGCACGCGTGCGGACACGATGGCCACACGGCGATCCTGCTCGGCGCGGCCCAGTACCTGGCCCAGCACCGTGGCTTCGACGGCACGGTCCGCCTCTACTTCCAGCCCGCCGAAGAAGCTGGGGTCGGCAGCGGTGCGCAACGGATGATCGCCGAAGGCCTGTTCGAACGGTTTCCCTGCGATGCCGTATTCGGCCTGCACAACCATCCCGGCCAGCCGGCCGGCAGGTTCCTCTTTCGCAGCGGGCCGTTCATGGCTTCGGGCGACAAAGTCACCGTCACCGTCATCGGCAAGGGCAGTCATGCGGCGCGGCCGCACCTGAGCGTGGATCCCATCGTGGTGGCGTCGAGCATCGTCATGGCCTTGCAGACGATCGTGTCCCGCAACGTCGATCCTGCTGCGGCAGCGGTGGTCACGGTCGGCGTGCTGCAGGCGGGCACCGCGAACAACGTGATTCCCGCGTCGGCGACGCTCGAGCTCAGCGTCCGTGCATTCGACTCCAAGGTGCGGGAACGGCTGCGGGCGCGCATCGACGCGCTGGTCCAGGCGCAGGCGCAGAGCTATGGCGCCACCGCCGAAATCGACTACGTCCTCGGCTATCCGGTGGTCGTCAACACCGAGCGCGAGACCGCCTTCGCCATCGAGGTGGCCCGCGATCTGGTCGGCAGCGATAACGTGGATCCCCACTTCGAACCGGTCATGGCGAGCGAGGACTTTGCCTTCCTGTTGCAGCAACGGCCGGGATGTTTCCTTCGGCTCGGCAACGGCGTCGGCGATGGCATTGGCGAAGGCGGCTGCATGGTGCATAACCCGCGCTATGACTTCAATGACGCGACGCTGCCGATTGGCGCGGCATTCTGGGCCCGGCTGGTTCAGCGCTATCTGGCGGCCCCGCTCTCGCCCACTCCCTCTCTTCCGAAGATCGACGTATGAAGTCCACTGCCCGTATCGTCCTGACCGCGCTGGCGCTGACTGCCCCGCTGATCGCCACCGCCGAGCCCGCCTATCCCTCCAAACCCGTCAAGATCGTGGTCGGCTATGCGCCGGGCGGTTCCGCCGATGCCGCCGCGCGGCTGCTGGCGAACCAGCTGTCGGTCCGGATGCGACAACCGTTCGTCGTGGAGAATCGCCCCGGCGCCGCGAGCAGCATTGCGGCGAGCGGCGTGGCGCGCTCGGCCCCGGATGGCTACACGCTGTTCCTCGGCTCGAATGCCAATGCCATCAACGCGACGCTGTACAGGAAGCTGCCGTTCGACATCCGCAAGGACTTTGCCCCCGTCGCGCTGGTTACCAGCTTTCCCAACGTGATGGTGGTCAATCCTGCGCTGCCGGTGAAGACCGTGGGCGAGTTCATCGCCTATGCCAAGGCACATCCGGGCACGGTCAACTTCGCGTCGTCCGGAATCGGCTCGTCCACGCACCTGTCGGCGGAAATGTTCAAGTCGATGGCGGGCATCAAGATGGAGCACATCCAGTACAAGGGCAGCGCTCCGGCGCTGACCGACCTGATGGCGGGGCAGGTGCAGGTGATGTTCGACAATGCGCCGTCGGTACTGCCGTTCATTCGCAGCGGCAAACTGCGCGCTCTCGCCGTGACGAGCGCGCAGCCGCAGCCGTTCGCGCCGCAGTTGCCGACGATCGCGGGCGCCGGGCTGCCCGGCTTCGAAGTGAAATCGTGGTATGGCCTGTTCGCGCCTGCCGACACGCCGCCGGCCGTCGTGCAGGCGCTGAATAAGCAGGTCAATGCCGCCTTGCAGGACCGGTCGATGCGCGACCAGCTGGCCACGCTCGGTGCCAGTCCGGAGGGCGGCACGCCGGAAGCCATGCGAAAGCATGTCGAGCAGGAAGTCACGAAGTGGGCCGCCGTCATCCGGCAGTCCGGCGCGACGGCGGAGTAGAAGGCCGTTGCGCAAAACGGGCCGTTGCACGAAACGGGCCGTCGCGCGGAAAGCGGGCCCTCAGCCGGGGCCGCGCCCGCGGCGGGCTTGCACTACGCCCCAGCGGCCGCCGGCGCGCCTACCGCTACCCTGCCGGTCACCTGATCGATGGCCCCGATCACCTCCGGCACGTCCGGCACCACGCCTTCATTGCCGATGGACACCGCCCGGCCGGGCTCCGAAATGCCGAAGTGCTCGCGCGACGTCGCGGTGAACAGCATCACCGACGGCTTGCCCAGTGCATGGGCGAGGTGGACGAAGCCGGTGTCGGTGCCGATCACCAGGTCCGCGGCGGCGACGCGCTGCGCGCATTCGGTGATCGTCATCTTCGGCAGTACCTCGGCGTCCGGGATGCCGCGCGCCAGCACTTCGGATTGCTCCTTTTCCGCCGGCGAGCCCCAGGGCAGTTGCACGCGGTACCCGCGGGCGGTCAGTTCGCGGCCGACCGCCATCCAGCGTTCGGGCGGCCATTTCTTGATCTCGAGCGAGGTCGCGTGGAACAGCATCGCGCGCGGTACGCCGTCGGTATTGAGCGGCGCGGCCGGAGCCGGGATGCGCAGTTCGTAGTGTTCCTTCGGGTCGAGTTCGTAGCCAAGCGCCTTGGCGGCGACCAGGCGCATCTTGTGGCGGGCGGTGGCATCGCCGTGCGGCGCGAAGATGTCGGTGTAGAACATCTCGGCGCGGGCTTCGCCCAGGTGTTTGGCGGCATAGCCGAAGCGGCGGCGCGTGCGGGCCAGCCAGCCGACGATGGCGCTCTTGTAGACGCCGTGCACGTCCAGCACCACGTCGTACTTTTCACGGCGCAGTTCGCGCACCGCGGCGAGGATCGCGCGCAGGTCCTTCCATTGCTTCGACTTCTTGTAGCCGCGCAGCGGGGGCGAAATCACGCGGTCGACGCCGACCGTCCAGCGGGGAATATCGGCGCAGGAGGCGTCGGCGACCCAGTCGATCTTGGCCTCGGGATAGGCGTGCCGCAGATCCCAGATCAGCGGCAGCGTGTGTGCCATATCGCCGAGGGAGGTGATCTTGATAACCAGGATGCGCTTCATGGGTGCAGGAACGGGCCTTCGCCCCGGGGCTGAGTTTTGCGAAGGCCGTAGTATGCACCAGAGGCTGGCGGGTCAACGTTTCGGGACGTAACGGGGAAATTGGACCGGGGGGAAGGCGAGCGGCTGCCCTCTCCCCCGGCCCCTCTCCCGCGGGCGGGAGAGGGGAGAACGACATCGGCAAGACCGGGCCGAACCGGCCAGGCCAACCAGGTCAGGCCCAGCCCACCCAAGCCGAGCCCGCCCAAACCAGCTAGCCCGGCCCGCCACCCAGGTGGCCAGACGAATCCGACGAGACAGTCCGGCCAGACGAGCCGAGCGGCCCGTCCGGCGCCATCTCACCGCACCTTGCCCTCCTTCCAGGCCTGCAGCAGCTTCTCGTAGGCGATCGTCTCGCCCTTCGGCTTCTCGTTGGCCAGCTTCTTCCACGGCGCGTGTTCATCCGACAGCCACTTGGCCGCATCGCCCTTGGGGTTGAGCTTCGGCGCGCAGGTCGCCATGCCCGCGCGCTGCAGCCGCGCCATCACCTGATCCATCTCCTCGGCCAGGCTGTCCATCGCGGCCTGCGGGGTCTTCTCGCCGGTCACCGCCGTGGCAACGTTCTTCCACCACAGCTGCGCGAGCTTCGGATAGTCTGGGACGTTGGTGCCGGTCGGCGTCCACGCCACGCGTGCCGGGCTGCGGTAGAACTCGATCAGCCCGCCATACTTGGCCGCGTTCTTGGTCAGGTACTCGTGGTTGATGTCGCTGTCGCGGATGAACGTCAGCCCGGTCAGCGACTTCTTCAGCGACACCGTCTTCGAGGTCACGAACTGCGCGTAGAGCCACGCGCCCGCCAGGCGGTTCGGATCGGTCTTCTTGAAGAAGGTCCACGAGCCCACGTCCTGGTAGCCGTTCTGCATGCCCTGCTTCCAGTACGGGCCATATGGCGACGGCGCCATGCGCCACTTCGGCGAGCCGTCGGCGTTGACCACCGGCAGCCCCTTCTTGGTCATGTCGGCGGTGAAGGCGGTGTACCAGAAGATCTGCTGCGCGACCTGCCCCTGCGCCGGCACCGGGCCGGCCTCGGAAAAGGTCATGCCCATCGCCTGCGGCGGCGCGTACTTCTTCATCCAGTCGACGTACTTGGTCAGCGCGTAGACCGCCGCCGGGCTGTTGGTGGCGCCGCCGCGCGCGACCGAGGCGCCGACCGGCGTGCACTTGTCCGCGGCCACGCGGATGCCCCACTCGTCGACCGGCATGCCGTTGGGCAGTCCCTTGTCGGCGGTGCCGGCCATCGACAGCCACGCATCGGTGAAGCGCCAGCCCAGCGACGGATCCTTCTTGCCATAGTCCATATGGCCGTAGACCTTCTTGCCGTCGATCTCCTTGACGTCGTTGGTGAAGAAGTTGGCGATGTCCTCGTAGGCGGACCAGTTGGTCGGCACGCCCAGGTCATAGCCGTACTTGGCCTTGAACTTCTCCTGCAGGTCCTTGCGCGCGAACCAGTCGGCGCGGAACCAGTAGAGGTTGGCGAACTGCTGGTCCGGCAGCTGATACAGCTTGCCGTCCGGCGCGGTGGTGAACTTGGTGCCGATAAAGTCCTTGATGTCGAGATCCGGATTGGTGAATTCCTTGCCGGCGCCGTTCATGTAGTCGGTCAGCGGCAGGATCGCGCCGTAGCGATAGTGCGTGCCGATCAGGTCCGAATCGGAGATCCAGCCGTCGTAGATCGACTTGCCCGACTGCATCGACGTCTGCAGCTTCTCGACCACGTCGCCTTCCTGGATCAGGTCGTGATTGACCTTGATGCCGGTGATCTCCTCGAAGGCGCGCGCCAGCGTCTTGGCCTCGTACTCGTGCGTGGTGATGGTCTCGGACACCACGTTGACCTGCGTCACGCCCTTGGCCTTGAGCTTGGCGGCCGCGTCGATGAACCACTTCATCTCGGCCAGCTGCTTGTCCTTGGCCAGCGACGAGGGCTGGAATTCGTTGTCGATCCACTTCTTCGCCTCGGTCTCTCCCGCCCAGGCGGCATGGCCGCAGGCGAGCGCGGCGGCCACCGCCACCAGCTTCACCGCAAGCCTTGCCCGTTGCTTCAGCGCTGTCATCGATGTCTCCTCGAATGGTCCTTCCCGATAGCGTTGCGGGTCGCGGCCGGGGAAGGATTGAGCCGCGCTACCTGCGAATACCAACCAAAATCACCCAAATCACCCAAATCACCCAAGTACCCAATGCACCTCTGAACCTCGGCAATACAAGCCGGACATCCGCCCGGAAAACCCGCCCGCGGGCTCACCCCTTGCGCATCACCAGCGCCAGCACCGCCATCGACAGCACGAAGCTGATCCACACCGACGGCTCCTCCGGCAGCGAGAACCAGTTCATCATCGCCTCGCCCAGGCCCACCCATGCAAGGTTGATCCACGCCGCGCACATCAGGCCGATGAACAGCCGGTCGCCGCGCGTGGTGGCGATCGGCAGCCAGCCCTTGCGCAGGCGCGTCGGCGAGCGCAGCTCCCAGATCGTCATGCCGATCAGCATCAGCACCACGCAGACGAAGAACACCGCGACCGGCGTGGTCCACACCATCCAGCCGAACATGGCCGTCGTTTCCATCGCCACCCCCGCTCAGACGCGGCCCATCGCGAAGCCCTTCGCGATGTAGTGCCGCACGAACCAGATCACGATGCCGCCGGGCACGATGGTCAGCACGCCCGCCGCGGCCAGCACGCCCCAGTCCATGCCGGAGGCGGACACCGTGCGTGTCATCGTCGCCACGATCGGCTTGGCGTCGACCGAGGTCAGCGTGCGCGCCAGCAGCAGCTCGACCCAGCTGAACATGAAGCAGAAGAACGCCGCGACGCCGACGCCGGCCTTGATCAGCGGCAGGAAGATCGTCAGGAAGAAGCGCGGGAACGAATACCCGTCGACATAGGCGGTCTCGTCGATCTCGCGCGGCACGCCGGACATGAAGCCCTCCAGGATCCACACCGCCAGCGGCACGTTGAACACCAGGTGCGCGAGCGCGACGCCCAGGTGCGTGTCCATCAGCCCGACGCTGGTATAGAGCTGGAAGAACGGCAGCAGGAACACCGCCGGCGGCGTCATCCGGTTGGTCAGCAGCCAGAAGAACACGTGCTTGTCGCCGATGAACTGGTAGCGCGAGAACGCATACGCGGCGGGCAGCGCCACGGTGACCGAAATCACGGTGTTCAGCGCGACATAGATCAGCGAGTTGATATAACCCGAGTACCAGGACGAATCGGTGAAGATGGTGCGGTAGTGCTCCAGCGTGAACTGCGCCGGCCACAGCGACAGCGTCGACAGGATCTCGTCGTTGGTCTTGAACGACATGTTGAGCATCCAGTAGATCGGCAGGATCGCGAAGAGCAGATAGACCAGCAGGAAGGCGGCGCGCCACCAGCCGCCGCGCGAGGCCGGGTCATGCATGGGGAACCTCCTCGGCGACCGTGCCCGCGCGCTGCATCCAGTTGTAGAGCACGAAACACAGCAGCAGGATGATCAGGAAATAGACGATCGAGAACGCCGCGGCCGGGCCGAGGTCGAACTGCCCCACCGCCTTCTGCGTCAGGTATTGCGACAGGAAGGTGGTGGCGTTGCCGGGGCCGCCGCCGGTCAGCACGAAGGGCTCGGTGTAGATCATGAAGCTGTCCATGAAGCGCAGCAGCACCGCGATCATCAGCACGCCGCGCAGCTTGGGCAGCTGGATATGGCGGAATACCGCCCAGCGCGAGGCGCCGTCGATCTGCGCGGCCTGGTAGTAGGCGTCGGGAATCGCGCGCAGGCCGGCGTAGCACAGCAGCCCGACCAGCGGCGTCCAGTGCCAGACGTCCATCACCAGCACCGTCAGCCACGCGTCCAGCGCGTTGCCGGTGTAGTTGTAATCGAAGCCCAGACCCGCCAGCGCGGCGCCGAGCAGGCCGATGTCGGTGCGGCCGAAGATCTGCCAGATGGTGCCGACCACGTTCCACGGAATCAGCAGCGACAGCGCCACGATCACCAGCACGGCCGACGCCTTCCAGCCGCGCGCCGGCATCGACAGCGCCAGCAGGATGCCCAGCGGAATCTCGACCAGCAGCACCGCCAGCGAGAACCCCAGCTGCCGCAGCAGCGCGTCGTGCAGTTCGCCGTCGCGCAGCACCGCGCGGAACCATTCGGTGCCGACGAACACGCGCCGCTCCGGCGAGATGATGTCCTGCACCGAGTAGTTGACGATGGTCATCAAGGGCAGGATCGCCGAGAACGCGACGCAGACGACCACCGGCAACACCAGCAGCCACGCCTTCTGGTTGATCGGCTTCATCGGACCAGCTCCTCGTCGACGTAATAGCAGGTATGGCGGTGGAAGACCGAGAACCACGCGGTCTCCCCGGGCCGCAGCGCGGCGGCCTCGTCGCCGAGCCGGGCGCGCAGCAGCGGGGAACCATCGGCGCCAACGATGCCATTGGCGCCAACGATGCCATCGGTTCCCTCGACGCCTGCGCCGCCAGCGTGGTCCTGCAGCCGCGCGGCCGCGATCCAGTAGGTGCCGATGTCCTGCGCGCGCTCGATCACCGCGGGCACCGCCTGTTCGTCGTCGGGCCGGGCGAGGCGCAGGTACTCGGGCCGCACGCCGATCTTGAACGCGCCGGCCGCCTGCAGCCGCTGCGCGATGGCCTCGTCCGCCGGCGGCGCATAGCGTCGTCCGGCCAGTTCGATCCAGCCGTCGCGCCAGCGCGCCGGCAGGAAGTTCATGCCGGGGGAGCCGATGAAATGCCCCACGAACGTATGCGCGGGCCGCTCGAACAGCGCGTCCGCGGTGCCGACCTGCACCGCCTTGCCGCGCGACATCACCACCACCTGGTCGGCGAAGGTCAGCGCCTCGGTCTGGTCGTGCGTGACGTAGATCAGCGTCAGATGGAATTCGCGGTGGATCTGCTTGAGCTTGCGCCGCAGCTGCCATTTGAGGTGCGGGTCGATCACCGTCAACGGCTCGTCGAACAGGATGGCGGCGACATCGTGCCGCACCAGCCCGCGCCCCAGCGAGATCCTCTGCTTGGCATCGGCCGACAGCCCGCTGGCCTGGCGGTCGAGCACGGCCGACAGGTCCAGCATCTCGGCCACCTGCCCCACCCGCTCGCGCACCTGGGCCGCCGGCACGCCGCGGTTGCGCAGCGGGAAGGCCAGGTTCTGCCCGACGGTCATGGTGTCGTAGATCACCGGGAACTGGAACACCTGCGCGATATTGCGCGCCTGCGGCGAGTCGCCGGTGACGTCGCGCCCGTCGAACGACACGGTGCCCTGCGACGGCCGCAGCAGTCCCGAGATGCAGTTCAGCAGCGTGGTCTTGCCGCAGCCCGACGGTCCGAGCAACGCATAGGCGCCGCCGTCGTCGAAGGTAAAGCGCAGCGGCAGCAGCGCATAGTCCTCGTCGCTGCGCGGATTGGGCCCGTAGGCGTGGGCCAGGTCCAGGTCGATGCGGGCCATGGCCTCAGTTCCCCTGCCCGTTGCCGCGCCGCAGATGCTGGCGGCGCGGTGCGCGAACGCAGCGGCCCTGCGCATCGAACAGATAGAGCTGGGACGGATCGAGGCGCAGCGTCACCGTCTCGCCGAGCGCCAGTTCCAGCACGCCGGGCACCTGTGCCACCAGGTTGCCGACCGCGGTGTCGACGTGCACGAAGGTATCGGAGCCGGACAGCTCGGCCAGCGCGACGCGGCCCGGCAGCGGCACGCCTTCGCGCGCGCGAGGCACGCCGACGGCGAGCTCGTCGTGCCGGTCGGAGACGCCATCGAGCCACAGCGTGCCGGCGCGCACGCCGACGGTGACCGGCCCGGCATAGCCTTGCAGCGCATCGCCGGCACGATCGGCGGGGCCGCCGACGGCGCCGTTGCCGCTAATGGCGCTGCTGATGGCGCCGTCATCGGGCCGCAGCGCCACCTCGATGCCGTCCGGCAGATGCACGGCGCCGTCGCGCCATTCGCCCGCGATCAGGTTCATCGGCGGATCGCTGAACGCGCGCGCCACGCGCAGCGAGTCGGGATAGTGGAAGACCTCGGCCGTCGGCCCGTATTGCAGCAGCTCGCCGGCATCGAGCACCGCGGTATGGCCGCCGAGCAGCAGCGCCTCGGCCGGCTCGGTGGTCGCGTAGATCACGGTGGCGTCGCCCTGCGCGAACAGCTGGGCCAGTTCCTCCCGCAGTTCCTCGCGCAGCTTGTAGTCGAGGTTGACCAGCGGCTCGTCCAGCAGCATCAGCGGCGCGCCCTTGGCCAGCGCCCGCGCCAGCGCAACGCGCTGCTGCTGGCCGCCGGACAGCTCGGCGGGATGGCGCTCGAGCAGATGGTCGATGTGCAGCCGCGCGGCCAGTGCGCGCACCTGCCGGTCGATCTCCGCGGCGCCGCGCAGCCGCAGCGGCGAGGCGATGTTGTCGAACACGGTCAGCGACGGGTAATTGATGAACTGCTGGTAGACCATCGACACATTGCGCTGGCGTACCGGCATGCCGGTCACGTCTGCGTCGTCGACCAGCACGCGCCCCGCGCTGGGGCGGTCGAGCCCGGCCATTACCCGCATCAGCGATGTCTTGCCCGCCTGCGTCGCCCCGAGCAGGATCGTCACCGCGCCCGGGACCGGCGCCAGCGACATCGGATAGAGATGGACCTGCGAACCTGCCTGCTGCGCGATGCCTTCCAGTCTGAGCTGCATCCGGTCTCCGTCAGGGTTCTGCTGCCCGGCGCGCGGCATCGTTCGGCCCGAAGGAAGGTCGCGGGATCAGCGGACACAGAACGGGACGCAAAAGGGAACACCGGCGCGCATCGATTGCTTGCCTGCTCGTTTTAGTAAAGAAGCGAACAAAAAACAATAGTGCAATGCGTCATTTGTTTTCGTTTTTGTTTGAACTAGAATCCCGGCATGACGCTCAATCCCCGCCAGACCGCTCTTCTGGAAGAAGTCCGCAGCCAGGGTTTCGCCTCCATCGAAGAGCTAGCACGCAAGTTCGGCGTGACCCTGCAAACGGTCCGGCGCGACGTCAATCTGCTGGCGGAGAACGGCATGCTGGCGCGCTTTCACGGCGGCGTGCGGATGGATGGCTCGACCACCGAGAACATCGCCTATCGCCAGCGCCAGTTGCTCAATGCCGAAGGCAAGGCGCGCATTGCGCGCGCGGTGGCCGCCGCGGTGCCCGAGGGCTGTTCGCTGATCCTGAACATCGGCACCACGGTCGAGGAGATCGCCCGCGCGCTGGTGCATCACCGCGGCCTGCGCGTGATCACCAACAACCTGCACGTCGCCAATATCCTGGCCGACAACCAGGACTGCGAGGTCATCGTCGCGGGCGGCGTGCTGCGTTCGCGCGATCGCGGCATCGTCGGCGAGGCCACGGTCGAGTTCATCGGCCAGTTCAAGGTCGATATCGGGCTGATCGGCATCTCGGGGATCGAGGCCGACGGCACGCTGCGCGATTTCGATTTCCGCGAGGTCAAGGTCGCGCGCACGATCATCGAGCATTCGCGCGAGGTCTGGCTGGCCGCGGACGCCAGCAAATTCAACCGGCAGGCGATGGTCGAGCTGGCGCACCTGTCGCAGATCGACCGGCTCTTCACCGACGAGCCCTTGCGGGCGCCGTTCGAGCAGATCGTTGCGGACAGCGGAGTGAAGTGTGTGGTGGCGGGGGAATAGGGCCGGAGCCCGGCCTGCGCCCTGCCCCTCTTCCGCTCGGGGGAGAGGGGCAGGGCCGTGCTTACTTGAAGACGACCGTCTTGTGCCCGTTCAGCAGGATGCGATGTTCCGCATGCCACTTGACCGCGCGGGCCAGCGCCACGCACTCGACGTCGCGGCCGACCGCGGTCAGCTGGTCCGGGTCCATGCTGTGGTCCACGCGCTCGATCTCCTGCTCGATGATCGGGCCCTCGTCGAGGTCGGCGGTCACGTAGTGGGCCGTCGCGCCGATCAGCTTGACCCCGCGATCGTGCGCCTGGTAGTAGGGCTTGGCGCCCTTGAAGCTGGGCAGGAAGGAGTGGTGGATATTGATCGCGCGGCCCTCGAGCTTGCGGCACAGGTCGTTCGACAGCACCTGCATGTAGCGCGCCAGCACGACCAGGTCGATCTTCTGGTCCTGCACCACCTCGAACACCTTGGCCTCCTGCGCGGCCTTCTGTTCGGCCGATGCGTTCATCAGCGGCAGATGGAAGAACGGAATGTCGTAGGACGCGGCCAGCTGGTAGAAATCGCGGTGGTTCGACACGATCGCGGCGATCTCGACCGGCAGCTGCCCGCTCTTGGCGCGGAACAGCAGGTCGTTCAGGCAATGGCCGATGCGCGACACCATGATCATCACGCGCGGCTTGATCGCGGCATCGAACAGCTCCCACTGCATCGAGAACTGCTCGCCGACCGGCGCGAACGCGCTCTTGAGCGTGCCCAGCTCCGGACCGCCCGGGGCCGCGGTGAAATGCACGCGCATGAAGAAGCGGCCGGTGTACTCGTCACCGTACTGGTCCGAATCGACGATATTGCAGCCGTGCTGGAACAGCAGTCCCGAAACGGCGTGCACGATGCCCGGCTGATCGGGGCACGAAATGGTCAGAATAAAGCCTGGATTGCTCATCGTTGGTGTTCTCTGGAGGGGGCGCGTCCGGCGGGCCGGCCGCCTTGCAGGGCCTCGTACGGGGTCCGGTACGGCGAGCTCGCGCTAGGCGGCGAAGCCCGGTACCGGCGGCGCCCAGCCGCGCCGGCGCAGCGCACAGAGCGTCACCAGCGTGGCATCGAGCGTCATCGCGCCATCCGCCATGATAGCAAGGGCGGCGTCCGCACCCACCAGCCGGTGCTCGGCGACCTCGCCGTCGCGGTTGTGCGGCACGAAGTCGGCGGGCAGTTCCAGGTCGTACAGATAGACCGTTTCCCACTGCACGCCCTCGTCGATTTCGCGCAGCACCTGCACCTCGCCATGGGCCTGCGCCTGGGCCGCGAGCCACGGCGCAATGCCCGATTCCTCGTCGCATTCGCGCACCAGCGTCGCCAGCGGGTCGCTGCCGTGGGGCATGCCGCCGGCGACCAGGTTGTCCCACATGCCGGGATCGACCGCCTTGCTCTCGCTTCGCCGGGCGATCCACAGCGCGCGCTGCCCGGCCACGATGCCGTTCATGTGCGAGGCGAAGGTCAGCAGCCCGAAATAGCGCGCGGCGGCGCGTTCGATCGTCGCGAAGGCCGGGTGAGCAAGCGCCGGCGTGACGGCGAACGGCTCGTCGCGCCAGCCGCGCAGCAGGTTATGCGCGGCCAGCCGGCGGGCCAGCCTGGCAAGTGCCGCGCTGCGGGCCTCGAAGCCCTGCACGTCCGGCAACAACGCGACCGCGTCCGCGCTCTCGGCGCCCAGCACGGCGAAGTCGATGCCCTCCGCTCCTTCGAGCTTGCGCAGCGTCCGCGCATGCCGGCGCGGCAGCCAGCCGACCTGCCGGCCCTCCACGGTCAGCCGCAGATGCCGCGCGGGATCGAAGCGCGAGCGCGCGGCGAGGTTGGCCGCGAGCCTGGTGGCGAGGTCCGCGGCGACGTCGGCGGCAATGTGTTGGGCAAGGTCGAGGGAATCGGGCATCGGCATATTGGCGCCCGGCAAGGGCGTTCTCCGTACGGGTCCCGGTACGAAACCACGGAATCATTGAAATCGAAATCAGCAGGATGGCAGCCATGACCGACAGCACGACGCCAGCGCGCGGCGAATACATCCTGGCGCTCGACCAGGGCACCAGCAGTTCGCGGGCAATCCTGTTCGATCATGCCGGCAATGTGGTGCGGATCGCCCAGCGCGAGTTCCGGCAATATTATCCGCAGCCCGGCCATGTCGAGCACGATCCCTACGAGATCTGGCAATCGCAGCTGGCGGTCGCGCACGAGGTGCTGAACGGCGCCAGCGTGTCGGCCGGCCAGATCCGCGCAATCGGCATCACCAACCAGCGCGAGACCGCGGTGCTGTGGGACCGCCGCACCGGCGAGCCGGTCGGCCGCGCGCTGGTCTGGCAGGACCGCCGCACCGCGCCGATGTGCGAAGCGCTGCAGCGGGACGGCCATGGCGAGCGCTTCCGCGCGAAGACCGGCCTGGTCATCGACGCCTATTTCTCCGGCACCAAGCTGCGCTGGATGCTCGACCACTACGACGGCGCGCGCGAGCGCGCGGCACGCGGCGAGCTGGCCTTCGGCACCGTCGACAGCTGGCTGATCTGGCAGCTGACCGATGGCGCGCGCCATGTCACCGACGTCTCCAACGCGTCGCGCACGATGCTGTTCAACATCCACGAATTCCGCTGGGACGACGAACTGCTGGTGCTGCTCGACATTCCGCGCAGCCTGCTGCCCGACGTGGTGCCGTCCAGCGGCGAGGTCGCGCGTACCTCGCAACGCGTGTTCGGCGCCGAACTGCCGATCGCCGGCATCGCGGGCGACCAGCAGGCGGCCACGTTCGGGCAGGCCTGCCTGTCGCCCGGCATGGCCAAGAACACCTATGGCACCGGCTGCTTCCTGCTGATGAACACCGGCTCGGCGCCGGTGGTCTCGCAGAACCGGCTGCTGACGACGATCGGCTGGCAGCTTGGCGCGGGCTCCGGCGGCACGGCACAAAGCACGGCGCAAGGCACGACACAAGGCTCGGCGCAAGCCAGCACCCAATATTGCCTTGAAGGCGGTGTCTTCATGGGCGGCGCGACGATCCAGTGGCTGCGCGACGGCCTGCAGATCATCCAGAGCGCGCCCGAGGTCGAGCCGCTGGCGCGGCAATGCGACGACACCGGCGGCGTGGTGCTGGTCCCCGCCTTCGCCGGCCTCGGCGCGCCGCACTGGGACGCGTTTGCGCGCGGCACGCTGATCGGCATCACGCGCGGCACCGGTCGTCCCCAGATCGCGCGCGCCGCGCTCGAGGCGATCGCGCTGCAAAGCGTCGACGTGCTGGATGCCATGCAGAAGGACGCCGGCATCGCGCTGGCCGAGCTGCGCGTCGATGGCGGCGCCTCGCGCAGCGACCTGCTGATGCAGATGCAGGCCGATCTGCTGGGCACCGCGGTCGTGCGTCCGCGCGTCACCGAAACCACCGCGCTGGGCGCGGCCTATCTGGCGGGCCTTGCCTGCGGCTTCTGGCGCGACCAGCAGGAACTGGCCAGCCAATGGCAGATCGAACAGCGTTTCGAGCCGCGGCTGTCGGCCGATGCACGCGAGAGCCAGCTCGCGCGCTGGCATCGCGCGGTGGAGCGCGCGCGGGACTGGGCGCGGGACGATGGGGCATCAGCCAGTGCCTCGCCGGCCGGCTGAGCGCGTTGCCTCGATACGCCAACAACGCCATCAAGCGCCAATAACCACCGACAGCCGCCGACAGCCGCCGATAGCCGCCCATAACCGACCGCCTCCGACGCCCCGCCGACGATCCCCACAATCCGCCGACGCGCCGAAGAACCGCCACCACCGACCCGACTCGCACCGCTCTTCCTTGCCATGCAGACACCCAACCCTACCCTGCCCCCGGATCGCGCGGCGCTGATCGCCACGCTGGAGCGCGAGCGCCGCTGGGACGTGATCGTGATCGGCGGCGGCGCAACCGGGCTCGGCACCGCCGTCGATGCCGCCGCGCGCGGCTATCGCACGCTGCTGCTGGAGGCCGCCGACTTCGCCAAGGGCACCTCGAGCAAGGCCACCAAGCTCGTACACGGCGGCGTGCGCTACCTGGCCCAGGGCAATATCGGGCTGGTGCGCGAGGCCCTGCAGGAGCGCGGCATGCTGGCGCGCAACGCGCCGCATCTGGTGTGGCCGCTCGGCTTCGTGGTGCCCGCCTATCAGCTGTTCGACCAGCCCTTCTACGGCATCGGCCTGAAGGTCTACGACATGCTGGCCGGCAGCCGCAACCTGATGGACAGCCGCTGGCTGAACCACCAGGAGGCGCTGGCCGCGGCGCCGACGCTGGCCGAGCATGTCGGCGGCCGCCCGCTGCGCGGCGCGAACCTGTATTTCGACGGGCAGTTCGACGACGCACGCCTGGCGATCGCCCTGATGCGCACGCTGTTCGATCTGGGCGGCATCGCGCTGAACTATGCCCGCGTGAGCGGGCTCGTGATGCAGGCCGGCGTGGTCGGCGGTGTTACCGTGCGCGACGAGCTCGGCGACGCCGAACTGACGCTGCATGCCGAGTGCGTGATCAATGCCACCGGCGTCTGGGTCGACGCGGTGCGGCGCATGGAGGACGAGCGCGCGCAGATGATGGTGGCGCCCAGCCAGGGCGTGCACCTGACGCTGCCGCGCAGCTTCCTGCCGGGCGATCGCGCGATCCTGGTGCCCAAGACCGACGACGGCCGCGTGCTGTTCCTGGTGCCCTGGAACGGCCACACGATCGTCGGCACCACCGACACGCCGCGCCGCGACCTGCCGCTGGAGCCGCGCGCCGAGGACGACGACGTCGACTTCATCCTCGAGACGGCGGCGCGCTATCTGTCGCGCGACCCCACTCGCGCCGATGTCACCAGTGTCTGGGCCGGACTGCGCCCGCTGGTCAAGGCGACCGGCGAAAGCTCGACCGCCTCGCTGTCGCGCGAACACACCATCGTGGTATCGAAAGCGGGCCTGATCACGGTGACCGGCGGCAAATGGACCACCTATCGCAAGATGGCCGAGGACGTGGTGGACACCGCGATTCGCCGCCAGATGCTGCGCGCCGCGCCCTGCGTGACCGCCGACCTGCCGCTGCATGGCGCCGGCGCGTGGGCCGGCCAGCAGGCCAACCTGAACGCGCCGGACCGCTACTATGGCGGCGACCTCGGTCTGCTGCGCAGCCTGCCGGGCGCGGACAACGTGATCGCGCCGGAATCGGGCCTGACCGAAGCGCATGTCCGCTTCGCCGCGCGCTACGAATTGGCGCGCAAGGTCGAGGACGTGGTGGCGCGCCGCAACCGGCTGCTGTTCCTCGATGCCCGCGCCGCCGAGGCCGCGGCCCCCCGCGTGGCCGCGATCCTCGCGCAAGAGCTGGGCCACGATGCCGCCTGGCAGCAGGCGGAGATCGACAGTCTGCGCAGCCTCGCGGCAAGCTACCGGCTCGATGGCGGCGCGGGACGTTGAGCGGGACGTTGCGCTTCATGTGCCGGCGCCCCTTCATCGATTGCCTTTTACCGCTTCGCTGCAGGAACCAACCGATATGGCCATGCCCTTCCCCCGTCCGTCCTTTTCCCTTCGCCGCGCCGCGCTGATGCCCTGCGCCGCGCTGATTGCGGCGGTCTCCTTCACCGCGCCGGCACAGGCCCGCCCCGGCATCGATGGCGTACGCTTCGACCCGCCGGTCACCGTGCGCTACCGCTGCGACGGCGGCAAACAGCTGACCGCACGCTATTTCAACAGCCCCGACAACCAGATCGCGATCCTGCGGCTCGACGGCAAGCCGCTGCTGTTCGTCACCGTGCTGAGCGCGTCCGGCGCGCGCTATGCGCATGGCCAGCATGTCTGGTGGACCAGGGGCGACGACGCGATGCTGCAGGACATCACGCAGGGCGAAAACGCGCCTCCCGTCTACGCGAATTGCCACGCGCAGCGATAAGCGCGCCGCGCCAGACGCGCGGAGGGTGGGCGCGGCCATGGTGTCCGAGCGATAATGCGGGTCATCGAATCAGGGAGAACACCATGGACGAGATAGACGATCTGTCCGATCTGCCGATGCCCCGCTTCATCTGGGGCTTCGCCATCGCCACCGGCAAGGGGGGCGAAGTGATGCACGACGAATTCGAGTATCTGACGCATACCCGCAGCCCGCGCTTCACCTGCCGCGTGGTGGAGCTCGAGGACATGCCCACCGAGAGCGACGAGTCCGGCATCGACGGCCGCATCGTCCACTACGACGATCCCGCACGCCTGTTCTACATCACCGATGCCGGCATGGCGCTGGTCAATTTCGAGCTGTTCGACAAGCTGCCCGACCGCCAGAAGCTGAAGAAGGTCTGCGACGAGGCCATCCGCAACTGGATGATCCGCCGCGACTTCCTCGACAGCGAGGATGACGAGGATTGAGCCGCAAACCCGCCGAAAACGGGCCGCAGAGGGCACAGACAGTCGGACACCCGGTCGGCCCAGTCCTACAAACCTAGCGGAGGGGTCCCGACAGTAGGCCCCGCCCCCGCTCCCTATAGTGAAGCCATGGAGTTCACGACAAGGAGCGAAACCATGCCTTATATCCTCGCCTGGTTGCTGGGTGTACCGGCCTTCGTGCTGGTCCTGATCTGGCTGTTCGCGCACTGATCCGCGGACGTGGCCGGCGGCCTCCGCGACCGTCTCGCCGTCGGCCACGCCCCATGTGGCAACGATCCAACGTCCGCCCGCAAGGCGGACGTTTTTATTGCGCGCCGCCATCCCGCCGCAGCGGTCGTCCAAACACATTGGTGTAGACTCCGCCGGACAAGGCGCATCGTATTGCCACAGAGCGCCGCCCCCGCCGCTGCTATCGAGGGGAACATGGCCAGACGGACGCTACACGGGCGTTCATCGTTTATTTGGCATTGATGACGAGGATCGATCTGACCGCCGCCACGCCGCGCCGACGTGGCGCCATGCTGACCACGGCATGCCTTCTGGCCGCGCTGGCCTTGCCGCCGGCGCACTCCCAACCCGCTTCCCCCGCTACGGCAATCGAAGGCCCGAACAGCAACGGAGGCGCCGCCACGTCATCCGCCAGCGCCCCGGCCGCAACAGCTGCGCCGGCCGGCACGCCGACGCGCCGCCAGACGCTGACGGTCGCCGAGATGGGCGCCTATGGTCCGATCGCACTGCGCGGACTCGACCCCGAACGCGTGCTCAATGTCGGCATCCGTGCGGACGAGGTCGTCACCAGCGCCACGCTGCGGCTGCACTATACGTATTCGCCCTCGCTGATCTATCCGCTGTCGCATCTGAAGGTCAAGCTCAACGACGAGGTCGTCGCCACGCTGCCGCTCGAAGCGAATCGCGCGGCCCAGCAGGTCACGCGCGAGATTGCGCTGGAGCCGCGGCTGTTTACCGACTTCAATCGCCTGGCGATCGAATTCATCGGCCACTACACCGTGGACCACTGCGAGGACGCCGCGCATTCGGCGCTGTGGACCGATATCAGCGCCAACAGCACGCTGACGCTGACCACCGCCGCGCTGCGGCTGCCGGACAACCTCGCGCTGCTGCCGCTGCCCTTCTTCGATCGCCGCGACAATCGCCGCGTCACCGTGCCGTTCGTGCTCGCCGAGAACGCCGACATGGCGACGCTGCGCGCGGCCGGCGTGGTGGCGTCGTGGCTGGGCGCGCTGGCCGACTACCGCGGCGCGCGCTTCCCCGTGGCGCGCAGCGCGCCGGCGGGCCAGCACGCGATCATCTGACCCTGCCCGGCCCCGGCGCGGCCGCGCTGGGCCTGCGCGAGATCGCCGGGCCGTCGGTCACGGTGATGCCCAATCCGAACAGCCCCGACCACAAGCTGCTGGTGATCGCCGGCCGCAATGCCGAGGAACTGCAGACCGCGGCCAATGCGCTGGTGCTCGGCAAGGCGGCGATGGCGGGCCGCCAGGCACTGATCCAGACCGTCGACCTGGGACCGCCGCGCGCGCCGTATGACGCGCCGAACTGGGCGCCGGTCCATCGTCCGGTGCTGTTCCGCGAGCTGGTTACCGATCCGCAGCAGCTGCAGGTCTCGGGCAACGACCCGCAGGCGATCCGCGTCAATCTGCGCGTGCCGGCCGACCTGTACGGCTGGAACCAGCGCAGCGTGCCGCTGAACCTCAAATACCGCTACACGGCACCGTCGACCTACAACGACTCGGTGCTGAACGTCGATATCAACGAGCAGCTGGTGCGCTCGTACCGGCTTCGTCCGCTGTCGGGCAGCGACGACGAGAACCTGGTCAGCGTGCCGCTGCTGTCGGGCAGCGACGCGGTGGTGTCCAACGAGATCCGCGTGCCGGCCTTCCGCGTCGGCAGCGACAACCAGATGCAGTTCCGCTTCCATCTGGATTCGCAGAAGACGGGCCTGTGCGCGTCGACGCCGGCCAAGGTCGCGCGCGCGGCGATCGATCCGGACTCGAGCATCGACTTCAGCGGCTTCGCGCACTACGCCGCGATGCCGAACCTGGCGTTCTTCGCCAACAGCGGCTACCCGTTCACGCGCCTGGCCGACCTGGCCGATACCGCGGTGGTGCTGCCCGACGCGCCGCGCGCGATCGATCAGGAAGCCCTGCTGACGCTGCTCGGCCATATGGGCCGCTGGACCGGGCTGCCGGCGCTGCGCGTCACGGTGGTGCCGGCGAAGGACGTCGAATCGGTCGGCCAGCGCAACCTGCTGATCGTCGGCAACGGCAGCGCCGGCGAACTGCTGGCGCGCTGGGGCAAGTCGCTGCCGCTGATGATCGCGCGCGGCAAGACCGAGATGGCGCTGCGCGACCAGCGCGCCAGCGCGTGGTCGAACTGGCTCAGCGACAGCGAGCCGGAGACGATGACGCCGGCGGGCCGCGCGATCCTGTCGGCCGACGGCCCGTTGGCCGCGCTGGTCGGCTTCGAATCGCCCTACCGCGAACGGCACAGCGTGGTCGCGGTGACCGCGACCGAGGCCGACCGGCTCGGCGACGTGCTCGATGCCCTCGACGATCCGACCAAGGTCGCGCAGATCCGCGGCGACCTGACCGTGGTGCGCGCCAAGGAGGTGGAAGGCCTGCGGCTCGGCGAGCGCTATTTCGTCGGCGATTTCCCTTGGTATGCGCGGGTCTGGGTGCGGGTGTCCTCGCACCCGGTATTCCTCGGCATCGCGGGCATCCTGGCCGGCCTCGCAGTGGCGCTGAGCGCGTTCTGGGCGCTGTCCCGGCTGGCGGCGCGGCGTAACGGAGGCTGAGATGGCGGGGTTCGGGATGGCCGGGTCCGCGATGGCGGGGGTCGCGATGACTGCGTGCCTGCGCGGCAACGTCCGCCGGCTCGCGGCGGCGGCGCGCGCGCTGCTCGGCGCCGCGCTGCTGACCGCGTCGCTCGGCTGCGCCGCGGCGTCCTGTCCCTGGCCCGCCTGGGACAGCTTCAAGCGCGACACCATCAGCGCCGACGGCCGCGTGATCGACGCCAGCACGCCGCAGCAGACCACGGTGTCCGAAGGCCAGGCCTATGCGCTGTTCTTCGCGCTGGTCGCCAACGACCGGCCGACCTTCGAGCGGCTGCTCGCCTGGACCGAGAACAACCTCGCCGAGGGCGATCTCGCTTCACGTCTGCCGGCATGGATCTGGGGCAAGCGCGAGGCCGCCGACGGCAAGCCCGAGAGCTGGGGCGTGCTCGACGCCAACCCCGCCTCCGACGCGGATCTGTGGATCGCCTATGCGCTGCTCGAGGCCGGCCGCCTCTGGCAGGAACGCCGCTACACCGCACTGGGCACCGTGATCGCGCGCCAGGTGGTGCGCCAGGAGACCGCGCTGCTGCCGGGGCTGGGCCGCACGCTGCTGCCCGGGCCGATGGGCTTTCATCCTTCGCCGACGATGTGGCGGCTCAATCCGAGCTATGTGCCGCCGCAGCTGATGCGCCGGTTTGCCGCGCTGTGGCCGCAACAGACGGAATGGGCGCAGCTGCTGTCCAGTTCGGCCCGCCTGCTGCTCGATACCGCGCCGCGCGGCTTCTCGCCCGACTGGGTCGAATATCACGCGGGTGCGAAACCGGGCTTCCGCCCCGACCAGCAGACGCAGGCCGAAGGCGCGTACAACGCGATCCGCGTCTATCTGTGGGCCGGCATGCTGGCGCCGCAGGATCCGCTGCGCACCCCGCTGCTGAAGACCTATCGCCCGATGGCGGACTACACCATCGCGCACGGCCATCCGCCCGAGCGCGTCGATACGCGCTCCGGCACCGTCGGGCCGAATTCGGGCAACGGGGGCTTTTCCGCCGCGGTGGCGCCGTATCTGGCCGCGCTCGGCGAGACCGGCGCGGCGCAGCGCCAGGTCGAGCGGATGCGCAAGCTGTCCGCCGAACAGCCGCTGGGCTATTACAGCCAGGTGCTGGCGCTGTTCGCCCTCGGCCATCTCGATGGCCTGTACCGTTTCGAAGCCGACGGCGCGCTGACGCCGGCCTGGACAGCGACATGCCCCGTTCGCCGCTGATCCCCGCCGCCGCGGTGCTGCTCGTCCCGGCGATGCCCGCGGCAGCGCAGGCCCCAACCGCGCCAGCTGCGCCTGCCGCGCCGGCCCCGTCATCAGCCAATGCGGAGCTCGCCCGCCTGCTGTCTTCGGCGCGCATGTGGGAAGCCAAGAATCGCGCCGACCTGGCGCGCAGCGCCCTCGACAAGATCCTGACCATCGAGCCGCAGCAGCCCGATGCGCTGCTGTTGCTGGCGCAGATCGAGCTGCGCTCGAACCGCCCGGCCGAGGCGCAACGTATCCTGCAGCGCCTGCGCCAGCATCATCCGAAGCAGCCGGCCACCCGCGAGCTCGAGGACACCTACCGCATCGCCACGCAGGACAAGCGCGAGATGGCGACGGTACGCATGCTGGCGCGCGGCGGCAACGAGAAGGAAGCGCTCGACCGGCTGCAGCGGCTGTTTCCCGACGGGCCGCCGCAGGGCGAGCTGGCGATCGACTACTACCGCATCCTGGCGGGCACCGACGCCGGCCGTCCGCGCGCCATCGCCGAACTGCGCAGACAACTGGCGCAGCGGCCCGACGATGCGCGCCTCGCGCTGGTGCTGGGGGACCTGCTGACCGACCGCCCCGCCACGCGCGCCGAAGGCCTCGATCTGCTGTATCGACTGAGCCAGCGCACCGACGCCGACCGCAAGACCGCGCTCGACATCTGGCGCCGCACGCTGTATCGCGTCAATGACGATCCCGCTTACGCGGTCTGGTTCGAGCGCTATCTGAAGGAAGTGCCCGACGACGACATCGCGCGGCAGACGCTGGCCGAACTCGAGGCCAGGCGAGAGGCGCATCGGCGCATGCTGGCCGATCCCGCCTGGCAGGCGCGCCAGCGCGGCCTGCGGCAGCTCGAGCGCGGCAACCTTGCCGAAGCGCAGGCCGCCTTCGAACAGGCCATGCGCACGCGCGGCAACGATGCCGAGGTGGTCGGCGGCCTGGGCCTGGTGCGCCTGCGCGAGGGCCGCCACGACGAGGCGCGCGCGCTGTTTTCCCGCGCGCTGCAGCTCGATCCCGAGCAGCGCAACAAATGGCGCAGCCTGCTGGATACCGCCACCTTCTGGGGCACGATCGCACGCGCGCGGCTGGCCGGCACGCAGGGCAAGCCCGCCGAGGCCGAGACACTGGCCCGGCAGGCGCTGGCGCGCCAGCCCGACAACGCCGATGCGCTCGTCATCCTGGCCGACGCGCTGGTTGCGCAGCAACGCGAGGCTGAAGCCGAGACGCTGCTGCGCCAGCAACTGGCCGGCCGCACGCCGGACCCTGGCGCGCTGCGCCGGCTGGTGGCGCTGCTGCAGAACAGCGGCCGCCACGCCGAAATCGGACCGCTGCTGGCCGCGACCGAAGCGCGCCTGCAGAAATCGCCGGCCAATGCGGAAACGCTGCGCCAGTTGCGCGCCGAGCTGCTGACGCGCCAGGCCGACCAGCTGCTGGCCGAGCGCCGCGCGAGCCCGGCCATCGCGCGGCTGGAGGAGGCGCTGCGGCTGACACCCGAGGCGCCCTGGACGCGCTACACGCTGGCGCGGGCCTATCGCGATCTCGGCCTGCCTGCGCTGGGCCGCGAGACCATGGACGAGGGCCTGCGCCTCGCGCCGGGCGCCGACATGCGCTATGCGGGCGCGCTGTTCCTGAATTCGGTCGACGACCCCGATGCCGCCGCCACGCTGCTGGCGCAGATTCCCGACACCGAGCGCACCGAGGGCATGCGCGAACTCGGCGGCAATCTGCGCGCGCAGCAGTGGCTGCGGCAGGGCCGCCTGGCGCTGGCCGCCGGCCGTCCCGACGAGGCGCGCGCGCTGCTGCGGCAAGCCGCCGACGCGACGCAGGCGGACCCGCAGATGCTGGCCACCGTCGGCCGCGAAGCGATCGCGCTGGGCGAGGCCGACTATGGGCTCGGGCTGGTGCAACAGTGGCTGGCCGCCCATCCCGACGATCCTGCGATCGGCGTGCGGCTGCGTTACGGCGAGCTGCTGGCCGCCGCGGGCCGCGACGATGCGCTGCGCGCGTGGCTGGATGACCTGCGTGCCCGCGATGCGCGGACCCGCGGTCAACGGGGCGCCTTCGAACCCGGGCAGCGCGCCGCGCTGGACGACCAGGCGCTGCGGCTCGCGCTGCGCGACACCGACCGCCATCTCGACGCCGACGATCCCGCCGGTGCGCTGCGCGTGCTGGCGGCGGTGCCGGCCGGACAGCAACAGGACCGGCGCTGGTCGCTCGCGTTGGCCGACGTGCGGGAGCGGCAAGGCGATCTCGATGGCGCCGCCGCTGCCGCGCGCACGGTGCTCGCACGCAGCCCGGACGATGCCGAGGCGCGCCTGACGCTGGCCCGGCTCGCCGAACGCGCCCGGCGCAACGACGAGGCGCTGCGCATCGTGCGCGACGTGCTGGCCGGCACGGCGGAGGACGATATCGATACGCGGCTGTCGGCAGCGCGGCGCCTGACCGCGCTGCGCCGCGACGGCGAAGCGGCCGCGGTGGTCGACGCGCTGCGCCAGCGCTATCCGCAGCGCGCGGATATCGTCGTACAGCAGGGGCGCATCGCGCAGTCGCGCGGCGAGTTCAACGAGGCGGCCTCGCTGTACCGGCAGGCCCGCACGCTCGAACAGGCCGAGGCCGCGGCGCCCGCGGCCGGCGGCACCGCCGCGCAGCGCGCGCTGCAGGATCTCGATGCGCGTCGCGACGGCCAGGTCGCCACCGCGACGCTGTTCTCGCGCAAGTCCGGCGACAGCGGCATTTCCGAGCTGAGCGCCACCGAAATCCCGCTCTACGTGCGGATTCCGCATGGCTACACCGGCCATGTGTTCTTCCACGCCGATACCGTGCTGCTCGATGCCGGCACGCTGCGCACGGACGTCGCCAACGGCGCCGACGAGTTCGGCCAGATCGCCGCGCGCGGCGGCGCCGGCATCGCGCCGCGCGGGCAATCCGACAAGGGCGTGGCGCTGGCCGCGGGCTATGCGTACAACGGCGCCTACGACAGCTGGCGCGCGGATCTCGGCACGACCCCGCTCGGCTTCCTGCAGCAGACCGTGGTGGGCGGACTGCGCTATCGCGCCGAGCTGAACCGCGCCGCGGCCACGGTCGACGTGTCGCGCCGCGCGGTCACCAGCAGCCTGATCTCCTACGCCGGCGCGATCGATCCGGCCAGCGGCGAACGCTGGGGTGGCGTGGCGCGCAACGGCATCACGCTTGGGTACTCGCACGATGTCGGGCGCGGCAGCGTGTTCGCCACCGTTGGCGCCGGCGTGCTGACCGGGCACAACGTCCGCACCAATCGCGAGTTCACGGTGCGCGCCGGCTTCGACTGGCCGCTGCTGCAGGCGCGCAACCAGCGCGTGACCAGCGGCCTGGTGGTCAACTACTGGCGCTACCAGGAAAACCTGCGCTACTACACCTTCGGCCACGGCGGCTACTACAGCCCGCAGCGCTATCTGTCGCTGGCGGTGCCGCTCGAATGGACGGGACGGCGCGGCGCGTGGTCGTGGCGGCTGGGCGGCTCGGCCGGCTGGTCGGATACCTACGAGAAGGACATGCCCTACTATCCGACCCGGCCGGACCTGCAGCGCATGGCGGGCGATCGGACGTTCCGCGGCGGAAACGGCGGCGGCTTCAGCTATACCGCGCTGGCCGCGGTCGAATACCGCTTCGCGCCGAAGTGGGTCGCCGGCATGGCGCTGCAGATCGACCGCTCGCGCGACTATGCGCCCAATCGCGCGATCGCCTATCTGCGCTATCACTTCGAACCGCAGCGCGGGCCGGTGCCGTTCCCGCCCGAGCCGGTTCGACCGTATTCCTCGTACTAGATCGGATCGACGCGAATCATGAACCCATCGACGAGGCCCGCCACCACCTCCCTGACACCGTCCTCCGCCGCGGCGACGGCGACGCCCGCCCCGCCGCGCTCGGCGCTGTTCGCGCGGCTGCAGGCGCGGCCCTCGCTGGCGATCGACGGCCTCCCGGCCGAACTGGCGACGCTGGCGGCTGGCCACGTGCATATCGTCTATGCCGAGCCGTCGCCGGCGCGCGATGCGCTTTTCTGGCAGACCGCCGCCAACGCGCTGCGCGGACCGGCCACGGTGCTGTCCGCACGTCCGGTCGACGGCATCGCGCAGGCGCTGCGCGAGCACGGCCTCGATATCGACGTCGGCGGCGCGCTGCATCATCGCGCCAATCTGTGCGGGCTGCGAGTCGGCCGCGCTCACGGCAGCAGCAACGGCAATGGAAGCCGCGCCGCCGGCATCGACACGCTGACCGATGCGCTGCAGGCGCTGGCAGACCAATGCGCGGCCCGCCACAGCGTGGTGATCGTCGAAGGCGCGGAGGCCTGCTTCTCCTGGGACGACGGCGCGCGCCTGTCGCGCGAAGGCGCGCGGCTCGCCGCGTGGTGCGCGCGCGAGCGGCTGTCGCTGCTGCTGGTGCTGGCGCCGCCGACGGACGACCTCGACGAGATCCGGCGGCCGGCCGATCTCGGCAGCCTGCACGCCCGCTTCGCCGGTGCCGCGCATCTGTCCCAGGTGCAGGGCCAATACACCTGGGAGGTGGCGTTCTGGCGCGATCGCGAAGCGGTGCTCGCCAGCCGCTCGCTGCCGCTGCGCTTCGCCGCCGATGAGCATCGCCTGATGGTCAGCGGCGCCGGCGCGGACGGCGAAGGCGAAGCGGCGGCGGCCGGCCTGCTCGCGCCCGACGAACATCGCGTGATCGTTTGCCGCGACGCCGTCGCCCACGAGCGTTGGGTGCCGGAGTCCTGGCAGCTGGTCGACAGCAACGAGGCCGCGGTGGCCAGCGCCGGCGGCGCGGTGGCGGCGACCGTGCTGCTGCACTACCAGGGCAACCGCGCCTTCGAGACGCTGGCCGAGCAGGTGCACCGGCTGCGGCGCACGCGCGGCAGCGCGCTGAAGATCGTCGTGCGCGAGGACCAGGAAGCGATGCGGCAGCACTACGAGCTGCTGCTGCTCAATCTCGGCGCCAACCTGGTGATCGCGCGGCGCACGCCGTTCGCGCGCGTGCAGGCGATGCTCGAGGGCGTGCAGGGACAGGTGTTCTCGCGTCCGCTGCCGGCGGACTACCGCACCGCGTTGTCGGCGGTGCTGACGGGCTCGGCGATCGGCTACGTGCCCCCGGCCGAATTCATCGACACGGTGCGCGGCGCGGTCGAACAGGGCCGGACCATCCGGCTGCCGCACGTGCTGCTGCGCCTGACGCTGCTGCCGGAGGTCGCGCATATCGACGCGCTGCGCGCCTGCCGCATGAACCGTACCGGCGATATCTGCAGCGCCGATGCCGACAGCGTCTACGTGTTCTTCTTTGCCTGCCGGCTCGACGACGCCGACGCGGTCTGCCGGCGCGTGTTCCAGCGGCCGCTGGAGGCGCTGTTCTCGGGCGAGCTGCGCTGCGGCGACGCGCCGACCATCGAGGCCGCGCTGAACGCGTTCGCGCAGCAGGCCGCGGAGCGGACGCTGCCCGACTACAGCGGCTGGCTGCAGGCGCGGGAGGAAGCCAGCGCGGCGGCGGTGGCGGAAGGCGCTACGGTGGCCGAAGGCGCCACGGTGCCCGCCATGCCGGCCGAGGCAAGTCCGCAGGCCGGAGCCGGTGCCTGGCCCGAGGACCGCGGCGAACATCGCGCCGACATTCGCGCCGAAATCACCGCTGAAAATCGCGCGCGGAATCGCGCCGAGGATCACGCCGAACATCGCGCAGAACATCGCGCCGGCCCCGCGCTGCCGCTGCTGTCCCCGCTCGATGCGCTGCGGCCGGCCGCAGCGGCTCACGCCACGCATTCCAAACCCCGCACCGCGCCGACGCCGGCCGCGGTGCCGCTCAAAGCCCGGGAATAGCATCGCCATGCGCGTCTTTATCGGATATTTCATCTGGGGCCTGATACTGGCCGCCCCCGTCGCCTGGCTGATCTGGAAGCTGGACCTCATGCGCGTGATGCCGCGCTGGTTCCAGCCGCGCCAGCGCCGCGCGGTGCGGCTGCCGCCCCAGCTCGAAGGCATCGTGATCCGCGGCAAGCGGTGGCAGGCGCCGAAGGACGGCACGCGATGAAGACGATCGCCATCGTCGCGCCGGTAGGCGGCGCGGGCCGCAGCACGATGACCGCCGCGCTGGCCTCGCTGCTGGCCGGGCGCGGGCATGCGGTGCTGGCGCTGGAGTGCGATCCGCGTAATCTGCTCGGCCTGCATTTTGGCCTGCGCGAGCCGGTCGAACGCGGGCTGGTCGACGCGGCGCTGCGGCCGTCGGCGAGCGACTGGGCCACCGCGGCCCTGCGCAGCGACGACGACGTGCTGCTGGTGCCGTGGGGTCAGGTGGATGGATTGCCTCGCGACAACGGTGGTGGCGACAGCCACGGCCACAGCCACAGCCACGGCCACGGCCACGGCCACAGCCACGGCGACGGCGAACGCGAACGCGAACGCGAACGCGGCGGCACCGATGATGACGCCGAGGCCGTCGCCACGCGCTGCCTGATCGAGCAGCCGCACTGGCTGCGCGCGCTGCTGGCGCAGGTCGCGACCTGCCCGACGACGGCATTGTCCTGATCGGATACGCCCGCCTGGCCGGCCCTGCATGCCACGCAGGCGCTCGCCGCCGCGGATCTGGCGCTGGTGCTGGCGCCGCCCGAGCCGGAGGTCTGCGCCACGCTGCCGCGCATGCAACATGCGCTGGAACGGATCGGCCTGCCCTATCGCGTGGTGGCAACGCGGGTCCCAGCCCGCGCGCCAGCTGCATGGCGATGTGCTGGCGCTGCTGCGCACCCGGCTGCGCGAGCGGCTGCTGCCCTATCAGGTGCATCTGGATCACGGCCTGCCCGAAGCGCTGGCGCGCGGCGAGAACTTCTGCCGCGCGATGCCGCATTCGCAGGCCGCGCACGATCTGCAGGGCATCGCAGCCTGGCTGTCGCAATGGATCGCGGCATCGCTTGGTGCGGCCGCGCAAGACGCGGGGACACGCAGATGATCCTCGGCGTGCTGCTCGACCTGACCCTGCGGCTGCGTGCCGCGCTGGCCCAAGGCCTGGATCTTGGCGAGCGGCCCGCGCGCAACGAATGGCTGGTGCGCCTGTTCTTCCGCCCGGCGCGGCCCGGCAAGCGCGACTGGCCGGCCGAGTTTGCCGCGTGGCTGTCGGCCCGCTCCGCCGAGCGTCTTGGCATCGATCCACGTCACAGCCTGCCGCGTCGCGTATGGCGATTGTTCGTGCGCCCGCCCCGGCCGCGCCGGCGCCTGGCCGCGCCGACGCGCCGGCGCAGCCCGCAGGAACAGGCGCCGCCGCAATCGCCGCTGCGCCGCTGGCTCGATCACCGGCTCGAGCCGGCCTATCGCTACGTCGCGCGCAAGCGGCGGCGCCTGGCGGCGCGCCTGCCGCGCGTCGACTGGATGCGTGCCAGCAGCGGCCTGGCCCACGTGGCGGCGCTGGTGCATCGCGTGCGCGGCCTCGCGCCCACGCTGCTGGTGCTGGCCGCGCTGACCGGGCTGGTGCTGTGCACCACGCCGCTGCCGCTGGGCGGACAGCTGACCGTGTTCGCGCTGGTCTGGATCGCGGTGATGGTGCTGCGCAGGATCCCGGGGCGCTTCCCCACGCTGACGATGATGGCGCTGTCGCTGCTGATGACGCTGCGCTATATCTGGTGGCGTGCCACCGAGACGCTGGACCTGGCCACGCCGATGGAGGTCACCATCGGCTATCTGCTGTTCGCCGCCGAGGCCTACACCTGGCTGGTGCTGATCCTCGGCTATGTGCAGACCGCCTGGCCGTTGTCGCGCCGGCCCAAGCCGATGCCGGCCGATCCTGCGCAATGGCCGACCGTCGACGTCTATATCCCGACCTACAACGAGCCGCTGTCGGTGGTGCAGCCGACCGTCTACGCCGCGCGCAGCCTCGACTGGCCCAGCGGCAAGCTGAACATCTACCTGCTGGACGACGGCCGGCGGCCGCAGATGCAGGCCTTCGCGGAGCAGGCCGGCGTGCACTACCTGACGCGCAACGACAATCGGCACGCCAAGGCCGGCAATATCAACCATGCGCTGTCGGTGACGCAGGGCGACTACATCGCGATCTTCGATTGCGACCACATTCCGACCCGCTCCTTCCTGCAGATGACGATGGGCGAGTTCATCGCCGATCCGCGCTGCGCGATGGTGCAGACGCCCCACCACTTCTTCTCGCCCGATCCGTTCGAGCGCAACTTCGATACCTTCCGCCGCGTGCCCAACGAAGGAAGCCTGTTCTACGGGCTGATCCAGGACGGCAACGACCTGTGGAACGCGGCCTTCTTCTGCGGCTCGTGCGCCGTGATCAAGCGTGCGCCGCTGGCCGAGATCGGCGGCATCGCGGTCGAGACCGTGACCGAGGATGCGCACACCGCGCTGAAGCTGCACCGGCGCGGCTACAACACCGCGTACCTGCGCACCGTGCAGGCGGCTGGGCTGGCCACCGAAAGCCTGGCCAGCCATATCGGCCAGCGCATCCGCTGGGCGCGCGGCATGGCGCAGATCTTCCGCATCGACAATCCGCTGCTCGGCAAGGGGCTCAAGCTGTTCCAGCGGCTGTGCTACTCGAACGCGATGCTGCATTTCTTCTACGGCATCCCGCGGCTGATCTTCCTGACGATGCCGCTCGCCTACCTGGTGTTCGGCATGCATGTGATCAACACCTCGGCGGCGATGATCGCGGCCTACGTGCTGCCCTATCTGGTGATCGCCAACATCACCAACTCGCGCATCCAGGGCAAGTACCGGCATTCGTTCTGGGCCGAGGTCTACGAATCGGTGCTGGCGTGGTACATCGTGCTGCCGACCACGATGGCCTTCATCAATCCGCGGCTCGGCAAGTTCAACGTGACGGCCAAGGGCGGCCGGATCGAGGACGACTACCTGGACTGGACGATCTCCAAGCCCTATCTGCTGCTGCTCGCCCTGAACGTGGCGGGCCTGGGCATGGGCGTGGGCCGGCTGCTGATGGGCACCACCACGGAACCCGGCACGGTCGTGATGAACATGGTCTGGGCGACCGTCAACCTGCTGATGCTCGGCGCGGCCATCGGCGTCGCCAAGGAAGCGCGCCAGGTGCGCGTGTCGCACCGGATTCCGATGCGCGTGCCGGCCACGCTGCTGCTGCCGGACGGCACCACGCTGGCGTGCAAGACCGAGAACTATTCGCTGGGCGGCCTGGGACTGCTGCTGCCGATCGACGTGGCGCTCGGCGAAGGCGAACGCGTCGGCGTCTGCCTGTCGCGCGGCGCGCGCGAATACCACTTCGCCGCCACGGTGGCGCGCAACGTCAACCGCCACCTGGGCGTGCGGATGCAGGACCTGAGCCCGGAAGCCGAGACGCAGCTGATCCAGTGCACCTTCGGCCGTGCCGACGCGTGGATCGACTGGCTGGACGACCAGCCGCGCGACGCGCCGCTGCGCGGGCTCAAGGAGGTCATCGAGATGGGTTATCAAGGCTTCCTGCGCCTGTACGACGCCGCGATCGACATGCTCGAGGCCGCGCTGGTGCGGCGGCGAACGCGGCAGTCCTGAGTCCGGGCACGCGCACCGTCGTTGCAAACGCCCTCGCACCGCCATCGCACGTCATAGCATCGATCAACGCACCCATCCACGCACCTCGAACCGCAATCCCGAACCGCCAACCCCATGGGAATCTGGAACCTCTACTTCGCCGCCAAGCTCTACCTGTTCGCGATCGGACAGGTGCAGCCGCGCTGGCTGCTGAACCTGCTGTTCGCGCTGTGGCTGGTGCTGCCGGTGGAACACCGCGGCCTGCGCGTGCTGCGCCAGGTGCTGGCCGTGGTCGTCGGCGTGGCGCTGCTGTACCACGAATCGAACCTGCCGCCGTTCGCGCGGGTGGTCTCGCAGTTCTCGAATCTGAGCGCCTTCACGCCGGCCTATCTGCTGGAGCTGCTGCAGCGCTTCGTCAGTCCGCAGATGGTGCTGGGCGCGATCGTTGTCACGCTGGCCTATCTGGTGATCAACCGCTGGGTGCGCGTCACCACCTTCGTGCTGCTCGCGCTGGTCCTGGTGCCGCTGTGGCAAGGGGCCGGCACGGCTTCGACGGGCGCCGCGGCGACCGGGGCCGCCGCCACGCGCGTCGCGCAGCGCCCGGCTCCGACGATGCGGATCGACAGCCCGGCCGAGGTCGGCGACAACGAGGCGCAGCTGAACGCGTTCCGCACGCAGGAGGCCTCGCGCCAGGTCGCGTTCACGCCGTTGAGCGCCTCGCCCGACAGCCAGTTCGACATCATCGTGCTGCATGTCTGCTCGCTGTCCTGGGACGATCTCGACGTCGCCAAGGCACGCAACCATCCGCTGCTGTCGCGCTTCGACTATCTGTTCACCGAGTTCAGTTCGGCGGCCAGCTACAGCGGTCCGGCGGCGATCCGGCTGCTGCGCGCAACCTGCGGGCAGCAGCCGCACCAGGCGTTGTACTCGCCGGCGCAGCCGCAATGCCATCTGTTCGAGGCGCTGGCGCAGGCCGGCTTCGATACGCGCGTGCTGATGAACCACGATGGCCGCTTCGACAATTTCCGCGGCTTCGTCGACAAGGAGATCGGCATTCCGAACGTCACGCACGTGCCGGTCGACGGCGTGCCGCCGGCGATGCGGGCCTTCGACAATTCGCCGATCCTGGGCGACTACGCGGTGCTGGAGAAGTGGTACAAGTCGCGACTCGCGCAGAACAGCGGACCGCTGGCGCTGTACTACAACACGGTCACGCTGCACGACGGCAACCGCCTGCCGGATTCGAAGCTGACCAGCATCCAGTCGTATCCGCTGCGGCTGACGCGGCTGCTGGACGATATCGACAAGCTGATCGCGTTGATCGAGCAGTCGGGCCGCAAGGCGGTGGTGGTGTTCGTGCCCGAGCACGGCGCGGCGCTGCGTGGCGATGCCAACCAGATCGCCGGCATGCGCGAGATTCCGACGCCGCGAATCGTGCATGTGCCGGTGGGGGTCAAGCTGATCGGGCTGCAGGGTGGCAATGCGGGCGGCGAGGTTGGCGGCAATGCGGGTGGTATTGCGGGCAGCGGTAGTGCCGGCGGCAACGCGGGAGGTAATGCGGCAGGAAATGCCGCAGGCCATGCGCAGGGCAACGGCAATGGCGGCGGAGGGCCGGTGACGATCCACGCCCCGAGCAGCTATCTGGCGCTGTCGCAGCTGTTGTCGAACCTGGTCGCCGACAGTCCGTTCCGGCAAGGCGCGCCCGCGCCGTCGCAGTACGCGGCGGACCTGCCGCAAACCCGCATGGTCGGCGAGAACGAGGCGACCGTGATGATGAAGCGCGGCACCGGCTACGTGGTGCGCACGCCCGACGGCGTATGGGTGGATGGCAAATGAGCGACGGCGAGCGCAAACGCGCCGGCCTGCGGCGCGGCCTGCGAGCGCGGCACGCACCGCGGCCCAATAACGATATCGAGGCGCTGGCGATGAAGGTGCCGGGCTTCGCCGCGCATCGCTATGTCGACGAGCAGGAAGCCCAGGCGGCCTGCGCCGCCGCGGCGCGGTGGCCACGGCTGGCGGGATGGCTGGGCTATGGGAAGGACGGCGAGGCGGAGCGCCACGGCGCCGTCGACGCACCGGCGTTCAAGCCGTCGCCGCGTTGAGCGCCTGCGGCTCGGCCTTTGGCTCGTTCGTTGCGTTGCCCGCGGCCGAGGTCGAAGCCGACGACAACCCTGCCGGCACATCGGGTCCCGCCACCGCGGCCAGCAGCAGATTCGCCGCCGGCTCGAGCCGCTCGGCCTGATTGAACAGCCGCACGGACACCAGGCTGTTCTGCAAGGCCGCGAACAATACCTGCGCCAGCGCCGCCGAGCCGATCGCCGGCTGCGCATCGCCGCCGTTCTGCGCGCGGGCGCGCTCCAGCAGCGCCGTCAGCCAGCTTTCGTTGATCCGATGGAACTCCTGCAGCGCGTGATGCACCGCCGGCGGCAGGCACAGCGCCTCCGTCGACAGCATGCCGGCAAGACACACCTGTTGCCCGCTGCATTCGCGCCGCCACGACGCCAGGTAACGCTTGGCCTGCTCCAGCGGCGGCAGCGCCGGATCGATGCCCTCCAGGTAACGCGCCGAGCGTTCGCTGTAGGCGTTCACCGCTTCCAGTGCCAGGTCTTCCTTGGTCGGGAAGTAGTAATGGATGCTTGAAGTCTTGACGCCGACGCGCTCGGCCAGATCGCGGTAGCTGAAGCCGTTGAAGCCCCGCTTGCGGATCAGGTCGAGCGTGTGTTCGAGCAGCCTGTCACGGACCGTCGAGCTCGCGCCGGAGGGGTGACCCCGGCCGGCGGAGCGGGAAGTCGAAGCGTCTTTCATGACATGCCCTCCCCCGCTACCACGAGCGGCCGTTGCGGTATTGCCCTTCAAGCGTTGGCACCTTCGGTGAACACGTCGAACTGGCCCTGGCGAGCGCCTTCGGTGAAGACATCGAAGCGGCCCTGGCGGGCGCCGTCGGTGTACGGGCTGCGCGACGGCTCGGCCGACACGCCGGTGCGATCGAGGCCGGCGACGAGCGCGCCTTCGGTGAACACGTCAAACTGGCCTTGGCGAGCGCCTTCGGTAAAGACATCGAAGCGACCCTGGCGCGCGCCGTCCGTGTACGGGCTGCGCGACGGCTCGGCCGACACGCCGGTGCGATCCAGGCCGGCGACGATGCGGGCGCCGTCGGTGTACGGGTCGAACTTGCCGCCACGGGCGCCGTCGGTGAACTGGTTCACGCTGCGAGCCGGGCTGGCCGACACGCCGGAGCGATCCAGGCCGGCGACGACGCGCGCGCCGTCGGTGTACGGGTCGAACTTGCCGCTACGGGCGCCGTCGGTGAACTGGTTCACGCTGCGAGCCGGGCTGGCCGACACGCCGGTGCGGTCCAGGCCGGCGACGATGCGGGCGCCATCGGTGTACGGGTCGGCCTTGCCGGTGCGAGCCCCGTCCGCGTACGGATCCGCCTTGCCGCTGCGGGCGCCGTCAACGAAGGTGTTGCGATTGCCGCTGCGGGCACCGTCGACATAGGTGCTGCGCTCGCCGGCGCGGAACTCGTAGCCGTACTTGTCGGCGGGAACGGTGGCAGCCTGCGCGGTGCCAGCCACGAAGGCGGCGGCAAGGGTGGCGGCGGTCAACAGGGTCTTGGCGAAGGTACGGTTGGTCATGATTTGCTCCTTTCAGGAAGCCGCATCGGGCGGCTCGAATCGATTTGGATTGGAATCCGGTTGTCGAATCTACTAATAGATAGATAACCCGACTCAAAAAAATCCCGGATTCCCGGGGTTGTTGCGTTGGGCTGGTGCCGCTTCACTTCTTCTTCGCTGCGGCGCCGCATCCATGAGTCTCACTTTATCTACTACTAGGTAGATAGTCAAGGAGTTTTTCGGGCGCTTCCGTTCGGGTGGGCGGAGACCATAATGCTTCGATACCGGCCACCCAGCCGTGGTGCGCCGATAAAGTCACTCCGATGCCTCACCGGCCTCGGATTGCCACCATCGAATCCTCACCCAGGAGACACCCATGCAGATCCAACGCGGCCGCCTGATCGACCATCTCCACCTCAAGGTCCGCGACCTCGGCGCGTCGCGCCGCTTCTACGGCGCGGTGCTCGGCGTGCTGGGCATCGACATCACCGACGGCGATGGCTACTTCTACGCCGACGAGCTGTGGGTCGACGAAGGCACGCCGGGCCAGATCTCCCACGCCCACTTCGCCTTCCAGGCCAAGGACCGCGAAACGGTCGACGCCTTCTACAAGGCCGGCCTCGCCGCCGACGGCCGCGACAACGGCGGCCCCGGCGAGCGCGACTATCACCCCGGCTACTACGCGGCGTTCCTGCTGGATCCGGACGGGAACAACGTCGAGGCGGTGTACCACGGGCCGCACCAGCGGTCGGCGGAGGCGGTGGTGGTCAGTTGGTGAGCCCGGCCGGGAAGTCGGCGAGCATCGCGTATATACAGAAGATTTTGCTTTTCGGCAGCATGACCAAGAAAATCGGCCGACAAAGTGCTTAAATAGGCCTCAACGTGGCGCATCGAGTATTTATCACGGTGCGCCACTTTTGTTTCGAACTCACTTACTGTATATACACTCTCATCATGAGCATAGTTCTCGCGCCTCGAATCATTGAGAAGCTGCGGACCAAGCACAATGTTTCCGAGGCGGAGGTGCGAGAGGCGTTCTCCAACATTTGCGGCCAACTCCTTATCGACACCCGAGAGGAACATGCCACCGACCCGCCAACGCTGTGGTTCGTTGCGGAGACCAACGCGGGCCGCTTGCTCAAGGTGATCTTCATCCACAAGGAAGGAAACAACGTCGTCAAGTCCGCTTACGACGCCTCCGAGAAGATCCAGGCCATCTACAACAAGTTCGGAAAGTAACTGACCAGGAGAGGGTATGACTCAAGCCGCCAAGATCCCGGGTACCGAAGAGGCATGGGACAACGGTACGCTGGGCGAAGACGAACACTACGTGGCCGTCGCGCCCAAGGACCTGCAGGATTCGGTGAATCAGTCCCTGGGGATGCAGGCGATCTCGATTCGCCTGCCCAAGGACCTGCTGGAGCAATACAAGGCGATTGCGCAATATCACAAGATGGGCTACCAGCCGCTGATGCGCGAAGCGCTTACGCGTTTCGCCACCTCGGAGATGAAACGGATCGTCATCGAAGTCAGCAACGAGCGGGACCAGGCGCGAGAGGAACAACGTGAACCTGGGCCAAAGCCCCGCCGGAAAGCGGCGTAACAGCGCTTGCTTGCTACCACGTCTCTCCCGCCCCTGCTCACATCACGAAACTGTGGCTTCTGCAGGGGAGTCTGATATAATCGCGGGCTTCCGGAGAGATGGATGAGTGGTTTAAGTCGCACGCCTGGAAAGCGTGTATGGGTTAATAGCCCATCGGGGGTTCGAATCCCCCTCTCTCCGCCAGATACCTCTAAGCCTTGTCTGGCTTGGAAAAGCAGGTGGGATAAGGGTTTCACGCAGTGCACTATGCCGCGCGGGTGTTACACAGGCGCCGGAGAAACCCGAACGGCCCACCACCTCGCGAAGCGCGGCAACGTCTATTGCATCCGCCGCAGAATCCTCTAGACCTGATTGAGCAACACAGCGGCAAGCGCGAGATTGTCCGCAGTCTTGGTGCCAAGATGGCACCTTGGCCGAGCGCGAATCCCGCTGCATGCATATCTGTCGCCCTCGATGATGAATTAGAGGCTGTCCGCCGCTCAGCGACACCGGCGGAGCCAATGACCAAGCCATCCCCGTCCAACGCATGGAAATGGTCGCGCATTGGGATGCTGTAACGTCGCGCGATGCTTGGCACCGTTTTGCAGGCCCTTTGGCATTTTCCGCTAGGGCGCATCTACAGCGAGTTAGTAATTGTTAAGGGGCCTCCAGCCGTTCCGCACAGCCGACTGCAGGAACTCGCGCCCTCTGACGGTGATAAAGAGCCCTTGTTGGTTCTCTCCTACCAAGGTCCTATCCATCAGCCATGCCAGCCAGCGGTCAAACGAGTCGGCCTGATAGACCGAGGGGTTCGCGCTTGCGGCACCATCGTAGATCGTTTTGGCCATCGCTCGCGGCATGGGGGCCGGGGAACTGTTCAATTGCGTCAGCAAAAGGTATTGGCTGTTGAAGATCCCGTAGAACACGTTATCGAACTCGCGCCCGATGTGCATTGCGGCAAGCGCCCGCAGCAAGAAACGATGGCGGTCTGCCCCAGCGACGTTCCGCTTATCCAGCTCTGCGGTGATGTGCTGTTCTACCTCACTGACCAGCGGCGAGCTATTTGCTGCCATGATCGCTTCGATCTCTTCATCGACGGACCGGGGCTTGCTTTGTGTGTCTGGAGTGCCGGTGGACAGGCCGTCTCTACCGACACGCGTCGTGCGATCCAGCAAACCGGCGATTTGCCGGTGGAAGACAAGGAGAAACACTACGCCCACCACCACGGCCGCCAGGGGCCACCACATCCCGTCCATTTCCATCGGCCTCCTTTCTTAACATCTTCGAAGCATATCGTGGAAAGGGAGGATCGGTCACCCAGGTGGTATAGGTGCCGTACAGATAACCTCACGCTAGTGCCAAGCCCGGGAGGTTCGCGCTTATAATTGCGGCAAATAACAAGAGCAGTTCGGGTCACTATTGATATGCGCGTCATCTACTACGCCACCTCGCCTCGTCCTGATGCGCACGCAGGGGGTGTTAAGGTCATCTATGACCATTGCAACGCCCTTAACGATATGGGCATCCCCGCGGCTATTCTTCATGAGAGGCGCGGGCATCTTTATCGGTGGGCGCGGCGGCCTGCTCCCACCATCGCCGCGAAGGATCTTCGCGCGACCGATCATCTGGTCCTGCCGGAAATAAAGGCCGCTTCGCTCGCCCGCATGCTGGTCAAGGCCGGCATGCCGTACTCGATCTTCGTGCAAAACGGGTACTACCTGAGCGAGCGCTGTCGTCACACGTCCGATTCCGACATTTGCTTCGCGTACCAGAACGCCTCCGCAATTCTTTCGATATCGAGTGATACGTCGGACCTCCTTGCGCTGCATTATCCGAGCCTCGCAGACCGGATCGTGAATGTCCAATGCTCGATCCATGCGGACACATTTGCGACGGGGCGAGGCAAGCGCAATGTCATTACTTTCATGCCTCGCAAGAACGGCCGACACGCCGCTGCGGTTTTGTTCGCCCTGAAGCAACGCTTACCGGCAGGCTGGGACACGATCGCGATCGATGGCATGAATGAGACGCAAGTCGCAGAAGCCTTGCAGATGTCCCGCATCTTCATGTCGTTCTCCGACTTGGAGGGTCTCGGCCTGCCACCGATCGAGGCAGCGCTTTGTGGCAACTACGTTATCGGCTATCACGGCGGAGGTGGTCGAGAGTATTGGCGCGCGCCAAACTTTGAACCAGTCGACACGGGGGACATTGGATCTTTTGCGCGCCGCGTCCTCGCAAGAGTCGATCAACTGGAAAAAACGCCCGCCGATTCCATCGGCGAGCTGCTTCCTGGCATTGACGTCCTGCGGGCACGGTACTCACCAGCTAACGAACAAGCTGGCCTCCGTCGCTTTGTTTCCGCTATTGGCGCGACATCTGCGCCCACACAGCAAGGCTCCACGGCACAGCTCGACTCGCTCTCCAAACTACAACGGCGAGCCAAGCTGCGCTGGTGGCTGGGAGCCACGGTAGCTGGCTGACACGGCCAGCATGTGCCCGTGGGCATCGCTCAGAAGAGTTGCCCGAGGTCCTCTGGCCTCCAATTCATGATCACCAGCTCACGGCTCGTCTGAGGACGTCCCTGAGCATTTGCCACGCTGTATTTGATGTCGAGGCCCATCATATGGTGGCCGGCGAAGGCTGCGCGAATGTCGGGATGGTCGTTGATGGACACCATGACCTTTCCTTGAGCCGCCCGCATCATCTCGGCCATTTCAACGTAGTTGTCGAAGGCGAACGGCACACCATACCCTTCGGTCTGCCAGTATGGTGGATCGAGATAGAAGAGCGTGTGCGACCGATCGTAACGTCGCATGCATTCCTGCCACGGTAGGTTTTCGACGTTGGTGCCAGCGAGGCGCAGATGGGCCGCCGAGAGGCTCTCCTCAATCCGGCAGAGGTTGATCATCGGCGCGGTCGTGGCCGTGCCATACGTTTGGCCGTCAACTTTGCCGCCGAACGCATGGTGCTGTAGGTAGAAGAACCGGGCAGCTCGCTGAATGTCGGTAAGCGTTTCGGGGCTGGCCAGCTGCGCCCATTTGAACATCTGCCGACTGGACAGCGCCCACTTGAACTGGCGTACGAACTCTTCCAGATGGTGCTGAACCACCCGATACAGGTTGACCAGGTCGCCGTTGATATCGTTGATTACTTCCACTGCAGCGGGCATGCGGCGCAGGAAGTAAAGGGCCGCCCCACCGCAGAACACTTCAACGTAGCACTCATGCGAAGGGAACAGCGGCAAGAGCTTGTCGGCCAAGCGGCGTTTGCCACCCAGCCAGGGAATGATGGGGCTCGGGTTTCCGAACATGGTGTAATGCGCAAGCCTTTTCTTAACTGTTAAACACTGGTAGGCTTCGCCCGCTGCGTCGACGCGGTCGGGGGCTAGGCCTTGGCTTGCAGGTCTACTCTGCAGGTCCGGGATGCGGCGGAATGCTCCAACATTCCGCCGTAACCCCGTTACTTCAAGTTCGCCACGCCGGCCACTTCGTTAGGCGGCCGTCTGGTTCTGCGCAGGAGCGTTAGGCTCCGCAATGGGGCCGAATTCACCAGCCACGGCACGAGCGTAGATCTCACGACCATGCGCGTAGCTGTCGGTTGGCATCGCGTTGAACGCGATTTTCTCGGTCTCGTACTTCGGGTCCATCGCCGCCAGATGGGGAAAGATCAGGTCCACCGTAACGCCAGTCTTGCTGGCATCGATCCAACGCGGGTTGGACACTTCCTGGTATTCAAGCGTCATCGCTTGCATGTATTACCCCACACGTACATAGAGATACACAGAGTTGTGAGCGGTGCCCGTCGGCACCCACGATCCCGGCTGGGCCGGATTCGGACCAGTATTTGATCCGAGCGCAAGCGAGCCAATGTGACGGTCTTTGAAGACCGTCGACAGCGGCCCCTGCAAATAGTCGAACAGCCTCGTGTGCGTCACCAACGCGCCTTGGTACTGTGAGTCGACGTAGGTTTGGATGTTTGCGCCATCCCAGGCCAGCTCTACCCAGTTGTTGCTGTTCGTGATGACGTAACCGGCATTGCCGTTGTTATTGCGGCGAGGCACCTTGGCGGCTAGGAGATCTGACAACCACCCGCCGCCAGGAAACCCCAAGAACAGATTCCCGTCCAACTCTGGTTGTTTTGTACCGACGCCCCCTTCTCGTGAGGAGATGACGCTTGCGGACGCTTGAGGGCAAAGCTAGACTGACCGAATAGTCGAGAGCGCTGAGACATCGGTGCGTTGGACGATCGCTCCACTCGGCTTACCTCATACCTGAGCGGACCGCAAAGCGGTCCGCTTTTTCGTTAGCAGGTGCGCTGTGTATCTTCTCTACCTGGATGAGTCGGGCCACGTCCATGATCCGGCGACGAAATTCTTCGTCTTGGCCGGATTCTGTGTGTTTGAGCGACAGACTCACTGGCTTGAGTCGCATATCGATCCGATTGCAGAGCGGTTCAGCACTACCGACCCTGGAAACATAGAGTTCCACGGTGCGCCAATGCGCACCGGAAAGGACGAATGGCAGGGCATCAAGCCCGCGGATCGAGTGCAGGCGGTAGTCGATATTCTTGGCTTGCTGGCCGACCCTCGACTGAAACTCAAGGTGTTCGCATCAGTGATCGAGAAAAGCACGATGGCGACCGACCAGATCGTCCAACGAAGCTTCGAGAACGTCGCGCGCGAGTTCGACCGGTACTTGACGTCGCTGTACCGGGCCAAGCGCTCCAACGCGCAGCGAGGGCTCGTGATCGTCGACAAGAACAGCTATGAAGAAAAGCTCCAGGCACTGTCGCGCGTTTTCAAACACCAGGGGCATACCAACGGCAAGCTGCGCAACTTTGCTGAAGTGCCGCTCTTCCTCGATTCGAAGGCCTCTCGTCTCATCCAGATGGCGGACCTGATTGCGTACTGGATATTCCGCTACTTCGAAAGCGGGGACGACAGGGGTTACCGACTCATCGCGCCGTACATTCACGGCAGGAAGAGGGCCCGGACCGGTCTGATCGCTTCGCTGACGGAGGAGACGCACCAACGGCTGGCGCGCCTTTCCGTCCCGACGTTTCCCTTTCCGGCACCGAGCGAACGAACACCGACGTCAAGGCATCGCATGGGCTGCCCTAGCCGCGGCGCTTCAGCTCTGCCGGCCGTTGGTCCCACTACACGGCCGACACCGTCCCAGTCCCCGCCTTGTCCGTCTCCACCCCCTCCGGCGGCGCCGTAACAATCGACCGCAATCCCGGCTCGGCGGGCGTCAGCCTGTCTAGGTCCGGCTTCGGGCGCGACAAGCCGGGCATCGATGCAAACGCCGATTCCATCGCCTGTGCCACGCCGAGCGTCAGTGCATCGCCGCGGAACGGGCCGGTGATCTGCAGGCCGAAGGGCATGCCGGCCTCGTCGGTGCCGCAGGGCAAGGCGAGGCAGGGATGGGTGGTCAGCGTCACCACATAGGTCAGCGCCAGCCAGCGGTAGTAGTTCTCCTGCTTCGCCCCCTCGACGACGTCCGCGTAGAGCGTGGTCCAGGGGAACGGCGACACCGGCGTGGTCGGGGACAGGATCACGTCGTAGTCGCGGAACGCCTGCTGGAAGCGCTGAAAAACGCGAGTCTGTTCGGCCTGCGCCCACGCGCTGTCGACCAGCGACATGCGCGCGCCGATCTCGTAGTTGGCGCGCGTATTGGGGCCGAGGCTGTCGGGGTCGCGCTCGTAGGTGTCGCGCAGCGACGCGACGAAGCTCTCTGCGCGCAGCACGTCGAAGCAGCGATGCACGTCGCCCAGGTCGAATGCGACCTCGTCGCAGGACTTGAACAGGTGCCGCATCGCGGCGATCCGCGCGCGGAACACGCGGCGGATATCGGCATCGACGGCGCAGCTGCCGAAGTCCTCGGTCCAGCCCACGCGCAGCCCGGACAGATCGACGCGTGCCGGCGTCAGGAACGCCAGCGGATCGACCGCGTGGCTGAGCGGATCGCCGGCCGATTCCCCGGCCGACGCGGCCAGCTGCAAGCAGGCATCGGCCACCGTGCGCCCCATCGGGCCGACCACGGAAATCGGCGTCCATCCCAGCAGCTTGCGCGAGTTCGGCACCAGCCCCGGCGACGGGCGAAAGCCCACCACCCCGCATTTCGCAGCGGGGATACGCAGCGACCCGCCGGTATCCGAACCCGTGCAGACCGGCAGAAAGTCCGCCGCCAGCGCGGCCGCCGATCCGCCCGACGAGCCGCCGGCGTTCAGGTTCGGATTGAACGGATTGCCGGTGGCGCCCCACACGGCATTGCGCGAATTGGCGCCCGCGCCCATCTCGGGAATATTGGTCTTGCCGACGACCACGGCGCCGGCCTGCCGCAGCCGCGCGACCAGCGTGTTGTCCTGCGCGGGCACATTGCCCCGGTACAGCGGGGAGCCGTAGGTCGTCAGCAGGCCGGCCGTCGCCTCGAGATCCTTGACCCCGAGCGGCAGGCCATGCAGAAGGCCCAGCGTATCGCCGCGCATCACCGCCTGTTCCGCCGCCCTCGCCTCCTCGCGTGCGCGCTCGTAGCAGGTGGCGGTGATCGCGTTGATCAGCGGGTTATAGCGCTCGATCCGCGCGATGCAGGCTTCCAGCAGTTCCACCGGCGAAATCTGGCGCGCGCCGATCAGGCGACGCAGCTCGACGGCGGACAGCGAAGTCAGTTGGTTCTGGTCGGACATGGCGGGTCAGTCGAGCTTGATGTTGGCGCGCTGCGCGATGGCTCGCATCTGCGGAATTTCCTTCTCGATCATCGCGCTGACCTGCTTGCCCGTTGCGAACGACGGCTCGATGCCGTTGTCGGCCAGCTTCTTGCGCGTGTCGGGGTCGGCGATCGTATCGGCCAGCGCCTTCTCCAGCTTCGCGTGCACCTCGGCCGGCAGGCCGCGCGGCGCCATCAGCGCGATCCATGTGCTGGCGTCCATGCCGGGATAGCCGCCCTCGGCAACGGTCGGCACATTGGGCAGCAGCGACGAGCGCTTGGCCGTCGTCACCGCGATGGCCTTGACCTTGCCCGCGCGCACCTGCGGGATCGCCGCCGCCACAGTGTCGATGCTGAACGGAATCTGGCCGCCGATCAGATCGGTCATCGCAGGCGCGCTGCCCTTGTACGGCACGTGCAGCATCTTCGCGCCCGTCAGATTGAGCAACTGCTCGCCGGCAAAATGCGCGGTGGTACCGGCGCCGAACGAACCGTACGAGTACTTGCCGGGCTCGTTCTTCGCCGCGGCCACGAACTCCTTCAGATTGTTCACCGGTACATCGCGGTTGGCCAGCAGGATCAGGCCGGTGACGCCGATCACGCCGATCGGTTCGAAGTTCTTCTGCGGATCGTACGGCAGCTTCGGATAGACCGCGGGATTGACCGTGAACGTCGTGCCGGAACTGGCCAGCAGCGTGTAGCCGTCCGGCGCGGCCTTGGCGACATAGCTGGCACCGACCACGGTACCGGCGCCCGGCCGGTTCTCGACCACGATGGTCTTGCCCAGCCGTTCGCCGAGCTTCTGCGCGACGATGCGCCCCACCACGTCGGTGGCGCCGCCGGGCGGGAACGGCAACACCAGCTGGATCGGCTTGGCGGGGAAGCTGCCCTGCGCCGACGCGGCCGACGGCGCCATCGCAACGAGCGCCAGGCCGGTGGCGGCAAACAGCAAACGGACGGGTGAGGAAGAACGCATGGGATGCTCTCTCGTAGGAATCCAGGGCAACGCCGGCATAAGCGGGTCGGTTCGATGTCATCCTAATGTCAAACTTCGCATAGAATCGTCGCAATGTTTCGAACAGTCGATTGCCGAAACGGCAATCCTTGGCGCAATCCCCGAGCGGGTTTTCCCCAGGACGCCCGCGACCCTTTTCCCCTTTTTCACCTCGATATCCCATGTCCTATCGGGCCCTGCAGGAGACCGCGGTACGCTACTTCCTCGAAGTGGTTCGCACCGGCTCGGTCAAGGATGCGGCGATCAAGCTGAACGTCGCGCCATCGGCCGTCAGCCGGCAGATCGCCAAGCTCGAAAGCGAACTGGACACGCTGCTGTTCGACCGGCGCGCGCGCGGCCTCGTCCCCAATGCCGCGGGCGAGCTGCTGGCTGCATTCGCCAAGCGTTCGCAGCAGGACATCGAGCGCGTGGCCGGCGATATTCAGGCGCTGCGTGGTCTTCGCGTCGGGCGCGTGCGGCTCGCTGCCGTCGAGGGCATCGCGCACGAATTCCTGCCGAATCTGGCCGCCAGTTTTCGCGAGACCCATGCGGGCATTCACTTCGAGCTCGAGGTCTGTCCGCAGGGCGATATCGCGCGTCGCATCCGCGACGGCGAAGCGGATATCGGCATCACGCTGGCGTGGTTGCCCGAGCCGGAAATCCACGTGGAGCTGCGGCACCCCGCTCCGGTGCTGGCCGTGATGGCGCCGGACCATCCGCTGGCGCGGCATCGGCAACTGTCGCTCGCGCAGGTCGCCACCTATCCGCTGGCGCTGCCGCCCAAGGACAGCTCCGTGCGGCAATTGCTCGATGCCGGCTGCAGCCGGCAGGGCCTGCGCTACCAGACGGTGTTCTCCAGCAACCAGCTTGATTCCCTGGTCAGCTTCGCGGCGGCCGGCGGCGGCGCGATCTGTTTCTACGGCGAGGTATCGATCCGCGGCAGGCTCAAGGCCGGCACCATCGCCGCGGTGCCGCTGCGCGACCGCGAGATGAACGAGCGGCAGATCGAGGTGCAGACGCTGGCCAACCGCAAGCTGCCGCCGGCCGCGCGCGCCTTCGTCGACCATCTGCGGCGGGGACTGATCGAGTTTCCAAATTCGTGATTGCCAAAACCGCAATCGAGGATTCGGAATATTGCGCGTGCCGCATGCCTTCACGCAGGCGCGGCGCGGCGAAAATCCAGGTACGAACCTGATCACCTGAACCATCTGACCCAGCTGATCCATCTGACCCAGCTCATCCTCCCGATCCACCTTTCCCGCGAGTCGCTGCCTTCATGTCACAGGAAATCCTCGTTCTCGGCGCCGGCATGGTCGGTGTCAGCACCGCCCTGGCCCTGCGCCATCGCGGGCATCATGTCGTCCTCGTCGATCGCGCCGCGCCGGGCACCGAAACCTCCTACGGCAATGCGGGCTTCATCCAGCGCGAGGCGGTGCAGCCGTATGCGTTCCCGCGCGACTGGAAGACGATCCTGCGTGTGATCGCCCGCCGGGGCAACGACGTGCACTACCACCCCGGTGCGATGCTGCGCCTGTTGCCCGTGCTGGCCCGGTACTGGCGCGAATCGGCACCGGACCGCTACGCCGGCACGATCGCCGCCTATGCGGCATTGGTCAGGCACTGCGTCAGCGAACACGAAAAGTGGATCGCCGCCGCCGGCGCGGACCATCTCGTCAGCAAGGCGGGATGGCTGGAGGCATACCGCAGCCAACGCGCGTTCGACGACACGGTGCGCAGCGCGACGATCGTGGCGCGCGAGCATGGGCTCGATTGCGCCGTGCTCGACGGTGCCGCGCTGCGGACCGCAGAGCCCGCGCTGCGTGGCGGACTCGCCGGCGCGATCCATTGGCGCGACCCGTGGACCGTCAGCGATCCCGGCGAACTGGTGCAGCGCTACGCCGCGCTGTTCGCGCGCCAAGGCGGCATCGTGCGCCGAGGCGATGCCGCGACGCTGCAGGCCGACGGCAGCGGCTGGCGCGTGATGACCGACGCCGGTCCGCTGTCTGCCGCCCAGGCCGTCATTGCGCTGGGGCCGTGGGCGTCAGCGCTGACGCGGCCGCTCGGGTATCGGCTGCCGCTGTTCATCAAGCGCGGTTACCACCGGCACTACGCCAGCGCGCGCATGCCGTCGCTGCCGCTGCTCGACGCGGAGCGCGGCTTCGTGCTGGCGCCGATGCGGCGCGGTCTTCGCCTGACCACGGGTGCGGAATTCGCGCACCACGACGCGCCGCCGACGCCGGTGCAATTGGCGGCGGCCGAGCGCTACGCAAGCGACCTCGTCGATCTCGGCGCGCCGGTGGAAGCGCAACCCTGGATGGGCGCGCGGCCCTGCGTGGCCGACATGCGGCCCGTGGTCGGCCGCGCCCCGCGCCATCGCGGCCTGTGGTTCCATTTCGGTCATGCGCATCAGGGCTTCACGCTCGGCCCTGCGACCGCGCGGCTGCTCGCCGAGCTGATCGACGGCGAGACGCCTTACGTCGATCCGCGGCCCTACGATCCTGCGCGATTCGGATAGGGCGCGAATCGAGCCTCCAACCAGCGCGCGAGCATGGGCCCGAACAAGGGCTCGAATACGGGTTCGATGTCATGCAAAATCCAATGGCAGCAACGGCGGGCAACGCATCGGCGACGCTCGCCCTACCCCATGGGAGGTCGCATGCATCTCGAAGGCTCCTGTCACTGCGGCGCGGTCCGCTTCAGCGTGGAATCGCCCTGGCCCTACCCCTATCTGCATTGCTACTGCTCGATCTGCCGCAAGACCGCGGGCGCGGGCGGTTATGCCGCGAACATCGGCGCGCTGAACGACACCTTGCGCATACGCGGCCGGCAGCATATCGGCATCTATCACGCCGTGATGCGTGAGCCCGGCAAACGCGCCAGGCGATCGCCGATGGAGCGGCACTTCTGTACCAAGTGCGGCAGCGCATTGTGGATACGTACCCCGGACGAGCCCGAGCGCGTCTATCCGCATGCGTCGGCCATCGATACGCCGCTGCCGCGCCCGCCGGAGATCGTCGAAGCGGAGCTCGACTCCGCGGCGTCGTGGGTCGAAGTGCCGAGCGGGAAGGGACATGTGCATTGCGCACAGTGGCCCGAGGAAACGCTGGCGCAATGGCATCGGCGGCACGGCCTTGAGCAGCGCTGAGCCGCGCCGCACAGGGGCGTATCGCCGCCGTGCGTCTTGCCGCGCGCCACGCCATGCAGCAAGGGGGGACAGGGCACCGCTGCTATGCTTGGCGCTCCGTCGATACACGACACCACGCCATCCCATGCACTGGATCTACCTGTCCATCGCCATCGTCGCCGAAGTCATTGCCACCACGGCCCTCAAGGCCGCCGCCGGCTTTACCCGTCCCCTGCCCTCGCTGGTCGTCGTGACCGGCTATGCGATCGCGTTTTTCTGTCTGTCGCTGACGCTGCGCAGCGTGCCGATCGGCATCGCCTACGCGATCTGGTCCGGCGTCGGCATCGTGCTGGTGTCGGTGGCGGCGTGGCTGCTGTTCGGCCAGCGGCTCGATCTGCCGGCGCTGCTCGGCATCGCGCTGATCATGGCCGGCGTGCTGGTCATCAATCTGTGGTCGAAGTCGGTCACGCATTGAAATGCGGGCGCCTTCGCGCGCCTTGACCGCTTCCGCGCCTTTCCTCTTGCGCTGACGCAACCGGCCTGCGCCCTACCTGCACACCCTGCGCGCACCCTACCAACACCCTACCGGCACCCTACCAAGTGCAAACAAATGTAAGCACTTTCAAAAGTGCGTTGGAAGCGACCATAATTTGTAAAAACTGCAGTACTCTAATAACAATCGATTTAAGTTATCAGTAAATATCGATTTAAACAAAACTAAAATCAAGCAACCGGCAATCGGAAGTTCGACGAAACCGCGCGGTCATTTCATTGCAGCGGCCAGATCGAATTCCAGCGCCAGTCTTGACCAGAGAATTCCGGGGGGGCATCCGGGCGCAGCCCATGCCAATTGATGGATATTCCATTGCCATGGAATATCCAGGGTCATTGTCGCGGTCTGTCGCCATCGCCTGATTCAGCCAACCCGTTTTGCCGCGGTTTTGCCGCGGCCCTTTGTGGGATCGCCTGTAGCGTTCGCCGTCCCGGCGTGCGCTCGTTTTTTGGCAGGACAGAACTGGCGTATGGCTCAAACCCGCATTGGAACGGACGCAATCATCGCGTCCAGCTGCGCGCAGGCGCAGGACTGGCTCGCTCGCCACTATCCCGGCATCACGATCGAGGCCGATGGCAGCCGGCCCAGGCTCGAAATCCAGATCGACTATCTCGACGGCATGGCCGTGCATACGCTGGTCACCGACACCACGCTTTGCCTGCGGCTGCCTTGCCAGACCGACGGCTATGTGCTGGTCACCCACGCCGAAGGGCAGCTCGCCCTGGCGGCCGATCAGGACGCGCTGCAGCCCTTGCCAGCCGGCGCGGCCGTCGTCGACGCCAGGCGCGTCACCGCCTGGAGCTTCGGTCCGGGCCGCTACGAAACCATCCTGATCGATGCGGCCCGCCTCCACGGCCGGCTGTCGCAGTCGATCGAACGCCCGGTGCCGCACCGCGTGAAATTCTTGCCGGCGGGAGACAGCGTGCCTTCCGGCGTGCGCTTTGCGGGCGAGCTGGTGCGGGCGGCGCGGCGCTATTTCAATGCGGATGGCGGCCCGCACGCCATCGCCCCGGACATCGTGCAGAGCGTGCAGGACGCCGTGATCTTCGCCATGCTCAAGGAGATCCCGCACAACTACTCGGTCTACATGGCGCGCCGGCATACCGGCCCTTCGCCGCGCCATGTGCGCCGGGCGATCGAGTACATCCACGCCAACGCCACCGCGGCGCTCGGCCTGGCCGACATCGCCAACGCCGCCCGCGTCAGCATCCGCACGCTGCAGGCGGGCTTTGCCAAGTTCAAGGGCTTCACGCCGATGGGTTACGTGAAGCGGGTGCGCCTGGAGGGCGCCCACGCCGACCTGCGGACCGCCGGCGCGGAACAGTCGATCGCCGACATCGCGCGGCGCTGGGGCTTCAGCCATCTCGGACAATTCGCCAGGGACTATCGCATGGCCTTCGGCGAAACGCCTTCCGAGACCCGTCGCGGCGATTGACGGCAATTGTCGAGGTTAATTGTCGCCAGCCAAATAAATACGGTTTAAATCAGAATTAATAGAATCGAATACTAATACCCCTTCGCCTACCGGCGTAGGGGTATTTTTTCTTTAAAACCACCCCGTGGTATTAATGACTGCCAGGCGATTCATTATCAAAAAAACGCAAACCATATCAATCGCACGCACTATATCGCTTACCGAACAGACAGAGCCATATCGCCACTTGCGAATCACTTATACGCTGCATCTCCAATAGCGAGCAGTAATCTCGATCGACCCAAGGAGATAGGCATGGCTTCGTCAGCAGTTCTGCAAAACCACATCGATGTCGCGGTGCCCGTCGGGACCAAGACCATCGCGGCGCCCGAGGGTGCCGCCAATTTCCTGGTCGCAGGCAACAAGGACAACGTCGCCAACTATGCGCGCGAAGGCAACGACCTGCTGATCGAGTTCAAGGATGGACAGACGCTGCGCATCCAGGGCTTCTTCGCCAATGGCGTGAACTTCAACAATCTGGTGTTCGTCCAGGACGATGCGCGCTGGCTGGCCACGTTCGACCAGGCCCTGATGGCAGGCGGCGACAATGTCCTCGAATCGGCGGTGGTCTACGAGCCGATCGCCGACAGCAGCGCGGCGCTGCTGGGCATCCTCGGCCTGGCGGCGGGCGCCGGCGTGATCGCGGCGGCAGCGGGCGGTGGCGGCGGCGGCGGCGATGACAGCCGGCCGGCGCCCGGTCGTCCGACCGTCAGCCTGCTGGACGACCAGTCTCCGGTGACGGGAACGATCGCCAACGGCAGCGCAACCAACGACGCCACGCCGACGCTGCAGGGCACCGGTGCCCTACCCAACGGCCGCATCCAGATCTCGATCGATGGCCAGCCGCCGGTGACCGTCAACGCCGACGCGAACGGCAACTGGAGCTACACGCCGCCGGCGCTGGCCGCCGGCCAGCATCAGATCGTCGTCACGCAGACCGGCGCCGATGGCAAGACCAGCGAGCCCACGGTGATCGACCTGGCGGTGGACACCACGGCGCCGGCCACGCCGACGCTCAACCCCTCCAATGGCGCGACCCTGAGCGGTACCGCCGAGGCCGGCAGCACGGTCGGCATCGACCTGAACGGCGACGGCACGCCGGATGCCACCGTCATCGCCGACGGCAACGGCAACTGGACCTACACCCCGACCTCGCCGCTGCCCGACGGCACCACCGTGACCGTGGTCGCGACCGACCCCGCCGGCAACACCAGCGAGCCGGCCACGACGACGGTCGACGCCCAGCCGCCAGCCACCCCAACCGTCAACCCGACCAATGGCACCTCGCTGAGCGGTACCGCCGAGGCCGGCAGCACGGTCGGCATCGACCTGAACGGCGACGGCACGCCCGATGCGACGGTCGTCACCGACGGCGGCGGCAACTGGACCTACACGCCGACCTCGCCGGTGCCGGACGGCACCACGGTGACCGTGGTCGCGACCGACCCGGCCGGCAATACCAGCGGCCCGGCGACCACGACCGTCGACGCGGCCGCCCCCGCCGCGCCCGCGATTTCCAGCGTCACCGACGACACCGATCCGGTCAGCGGGCCCCTGACTTCGGGCGGCAGCACCAACGACACCACGCCGACGATCGCCGGTACCGCCGAAGCGAACAGCACCGTGCAGATCTTCAACGGCACGACGCTGCTGGGCACCGTCGTCGCCGACGGCAGCGGCAACTGGACCTTCACGCCGACCACGCCGCTGGCCGACGGCAACTATTCGCTGACCGCCACGGCCACCGATGCGGTCGGCAATGTCAGCGGTCCCGGTACCGCCTTCATCATCACGGTCGATACGGCGCCGCCGGCCGCGCCCGCCATCTCCCAGGCCAACGGCACCACGCTGGCCGGCACGGCCGAAGCCGGCAGCACGATCGCGATCGACCTGAATGGCGACGGCACGCCCGATACCACCGTCACCGCCGACGGCAGCGGCAACTGGAGCTACACGCCGGCCACGCCGCTGCCCGACGGCACCGTCGTCAGCGTGACCGCTATCGATGCCGCCGGCAACGGCAGCGCGCCCGTCACCGCCACCATCGACTCCGTCGCGCCGACTGCACCGGCCATCGCCAGCGTCACCGACGACGCCGACCCGGTCAGCGGCCCGCTGACCTCTGGCGGCAGCACCAACGACGCCACGCCGACGATCGCCGGCACCGCGGAAGCCAACAGCACGGTCCAGATCTTCAACGGCACCACGCTGCTGGGCACCGTCGTCGCCGACGGCAGCGGCAACTGGACGTTCACGCCGACCACGCCGCTGGCCGACGGCAGCTACTCGCTGACGGCCACCGCGACCGATGCGGCCGGCAACACCAGCCCGGCCAGCACGGCATTCGACTTGACGGTCGATACCGCGCCGCCGGCCGTTCCGGTCATCGTGCAGGCCAACGGCAACACGATCGCCGGCACCGCGGACGCGAACAGCACCATCGCCATCGACACCAACGGCGACGGCACGCCCGACGCCACGGTCACCGCCGACGGTGCAGGCAACTGGACCTACACGCCGACCACGCCGCTGGCCGATGGCGCGACGGTCAGTGTCACCGCCACCGATCCCGCCGGCAACGCCAGCGCACCGGCCACCGCCACTGTCGATGCGGTGGCACCGGGCACCCCGACGATCGCACCGACCAACGGCACGCTGCTGCAGGGCACCGCCGAAGCCAACAGCACCGTCAATATCGACACCAACGGCGACGGTACGGCCGATGCCACGGTCACCGCCGACGGCGACGGCAACTGGACCTATACGCCGACCGCGCCGCTGGCCGACGGCACCGTCGTCGAGGTCACCGCCACCGATGCCGCCGGCAATACCAGCGCGCCGGCCACGGAGACCGTCGACGCCGCGGCACCGAGCGCGCCTTCGATCGACACCGTCGTCGACGATGTCGATCCAGTCTCCGCGCCGCTGACCTCCGGCGACAGCACCAACGACGCCACGCCGACGATCGCCGGTACCGCGGAAGCGAACAGCACCGTGCAGATCTTCAACGGCACCACGCTGATCGGCACGGCGACCGCCGACGGCAGCGGCAACTGGACCTTCTCGCCGACCACGCCGCTGGCCGACGGCAGCTACTCGCTGACGGCAGTCGCCACCGACGCGGCGGGCAACATCAGCCCGGCCAGCGGCGCGTTCGACTTCACGGTCGACACCGCTCCGCCGGCCGCCCCGGTCATCACCACAGCCAATGGCGGCACCATCGCCGGCACCGCGGAGGCCAACAGCAGCATCGCCATCGACACCGATGGCGACGGCACGCCCGATGCCACCGTGACCGCCGATGGCAGCGGCAACTGGAGCTATGCGCCGACGACGCCGATCGCCGATGGCACGACCATCAGCGTGACGGCGACCGATGCCGCCGGCAACGCCAGCGCACCGGCCACCATCGCCATCGATTCGGTCGCACCGGCCGCCCCGGTCATCGCGCCGACCAACGGCACGGTGATCGAAGGCACCGCCGAGGCCAACAGCACGATCGCGATCGACACCAATGGCGACGGCACGCCCGACGCCACCGTCACCGCCGATGGCAGCGGCAACTGGACCTATACGCCGACCACCCCGCTGGCCGACGGCACCGTCGTCAGCGCGACGGCCACCGACGCCGCCGGCAACACCAGCGCGCCAGGCAGCGCCACCGTCGATGCGGTGGCGCCGGGCACGCCGACGGTCCAGCCCACCGACGGCACGCTGCTGCAGGGCACGGCGGATGCGAACAGCACCGTCAATATCGACACCGACGGCGACGGCACCGCCGACGCCACGGTGACGGCCGACGGCAGCGGCAACTGGACCTATACGCCGACTACTCCGCTGGCCGACGGCACCGTGGTCAACGTCACGGCAAGCGATGCCGCCGGCAACGTCAGCGCCCCGGCGACCACCACGGTCGATGCGCTGCCGCCGGGCGTGCCGACCATCGCACCGACCGATGGCACGCTGCTCGAGGGCACCGCCGAAGCGAACAGCACCGTCGACATCGACACCGATGGCGACGGCACGCCCGAGGCCACGGTCACGGCCGACGGCGGCGGCAACTGGACCTATACGCCGCCGACCCCGCTGCCCGACGGCACCGTCGTCAGCGTCACGGCACGCGATGCCGTCGGCAACACCAGCGCGCCGGCCACCGCGACCGTGGATGCCGTGCCGCCGGCCGCGCCGGTCATCGCGCCGACCAACGGCACGGTGATCGAAGGCACCGCCGAGGCCAACAGCACGATCGCGATCGACACCAATGGCGACGGCACGCCCGATGCCACCGTTACCGCCGACGGCAGTGGCAACTGGACCTATACGCCGACCGCCCCGCTGGCCGACGGTACCGTCGTCAGCGCCACCGCCACCGACGCCGCCGGCAACACCAGCGCGCCGGGCAGCGCGACGGTCGACGCCGTGGCGCCAATCGTGCCGGTCATCGTCAGCGTGACCGATGATGTCGACCCGGCCAGCGGCCCGCTGACCTCCGGCGGCAGCACCAACGATGGCACGCCGACCATCGCGGGCACAGCCGAGGCCAACAGCACCGTGCGCATCTTCAACGGCACCACGCTGGTCGGCACGGCGACCGCCGATGGCACCGGCAACTGGTCCTTCACGCCGACCACGGCGCTGGCCGACGGCAGCTATTCGCTGACGGCGGTCGCCACCGACGCGGCGGGCAATGCCAGCGGCAGCAGCACGGCCTTCGATCTGACCATCGATACCGCGGCACCGGCCGCGACGCTCGCCATCACCGGCATGACGGACGACACGGGCACCGCGGGCGACTGGACCACCGGCGATACCGCGCCGACCTTCTCGGGAACGCTCAGCGCTCCGCTGGCCGACGGCGACCGCGTCGAGGTCAGCTACGACGGCGGCACCACCTGGACGCAGGCCACTGTCAACGGCACCAGCTGGTCGTGGTCGGCACCCAATCACCAGTTCGCCGACGGCAACCACTCGGTGACGGTGCGGCTGATCGATGCCGCCGGCAATATCGGCGCGAGCAGCGACACGCAGACCTTCACGATCTCCACCAATGTCGCTCCGGAGGTGTCGGCGCAGGAATCGGGCGGGCTGCTCGGCATCGTCGACGCCAATGTGCTGGGCCTGATCGACCTGAGCTCGCAGCAGGTGTTCGGCGCGAGCGACTACAACAACAACATCCAGCAGGTGGTGCTGCGCTACGGCGGCCTGATCGGCCTGCCGCTGCAGCGGCTGGGATACAACGCCGAGCTTGCCGCGGAGCTGGGCATCAACGTGGTTCCGCTGCACGACCCGGGCATCCTGGGCGTGATCGCGGCAGTGTCGACGCTGACGATCACTTCCGCCGACGGCGGGCCGATCGATACGCTGCGGCTCAACGAGCTGCTCGGCTCGGTGACGATCGAAGGCGGGCTGCTGGGCGTCAGCCTGGACCTGCTGTCGAACTTCACGATCACCGCGACCGACACCACCGGGTTGACCGATACCGCCAACGCCACCCAGCTCGCCAGCGCCGAGGTACTCGCCGGCCTGCTCGGCTCGAGCCAGTCCACCGCGATCGTCGAAGGCACCTCGTCCGCCGACACGGTCGATGGCACCGGCAACAGCGATCGCCTGTACGGCTACGCCGGCGACGACACGCTGAACGGCGGCGACGGCAACGACCTGCTGCGCGGCGGCGCGGGCAACGACACGCTGAACGGCGGCAACGGCAACGACCTGCTGATCGGCGGCGCCGGCAACGACACGATGAGCGGCGGCGCGGGCGGCGACGTGTTCCTGTACGAGGTCACCGCCAACGACGGTACCGGTGGCAACGGCAGCGACGTCATCACCGACTTCACGGTGGGGACCGCGCCGGGCCAGGCGGCATCCGACGTGATCGACCTGTCGAGCCTGCTGGTCGGCTACACCGGCGACGGCGATGGCCCGGCGCACTACGTCAACGGCGTGGCGACGATCGACGACGGCGACAACATCGGCGACTACCTCAGCGTCACCAACGACGGCACCAATACGGTCATCCATATCGACCGCGACGGTACCGGCGCCGCCTTCGGCTCGGAGACGCTGGTCACGCTGACCAACGTCAACACCGATCTGGAGACGCTGCTGGCCAATCGCCAGGTTCTCGTCTGAGCGAAGCGGGCGGCGGTCCCCCCGTTCCGCCGCCCGCTTCGCCAGACGCTTTCTCGCCGCGCTCTCACCGCATTCACACCACGACAAGGAGACCCGCCCCACCGCATCGATCCACCCTGCAATACCCCGTCGGCCGCGACGCTGCCTCGCGACCGATGCGTGGCCACATGTCAAAGCCTTCACCGCGAAGCGTGGTGATTTCGTGAAACCGACATTGTTGAGATCCATCGTGGCCTTCTTTGCCAACGGAGCGCGGACCCGGCAGCGCGCGCTCCTTTCCCGGCTTCCCGCCGGGTACACGCTGCGCATTACGCCCTCGTCGGCGACGCTGTCCGCCTTTACTGCGCCGGCCGCGCTGGCCGCGCTGACCTTGCTGGTGCTGCCCTGCTCCGGGCCGGCGTCGGCCGCGCCCTATACCGCTTCGACGTCCACGGCCCCGGCAAGCTCGGCCGGCATGCCGGGCCCCTCGGCACCGCAACGCATCGCCCTCGACGGCCTGACGCTGCGCAACGCGGTCGGCATCGCGATCGCGCGCCATCCCGACATCAGCCGCGCCAACGCGGTGGTCACGCAAAACCTCTCCGAAATCTCCGTGGCCAAGGCCGCCTGGTATCCGAAGATCGAATACGGCGTGCAGCCCGGCTATGGCGGCAGCTTCGGCAGCGGCGGCAACGATCTCGGCTCGCGCGCCTCGGTCGGCGCCAGCCAGCTGCTATACGACTTCGGCCGCACCCGCAGCAAGGTCTCGGCGGCCGACGCCAATCTGGGCAAGAGCCAGCATCAGCTCGCCGATACCGTCGAGACGGTGGCGGCCAATACCGCCGACACCTTCGTCGAACTGGCCGCCAGCCAGGCCGTGATCGCGGCCGCGCAACGGCAGGTGGAATCGATGAACGAAACGCGCGCCCGCATCGGCGAGCGCGTGCGCGCGGGACTGTCGGTGTCGTCCGACCGGGACCTGGCGGAGGTAGCCACGCTACGCGCCAGCGCCGAGGTGCTGAAGGCCCGCAACCGCTTCGATGTGGCGGCCACCAAGCTGGCCGAGCTGATCGGCGCGCGTCCGCAGCAGGTGGCGGACCTGGCCAACACCGGCGGCGTGATCGAGCGGATCACGCGCGACGGCGGGGGCGGGCGCGACGACCAGATCGACGACACGCCGTCGGTGCTGGCGGCACGCGCGGCGGTCGATGCGGCCGCCGCCAACGTCGATCTGGCCAAGGCCGAGCGCTATCCCTCGGTCAGCGTCGGCGTCAGCCGCTCGCTGTCGACCGGACGCGCCAACGCCAACGACGACACCTGGGTCGGCCTGTCGATCCGCGGCGACTTCTCGCTGGGCCGGCTCGCCCAGCACCGCATCGCCGCCGCGCAGGCGCAGGAGCGCGCCGCCGCCGATGCGCTGGAAAACCAGCGGCTGCGCACGCGCACCGCGCTGTACGCGGCGCAGACCGAAGCGGAAGGCGCGGCCGCGCGGCTCGCCAGCTACCGCAACGTGATCGAGCTGTCGCGCTCGTCGCGCAATCTGTACTGGCAGGAATACATGCTGAACAAGCGCTCGCTGACCGAGGTGATCACGCGCGACCGCGAGATCTTCCTCGCCGAGGAAGAATGGATCAACGCCATGGCCGACGGCATCCGCGCCCGCATCAAGGCGTATGCCGCGGTCGGCAAGTTCGTGGAGCTGCTGCGGCAGCAGGAAGGCGCACGCGATGAATGACCCCACTCCGTTGAGCGCGCTGGCGCAGGCCGCCGGGCAGTCCCCGCACACGCCAGCGTCAGCGCCACCGCATACGCCACCGCATACGCCATCGCAAATGCCATCGCAAATGCCATCGCAAACGCCACCGCCAGCGCCAGCGCCCGCGCCTTCGCAGCATGCCGAGCCCGAGGCCGATGCCACGCTGCAGCCGTGGATCGATGCGATGCTGCTCGCCGCGCGGCGGCTGAACGTGCAGGCCTCGCCCGAGCAGCTGCGCAATGCCGCGGCGTGGGTCGGGCGCGGCGAGCAGCAGCGCGACACCGCCATCGTCGAGCTGGCCGCATCGGCCGGTCTGTCCGCGCAATTCGTCGAGCTGCCGCCGGCCTCGCTGTCGCCGGTGATGCTGCCGGTGCTGGTGCCGCTGGGCCGGCAGGTCGGCATGGTGATCGCCGTGGTCAACGGCGTGGCCACGTTGCTGCTGCCGCTCGACGGCAAGCCGGTCGAGCGCAGCCTGACGCTGGACGCGCTGGCGCGCGAGGCGAGCGGCCAGCTGCTGCTGGTGCAGGCGCGCACCGCTCGCCGCGGCGACCGGCTCGATGCCTATCTGCGCGCGGCGCCGGACTCGTGGCTGACCGGCATCTTCACCGCGCACTGGCGCACCATGCTGGACCTCGGCCTGGGCTCGCTGTTCGGCAACCTGCTGGCGGTCGGCACCTCGCTGTTCGCGATGCAGGTGTGGGACCGCGTGGTGCCGGCGCGCTCGCTCCATACGCTGTGGGTGCTGGCTTCGGGCGTGGCGCTCGCCCTCGCGCTGGAGCTGCTGATCCGCACCGCGCGCGTCTCCATCACCGATCATTTCGGCAAGCGCGTCGACATGAAGCTGTCGGCGATGTTCTTCGCCCGCGTGCTCGATATCCGCAACGATGCGCGGCCGCGCTCGCCCGGCACGCTGATCGCGCAGCTGCGCGACCTCGAACAGCTGCGCGAGCTGCTGACCTCGAGCACGCTGGGCGTGCTGATCGACCTGCCCTTCGTCGCCGCCTTCCTGTTCATCATCTGGGTGCTGGGCGGCTGGCTGGTGGTGATTCCGCTGGCGGCGATTCCGCTGCTGATCCTGCCGGGGCTGCTGGCGCAGATACCGCTGGCCCGGCTGTCGCGCGAAGGGATGGCCGAGGCCGCGCTGCGCAATGCGATCCTGATGGAATCGATCTACCGCGCCGAGGACATCAAGTCGCTGCAGGCCGAGCCACGCTTTCGCGGGCTGTGGGACCAGGCCAACCACGTCAACGGCGAGATCGGGCTGAAGCAGCGCTTCATCGCCGGGCTGCTGGTCAACGTGTCGCAGACGGTGCAGCAGATCGCCTATGTCGGCGTGGTGATCGCCGGCGTCTACGGCATCCTCGACGGCAATCTCTCCTTTGGCGCGGTGCTGGCCTGCTCGATCCTGACCAGCCGCACCATCGCGCCGCTGGCGCAGATTCCGGCGGTACTGGGCCGCATCCAGAATGCGCGCGTCGGCAAGAAGGCGCTGGACGAGCTGCTGCGGCTGCCGGTGGACCACGATCCCGACAAGGACGCCTATCACAAGCCCGTGCTGCGCGGCGGCTATCGCTTCGAGAACGTGGCCTTCAGCTTCGATCCGCAGGAAAGGCCGGTGCTGACGATCCCGCAGCTGCGCATCGCGCCGGGCGAGCGCATCGCGATCCTGGGGCGCGTCGGCGCCGGCAAGTCGACGCTGCTGCGGCTCGCGGGCGGGCTGGCTTCGCCGACGCAGGGCCGCATCGTGCTCGATGACACGCCGATGGAACTGATCGATGTCGCCGACATCCGCCGCGACATCGGCAGCGTGCTGCAGGAATCGAGCCCCTTCTACGGCACGCTGCGCGACAACCTCTTGATCGCCAATCCGCTGGCCACCGACGAGCAGCTGCTGCGCGCGCTGCGCATTGCCTGCGCCGACCAGTTGCTGCTGAACCAGCCGCACGGGCTGGACCTGCGCATCCGCGAGAACGGGCTTGGCCTGTCCGGCGGCCAGAAGCAGGTACTGGTCCTCGCCCGCACCTTCCTGCGCGACCCGCAGGTGCTGCTGCTGGACGAGCCGACCGCTTCGCTGGACGAGGGCACCGAGCTCGCGGTGATCGAACGGATGCGGCAATGGATGGGCCGGCGCACGCTGATCGTGGCGACGCATCGCTATCCGGTGCTGTCGCTGGTCGACCGCATCATCGTGGTCGACCGCGGGCGCATCGTGCGCGACGGGCCGAAGGACGAGGTGCTGGCCGCGCTCAAGCGCACGGCGCCGCCACGGCCGGCGGCATCGGCCCAACCGCCGACACAACCATCCGCGCAACCATCGTCGCCGGCGCCCGCCCACGCGGCCCCGGCCGCGGAGTAGCCCCATGAACAAGATCTCGATGCGTGCGCGATTCGAAGACGGCGCCGGTGGCGCGCGCCTGCTGCTGTGGCTGGGCATCGGCGCGATCGCCGCCTTCCTGCTGTGGTCCGCCTTCGCCAGCCTGGACGAGGTGGCGGTCGGCGAAGGCAAGGTGACGCCGGCCTCCAAGGGCCAGATCATCCAGAGCCTGGAGGGCGGCATCCTCGCCGAACTGGCGGTACGCGAAGGCGACGTGGTCGAGGCCGGCCAGCAGCTGGCCACGCTGGACCCGGTGCAGGCGCGCTCGTCGATGGAGGAGACGCTGGAGCGCATCGCCGCGCTGCAGGCGCGCGCCGCGCGGCTGCACGCGGAGATGAACGACGCAGACGCGGTGGCCTTCCCCGCCGAGCTGGCGCGCGACACCGCCGTGGTCGAGCGCGAGCGGCAACTGTTCATCGCCAACCGCCGCGCCTTCCGCGAGAACCTCGCCAATCTGCGCCAGCAGTTGCGCCTGGCCGAACAGGAGCTGCAGATCGCGCTGCCGCTGCTGCGCACCGGCGCCACCAACGAGGTGGAGATCCTGCGGCTGCGGCAGAAGGTGGCCGAGTTCGCCACCAAGCTCGATTCGACGCAGAGCGAGTACTACGTCGCGCTGAAAGCCGATTACGCCAAGACGATGGCGGACCTGGGCCCGTTGCTGAAGGTGCGCGAGGGACGCGCCGACCAGCTGCGGCGCACCGCGATCACCTCGCCCGCGCGCGGCATCGTCAAGGACATCCGCGTCTCGACCATCGGGGGCGTGATCACGCCGGGCGGCGTGCTGATGGAAATCGTGCCGCTGGGCGACCAGCTGCTGATCGAGGCGCGGCTGTCGCCGCGCGACATCGCCTTCATCCATCCGAACCAGGAGGCCACGGTCAAGATCACCGCGTTCGAGCCGTCGATCTACGGCACGCTGCCGGCCAAGGTGGACCGCATCTCGCCCGACACCATCGAGGACCAGGTCGACCGGCGCATCTACTACTACCGCGTCTACGTGCTGACCCAGCATGCGTTCCTGGAGACGAAGGACGGCAAGCGCCATCCGATCCTGCCGGGCATGGTGGCGACCGCGGAGATCCGCACCGGCCGCCGCACCGTGATGGACTACCTGGTCAAGCCGCTGAACCGCGCCGCGGAGGCACTGCGCGAGCGCTAGCCCTTGCGCAGATAGGTCACCAGGCGGTCGATCACCGGCGCATTGCGCCGCGTCAGCAGGCTTACCACGATGGCGACCGCAAACCCCGCCGGCACGCCGAAGGCGCCCGAGGCGATCGGATCGACGCCGAACCAGCGGTCGCCGAAGATGCCGGTCATCCGCGTGAAGAACGGGTAGTTGACGAAGATGTAGTAGATCGACACCGACAGCCCTGCCAGCATGCCGGCGAAAGCGCCGGCCGCGGTGGTGCGCTTCCAGAAGATCGCCAGCACCAGCACCGGGAAGAAGCTGGACGCCGCCAGCGAGAACGCCGCGCCGACCAGGAACAGGATGTTGCCGGGCCGCAGCGAGGTCACGTAGGCCGCGAACAGGGCCACGCCAAGCAGCAGTATCTTGGCGGTGGTCACGCGCCGCTGCTGGCTCGCGCCGCGATCGACCATGTGATAGAAGACGTCGTGCGACAGCGCGTTGGCGATCGTCAGCAGCAGCCCGTCGGCGGTCGACAGCGCCGCGGCCAGCGCGCCGGCGGCGACGAGCCCGGAAATCACGTACGGCAGTCCGGCGATTTCCGGCGCGGCCAGCACGATCATGTCGGGCTGGATCATCACCTCGGCCCACTGCACGATGCCGTCGCCATTGACGTCGCGGATGCCGAACACCGGCGGGTCGATGCGGCGCCATTGCATGACCCACGCCGGCAGATCGGCATAGGGCGTGCCCACCAGATGATGCAGGAACTGGTACTTGACCAGCGCCGCCAGCGTGGGCGCGCTGACGTACAGCAGCGCGATGAAGAACACCGCCCAGGCCACCGAATTGCGGCTCTCCTTGACCGACGGCGTGGTGTAGAGCCGCGTCAGGATATGGGGCAGGCTGGCGGTACCGAGCATCAGGCAGAAGGTCAGCAGCACGAAGTTCAACCGCTCGGTCTTGCGCTCGGCCTCGGATGGCGACGGATAGGGCTCGGTGGCCGGCACCGGCGGCTGGCTGCGCGCCAGCGCGTCCTCGCGCTGCTGCGTCCATTGCTGCAGGGCCGCGGCCGGGTCCGCCGGATAGTCGGCGCGCTCGCGCTCGACCGCCTTGATCTCGCGCAGCGGCGCATTGCGGGCGCGCAGCTCCAGCAGCCGCGCATTGAGCCCGTCGCGCACCTCGTCGAAGGACTGCGGCAGCCGCGCGATGCGCTCCTGCAGCTCGATCGCCTGCTGCCGGTAATGTTCGCGCACCGCCAGCTCGCCCGGATCGCGCAGCAGCTCGCGCTCGCGCTGCGCGACGTCGGTCAGCACCGTGCCGTAGCCCAGCTGCGGCACCGCCTCGCCGTGATGCTTCCACGCGATCATCGACACCGTGGTCAGGAAGGCGACGATCATCACGATGTACTGCGCGACCTGCGTCCAGGTCACCGCGCGCATGCCGCCGAGAAAGGAACAGACCAGGATGCCCGCGAGGCCGAAGAACACGCCCACGGCGAAGTCGACGCCGATGAAGCGCGTGACCACCAGCCCGACGCCCTGGATCTGCGCGACCAGATAGACGAAGGAACACAGCGAGGCGGCCAGCACCGCGATGCCGCGCACCGGCAGGTTGCCGCCCGGCTTGCCGTTGCCGTAGCGCGCGGCGAGGAAATCGGGAATCGTGTAGCCGCCGTACTTGCGCAGATACGGCGCAAGCAGGAAGGCCACCAGGCAGTAGCCGCCGGTCCAGCCCATCACATAGGCCAGTCCCTCGTAGCCCGAGGCGAACAGGATGCCGGCCAGGCCGATGAAGGACGCCGCGCTCATCCAGTCGGCGGCGATCGCCATGCCGTTGAACATCGCGGGCACGCGCCGGCCCGCGACATAGTATTCGTGCAGGTCCGCGGTGCGGCAGATCAGCCCGATGCAGGCATAGATCGCGATGGTGATGAAGAGAAAGACGTAGCCGAGCCAGAGCGCGTCGGCATTGGATCGCTCGAGCAGCCCCATCATGCCGATGAAGCCGAACAGTCCGAGCGTGAACAGGCCGTAGTACAGCAGCAGCCGGCGGCGAAAGCGCGACTGGGCTTGGGCCATGGGCGGGAGCGGAATCGGGAGCGAGGAAGGCGGCGATCAAACGCGAAGCGGGCGCCGCGGCAACGGCGCCCGCTTCGCGCGGCGGGTCTTACTTGGCCTGCCGCAGCTGTTCGAGGATGGCCGGGTTCTCCAGCGTGGAGGTGTCCTGCGTGATTTCCTCGTTCTTGGCCAGCGACCGCAGCAGGCGGCGCATGATCTTGCCCGAGCGCGTCTTTGGCAGGTTGTCGCCGAAGCGGATGTCCTTCGGCTTGGCGATCGGCCCGATCTCCTTGGCGACCCAGTTGCGCAGCTCGTTGGCGATCTGCACGGCCTCCTCGTCGTTCGGACGCGCGCGCTTGAGCACCACGAAGGCGCAGATGGCCTCGCCGGTGGTGTCATCGGGACGGCCGACCACCGCGGCCTCGGCGACGATCGGATTGGCCACCAGCGCCGACTCGATCTCCATCGTGCCCATGCGGTGGCCCGACACGTTCAGCACGTCGTCGATGCGGCCCATGATGGTGAAGTAGCCGGTCTCCTTGTCGCGCACCGCGCCGTCGCCGGCGAGATAAAGCTTGCCGCCCAGCTCGGCCGGGAAATAGCTCTTCCTGAAGCGCTCCGGATCGCCCCAGATGGTGCGGATCATCGCCGGCCACGGACGCTTGACCACCAGGATGCCGCCGCTGCCGTTGGGCACGTCCTGGCCGGTCTCGTCGACCACCGCCGCCATGATGCCGGGTAGCGGCAGCGTGCACGAGCCCGGCACCAGCGGCGTCGCTCCCGGCAGCGGCGTAATCATGTGGCCGCCGGTCTCGGTCTGCCAGAAGGTATCGACGATCGGGCAGCGGCCGCGGCCGATATTCTCGTGGTACCACATCCACGCTTCGGGATTGATCGGCTCGCCGACGGTGCCCAGCAGGCGCAGGCTCGACAGGTCGTACTGTTTCGGATGCACGGCCTGGTCGGCCTCGGCGGCCTTGATCAGCGAACGGATCGCCGTCGGCGCGGTGTAGAACACGCTGACCTTGTGGCGCGCGATCATGTCCCAGAAGCGGCCGGCGTTCGGATAGGTCGGGATGCCCTCGAACATCAGCTGGGTCGCCCCCGCGGCCAGCGGGCCGTAGGCGATATAGGTGTGGCCGGTGACCCAGCCGATGTCGGCGGTACACCAGTACAGGTCGTCGGGCTTGATGTCGAAGGTCCATTTCATCGTCATCAATGCCCACAGCAGATAGCCGCCGGTGCTGTGCTGCACGCCCTTGGGCTTGCCGGTCGAGCCCGAGGTGTACAGCACGAACAGCGGATGCTCGGCATCGACCGGCTCGGCCTCGCAGGTCTCCGGCTGGCCCGCGCAGACCTCGTCGAGCCGGCGGTCGCGGCCTTCGACCCAGTTGACCTTGCCGCCGGTGCGGCGATAGACCACCACGTGCTTGACCGCCTCGCAGCCGCCCAGCGCCAGCGCCTCGTCGGCGATCGCCTTCAGCGGCAGCGCCTTGCCGCCGCGCATCTGCTCGTCGGCGGTCAGCAGCGCCACCGCGCCGACGTCGACCAGCCGCTCCTGCAGCGACTTGGCGGAGAAGCCGCCGAACACGACCGAATGGGTGGCGCCGATGCGGGCGCAGGCCTGCATCGCGCAGACGCCCTCGATCGACATCGGCATGTAGATCACGACGCGGTCGCCCTTGCCGATGCCCAGCGCCTTCAGGCCATTGGCCAGCTGGCACACGCGCGCATGCAGCTCGCGATAGGTGACCCGGGTGACCGTGCCGTCGTCGGCCTCGAACACGATCGCGACCTTGTCGGCGTTGCCGTTCTCGAGATTGCGCTCCAGGCAGTTGTACGAGGCGTTCAGCTGGCCGTCCTCGAACCACTTGTAGAACGGCGCGTTGCTCTCGTTCAGCACCTTGGTGAAGGGCTTGGCCCAGACCAGCTGCTCGCGGGCATGGCGCGCCCAGAAGCCTTCGTAGTCGCGCTCGGCCTCTTCGCACAGCGCACGGTAGGCGTCCATGCCGGAAATGGCTGCGCTCTTGGCGAACGATTCGGGTGGGGGGAATACGCGATGCTCTTGCATCACCGATTCGATGGCGGACATAGCTCGTCTCCTGAAAGGCCAGTATGGCTTCGATACTTTTGCCGCAACGCTACGCTGCGCGGCTTACTGCAACCTGACGCTGTTCCCTTGCTGTCCGTTCCCGTCCTTTCCGGTCGTGCAGGCCGAAGGCGCATTGCGATGCAGCAATGGTGCCGGCTTGGCGTTGCGCGCATGGCGTCCGCATGTGAAGCCTAAGCCTTAAGGCTAGCACAGCTATAATCGCCCGGCGCGTGCGGCGGCGCGCGCTGCGGTCCGCTGACGACCGCTGCAGCCGACCGCGCGCAGTGCCACCGAAGACCGATCCCGTGCCCCCTTCCCTTCCCCTGAATGCCCTGCTGCTGGCCGCCTCGATGGCGCTGGTCGGCAGTAATGTCGGCCTCGGCAAGGCGATCGTGGCCCATGTGCCGATCCTGCTGTTCGCGCTGCTGCGCTTCGTGGTCGCCATCGTCTGCCTGTCTCCGTGGTATCGGCCCGCGCGCATGCGCCGCGTGTCCCGCCGCGAGTGGTTCAACCTGTTCCTGCAGGCCTTCTTCGGGACCTTCCTGTTCACGCTGCTGATGCTGGGCGGCGTGCGGCTGACCAGCGCGATGTCCGCCGGCGTCATCACCAGCACCATTCCCGCGACCGTGGCGATCCTGTCGTGGCTGGTGCTGCGCGAACGGCTGTCGCGCCGCACCGTGCTGTCGGTGCTGCTGGCGGTGGCGGGCATTGCGGTGCTCAATATCGCGCGGGGCGGCCACCACGGCGGCGGCGGCAGCGATGCGCTGCTCGGCAACCTGATGGTGATGGGCGCCGTGGTCTGCGAATCGATCTACGTGATCCTGTCCAAGCGGCTGGCGCAGACGCTGGCCGCGATCGAGATCTGCGCCTATACGCACCTGATCGGCGGCCTGCTGATGCTGCCGCTCGGGCTGGTGCCGCTGCTCGACTTCGATGCGAGCACCGTGCCGCTGCATGTGTGGGCCATGGTGCTGTGGTACGCGCTGTCGGCCAGCGTGTTCTCGTTCTGGCTGTGGATGAAGGGCATCCGCCATGTGCCGGCGCAGCTGGCCGGCGTGTTCACCTCGGTGCTGCCGATCGCGGCGGCGCTCTACGGCATCGTGTTCCTCGGCGAGACGCCGGGCTGGGCACACGGCGTCGCACTGGTCTGCGTGCTGGCGGGCATCGCGCTGGCGAGCTGGCCGGGCAGGCTGGCGCGCGCGGCGGCCGTACGGGAGCACAGCGGCGAAGGCAACGGCGACGAGACCGCCCGCATCGGGTCCGGTCACGGCGCCACGGTACAATCCCGCGGCCGCTGACCGGGGCGCCGCCCCGAACCTCGATCGGGGCGCCGGCCGGCACGTCGTGCTGCCGCACCGGCAGCGCAACGTTTCCATGCAAGCTCTTTCGTAACCTCTCACGCAATCCCTGGGCACCCCAGGCAACCCCCTACGCAAGGACCATGGCATCAAACTTATCGCCGGAGCCGCAACGGATGCGGCCGATTCCCCGTCTGATCTTCGCTTCGCGCTGGCTGCAGCTGCCGCTGTATCTGGGCCTGATCGTCGCGCAAGGCGTCTACGTCTATCACTTCCTGATGGAGGTCTGGCATCTGCTGGCCCACGTCACCGAGTACGACGAGAACAAGATCATGCTGGTGGTGCTGGGCCTGATCGACGTGGTGATGATCTCCAACCTGCTGATCATGGTGATCGTCGGCGGCTACGAGACCTTCGTGTCGCGGCTGGGCATCGACAACCATCCGGACGAGCCGGAATGGCTGGACCACGTCAATGCCGGCGTGCTCAAGGTCAAGCTGTCGATGGCGCTGATCGGCATCTCGTCGATCCACCTGCTCAAGACCTTCATCGACGCGGGTCAGCGCGACACCCATACGATCATGTGGCAGGTGGTGATCCACGTCGCCTTCCTGTTCTCGGCGATCGCGATGGCGTGGGTCGACAAGATGATCACGCACTCGCATCCGGCGCTGCAGGATCGGGGGCTCTGACCCGCCCCGGCGGCCTCCCGCAGTGCCGGCCGCGACGCCGGCACTGCGCCAGCCCTCGAAGACCGCGGCTCCCGGCCGCGGTTTTTTCATGCGCCGCCATGTCGCGCCATGTCGCGGCATCTCGCGGCTCTTTCGCGCATGATATGGAATTTACGTCACATTCCATGCCGGACCGCCGGCCGGCCGCCGGGACGGGTCCTGCGAGGGGGTGTATGATTCCGGGCGGAATTTTCGTCAGCTTTTGTCCGACTGCCCTCCCCCACAAGACATGACCGTCATCAAGCAAGAAGACCTGATCCAGAGCGTCGCCGACTCCCTGCAGTACATCAGCTACTACCACCCGATGGACTACATCACCAGCCTGGGCCGTGCCTACGAGCTGGAGCAAAGTCCCGCGGCCAAGGATGCGATCGCGCAGATTCTGACCAACAGCCGCATGTGCGCCGAAGGCAAGCGCCCGATCTGCCAGGACACCGGCATCGTGACCGTCTTCGTCAAGGTCGGCATGGACGTGCGCTGGGACGGCGCCACCATGAGCCTGACCGACATGATCAATGAAGGCGTGCGCCGGGGCTACACCCATCCCGACAACGTGCTGCGCGCCTCGATCGTCAATCCGCCCGAAGGCGGCCGCAAGAACACCAAGGACAACACGCCCGCGGTGATCCACTACGAGATCGTGCCGGGCGACAAGGTCGACATCCAGGTCGCGGCCAAGGGTGGCGGCTCGGAGAACAAGTCCAAGTTCGTGATGCTGAACCCGTCCGACTCGATCGTCGACTGGGTGCTGAAGACCGTGCCGACCATGGGCGCGGGCTGGTGCCCGCCCGGCATGCTGGGCATCGGCATCGGCGGCACCGCCGAGAAGGCGATGGTGATGGCCAAGGAATCGTTGATGGAATCGATCGACATCCAGGACATCATCGCCCGCGGTCCGAAGGACTGGATCGAGGAACTGCGCGTCGAGCTGTACGAGAAGGTCAATGCGCTGGGCATCGGCGCGCAGGGCCTGGGCGGTCTGGCCACGGTGCTGGACGTCAAGATCATGGCCGCGCCGACGCACGCAGCGTCCAAGCCGGTGGCGATGATCCCGAACTGCGCGGCGACCCGCCACGTGCATTTCACGCTGGACGGCAGCGGCCCGGCGAAGCTGGAAGCGCCGGACCTGTCGCAGTGGCCGCAGGTCGAGTGGGCGCCGAACACCGAGACGTCCAAGCGCGTCGATCTGAACACCCTGACGCCCGAGGAAGTCGCCTCGTGGAAGCCGGGCCAGACGCTGCTGCTGAATGGCAAGATGCTGACCGGCCGCGACGCCGCGCACAAGCGCATCGCCGACATGCTGGCCAAGGGCGAGAAGCTGCCGATCGACTTCACCAACCGCGTGATCTACTACGTCGGTCCGGTCGATCCGGTGCGCGACGAGGTCGTCGGCCCGGCTGGCCCTACTACCGCCACGCGGATGGACAAGTTCACCGAGACCATGCTGTCGCAGACCGGCCTGATCGCGATGATCGGCAAGGCCGAGCGCGGCCCGGTGGCGATCGAATCGATCCAGAAGCACAAGTCGGCCTACCTGATGGCGGTCGGCGGCGCGGCCTACCTGGTGTCGAAGGCAATCCGCGGCGCCAAGGTGCTGGCCTTCGAAGACCTCGGCATGGAAGCGATCTACGAGTTCGACGTCAAGGACATGCCGGTGACGGTGGCGGTCGACAGCAGCGGTACCTCGGTGCACAAGACCGGCCCCGCCGAATGGCAGGCCAGGATCGGCAAGATCCCGGTCGCGGCGGTCTAAGGTCGGTGGTTGCCGGGCGATAGCGGTTCGCGATCGCCCGGTACGATTCACCGCCCCTGTTCTCTCCCCAGCCCTCTCCCCACCCTCTCCCGCACGGGAGAGGGAGCACACACCGCCCTCCCGTGTCCCCGTCCCCCATCGGCATCTTCGATTCCGGCCTCGGCGGCCTGTCCGTGCTGCGCGAGGTCCGCGCGCTGCTGCCGCACGAAACCCTGCTCTATCTCGCCGACTCGCGCTATGCGCCCTATGGCGACAAGCCGCAGGCCTTCGTGCAGGCGCGCACGCTGCAGGCCTGCGAATGGCTGGCGGCGCAGGGCTGCAAGGCGCTGGTGGTGGCCTGCAATACGGCGACCGCGCACGGCATCCAGGCGCTGCGCGAACGCCTGCCCTTGCCCATCGTCGGTGTCGAACCCGGATTGAAGCCGGCGGTCGCGGCCAGCCGCAGCAAGGTGGTCGGCGTGCTGGCCACCGCCAATACGCTGGTCAGCGACAAGTTCGCGCGGCTGCTGCACTCGCTGGAGGACCAGTGCCGCTTCGTCTGCCAGCCCGGCGGCGGACTGGTGGCGCGCATCGAGCAAGGCGATGTCGACGGGCCGCTGGTTCGCGAACGGCTGCAGACCTGCCTGGCGCCGATGCTCGAAGCCGGCGCCGATACGCTGGTGCTCGGCTGCACCCACTATCCCTTCCTGAGCGAGACCGTGCGCGAGCTGATCGGCGAGCGGATGACGCTGATCGATACCGGCGTCGCGGTCGCGCGGCAATTGCAGCGCAAGCTGGCCGAACACGGCCTGGCGGCGGACGCCGGGATGGGCGGGAATACGGGCATCGAACCTGGCGCGAATCCGATCGCGGTGGCGCGCTATTGCACCACCAGCGACGCCGAACATCTGCGCAGGATGGCGCGCGCGCTGCTGCATGTCGATGCCGCGGCGGAAACGGTGGTCATCGAACCGGCGCCGATTTCGCTGTGATGGTACGGCGGGGCGCTGCTTGCCCTGCTGGTGCCTGCTTCGTTGCGAGCCTCGCCGCTGCTTCTTTGCGAGCCTCGCTGCCAGCTTCATTGCCTGCTTCGCTGCCAGCCATGTTGCGGGCCTCGTTGCCCGCCCTCCTGCCCAACATCAACGCACGAAGCCCAGCGGACGACGCTCCCGCACCTCAGGCTTGACCGCATGCTCCTGGCGCAGCTGGGCAAGGAATTCGTCCGGCGTCAGCGCTTCGCCCAGCAACGCGCATTGCCGCTTGACGGTGGCGAAGTCCCCCGGCGTCAGGCCGTCGAGCGCCGCCAGTTCGCGCCGCATCGCATCGTCCAGCGCGGACGCATCGCCGTCGAGCGCCTCGTCGACGAACATCGATTCGCGCTGCGCCGGCAGCAGCGGCATGAAGCGAATCTTGAAGGAGAAGCGGCGCAAGGCGGCCTCGTCGAGCCGGTCGAACAGATTGGTGGTGCAGACGAAGATGCCGTTGAACCGCTCCATCCCCTGCAGCATCTCGTTGACCTCGGACACCTCGTAATTGCGCACCGCCTGCTGGCGGCTCTGCATGAAGCTGTCGGCCTCGTCGAGCAGCAGCACCGCGCCGTCTTCCTCGGCGCGCGCGAACATCGCCGCGATCTGCTGCTCGGTCTCGCCGACGTACTTGCTCATCAGGTCCGAAGCGCGCCGGATCATCAGCGGCAGCTCCAGCGCGGCGGCGATATGCTCGGCCAGGGCGGTCTTGCCGGTGCCCGGGGGGCCGTAGAAACACAGCGTGCCGCGTCGCCGCGCCTGCAGCGCCTGGATGATCCGCTCGACCCGATAGCGCGTTTCCAGGTTGAGCCGATCGAGCCGGTAATGCGTGACCACCGGCCGCGTCTCCGCTTCGGGCCGCAGTCCCATCGCGCGGTCGGCGTGTTCGAGCTGGCGCAGGATCAGCGTCTCGACCGGTTCGCCGATGCCGGGCTGGGCCAGCTGCACGAAGCGCGCGGCCGATTGCACCTGCGCCGGCGTTAGCGTGCGGCGCGCCGCCAGCGACGCGATAAAGGCATCGTCGACCGCCAGTCCGCCAAGGTGCTTGCGGATGATGTTCTCGCGCACCTGAGGCGGCGGAATGCGCAGCTCCAGATGGAACTGGAAGCGGCGCAGATAGGCGGGATCGATCTGCCGGATCGAGTTGGAGATCCAGATCACGGGCACCGGATTGCGCTCGAGCGTCTGGTTGACCCAGGCCTTGCCGTTGACCGAGGCACGCGTGTCCTCCTGCCCGAACAGGCTCATCAGCTCGCGCGCCGAGCCGGGGAACACGTCCTCGACTTCGTCGAACAGCAGCGCGGTATTGGCGCGGCCGCGCAGGAAGGCCTGCGAGACCTGCAGCGAGCGATAGCGGTCCTTGCCCGACAGGCTGTTGCCGTCGCGGTCCAGGCAGTCGACCTCGTACAGCTCGCAGCCGGCCTCGCGCGCCAGCAGCCGCGCGAACTCGGTCTTGCCGGTGCCGGGCGGCCCGTAGATCAGCACGTTGACGCCCTCGGCATGCTGGCGCGTGGCGTTGGCCAGCAGCGCGGTCAGATAGCGGGCGTCGCTCTCGACATGGGGGTAGTCGGTGCTCGACAGCGTCGGCGGCGCGGCCGGGCGCGTGAACACCGCCATCATCTCGGCCTCGTCGGCGTAGTTGCCGAGCAGCACATGCAGCAGCCGGTCCGACAGCCGCATCAGGTCGCCCAGATCGGTCACGCTGTTTTCGGGCAGCGGCTGCTCGATCAGGTTCAGCGTCTCGAGCCGCGAGCCCGGCCGCAGCGACGCCGCCACCTGGGCCGGCGCGGCACCGGTGAGCCCGGCCAGGATCTGGAAGGCTTCCTGGCTGTGCGCGACCTTGCAGTCGACCATCACCGCGCGCAGGTCGCGCTTGTACTTGGCCAGCGCGGCGAACAGCAGCAGCTTGCGCTCGTGGTCGGGCAGGTCCAGCACATGGCTGAGCATGTCGATATTGCGGACCAGCAGCACGCGCTCGCCGTCGAGCCGGGCCGCCAGCGCGGCGGCCGAGACCTCGAACACGGTGAACATGTCCTTGGCATGGTGCTTGACGTACTCGTCCAGGTAATAGAACAGGGCCCCTTCGTCGAAGGCGCTGTTCCACTGGCCGTGCCGCTCGAGAAATTCCTCGGGAGTCAGCCGGCCCGCGCCGCGCCAGGCCGGCATGTCGGCGCAGCGCGCGGCGAGGAACCGCTGCACGCGCATCACCACGCCGTAGGGCCACACCAGCTCCTGCGCGCTGACCGTCAGCACGTCGTTGATATTGCTGCGCAGATTGAAACGCGGTCCGAGCGCGCAAACCACGCGCAGCGCGAACTGGGCGCACATCCAGTCGAGCGCCGTGGTGGCGCCCGCCCCGGGGGCCGCGCGCAACAGCGCCGGCCGGTCCTCGTCGATGCTGCGGGTGAAATCCATGGGCAAGGCTCCTCGTCCCGGACGAGCGACGGAGGACCGTCGCCGCCGCTTCCTTCGCCGTTTTTTTCGCTTGGTTCTCGGCCTGCTTTGCCGCTGTTCCTGCCGCGTGCTCTTTTACTGACCTCGATCGCCTGCTGTTCCGCCTGCTTTACCCTTTGTCGTGCGGGCCGCCTGCCAGTTCACCGGCCCCCTTTTTCGTATGCTAGCTCGCTTTGCCGGGCGCAGTTAGTCGGGGCGACCCCGCACGGCGCCGCCAGGCCGACCCGCTCTCCTGCAGGGTTATGTGGCGAGAAGGCCGACAAATAGGAATCATTATCGTTTATACTCACGCGCTGACACGCTGCCAGAGAGTGGCGCTCCCCCGGGCTTTGACTTTGAAGGAGCGTTTATCATGGAACTGCTGATTAGCCTGCTGGTTGGTTGCGGTATTTCGCTGGTGCTGTTTCGCCGTAAATAGATTGCTGGGACGGCTGCAGACCAGCCGAATCGCCGCGCCGCTCGCGCCCGACACACCGTAGCCGCCTTCGGGCGGAAGGCCGCGCCTGCAACGCCGGTTAGCCGAAATTTGTTGTCTCACATGTTCGATCAACGTTTCCTGAAGATCACGCTTGCCGTTCTGCTTTTCCACGCCGGCCTGCTGTATCTGATCCAGAGTGGGCTCGCGCGCAAGATGACCGAAGCGGTGATCGCGCCCGAAATCATCGCCCGTATCATTCCGCTGGAACCGCCGCAGCAGCCGGCACCGGAGCCGCCCAAGCCGACGCCGAAACCGGAGACCCCGCCCAAGCAGGTCAAGGTCACCAAGCCGACGCCGCAGCCCAAGCCGCAACCGAAGCCGGAGCCGCGCATCGAGCCGACGCCGGCGCTGCCGCCGACCCCGACCGCGGTGGAAGCGCCGCCCGCACCGCCGGCTCCGCCCGCCCCTCCGCCGCCCCCCGAGCCGGCACCGGTCGCCACCGGTCCGCGCGCCGTCGGGATCGGCGAGATTCAATGCACGCCGCCGCAACCGACCTACCCGTCGCAATCGCGGCGGATGGGCGAGACCGGCAAGACCGTGGTGCGCCTGACCACCGACGATACCGGCAAGGTCGTCAAGACCGCCGTAGTGAGCTCCAGCGGCTCGTCGCGCCTGGACCAGGCCGCGATCGACGCGGTCCAGCGGATGCGCTGCAAGCCTTATGTCGAGAATGGTCGTGCGATCGCGGTCACCGCGCAGCAGCCGATCGCTTTCGAGCTGAACTGATTTGAACTGAACCCTCCATACGATTTACGACTTACCAGGAACCATCATGCAGGACCTCGGACTCAGCCATCTGTGGGCGCAAGGCGATTTCGTCATGCGTGCGACCGCCATCATTCTGCTCGTCATGTCGCTGGCGTCATGGATCGTGATTCTCACCAAGGCGTGGGATCTGGTCCGCCTGAAGAAAATGGCGCAGGGCGCGGAAAAGCGCTTCTGGCATTCGGACGATTTCGACCATGCGCTCGAAACGCTCGGCAGCAGCGAATCGAATCCGTTCCGCACGCTGGCGCTGACCGGCAAGGAAGCGGCCCAGCACCATCGCGCCAGCCAGCCGCAGCTGCATGACGTGATGGATATTTCCGACTGGCTGACCCGCTCGCTCAAGAGCGCGATCGACGATGCCGTTTCGCGCATGCAGTCGGGCCTGGCCATCCTCGCCTCGGTGGGCTCGACCGCGCCGTTCGTCGGCCTGTTCGGCACCGTCTGGGGCATCTACCACGCGCTGATCGGCATCGGCGCCTCGGGCGTGCCGACCATCGACAAGGTCGCCGGCCCGGTCGGCGAAGCGCTGATCATGACGGCCTTCGGCCTGGCCGTGGCGATTCCCGCGGTGCTCGGCTACAACGCGCTGACGCGCGGCAACAAGGCGGTGATCTCCAAGCTGAACCGCTTCGCGCACGATCTGCACGCCTACTTCGTCACCGGCGCCCGCGTGCGCCCGACCGGCACCCGCGCCGCCGACGACAACGCGGTGCGCCTCGCGGTCAAGAACTGAACTGACGCGGACCGCCCTCCGCTCGAAAGGAAGTCATCATGGCATTCGGTACTCTCGACGATGACGATGACGCAGTCATGAGCGAGATCAACATGACGCCGCTGGTCGACGTCATGCTCGTGCTGCTGATCATCTTCATCATCACCATCCCGGTGATCAATCACGCGGTCAAGATCGACCTGCCGCGTGCGACCAATCAGCCCAACGATCCCAAGCCGCAGAACATCAACCTGTCGATCGACGCGGCCGGCAAGGTGTTCTGGAACCAGCAGGAGATCGACGACACGACGCTGCAGAACAATATCGCGCAGGCGGCCCAGCAACAGCCGCAGCCCGAGCTGCATCTGCGCGCCGACCGCGACGTGCGCTACGAGCGCGTGGCCGAGGTGATGGCCGCCGCGCAGCACGGCGGTCTCGGCAAGATCGGCTTCATCACGGAGCCGAAGCAGTAAGACCCCCAGCGGCGCGCAGTGCCGCGCCGCTTTCCCCAAGCCCCACCCTGCGGTGGGGCTTTTTCTTTTGTGTTTCGAATGAAACCAAATGCGTTTTTTGGCAGCGCTGCCTTCGGCCGCCCGATATCATGCACAGAGTCGTTGTAATGATAACGATTCTCATTTAATATGAACGGAACGACGGCAGCCACCTTTTCCATTCCCGGCGCCGTGACACCGACCATCCCCGAACAGGAGCCCCATCGATGAGCACCCTAGCCTTGCCGCTGACGCAACCGCGCGAAGTCACCCGCCGCCGCCTGTCGCTGCGCCGCGTGGTGGTGAACGAGAATCCGGCGCCGAACGCGCGCCGCGAGACTGCGGCGCCGTCGGCGATGGCGACGGTCAAGTCGGCGGTGGCCCGTCTCGAAGCACTGGTGCGCGACAATCGCAGCACCAATGCGGCTGCCCATGCGGCCCCCGCACAGACCGCCGAGGCGGTGCCGCTGGAAGCGCTGATGCGGGGCGCGACCACGCTGCCGATCCTGCATAACGGCGAGGTCTACACGCTGCGCAAGACGCGCTACGGAAAACTGATTCTGACGAAGTAAGCCGCCCGCCGTGGCATGCCGCATCGCGCGGCATCCCGGCATCGGGCAACCCGCTCCAGGACGGAGCGGACGCGGCCGCCGCAACCGCCGGCGGCCGATGAAGAACGATCAGGCCGAAGCCGCCGGATCAGACACCCAGCGCGGCAATGCCTGCACGGCCGATCTGCGCATCCTCGCTCGACTTGACGCCCGACACGCCGACCGCGCCGACCACCTGGTCGCCGGCGATAATGGGCACGCCGCCTTCCAGCATGCCCTGCAGCACCGGCGCCGTCATGAACGAATTGCGGCCGTTGTTGATCATGTCTTCGTAGATCTTCGATTCGCGGCGGCCCAGCGCCGAGGTGCGGGCCTTTTCGGTCGCGATATAGGCGGAGATCGGCGCAGCGCCGTCGAGCCGCTGCAGAGCCAGCAGATGGCCGCCGTCATCGACGATGGCGATCGAGACGGCCCAGTGATGGGCCTTGGCCTCGGCTTCGGCTGCGGCCATCACCTTCTTCACGTCTTCCGCAGTCAGCACGGACTTTTGCTGCATACCACTCTCCTGAATCGATAAACAATGAGCCGGCAGTATAGCGCCGGCACCACTTCGGTGACCACGACGCGGGCACCTTTGTCGGGCAAAACAGCCATGCCAAAAAAGCAAAGGGCCCCGCGGGGCCCTTGTGATCCGGATCGTCGATTCGGCGATCTAGTCGCGATGATGGCGATGTCCGTGACCGCCATGCCAGTGGCCGTGCCGGCCGCCGTGATAGTGCCGGCCAGGATGGCCGTAGTAGCGCGGCGGGCCATAGTAGTGCGACGGCGGCGGGCCGTAATAGCGCGGCGGCGGACCGTAGTAGCCGTAACCCGGCCGCACCACCACCGGGGGCGGACCGTAATAGACCGGCGCGGGCGCCACTACCACGGGCGGCGGCGCGACATAGGCCGGCGGGGGATAGTAGGCGGGACCGCCGACCACGACGCCCGGCACGCCGATCACCACGCCGACGTCGACACGGGCCATCGCGGCGCCTGAGGCCATCGCAGCCAGCACGCCAAGCCCTGCGAGCAACCAACGTTTCATGATCTTGCTCCTCGCAAGGTTGATCTTGATACCCGTATTCTAGGCCCGGGCTAGATCACAGGTGCAACGGCGGGTTCTACATTGTTACCGCCAGTAACATCCTTGCCAGGAAGGGTACGAGAGCGATCATGCGGCGCTTGCGTCCCGGGCGGCGACCGCCCACAATACCGGGCTTGCCGTGCGGCCGTGGAGAAATTGGTAGACTCAGCAGACTTAAAATCTGCCGCCTTTCCGGGCTTACGGGTTCGAGTCCCGTCGGCCGCACCAACCACGCCGCAAGCCCCCGCCGTACTTCTACGGTACTACCCGCGCCGCGTTGGCACCTTACCCACATTCCGGTAACACCCTGGCCTGAATCCGGTAGTACCTTGCCTCGCACCCCGGCGGCACCTGACGTCGCAGGCGGGTAGCACCTTGCCGCGCGACGGGGCGGCGCCACGCCGATGCGGGGCCATTGCGGCCCCGCCCGCCACCCCCTCTATCCCTCATCGCTCCTGCCGACGGACTCGATCGCTCGTCACAGAAGCACCGCGCACAGCAGCGCGCCGGCACCGACCAGGAAGACGAACAGCAGCGCGGCCAGCAGCATCGGCCTGCGGCCGGCGCGCAGCAGGTCGCCGATCCGCGTATGCAGGCCGATCGCCAGCATCGCGCAGGCCAGCAGCCAGTTGTCGAAGGCAACCAGACCCGGCTTCCATTCGCTCGGCACCAGGCCGAAGGAGTTGATCGCCAGCACGGCGACGAAGCCGAGCGCGAACCAGGGGATCGCCGCCCGGATCCGGGCCCAGTCGATGCCGCGGCGGCCGGCCGTTGCACCCTGCGCCCGGTCCTCGGCACGCGGCCACAGCGCCAGGATCAGCAGCAACGGGCCGAGCGCCAGCACACGAACCATCTTGGCCAGCACGGCGGCATCGCCCGCCGTCTCGCCGACCGCCTTGCCGGCGACGATCACCTGCGCGACCTCGTGCAGCGTGGCGCCCGTATAGATGCCGAAGGCGCGCTCGCCGACCTGCCAGTGCCAGACGTTGGTCACCAGTTCATACAGATAGGGATACAGCAGCATGCCGACGGTGCCGAACAGCACCACTGTGGCCACCGCGACCGCGGTCTGCCGGTCGTCGGTGCGCGCGATCGAGGCGACCGCGATCGCGGCCGCCGCGCCGCACACCGCGCTGCCCGCGCTGACCACCACCGCCTCGCGGCGGGTCAGGCCAAGCCACCGGGTGCCGACCCAGACTCCGGCGCACAGCGTCGCCGCCAACATCAGCAACGGCGCCACCACACCGCCGACACCGAGCGCCTCGATCGAGCCGAAGGTCAGCCGCAGGCCGTACAGCGCCACGCCCAGCCGCAGCAACGTCTGCCGGGCCAGCTGCATGCCCGGCGCCAGCGGCGCCAGCCAGTGGCGCGGCAAGGTATTGCAGGCGACCATGCCGGCGCACATGGCGAGCATCAGCGGGCTGACGCCCAATTGCGACAGCGCCGGCAGCCCGGACAGGACCAGCGCGAGCCACGCAATCGCGCCAAGCGGCGCAAGCGTCAGCAGTCGATAACGCCAGGAAATGGCGCGGGCTGGGGCGGTAGCGGGGGCGGCGGCAGGAATCGAGGTGGTCGGCATGGCGCAGGGACGACATGGGCGTGGAGAATGACGCCAGCGTAACAACCGACCTCTCATCTGTAAAACAGGTAATATCGTTACTTCTTACCTGGTTTATAGATATGCAACATCGCCCCTTGCGGCTGACGCTGCGTCAGCTCGCCGTTTTCGTCGCCGTGGTCCAGCACGGCAGCACGACCGCCGCCGCCGATGCGGTGGCGATGTCGCAGTCCGCCGTCAGCGCCGCGCTGGCCGACCTGGAACGTGCACTGGACCGGCGCCTGTTCGACCGCATCGCCAAACGGCTGACCATCAACGAAACCGGACGGCAGTTCTTCCCGCGCGCGCTGTCGCTGCTGGATCAGGCGCACGAGCTGGAACGCTTCGCCGCCGACGCCGGCGTGCAGTTGCGCATCGCCGCCAGCAACACCATCGGCAGCTATCTGCTGCCCGCCCTGCTGACCGGCTTCCGTCAGGCCCAGCAACAGCCCTGCGCGCTGGACCTGCGCATCGGCAATACCCATGACGTGCTGCAGGAGCTGTTGCGGCTGGAAGCCGATATCGGGCTGATCGAGGGCACCTGCCACGAGCGCGAGCTGACCAGCGTGCACTGGTGCGACGACGAGATGGTGGTGGTCGTGGGGGCCGGGCATCCGCTGGCGCAGGCCGATGGCGATCTGGGCGCGCTGCGCGAGGCGGACTGGCTGGTGCGGGAGCGCGGCTCGGGGACGCGCGAGATCGTCGAGCAACGGCTTGCCCCGCTGCTCGGGCCGCTGCGCTTTGCGCTGGAGCTCGGCAACGCCGAAGCGATCAAGCGCGCGGTGATGAGCGGCTTTGGTGTCAGCTGCCTGTCGCTGCATGTGGTGCGCGACGAGCTGGAGCGCGGCACGCTGGTGGCGCTGCGCCGCGGCCTGCCGCGGCTGGTGCGGCCCTGGCACCTGGTGGTCCATCGGGACAAGTATCCGACCCAGGGCCTGCTGGCCTTTACCGAATACCTGCGCCGGACGGCGCCACAACTGGAACTGGAAGAAGTGGAAAAGCGGGAAGGATGAGCGAACCGATCGGCGATCCACGCGGCGAGCCGCTCGGCGATCCACGCGGCGAGCCGCTCGGCGATCCACGCGGCGAACCGCTCGGCGATCCACGCGGCGAACCGATCGGCGTGCCAAGCGGCAGGCCATTCGGGGGGCCAATCGGGGGCCTATCAGGAGGCCCGGACGCGGCCCCCGCCGGATCGTCAGGCCGCCTGCGCCTCGCCCGCCTCGCTCTGGCGCGCCACATAGCGGTCCAGCCAGCGGAACAGCAGCGGGTTGAGCACGATCGACAGCAAGGCGCCCGCCAGGATCAGGCTTTGCGCGCGTTCCGGCAGGATCTGCAGGAACACGCCGAGGCTGGCCAGAATGAAGGAGAACTCGCCGATCTGCGCCAGGCTGGCGGCGATCGTCATGCCGGTCCGGTTCGAATAACCGAACATCCGCACGATGCCGAGGGCCGCCACCGACTTGCCGACCACGATGATCGATACGGTCGCCAGCACGCCCCACGGGTCGCGCACCAGCACCATCGGGTCGAACAGCATGCCGACCGAGACGAAGAACAGCACCGCGAAGGCGTCGCGCAGCGGCAGCGATTCCTCGGCCGCGCGATGGCTGAATTCGGACTCGGCCAGCACCATGCCGGCAAAGAACGCGCCCAGCGCGAACGACACGCCGAACAGCGAATAGGCGCCGAAGGCGACGCCGAGCGCGGTCGCCAGCACGCCCAGGCGGAACAGTTCGCGGCTGCCGGTCCAGACGATGCGCTCGAGCATCCACGGAATGAAGCGGCGGCCGATCACCAGCATCACGGCGACAAAGGCCGCGACCTTGCCGAGCGTCAGCGACACCGTCAGCAGGATGTCCGTGACGCTGGCCGCCGGCGCCTCCCCGCTGGCACCGGCCGGCACCAGCAGGCCAGACAGCGCCGGCAGCAGCACCAGCGCGAGCACCATCGCCAGATCCTCGACCACCAGCCAGCCGACCGCGATGCGGCCCTGCTCGCTGTCGACCAGATCGCGATCCTGCAAGGCCTTCAGCAGCACCACGGTACTGGCGACCGACAGGGCCAGCCCGTAGACCAGGCCCTGGCCCCAACTCCAGCCGAAGCCCCAGGCGACGCCCATGCCAAGCAGTGTCGCGATGCCGATCTGCGCCACCGCGCCGGGGATCGCGATCTTGCGCACCGCCATCAGGTCGCGGATCGAGAAATGCAGGCCCACGCCGAACATCAGCAGGATCACCCCCAGCTCGGCCAGCTCCGGCGCCAGCGCCTGGTCGGCGGTATAGCCCGGCGTATGCGGTCCGACCACCACGCCCGCGCACAGGTAGCCGATCAAGGGCGGCAACCGTAAACGCCCCGCCAACGCACCGAGGACAAAGGCCAGGACAATGCCGCCGACGATGGTGCTGATGAGCGGAGTAGCGTGATGCATGCGTGGTGGTTTCCTTCTGATGGCCGGCGTGGCGCCGGGAAGTCGAACGGCGATCCGGTCCCGATCGACGCGGACACGCCGCCATCGCCGGAGCCTGGTGCCGGCGCCGCCCGGGCGGACAGTCTGCGGAAATGAAACCGAATGGGAGTCGTCGCCACCGGCAGCGGTGCCCGGGGCGCGAGGCCTGGGCACGTTGCCAGCATGGTCCAGCAACGGCGACGACTGGTGCGATAGACGTAATGTATCACGCGAGCCACGCGCCAAAGCCGCGAACAGGGCGCAAAAAGGCGGCGACAGACCGTGAAAAGCCGTGGAAGACGCAGGGAATGCCGGGATGGGTACAAGATCGGCGGCGAACACCGCGGATCGAGCCGGACAGCTGGGGAAGATCGATGGAGGCGGGGGTCGGAATCGAACCGGCGTACACGGCTTTGCAGGCCGCTGCATAACCACTCTGCCACCCCGCCGGGTGACCTGGATGCTGGATTGTAGCCGCTGTGGCTTCCGGGCGCCGGAGGCCGATGCGGCAGCATCGCAAACTAAAAAGGGAAGCGCTGCTTCCCTTTCGGACTGGAGCGGGAGACGAGTCTCGAACTCGCGACCTCAACCTTGGCAAGGTTGCGCTCTACCAACTGAGCTACTCCCGCATGACACCTGCTGCGGCAAACCCGGAAATCGCTACCGGATCGACCAGAAAATTCTGGAGCGGGAGACGAGTCTCGAACTCGCGACCTCAACCTTGGCAAGGTTGCGCTCTACCAACTGAGCTACTCCCGCAGTGTCCTGCGTACTGCACTTGCAACAACACGGTGCTAAATCACTGCATATAGACCGCTTCTTGCTGCATCTCGCTTCGTTCGTTTTGTTTCGTCAGAAGCGAGAACGAAATTATGCAAACATCCGACAATGAAGTCAAGCATATTTTTGCACTGATCCTCACTTTTGCGCCGCGGCCCGCGCGGCCGCCGCGCTGCGCTCCCGGATCTGCGGCCAGGCGAGCTTCATGTAATAGAACATCGACCAAAGGGTGAGCACCGCCGCCACATAGATCAGCCAGCCGCCCAGCATGCCCGCGTCGATACCGAACAGCGGCGCATCGAACAGCAGCAGCGGGATCGCGATCATCTGGAACGTCGTCTTGAGCTTGCCCAGGAAGTTGACGGCGACGCTCTTGGAGGCACCGATCTGCGCCATCCACTCCCGCAGCGCGGAAATGGTGATCTCGCGCCCGATGATCACCAGCGCGATCAGATCGCTGACCCGGTCCAGCGCCAGCAGCGACAGCAGCGCGGCCGCGACCATCAGCTTGTCGGCGACCGGGTCGAGGAAGGCGCCGAACGACGAGGTCTGGTTCCAGCGCCGCGCCAGGAATCCGTCGAGCCAGTCCGTGGCCGCCGCCACGATGAAGAACACGGCCGCCGTCAGGTTCTTGGCGGGCATCGACAGCCAGGCATCGGGCAGATAGAAGACGCCGACCACGAGCGGGATCATGGCCACGCGCAGCCAGGTCAGCAGGATCGGAATATTCAGCGGCATAGGCGGATCGGCAGGGTCGAAGACGGGACAATCACGCGATTGTCGCCGATTCCGACATCAATTGAGCATTTCTCGAAGCGGGGACGACCGATCACGTTCCGCGCCGGCGGTGGCCGGTATCGGCGGCCGAACCCATGTCGGACCTGCAACCGGGGGGACCACGACCGGAGTGCGGCCACCGGCGTCCCACAACCGGATGCCGCAACCGATGCCGCAACCGGTCACCGCAACCGGTCACCGCAACCGGACGCCGCGTCAGTGCAACTGCCGATAGATTTCCTCGGCCAGCGCGCGCGAAATGCCGTCGACGCTGGCGAGCTCGTCGACGCTCGCCGCCATCACGCCGCGGATGCCGCCGAAACGGGTCAGCAGCTTCTGCCGCCGGCGCGCGCCGATTCCTTCGATCTCCTCCAGCCGCGAGGTGGTCCGCGTCTTCGCACGGCGCGCGCGCATGCCGGTGATCGCGAAGCGGTGCGCCTCGTCGCGGATCTGCGCCACCAGCATCAGCGCCGCGCTGCCCTGCCCCAGTTCCAGCGCGGGCCGGCCGTCGGCGAACACCAGCGTCTCGAGGCCGACCTTGCGGCCTTCGCCCTTGGCCACGCCGACCAGCAGCCCGATATCGAGACCGAGCTCCTCGAACACCTGGCGCGCGACCTCGACCTGCCCCTTGCCACCGTCGATCAGCACGATATGCGGCATCGCGGCGCTGTCCTCCTGGCTGCGCTCGACCAGCTTCTGATAGCGGCGCGTCAGCACCTGGCGCATCGCCGCATAGTCGTCGCCGGGCGTGATGCCGTCGATGTTGTAGCGGCGGTATTCGCTGTTCTGCATCGCATGGTGATGGAACACCACGCACGAGGCCTGCGTCGCCTCGCCGGCGGTATGGCTGATGTCGAAGCATTCGACCCGCAGCGCGCCCAGATCGTCGAGTTCGATGCCGATGGTCTCCGCCAGCGCGCGCGTGCGGGCCTCCTGGCTGCCCTGCTCCGCCAGGCGCCGTGCCAGCGCCAGCGCCGCGCCCTGCTGCGCCATCTCCAGCCAAGCGCGCCGCTGGCCCTGCGGCTGGCGCACCAGCGTGATGCGGCGGCCAGCCTGCATCGTCAGCGCCTCCATCAGCGCGCCGTCGGCCGGCGCGTGACTGACCACCAGGATCGGCGGCACCGGCTGATCGAGATAGTGCTGCGCCATGAAGGCGGCCAGCACGTTGGCGGCGACGCGCTCGGCCGTCGCGGCGCCGGACTCCGCAGGCGCGGCCGCCTCGGCAGGTTCGGCGGGTTCGGCAGGTTCGACCAGATTGACCGGATTGGCCGGATCGGACAGCGCGCCGCCCTCGGCCGTGGCAACGACGTCCTCGGCCTCCTCGTCGACGATCATCGCGGCCTCCTCGACATGCGCGGGGAAGTACGCCTTGTCGCCCAGATGGCGGCCGCCGCGAACCATCGCCAGGTTGACGCAGGCGCGTCCGCCCTGCACCGCGACGGCCAGGATATCGATATCGCTGCTCTGCCCCACTTCCTCGACGGCCTGGCGCTTGAGCACCGTCGACAGCGCGCCGATCTGGTCGCGCACGGCGGCGGCCTGCTCGAACTCGAGCCGCTCGGCGTGCTGCTCCATCTTCTGCTGCAGGCCTTCGAGCACCTCCTTCTGTCGGCCCTGCAGGAAGCGCGCGGCGTTGCCCACGTCGCGCGCGTAATCCTCCTCGCTGATCGCGCCGACGCAGGGCGCCGTGCAGCGGTGGATCTGGTGCAGCAGGCACGGCCGGGTGCGGTTGTTGAAGACGGTGTCCTCGCAGGTCCGCAGCTGGAACACCTTCTGCAGGATCTGCATGCTTTCGCGCACCGCATGCGCGCTCGGGAACGGGCCGAAATACTGGTGGCGCCGATCGGTCGCGCCGCGGTAGTACGCCATGCGCGGATAGCGATGCGCCGACAGCTTCAGCAGGGGGTACGACTTGTCGTCGCGGAACAGGATGTTGTAGCGCGGCGTCAGCGCCTTGATCAGGTTGTTCTCGAGCAGCAGCGCCTCGGCCTCGCTGCGGACCACCGTGGTCTCGATGCGGGCGATGCGCGACACCATCATCGCGATGCGCGGCGACAGCTGGGTCTTGTTGAAATAGCTCGAGACGCGCTTCTTCAGGTCGCGCGCCTTGCCGACATAGAGCACGCCGCCGGCCGCGTCGTAATAGCGGTAGACGCCGGGCAGGCCCGGCAGCGCGGCGATCACGGGGCGAGGGTTGAAGTGGCTTTCCTGCTCCGATTCCTGTTCGAGCTCCGGCCGCTGCTCCGGCCCCTGCTCCGGCTTCCGCTGCGGCTCCTGCCGCTGTGCACCGGCCTTCGCGGGTGCGACCGAAGCGTCGGCCGACGAAGCCCGGGCGGCGGGCGACGTCGACCCGGGCGTGTCGAGCCCTGGCTCGGGCGCGTGGAGGTGCGGCTCAGCCTCGGCAGGCGTGTCGATGCGCGGCTCGACCTCGGCGGGCGTGCCAGTGGGTTGCGGATCCGGACGTGACATCGGGGAAGGCGGCAGGGACATGCGAGGGGCCGCCGCAAACGTGACGCGCTGCACGCGCGAAGGCTGGCGGGGCTCTAAAATCGCAAGTTTAGAGCAATTCCGCCCGCCTCCTGCCAAACCGGCGGCCCCGTCTTCGCCTCACCGGGCCTGGCCCGCGCCGGAAACGGCCGACTTCCCTATGACCATCCGCTCCTGGGACATCTTCTGCACCGTGATCGACAACTTCGGCGACATCGGTGTCTGCTGGCGGCTGGCCCGCCAACTCGCGCAGGAGCATGGCCACGCCGTGCGGTTGTGGGTCGACGATCTGGCCAGCTTTGCGCGCCTGGCGCCGGCCATCGATCCCGCTGCCGACCGCCAGCGCCTGGCCGGCGTCGAGGTCCGCCGCTGGGTCGCGGGCAGCGACGAGGGGCTGGGCGGGCCGGTGGGCGAGTCCGGAGGCCAAACGGCCGGAGAGACCGTCGGCGAGTCGGCTGGCGAGTTGGCAGGCAAGTCGGCAGGCAAGTCGGCAGGCAAGTCGGCAGGCAAGTCGGCGGGCGAGTCGATGGGCGACATCGCGCCGCACGACGCGGTGATCGAGGCCTTCGCCTGCGAGCTGCCGCCGGCCTTCGTCGCCCGCATGGCCCAGGCCCAGCGCAAGCCGGTGTGGGTCAATCTCGAATACCTGAGCGCCGAGCCCTGGGTGCGCGAGCATCACGGCATGGCGTCGCCGCATCCGCGCCTGCCGCTGGTCAAGTACTTCTTTTTCCCCGGCTTCGAGCCGGGCACCGGCGGCGTGCTGCGCGAATCGCTGCTCGCCATGCAGCGGCGCAGCTTTACGGACTCGCCGGCAGCACAGGCGCGGCTGTGGCATCGGCTCGGCGTCACGCCGATCGACGGCGCGCGCCGGGTCAGCCTGTTCGCTTACCCAAACCCGGCGCTGCCGGCGCTGCTGGCCCACTGGCGCGACGGCGACGAGCCGGTGCAGTGCCTGATGCCGTCCGGCCCAGCGGCGCAGCAGGCGTTCGCCTGGGCGGGCACGGACGCCGCGGCGGCAGCGTCGCCCGGGGCGGCCTGCACCTTGGGCCGGCTGCATCTGCAGCAGGTGCCCTTCCTGCCCCAGGAGCAGTTCGACGAATTGCTGTGGGCCTGCGATGTCAACTTCGTTCGCGGCGAGGACTCGTTCGTGCGCGCCCAATGGGCCGCGCGCCCCTTCGTCTGGCACATCTATCCGCAGGCCGACGACGCCCATCGCGTCAAGCTGGACGCCTTCCTGGCGCTGTATCGGCAGCAGATCGGCGAGCCGGCCCACGCCGAGGCGATGACGCGCTTCTGGCATGTGTGGAACGGCGCCGCGCCGCCCGAGGACATCGCGGCCGCGTGGGACGGCCTGCGCGACGCGCTGCCCGGCCTGGCGCGCACGGCGCAGCGCTGGCAGCACAGCCTGGCCGCGCTGGGCGATCTCGCAGCGAACCTCGTAGCGTTTTGCGAAAGTCGGGTAAAATAGCGGGTTGATTTGATGGCGACCGGGCTGGAAATCCTGGGTTGCCCGCACGGCGCCTGACGGCGTCCGAGCCTGCGGGCCCCGCGCGGAACTGAGCACGGATCGCGAACGCGCCGCCCCGGCGCGCCCTCGCCACGCCGAACTCCCAGACATTTTTAATTCAGGAAGATTAGTTCAGATGAAAACCGCACAGGAACTCCGCGTCGGTAACGTGTTCATGATCGGTGCCGATCCGATGGTCGTGCAGAAGGCCGAGTACAACAAGTCGGGCCGCAACGCCGCGGTCGTCAAGATGAAGTACAAGAACCTGCTGACCGACGCACCGGGCGAGGCCGTGTTCAAGGCCGACGACAAGTTCGAAGTGGTCGTGCTGGATCGCAAGGAATGCACCTACTCGTACTTCGCCGACCCGATGTACGTGTTCATGGACGCCGACTACAACCAGTACGAAGTCGAAAGCGACAACATGGGCGACGCCCTGCACTACCTCGAAGACGGCATGAACGTCGAAGTGGTGTTCTACAACGACAAGGCCATCTCGGTCGAAATGCCGACCACGCTGGTGCGCGAGATCGTCTACACCGAGCCCGCCGTCAAGGGCGATACCTCGTCGGGCAAGGTGCTGAAGAACGCCAAGATCAATACCGGCTTCGAACTGCAGGTGCCGCTGTTCTGCAATATCGGCGACAAGATCGAAATCGACACCCGTACCGGCGAATACCGCAGCCGCGCCAACTAAGGCGAGGCAGACGGACCCTCGCGGTCCGTGCCGAGACGAAAAAAGGGCAGCCCGACCGGCTGCCCTTTTTCGTTGCGGCGCGATGATTGCCGCGAGCGCTGCGGCCTCAGCCGATCAGCGCCTCGTCGCGCAGCTGCCGCAGCGCGCTGCGATAGCCCGCGTCCTGCTCGAGCTTGTTCCAGTCCATCGCCTTGCCGCGCGCGAACAGCCGGCGCACGCGCCGTTGCGAGGCCTTGTCGATCGACACGTCGAGCTCGGCCAGCAGCTGGTCGGCGCGCTCGGGATGATTGCAGATCAGCACCATGTCGCAACCGGCATCCAGCGCGGCACGCGCGCCCTGCGTGACGGTGCCGGCGACGCTGGCGCCTTCCATGCTGAGGTCGTCGCTGAAAATCACGCCCTCGAAGCCGAGCTGGCCGCGCAGGATGTCCTGCAGCCAATAGCGCGAGAAGCCGGCGGGATTGGGATCGACCTTGGGGTAGATCACGTGGGCCGGCATCACCGAGGCCAGCGTCATGCCCATCCACTGATAGGGCCGCACGTCCTGTTCCAGGATTTCGTCCAGCGTGCGCTCGTCGACCGGCACCGCGACATGCGAATCCGCCTCGACGTGGCCGTGCCCCGGGAAATGCTTGCCACAGTTGGCCATGCCGGCCAGCAGCAGGCCATGGGTCAGATGGTTGGCCAGCATCGCCACCACGCGCGGATCCGCGTGGAAGGCGCGATCGCCGATCACGCCGCTGCGCCCGTAATCGAGATCGAGCACCGGCGTGAAGGACAGGTCGATATCGCAGGCGCGCAGCTCGGCCGCCAGCACATAGCCGCACGCCACTGCCGCCCGGGTCGCGGCCAGCACGTCGCGATCCCACAGCTCGCCCAGCTTTGCCATCGCCGGCAGATGGGTGAAGCCGTCCGTCTTGCAGCGCTGCACCCGCCCGCCTTCATGGTCGATGCAGATCAGCACGTCGTCGCGCAGCGCGCGAATCTCGCGCGTCAGCGACACCAGTTGCGCGCGCGACTCGAAGTTGCGCGCGAACAGGATCACGCCGCCGGTCAGCGGATGCGAGATGCGGCGCGCATCGTCGGCGTCCAGCTGCTTGCCCTTGACATCCAGCACGACCGGGCCCGGTCGCTTGCCTGCGTTCTTCTTGGTCATCGGTGAAAGAGAGGGAGTTATCTGGGTAGGGACACGCCCGAGGTGTCGGCCGGCCCCGTCCGTTCCGCGATCGCGAAGGCGACCGCATAGTCGTGTTCGTCGCTGACGCTGACGCGCACCGTCAGGCCGCGTTCGTCCAGCCATTGCGCCAGCTCGCCGTGGCAGTGCGCATAGGGCTCGCCGGACGGCAGGTTCAGCAGCTCCATCGCGCGCCAGGTCATCGGCCAATGCATGCCCAGGCCGATCGCCTTGGAGAAGGCCTCCTTGGCGGCGAAACGCGTCGCCAGGAAGGCCAGGCCGCGCTTTTCGACGCGCGCGCGGCGCCGATGATAGACGGCAAGCTCCTGCGGGCCCAACACCTTCTCGGCGAAGCGGCCGCCGGTGCGGGCCATCACGCCGCGCACGCGCTCGATCTGGATGATGTCGGTGCCGACGCCGTAGATCACGCCGGAGCCTTCGGCGCGGGATAGCGCGTGCCGAGCCGGGCGGCGACCATGATCGCCTTCATCTCGCGCACCGCGTTCTGCCAGCCGGCGAACACCGCGTGGGCGACGATGGCGTGGCCGATATTGAGTTCGGCGATGCCCGGCAGCGCGGCGATCGGCTGCACATTGGTGTAGTGCAGGCCGTGGCCGGCGTTGACCACCAGGCCATGCTTCAGGCCGGTCTCGACGCCGTCGGCGATGCGGCGGAATTCCAGCGCCTGCGCCTCGGGCGTCTCGGCATCGGCATAGCGGCCGGTATGCAGCTCGATCACGGGCGCGCCGCTGGCGGCGGCGGCCTCGATCTGCTCGGCCTGCGCATCGATGAACAGCGACACGCGGATGCCGGCGTCGGCCAGCTGGCGGCACGCCGCCTTGACCTGCTCGAATCGCCCCGCCACGTCGAGCCCGCCTTCGGTGGTCACTTCCTCGCGGCGCTCGGGCACCAGGCAGACGTCCTGCGGACGGATCTCGCAGGCGATGTCCAGCATCTCCGGGGTCAGCGCGCATTCGAGGTTCATCCGCGTGGCCAGCTGCGGCCGCAGCGCGCGCACGTCGGCATCGCGGATATGGCGGCGGTCCTCGCGCAGATGCAGCGTGATCAGGTCCGCGCCGGCCTCCTCGGCCTGCAGCGCGGCCTGGATCGGATCCGGATAGACGGTGCCGCGCGCGTTGCGCAGCGTCGCAACGTGATCGATGTTGACGCCGAGCGCAATGACGCCGGGATGAGCGTGGAAAATCATAGGGAGATCACAGGGCTTGCAGGTCGATCAGGATCTGGCGCGTCTTCAGTGGCACGCCTTGCAGATGATAATGCAGAAGAAAGCGCATCAGCGCGCGGCCCTGCGTGACGGTCTGCGGCCGGCTGTAGTCGTCGCGGGACATGTCGAGCAGCGTCTGCCCCGATACCACCGGCCACGACGATGGATCGCTGGCATGCGCGCGCCGCACGCCGCGCTCCGGCTGGTAGACGTAGTCGAGCCCCGGCTGCACCGCCTCGCCGGTCGAGGTACAGCGGTCGAAGGCCACCGCGAAGCCGGTCTCCTGCAGCAGCACGCGCTCGAACCCGCGCAGCACCAGTCCGGCCGGCTCGCCCTGCCCCAGCCGCGTCAGCGTCGCCATGTAATGGCGGAACAGCGCTTCGTGCGCGTCCTCGCGCGGGCAGAAGCGCAGCAGCAATTCGTTCAGATAGAAGCCGGACAGCAGGGCCTCGCCGGCCAGCGGCGGCATGCCGCCGATCCACTCCGCCTTGGTCAGTGTCTTGACCTCGCCGCGCCCGCTCCACGACAGCGAGATCGGCAGGAAATGCTGCAGCACCGCGCGCAGCGCAGAATGCGGGCGCTTGGCGCCCTTGGCGACCAGCGCCATGCGGCCATGGTCGCGCGTGAAGACATCGACGATCAGGCTGGTTTCGCGATACGGCCAGGCATGCAGCACGAAGCCCGGCTGATTGACCACGCGCAGCTCGGTGCGCGCCGGTACGATCCGCATCGCGCGATCCATCATCGCGCGCGCGCCGGCCAGCTCGGCGCCGACGCTGTCGAGCACTTCGGCGGCTTCCTCTGCCACCGGGTCCGCGCGGCGCGCGGAGGCGGTCCCGCGCCGCGCAGGCGCCGGGACCGCCGGGCGGTCACTCATATCCGTAGGCACGCAATCCGGCTTCGTTGTCGGCCCAGCCGCTCTTGACCTTGATCCACAGCTCCAGGTAGACCTTGCCGTCGAACAGCTTCTCCATGTCCAGGCGCGCCTCGGTGGAGATCTGCTTGAGCTTGGCGCCCTTGCTGCCGATCACCATCGCCTTGTGCGCATCGCGCTCGACCAGGATGGTGGCGAACACGCGCCGCAGCCGGCCTTCGGTCTCGAACTTGTCGATCACGACGGTGCTGGTGTACGGCAGCTCGTCGCCGGTCCAGCGGAACACCTTCTCGCGGATGATCTCCGAGGCGAGGAAGCGCTCGCTGCGGTCGGTCAGCGCGTCGGTGTCGTACATCGGCTCGCCTTCCGGCAGATAGGGCCGGATGATGCCGAGCAGGCGTTCGATATGGTCGCGCGTCTTGGCCGACATCGGCACCACCTCGCGGAACGGAAACTGGTGTCCCATCTTCTCGAGGAAGGGGAACATGATCTCCGAACGCCGGTCGCCGGGCAGACGGTCGATCTTGTTGACCACCAGCAGCACCGGCGTATTGCGCGGCAGCAGCGTCAGCACCTTCTCGTCGTCGGGCCCGTACTGGCCGGCCTCGACCACGAACAGCACCAGGTCGACCGACGACAGCGTCGAGGTCACGGCGCGATTGAGCGAACGGTTCAGGGCGCTGGCATGCCGGGTCTGGAAGCCCGGCGTATCGACGAACACGTACTGCGTATCGTCGGTGGTCTGGATGCCGACCAGCCGATGGCGCGTGGTCTGGGCCTTGCGGGAGGTGATGCTGATCTTCTGGCCGACCAGCGCATTGACCAGGGTCGACTTGCCGACGTTGGGCCGTCCGACGATGGCCACGGTGCCGCAGCGGAATGCCGCGGGCGGGTTTGCCGCCGCGGAGTCCGTGGACTCCGGCTGCGGGCGATTCGATTCGGTCATTCCTTCAACCTGAGAGACAACTGCGGATCCGGGGGAACGGGCTGCTTGCGGGTCTTGCCGGTGCGTTCGGCGCGGCTGCGCTTGAGCAGCTGGGGCACCAGCCGCTGCACCTCTTCCAGCGCCAGCTTGGCGGCGGCCTGTTCGGCGGCGCGGCGCGAGGCCCCGGTGCCGAATACCTGCACCTCCAGTTTAGGCACGATGCATTCGACTTCAAACTGCTGGTTATGGGCGGCGCCGTGGGTAGCGATCACGTTGTACTGGGGCAGCGCGATCTTGTGGCCCTGCAGGTATTCCTGCAGCAGCGTCTTGGCGTCCTTGCCGAGCGTGCGGGGATCGACCTGCTCGAGGATCGGGATATAGAGCTTGCGGATCAGGCTGCGGGCGGCCTCGAAACCGGCGTCGAGAAAGACCGCGCCGACGATGGCTTCGAGGGCGTCCGCGAGGATCGAGGGGCGGCGGAAACCGCCGCTTTTCAGCTCGCCCTCGCCCAGCCGCAGCGACTCGGACAGCTGCAGCATCTGCGCGATCTCGTACAGCGCCTGCTGCTTGACCAGATTGGCCCGCACCCGCGACAGGTCGCCCTCGTCGAGCTTGCCGAACATGCCGTACAGCATGTCCGCGACGGCGCAGTTCAGCACCGAGTCGCCGAGGAATTCCAGCCGCTCGTTGTGGTGCGCGCTATGGCTGCGGTGCGTCAGCGCCTGCTGCAGCAATTCGGGCTTGCTGAAACGGTAGCCGAGTCGTTGCTGCAAGGCGTCGAGGTTCATGTCAGTACTGCGTTCCCGAAGAGGTAATCGAATGGCGCGCTCCGGCCGGCGGCCGCCGTTTATTGGAACGACCCCACCCGGCCCAGGTTGCCGAGATTCATCCAGATCAGGAATGCCTTGCCGACGATATTCTCGTCCGGCACGAAGCCCCAATAGCGCGAATCCAGGCTGTTGTCCCGGTTATCCCCCATGACGAAATAGTGACCCGAGGGCACCTTGCAGGTCACGCCCTGCTGATTGTAAGTGCAGTTTTCGCGGAAGGGAAAATCCGGGTCGGCACCGGCCACGAAGGCCGGCCGGTCGGCGTCGTTCAGGATGCCATGGGGCGCGCCGCCCGGCAGGGTTTCCTTGTAATGCTTGGAATACGACAGCCGCTCCTCGTCCAGATAATCGGGCAGCGCGTCGTATTGCGCCGGCTTGCCGTTGACGGTCAGCCGCTTGTTTTCATAGGTCACCACATCGCCGGGCACGCCGATCACGCGCTTGATGTAATCGAGCGACGGATCCTTCGGATAGCGGAACACCATCACGTCGCCGCGCTGCGGCTCGCCCAGCGAGACGATCTTCTTGTTGATCACCGGCAGGCGCAGCCCGTATTCGTACTTGTTGACCAGGATGAAGTCACCGATCAGCAGCGTCGGGATCATCGAGCCGGACGGGATCTTGAACGGCTCGACCACGAACGAGCGAAGCACGAACACGGCCAGGATCACCGGGAAGAAGCTGGCCGAATATTCGAGCCACCAGGGCTGGCGCAGCTTTTCCTCGGCCAGCCGGCTGCGCGAGGATTCGAAGTCGGTGCCGGAGCCGTGCCCCGGCATCGCGGCGCGGCGCGCATCGAACTCGGCCAGCGCGGCCTGCGCCGAAACGCGGCGCTGCTTCTGAAACACCAGCTTGTCGGCTACCCAGGCAATACCGGTGATGACCACCAGCACAAAAAGGATCAGTGCAAAATTCATGACGGCTAGATCGTTGGCGAAATCTTATTGGTACGAACCGGAGGGCGTGTGGGCTGGACCGGCGCTGCGCCGATTCGCCACGCTTGCCGTCCGGCGCGTCATTTCTCTTCCACCTGCAGGATGGCCAGGAACGCTTCCTGCGGAATTTCCACCGTGCCGACCTGCTTCATGCGCTTCTTGCCGGCCTTCTGCTTTTCCAGCAGTTTCTTCTTGCGCGAGATATCGCCGCCATAGCATTTGGCCAGCACGTTCTTGCGCAGCGCCTTGACGTTTTCCCGCGCGATGATGTTCGAGCCGATCGCCGCCTGGATGGCGACGTCGTACATCTGGCGCGGAATGATCTCGCGCATCTTCGCGGCAACTTCGCGGCCCCGGTATTGCGAATTGGAACGGTGCACGATGATCGAGAGCGCATCGACCTTGTCGCCGTTGATCAGGATATCGACCTTGACCACATCGGAAACGCGGTACTCCTTGAACTCGTAATCCATCGACGCATAGCCGCGCGATACCGATTTGAGCCGGTCGAAGAAATCGAGCACGATCTCGGCCATCGGAATCTCGTAGGTCAGCTGCACCTGCTTGCCGTGGTAGCTCATGTTGACCTGCGTGCCCCGCTTCTGCGTGCACAGCGTGATCACCGAGCCGACGTAATCCTGCGGCATGTACAGGTTGACCGTGACGATCGGTTCCAGGATCGCGTCGATCTTGCTGGGGTCGGGCATCTTGGCCGGGTTCTCCACCTGCGCCATGGTGCCGTCGCGCATCTGCACCTGGTAGACCACCGTCGGCGCGGTGGTGATCAGGTCCATGTCGAACTCGCGCTCGAGCCGCTCCTGCACGATCTCCATATGCAGCAGGCCGAGGAAACCGCAGCGGAAGCCGAAGCCAAGCGCCTGCGAGACCTCGGGCTCGAACTGCAGCGAGGCATCGTTCAGGCGCAGCTTCTCCAGCGATTCGCGCAGCGCCTCGTACTGGTTGGCCTCGACCGGATAGAGGCCGGCGAACACCTGCGGCTTGACTTCCTTGAAGCCCGGCAGCGGCGCCTCGGCCTTGCGCGTCACCGTGGTAATGGTGTCGCCGACCTTGGCCGCCTTCAGTTCCTTGATGCCGGCGATCACGAAGCCCACCTGCCCGGCCGACAGCGCCTCGCGCGGAATCGACTTGGGCGAGAAGATGCCGACCTGCTCGACCAGATGCTGCGAGCCGTTGGCCATCAGCAGCACCTTGTCCTTGGGACGCAGCGTGCCGTTGACCACGCGCACCAGCATCACCACGCCGACGTAGTTGTCGAACCACGAATCGATGATCAGCGCCTGCAGCGGCGCGTCGGGGTCGCCCTTGGGCGGCGGCACCTTGGCGATCAGCGCCTCGATCACGTCCTCGACGCCCTGGCCGGTCTTGGCCGAGCACGGGGTCGCGTCATGCGCGTCGATGCCGATCACGTCCTCGATTTCCTGGATCGCGTTGTCGGGATCGGCCTGCGGCAGATCGATCTTGTTGAGCACCGGGACGACCTCGACGCCGAGCTCGATCGCGGTATAGCAGTTGGCCACGGTCTGGGCCTCGACGCCCTGCGAGGCGTCGACCACCAGCAGCGCGCCTTCGCAGGCGGACAGCGAGCGGCTGACTTCGTAGCTGAAGTCGACGTGTCCCGGCGTGTCGATCAGGTTCAGGTTGTAGAGCTTGCCGTCGCGCGCCTTGTAGCTCAGCGCAGCGGTCTGGGCCTTGATCGTGATGCCCCGCTCCTTTTCGATATCCATCGAATCCAGGACCTGGGCCTCCATTTCGCGGTCGGAAAGGCCTCCGCACAGCTGGATGATGCGATCGGCCAGGGTCGATTTCCCGTGGTCGATATGGGCAATGATCGAAAAGTTACGGATATGGTCCATCGGTTGGTCAGGGGAGCGCCGCGGCAGCGCATTGGCAACGGGCGATGGCGACGTACGCGCATCCGGCCGCGGCACAGCATGTCATGGGCGGAGGGACGGGCGGCCCGCCGGGCGCGCCTGGGCCCGGCCGCAGGTTGGTGGCGCGCTTGGGTCCGACCGTTTCACAGGGTCGGCGGCTTTCGCGCCAGACGGCGATTTTACCGGATTTTCAAGGGGGTCCCGGTGCTCAATCGCAGAGCGAAGCGGGAAAATGCCGTGGCAACGACGGCGGCATCGATATCGCGGTCGTCCGGGCGCAGAAAAGCGCCCTGGACCGACCGCGAAGTCCGCCCGGAAAGGCGCCGGCGCCCCGCTTTCGCGGGGACGGCCGCAGCGCATATCTGGGGCGTTTTTTTCGCGCCAGTCGGCCTCGGTCCGACTCGCCCCCCTTCAACCCGACTCGGCCTGCCTCAGCGTGCGCCGCCGTTCGGGCGCAGCGTCAGCACCTGGGTGGCGTCGCCGCGGCGCACGAAGACCGCCGCCATCCGGCTCTTGTCCAGGCCGCGCACCAGTTCGTTGAACTGGCGGGCGCTGGTCACATCGGTGTCGCCCAGGCGCAGGATCACGTCGCCCGGACGAATGCCGGCACGTGCCGCGACGCCTTCGGCCGCCTGGACCTCGACGCCGGACTTGATCTTCAGCTCGCGCAACCTGGCCTCGGACAGATCGCCGACCACCAGTCCCAGCGCATTGGGCTTGGCGCCCGCCGCGCCGTCATCGCCCGGCGTGGTGCCGGCGCGCGGGCGCGGCTTGGCATCCGGCTCCAGCTCCGCCACCGTGATGGTGACCTCGCGGGTCCCGCCCTTGCGCCACAGCTGCATGGGCACGCGCGTACCCGGCTTGGTCTCGCCGACCAGGCGCGGCAGGTCCGAGGCGCGTTCGATATCGCGGCCGTTGAACTTCAGGATGATGTCGCCCGCCTCGATGCCGGCCTTCTCCGCCGGACCGCCCGGCTCGACGCTGCCGACCAGTGCACCGCGCGCCCGGCCCAGGCCCAGCGAATCGGCGACTTCCTTGGTGACGTCGCCGATCGCCACCGCGATACGGCCGCGCGTGACCTTGCCGGTCGACTTCAGCTGCTCGCTGACGCGCAGGGCCTCGTCGATCGGAATCGCGAACGAGATGCCCATGTAGCCGCCGCTGCGGCTGTAGATCTGCGAATTGATGCCGATCACCTCGCCGCGCAGATTGATCAGCGGTCCGCCCGAGTTGCCGGGGTTGACCGCGACGTCGGTCTGGATGAACGGCAGGTAGTCGCCGGTGTCGCGCCCCTTGGCCGAAACGATGCCGGCGGTCACGCTGTTGTCCAGGCCGAACGGCGAGCCGATCGCCAGCACCCATTCGCCGACGCGGATCTTGTTCGAATCGCCCATCTGCAGGCGCGGCAGGCCATTGGCATCGACCTTCAGCAGCGCGACGTCGGTGCGCCGGTCGGTGCCGATCAGCCTGGCCTTGAACTCGCGCTTGTCGGGCAGCGTGACGTAGATGGTCTCGGCGTCGGCGACCACGTGGGCGTTGGTCATCACGTAGCCGTCCTGGCTGATGATGAAGCCCGAGCCGACGCCGCGGCTCTGCTCCTCGCCCTGCGGCGGCTGGCCGCGGCGCGGCGTCCCCGGCGGCGTCGGCGCGCCCGGCATCGGGATGCCGAAGAAGCGCCGGAAGAACTCGGCCATCTCCTCGTCCTCGGGCGTCATGCCGCGCGAACGCACGCGCTCGGTGGTGCGGATATTGACCACGGCCGGGCTGACGCGCTCCACCAGGTCGGTGAAGTCGGGCAGGCTGTAATTGGAAGCGGTGGCCTGCGCATGGACCGGCGTGGCCAGCATGGGACCCGCCGCCAGCACGGCGGCCAATGCCATGGTCCTGGCCACGGCGTAATAGTTTGACGACATGGTCGACTCCCGCGAGTTCAGCGTAACAGGGTAAGCAAGCCGGGGCGTCCGGTCCAGTCAGGGCCAGCCCGAAGGGTGTCCACGCAACCGTGCGGAGAACATCCGAAGAATTGCCCGGCGTGTGCAGGCGGGCGCGCCGGCGCGCGCCGCATCCCGGCTCAGCGTGGCTTGGGCGCGCGGTATTCCACCGCGGCCGCGAACTGCTTGACCGTGGCCGCCGGCACCTCGCCGACGACGGTGATCCAGAAATCGGCGACCTTGCGCACCACCACCTGGGTCGCGCCCAGCGAGGCAACGCCCTCGCGGCGCACCCGCTGTTCCGATACCGGTTCGATGAATACCGACAGCCCGGTCAGGCCATCGCTGTAGACGACCTGCAGCACCTCGAACACCTGTTCGCGGCCGCTGCCTTGCGCGCTGCGCAGGTCGCCCAGCGGGCGACGGACCTCGCGAATCTTCTGGAAACCCTTGACCGGCACCGTGATCAGCCAGCCCTCTTCGGCGATATTGGCCGGCTGGTAGTTGATCTCGTAGCGCTGCCAGTTGGCGGCGCTCTTGATCGCGCCGAGGATCTTCTGCTTTTCGGACGGCACGCCGATCTCGATCTGCGAGAACGCGACCTGCTCGAGCACCTTGCCGCCCTCGCCGATGGTCTGCGCACGCATCAGCAGGCCGGAATGCTTCTCGGCCCAGAGGCGGACCGCATAGCGGGCGCCGTCGTGCGGCACCAGCGAGAAGACTTCGCATTCCATGCCCGCCACGCGTTCGGGCGACAGCCTGCGCATCTCGTAGAGATCGAGCACATCGCCCTTGTTGGTGGCAAGCAGTGCCGGGAAACGGTCCTTGGCGTCCTGGCGCTCGACCACCACGAGCTTGGCTTCGGGGATCAGGCTATGGACGATGTCGTTCTGGCGCAGGACCTCGCGCGGCTTGCCGTCGAGCGTCTCGAGCCGCTCGTACTCGTTGTGCACCAGGTCGCTGAAATGCTGGATGCGCGAGGCATGCATCACGCTGCCACGCTGGTAGATCAGAGTACCGACGTAGTTTTCGCGCTGCGCGGCGCGGTGGATCTTGCCAAGCCAGGCCGCGGCATCGCGGCGCGCCAGCGTGGGCTCGGGCGTCTGTGCCGTCGCCACCGCGGCCGTCAGGCACAAGGCGAGAAAAAAGGACCTCCTCAGGGCCCTTATTCCTTGTGCGCCCGCTGCATGGGCGGGCGCCCATCCTTTTTGCATGTCCGGCATTATTCCTGCGTGTTGTCCTGAGAGAAGCTTGCACTATTGGCGACGTTGCGCATGGTCGGCACCATGGCGTTGGTCGTCACGGACACCCGGTGAGCCCGCAGGTACTCGTCCAGGCGCGGATCGCGGATCATCTGGCCGGCATCGGCGGCGACGGTCAGCACGCCGGTGGCCTTGGGCGCCGCGGGGACGCCTTCACTGGTGCTGGCGACGATGGCGCCGGGCGCGGCCGGATCGGCATCGCGCATTTGCGGCACCACCACCCAGCTGACCGCCGCGACGGCGGCCGCGATCGCGGTGCCCGGCATCACGCGGCGCACCCACGACGGGCGCAGCAGCAGACGGTGGCGGCGTACCGGCGCATCGGCCAGCGCGGCCGGCGCCAGCAGATGCGGCTCGTCTTCGAGACGGCTGGCGAAGCGCGACACGAAGGCCGCGGTCGAGCCGGCATGGGCCAGCTCCTCGGAACGCAGCGTATCGCCGATCAACTGGAACACCGACCATTGCTCCTGGCCCGGCTCGCTTTTCGCGAGCGCCAGCACGGCCTCGAATTCATGCGGCGCCAGTTCGCCGTCGATCAATGCGGAAATCTGCTCCGCTGCCTCGGGCGCATGAACCGATTGCCTGTGAGCCTGACCCATTTCCAACCCCTCGATAACCATCGAACACCGAACAATCCCGTCACAATACTGTCGCTTCTCGATGCAGGAGCAGGCTGCAACGCTGGCCGCACGACATGTCTTTGACTTCTACCACCGCTTGCCTTCTGCCGTTCCCAGCAGCGGGCGTAATTTTTCCGCAATCGCTTCGCGTGCCCGGAAAATGCGCGATCTGACCGTACCGATCGGACACCCCATCGCTTCGGCGATTTCCTCGTAGCTGAGGCCTTCGATCTCGCGCAGCGTGATGGCGGTTCGCAATTCCTCCGGCAGGGCCTCCATGGCGCGGTTGACGGTGTCTGCCACCTGGCGCGTATGGAGCATCGACTCCGGCGTATTGATATCCCTTAGTTGCTCACCATCCGCAAAAGTTTCAGCCTCTTCGGCATCGATGTCGCTGGACGCCTCGGGCCGGCGGCCCTGCGTGGCCAGGTAGTTTTTGGCCGTGTTGACAGCGATCCGATACAGCCAGGTGTAGAACGCCGATTCCCCGCGGAATTGGGGCAAGGCGCGATATGCCTTGATAAAGGCATCCTGCGCCACATCCTCCACTTCAGCGGGGTCCCTGACCAGACGCGAGATCAACCGGATGATCTTGCGGTGGTATTTGGCCACCAGCAGTTCAAAGGCCCGCTTGTCGCCCTGCTGGACGCGTTCAACAAGGAGCTGGTCGGCTTCGCGTTCGCTCACGAATAGTTCACCTGCAGTGTATCTCTTGGTATCGCTGTCAAAACAAACGTTGTATTTTACCTACGCCGCACCCCGCGAAACCGCCGCGGAGCGAAAAGCGTATTGACAGCCGGGGCGAATGCCACCGGGCGTCAGTATGCATTAAGCGGCACCGCTTGGGCCGCCGATCGTGTTCAAAGCGGCCCAGAGGACGCATGCAGCGCCCGCAGCATCGCTCGCCGGGAGGCACCGGAGGCGCTGTCCCGATCGTCCGGAACGCCACCGCTGCCCATCACCAGCACGGGCGGCACGGCGGCTTGCCCGGACTCCACAGGCGCCAGCCGAAGCACCGCGGCAACCCCGCCCAACTGCCAGCACGCCACCACGCGGGCCCTCACCTGGCCGCCGTCGGGCAACGCGACGACGATCCGAGCCGCCGAACCGCCCGGCGCGACGCCGGCAAGGCGGCATGCCGCCGCCCGCCACGCCCCTCGCCAGGTACGGCCACCCGACAGCATGGCAGCCACTGCCAGGACCGCCCAACACAGCGGCGCCGTCTCGCCCGCCGCCCAACCCTGCCCTGCCCGCCACAGCAACCACAGCAACGCGGCAAGCTCGCAGCCCAGGAACGCCGCCAGCAGCCAACGCTGCGGATGACGTCCCCGGGACAGCAAGCAAGGGAGGGGCCGGCGGGCGCCGGCTTCAGGCACGACGGAAGACGAGCGTGCCGTTGGTACCGCCGAAGCCGAAGTTGTTCTTGACGGCCACGTCGATCTTCATCTCACGCGCGGTGTTCGGCACGTAATCGAGATCGCACTCGGGGTCCTGATTGAAGATATTGATCGTCGGCGGCGCGACCTGGTGATGCAGCGCCAACACCGTGAAGACCGACTCCAGGCCGCCGGCGCCGCCCAGCAGATGGCCGGTCATCGACTTGGTGGAGTTCACCGCGATCTTGTAGGCGTGCTCGCCGAAGGCCAGCTTGATCGCGTCGGACTCGTTCTTGTCGCCCAGCGGCGTCGAGGTGCCGTGCGCGTTCAGGTAGTGCACTTCGTCCGGGTTGACGCCTGCGTTCTTCAGCGCATTGACCATGCAGCGGCGCGGACCGTCGGTGCTCGGCGCCGTCATGTGGAACGCGTCTCCGCTCATGCCGAAGCCGGACAGTTCGGCGTAGATCTTCGCGCCGCGCGCCTTGGCCGACTCGTACTCCTCGAGCATCATCACGCCGGCGCCTTCGCCCAGCACGAAGCCGTCGCGATCGACATCCCACGGACGCGAGGCGGCTGCCGGATCGTCGTTGCGGGTCGACAGCGCCCGCGCTGCGGCGAAACCGCCGATACCCAGCGGCGACACGGTCGATTCCGCACCGCCGGCGAGCATCGCGTCGGCGTCGCCCGCCTCGATCAGCCGCGCGGCCAGGCCGATGCTGTGCAGCCCGGTGGTGCAGGCGGTCACGGCGGCCAGGTTCGGGCCCTTGAGGTTATGGTTGATCGACAGGTGGCCGGAGATCATGTTGATGATCGAGCCGGGCACGAAGAAGGGCGAGATCCGGCGCGGGCCGCGGTTGGTCAGCTCCGCGTGCGTATCCTCGATCATGGGCAGGCCGCCGATGCCCGAGCCGACCAGCACGCCGATGCGATCGGCGTTGGCCTCGGTCACTTCCAGGCCGCTGTCGCGCAGGGCCTGGGTGCCGGCCGCGATGCCATAGTGGATGAAGGTATCCATATGGCGCGCTTCCTTGGCCGGGATGTAGTCCTCGACGTTGAAGCCCTTCACCTCGCCGGCGAAATGCACCGCCAGCGCGGAATGATCGAATTTGGTGATGGTGGCAATGCCGGACTTGCCGGCAACCAGATTGGCCCAGCCTTCGGCAACCGTGTTTCCGACCGGAGACACAAGGCCGAGCCCGGTGACGACGACGCGACGACGGCTCACTATGATTTCCTACGGGTGGATGAGGCAAGGCGGAACGGGCGGCAGCCCGCGGCACCGTGAAGGCGCCATGGCGATTCCGCCGCGCCGGCGGACCGGCGCATCGGCCAACATGCCGGCCGGACCGACGGACCCGATCCGGGGCCGGCAGCGCGGCGGCACGATGGCCGCTGATGGAGCCAGGTTCAGCTCCACCGCAACTCCGCTTGCTCGAACAAACGAAAGCCACAGAAAACGGCACAACGGGATCTGACGACCCCTTCGCCCGTTTTCTGTGGCCCGGAATCCGGATACGACAGGCTTACGCCTTGACGTGCGCCGAGGCGTAGTCGATGGCCTGCTGCACGGTCGTGATCTTTTCGGCTTCCTCATCGGGAATTTCCATGCCGAATTCATCTTCCAACGCCATCACGAGTTCAACCGTGTCCAGCGAGTCGGCGCCGAGGTCGTTCACGAACGAGGATTCGTTCTTGATGTCGGCTTCGGCGACGCCGAGTTGCTCTGCCACGATCTTCTTGACGCGTTGTTCGATATTGTCCATTTAGCCCTCCAGGGAAGTTCGACAAAAAAGTGGGCGCATTTTAGCAGGTTTGGCCCGTGAAAATGCCGTCCGCAGTCTTTCGCAAGAAATGCGCCCGTTCTTCTAAAAAAGGGGGTGACGCCAAGGCGTCGCGCCCCCTCAGTTCATATACATGCCACCGTTGACATGCAGCGTGGTGCCGGTCACATAAGCCGCCTGCGGACCGGCCAGGAAAGCCACCGCATTGGCGATGTCCTCCGGCTGACCGAGCCTGCCGAGCGGAATCTGGGTCTTGAGCGCGGCATGCTGCTCTTCCGACAGCACCTTGGTCATATCGGTATCGATAAACCCCGGTGCGACGCAATTGACGGTGATGTTGCGGCTGCCGATCTCGCGGGCCAGCGCCCGCGTCATGCCTTCCACGCCCGCCTTGGCCGCAGCATAGTTCATCTGGCCCGGATTGCCGGTCGAGCCGACCACCGAGGTGATGTTGATGATGCGTCCGCCGCGGGCCTTCATCATCGGCCGCAGCACACCGCGCGACAGGCGGAATACCGCCGTCAGATTGGTGTCGATCACCGCGCTCCAGTCCTCGTCCTTCATCCGCATCGCCAGCTGGTCCTGCGTGATGCCGGCATTGTTGACCAGGATATGGATGCCACCGTGATTCTTGACGATCTCGTCAATCAGCGCCTCGCAGCGCGCCGCGTCGTTGACGTCGAGCACCGCGCCGGCGCCCTTGAGCTGCTCGGCGGCCAGGTATTCGCCGATCGCGGCGGCGCCCTTCTCGCTGGTGGCCGTGCCGATCACCAGCGCGCCCTGCCGGGCCAGTTCCAGTGCGATCGCGCGGCCGATGCCGCGCGAGGCGCCCGTCACCAGCGCGACCTGATTGTCCAGGGTCTTGCTCATCCCGTTATTTCTCCTTGTTCGCTTGGCCTAGCCGTATCCGTTTGCCGTACGCGAATCAGCCGCGCACCAGCGCCAGCGTGTCCTGCAGCGAGGCCGGATCGACGATCGCGCCGCCGACCAGATTGCCGTCGATGCGCTTGGTCAGGCCGGCCAGCACCTTGCCCGGGCCGCATTCGATCACATGCGTGACGCCGTCGGCGGCCATCTTCTGCACCGACTCGACCCAGCGCACCGGCGCCGCGGCCTGACGCACCAGCGCGTCCTTGATCGCCTCCGGATCGTTGACGATCGCCACGTCGACGTTGTTGATCAGCGGGATCGACGGCGCCGAGAACGTGAGGCCCGCCATGCGTTCGCGCAGGCGGTCCGAGGCGGGCTTGAGCAGCGACGAATGGAACGGCGCCGAGACCGGCAGCGGCAGCGCGCGCTTGGCGCCCTTGGCCTTGGCGATTTCGCAGGCCTTTTCGACCGCCGCCTTGGCGCCGGCGATCACCACCTGCGCCGGGGCGTTGAAGTTGACGGCTTCGACCACGCCGGCGGCCGAGGCCTCGGCGCAGGCGGCGCGCACGTCGTCGTCGGACAGGCCGAGAATCGCGGCCATGCCGCCCTCGCCCACCGGCACTGCCTCCTGCATCGCCTGGGCGCGGAAACGCACCAGCGGCACGGCATCCGCAAACGGAATCACGCCGGCGGCGACCAGCGCCGAATACTCGCCCAGGCTATGGCCGGCCACCAGCGCCGGGGCCGGCCCGCCGGCCTCGCGCCAGGCGCGGTAGATCGCCACCGCGGCGGTCAGCATCACCGGCTGGGTATTGGTGGTCAGGTTCAGCTCTTCGGCCGGACCTTCGGCGATCAGGCGCGCCAGGTCCTGGCCGAGCGCGTCGGACGCTTCCTGCAGCGTCGCGCGCACCACCGGGTTGTCGGCGAAGGCATTGAGCATTCCGACCGACTGCGAGCCTTGGCCGGGGAAGACGAATGAGAATTTCATCGGTTTCCGATCGGTTTGAAAATGGAATCGCCGGTGCGCCATCACGCATCCGGTCGCGCAGCGGCTGCCGCGCGCCGATGCCGGGCACCGGCCTGCGAATTACATGCGCAGCAGCACCGCGCCCCAGGTGAAACCGCCGCCCACGCCTTCCATCAGCACGTGGTGGCCGGGGCGGATGCGCCCGTCGCGCACCGCGACGTCGAGCGCCAGCGGAATCGACGCGGCCGAGGTGTTGCCGTGCTCGTGCACGGTCGCGATCATGCGCTCGAGCGGCAGGCCCAGCTTCTTCGCGGTGCCCTGCATGATGCGGATATTGGCCTGGTGAGGAATCAGCCAGTCGAGCTTCTCGGCCGGGAAATCTGCCGCGGCCAGCGTTTCGCGCGCGACCTTGTCGAGCACGCTGACGGCGAGCTTGAACACCGCTTGGCCATCCATGTGCAGGAAGGCATTGCCGGTGATATTGCCGGCCGCCACATTGCCCGGCACGCACAGGATATCGACATGGCTGCCGTCGGCGTGCATCGCCGAGGACAACACGCCGGGCTCGTCCGAAGCGGTCAGCACGACCGCGCCGGCGCCGTCGCCGAACAGCACGCAGGTGGTGCGATCGTTGAAGTCGAGAATGCGCGAGAACACTTCGGCGCCGATCAGCAGCACGTTGCGATGCGAGCCGCTGCGGATGAACTTGTCGGCGGTGGCGAGCGCATAGGCGAAGCCCGAGCACACCGCCTGCAGGTCGAACGCCGCGCAATGGTTGGTGATGCCGAGCTTCTGCTGCACCAGGCAGGCGGTACTCGGGAACACGTAGTCCGGCGTCGAGGTGGCGACGATGATCAGGTCGATCGACTGGCGATCGATGCCGGCCGCTTCCAGCGCGCGCTCGGCGGCCTTGACCGCCAGGTCGCTGCTGGTGACATCGGGCTCGGCCCAGTGGCGCGCCGAGATGCCGCTGCGCGAGACGATCCACTCGTCGCTGGTCTCGATGCCCTTCTCGGCCAGCTGCGCCGCGAGCTCGTGATTGGTGACGCGCCGCGGAGGCAGGTAGCTCCCCGTGCCGATGATTTTTGCGTAGCTTGTCATGTGGTGTCGGATCGTATTGCCGGACTCAGCGCGACCCCGCCGCGGCGGCATGCCGGCCTGGCCGGTGCTGGCGCGCGGGGCGTGGGACCAGGGGCACCGGCGTCGCCGCTGCCTGGGTGATGCAGGGCAGGATCATGCGGCGTGTGCGCTGCGACCCGCGTCCGGCGGGTCCGTCTCCTGGCCCGCGGATGCGGTGCCCGCGGTGCTCGTCTTGTTGGCGAACGCCTGCGAAATACGGGCGATGACGCCATTCCTGGCCGCATCATACCCGCGTTTGATAGCCCACTCAAAAGAGTGGGCATCGGCGGAACCGTGGCTCTTGATCACCAGGCCGCGCAGCCCGAGCAGCGAGGCGCCGTTGTAGCGGGCGGGATCGAGCCGCCGCGCCAGCCGCGTCAGCACCGGCATCGCGATGCCGGCCAGCAGCTTGGTGAACCAGGAGCGGGTGAATTCCTCCTTGATCATGCTGCCGATCATCTTGGCCAGGCCTTCGGTGCTCTTGAGCGCCACGTTGCCGACGAAGCCGTCGCACACCACGATGTCGGTGGTGCCCTTGAAGATGTCGTTGCCCTCGACGTTGCCGTAGAAGTTCAGCTCCGAGGCGCGCAGCAGCTCGCCGGCGCGCTTGACCACCTCGTTGCCCTTGATCACTTCCTCGCCGATGTTCAGCAGGCCGACCGTCGGGTGTTCCTTGTGGTCGACCACTGCCACCATGGCCTCGGCCATGCGGGCGAATTGCAGCAGATGTTCGGGTTCGCAGTCGGCATTGGCGCCGAGGTCCAGCACCGTGGTGCCCCAGCCCTGCTCGTTCGGGATCGTGGTGGCGATGGCCGGGCGCTCGATGCCTTCGAGCGTCTTGAGCACATAGCGCGACACCGCCATCAGCGCGCCGGTGTTGCCGGCCGAGATGCAGGCGTCGGCGCGGCCTTCCTTGACCTGGGTCACCGCGACGCGCATCGACGAATCCTTCTTCTTGCGCAGCGCGACCTCGACCGGGTCGTCCATCGTGATCACTTCGGTGGCGGCCACCACGGTCACGCGCGGATGGTTCTGCGCGTGCAGCTTCCTGAGCTGCGGCTCGATGGCATCCGGCCGCCCCACGAGCACCATCTCGGCATCCTCGTGGGCGGCAAGAAAACTGATCGCCGCCGGCACCGTCACGGACACGCCGTGATCGCCGCCCATGCAGTCGATAGCGAGTTTGATCGTCATTGTTTGCTGATGCGCGAGGCGCCGAATCCGCGCTGCGGTGGCCTCGCAGGGAAAGCGGCGCCAGCGTCCACGCTTGCCGCGCCCAACAAAAAAGCGGCAAGGAGTTTGCCGCTTCTTTGTATGTCTTCTACCTGCAAGCGCGTGCGGGACGCAGCGTCACGCCGAGCGAATGCTTCAGTCGTTCTTGGTCTTGACGACCTTGCGGCCACGGTAGTAGCCGTTCGGGCTCACGTGGTGGCGCAGGTGCGTCTCACCCGTGGTCGGCTCGACTGCCAGCGGCGCGACGGACAGGTGATCGTGCGAACGATGCATGCCGCGCTTGGACGGCGACTTCTTGTTCTGTTGAACAGCCATGATGACTCCTTGGAGAATTTGCGGATATTAACACACGCATCCCGCACGAGGCGTAGCCGGGCCCGGCCGGATGCTGATTACGGGTACGACGCTTTTACTGCCGAAGCGCGCCGCCGCGGACCATGTCCGGGCGTCAGTGCTTCGTCTTCAGACTGGCCAGCGCCGCGAAGGGCGATGGCCGCTTTTCTTCCTGCTCGTCCTCGGGTTCCGGCTCGACGCTGCCGTCGGTGCCGGTCACCAGGCTCTCGTGCACCGCCGGACAGACCTCGTGCTTCGGCGCCACCGGCAGCGACAGCAGGATCTCGTCCTCGATCAGCGCCAGCAGATCGAACCGGCGCGAGCCCGCGATGACATCGATCTCGTCGTCGTCCATCGGCGCGGCGTCGGCCTCGGCTTCGCTGGCCACCACCTCGAAGCGGGTCGCGGTCGAGATCGGCTCGGCGTAGACCGCCAGGCAACGCTGGCAGTTCAGCCACATGCTGCCCTGCACCGCCAGATCGAGAAACAGGCGCCGGCGCGCCGGCTTGCCGGGCTCGGCCGCTTCGTCCTGAGTGGAACCGCTCATGGTGTAGCGGAACACTTCGTCCGGGGCCGAGGCTGGCGCTTCGGCGGAGGTCTCGGCTATGATGCGCGGCAATTCACGCGCCGCGATCTCGCCGGCCGCCGAGCCCGAGGACCGGCAGAACTCGAAGAGATCGAACGCTTGCAAGTCGATGGGCTGAGTCATGTCGCTGAGTGCGCCTCTGTACCTTGTACCAAGCTGGCGCTGGCAATGCTGCTGAACGCTGGTCCTGTCGCCGCCGCAACCGTCGAGTGACGAGGCCGCCGCACAAAGTCCAAATCGAGCGGACTTTGGCACCTGCAGGACACCACGCGGCGGATGCCTGCGCGGTAAAACGCGTGATTATACGTCGAAATCTCCGCCGCGGTCAAAACCGAACGCGCTTTGCCCGTTGCGCATTCCTCTTTCGCTTCAAACACTTATATGTCTTCCGCTGTGACACGCGATGCGGCGCCCGGTGCGGCGCCCGAAGTGGCTTCCCACGCGGCACCGGCCGCGGTTCCCAGGCTGATTCTCGGTTCCAGCTCGCGCTATCGCCGCGAACTGCTGGAGCGCCTGCGCATTCCGTTCGAGATCGACGTGCCGGACATCGACGAGACGCCGCTGCCGGGCGAGACACCCGAGGCGACCGCGCTGCGCCTGTCGCGCCGCAAGGCCGAGGCGATCGCGGCCCGCCACCCCGGCGCGCTGGTGATCGGCTCCGACCAGGTCGCCACGCTGGACGGCACGCAGGTCGGCAAGCCCGGCTCGCACGAGCAGGCCCTGGCGCAATTGCGCTGGATGCGCGGCCGCACCGTGACGTTCCATTCGGCCCTGTGCCTGCTCGACGGCCGCAGCGGCGAGGTCCAGCTGGAGGACGTGCGCACCCAGGCGACCTTCCGCGAGCTGGATGACGACGAACTGGAAGCCTATCTGTGGCTGGAGCGGCCCTATGACGTGGCCGGCAGCGCCAAATCGGAGGGACTCGGCATTGCGCTGCTGTCGCGCGTCGAGTCCGACGATCCGACCGCGCTGGTCGGCCTGCCGCTGATCGCGCTGACCAGCATGCTGCGCCGCGCCGGCTATCCCTTCTTCAAGGCCTGATTCCCCGGACCTTCCTTCTTCGCTGTCGAGGACATCCGCACATGAGCGGCACGCTATACCTGATTCCCAACACGCTCGGCAAACGCGACGAAGCCGATCCGCTGCCGGCCGTGATCCCGGCCGACGTGCAGCAGATCGCCGCGAGCCTGGACTACCTGGTCGCGGAAAACGCCAAGACCGCGCGCGCCTATCTGAAGAAGCTCGGGCAGACCTGTCCGCTGGCGCGGCCGATCCAGCAGATCGAGATCCGCGAGCTGAACGTCAATACGCCCGAGGCGGCGCTGGCGGAACTGCTGGCCCCGGTGCTGGCCGGCCGCGACGCCGGCCTGCTGTCCGAGGCCGGCGTGCCGGCGGTGGCCGACCCCGGCGCCAATCTGGTGCGGCTCGCCCATGCGCGCGGCGTGCGCGTGCGGCCGCTGGTGGGCCCGAGTTCGATCCTGCTGGCGGTGATGGGCTCCGGGCTCAATGGCCAGAGCTTTGCGTTCAACGGCTATCTGCCGGTCGATCCGGCCGAGCGCACGCAGCGCCTGCGCGAACTGGAGCAATGGTCGCGCAAGCACCGGCAAACCCAGGTCTGGATCGAGACGCCGTATCGCAACGATGCGCTGCTGGCGGCGCTGAAGGCCAGCTGCGCCGGCACCACGCTGCTGTCGATCGCGGTGGACCTGACGCTGCCGAGCGAGACCATCGTCACGCAGCCGCTGTCGGCCTGGCAGCCGGGCCGGCTTGAACTGCACAAGCGGCCGGCGATCTTTTCGATCCTGGCGGCTTGAGCGGCTGGCCGCGCCGTCCGGCAGGCCTTGGGGCCGCGCCGAGGGGGCCGGGGAGCCGGGGAGCCGAGGAGCGGGCAGCCGGGGCCGGGCCAAGCAAGCCCAGAAGCACGCAGGCCACCAGGCCGGGAGCCGGCGAGCAAGCCGCGCCGCGCGCGGTACGCGAGCGCCCCCTGGCGATCGAATCAATACAGCGACTGCACCCGCGAGCTCCACATCAGCGTCTTGGCGGCCGCGGTGCCGACCGCGGCGCCGAAGCGCTTGGCCACGCGTTCGGCGATGTTCTCCTTGACCGTGTAGTCGACGATGTTCTCGGCCTTCAGCACGTCGCGCGCCACCGATTCGGCGCTGCCCAGGCCGTCGGCCAGGCCCAGCTCGATGCTGCGCTCGCCCGACCAGAACAGGCCGGAGAACAGCGTCGGATCGTCCTTCAGGCGGTTGCCGCGCCCTTCCTTGACCACCGCGATGAACTGCTCGTGGATCTGGCGCAGCATCTGCTCGGCAAAGGCCTTCTGCTGCGGCGACTCGGGCGAGAACGGGTCGAGCATGCCCTTGTTGGCGCCCGAGGTGTACAGCCGGCGCTCGACGCCGAGCTTGTCCATCAGCCCGGTAAAGCCGAAGCCGTCCATCAGCACGCCGATCGAGCCGACGATGCTGGCCTTGTCGACATAGATCTTGTCCGCCGCGGCCGCCACGTAATAACCGCCCGAGGCGCAGATCTCCTCGACCACCACATACAGCGGCTTGGACGGATGCAGCGAGCGCAGGCGCTGGATCTCGTCGTTGATGATGCCGGCCTGCACCGGCGAGCCGCCGGGCGAGTTGATCTTCAGGATCACGCCGGCGGCGTTGGCATCGGCAAAGGCGGCCTGCAGCGAGGCATTGATCGATTCGGCGCTGGCCGGCGTGCCGGCGGCGATCTCGCCCTCCAGCGTGACCATCGCGGTATGCCGGCCGCTGGTGATGGCGCCGTCGGGCTTGAAGTCGAACAGCGAGAACAGCACCAGCGCGACCAGCGCGAAGCCGGCAAGACGGAAGAAGATCTTCCAGCGGCGCGCGGCCCGCTGCTCGCGCAAGGTCGCCATCAGCACGCGCTCGAGCACATCGCGCTCCCAGCCGGCGCCGGTCTTGACCGGCCCCGCCGACTCGCCCTTGAGCCGCGCCTTGCGCTCGACCGACTCGCGGCGCGCGGCGGCCTCGGCGTCCCTGACCTCGGCCTCGAGCGGATAGTCGGCGTGGGGCGCGGTTTCAAGCCGCTCGCCGGGCTCGTTCCCGCCCTCACGCCGGACCTCGCTTCGGCCCTCGCTTCCGCCCTCTCGCCGGCCCTGGCCCTCGTCGTGGCGACCCGGTTCGGCATCCGGCTCGTTCGGGTTCACCGGCGGTTTGTTCTGGTCTGTCATGCAAATACTCTCGAACGGGTGTCACCGCGCAAACATCGTTGCGCAGGCGGCCCCGAGGATTTCCTCGGTCAAATCGCGGTTCTCGGGGTTTCCGATGCGCGGTCGCGGCTTCCGCCGCCTACGGCACCGGCGGTGGCGACGGCGACGCCGGCGGATCGTCGTACGGCGACTCCGGTATCCAGTAGACGGCGCCGTCGCGCTCTTCGACCCGCAGCTTGGCGAGCGAAGCGCCGCGGCACGGTCCGCCGACGCACAGTCCGCTGTCGGGCGCATAGATCGCGCCATGTGTGGCGCACATCAAGTATAGGCCCGACGATTCGAAAAAGTGGCCTTCCTGCCAGTCGAGCTCCATCGGCACATGGGCGCACTGGTTCAGATAGCCATGCACCGCGCCCTCGTAGCGCACCGCGAAGGCGCCGATCTCGCGGCCGCCGATCGCGACCGTGAAGCGCACGCCGACGCCGCCTTCGGCCAGCTCGTCGGCCGCGCACAGCCGGCGCGCGCCGGCCGGCACAGCCGGCGTGCCCGCCGCCGAGCCGGGTCGATCGGGTCCGGGACCGGCATCAGCCATGGGTATGCAGCCAGTCGTGCAGGTCGGCGATCGAGCTGGCGCAGTGCAGCGGCGTCATCGCCCGCAGCGAATCGGCCGGGTGGGCGCCATAGCAGACGCCGATGCCGTGGGCGCCGGCGTTGACCGCCATCTGCAGGTCGTGCGTGGTGTCGCCGATCATCACGGTGCGCCCCATCTCCTGGCCCAGTTCGCGCGTCAGCTCGTGCAGCATTGCCGGATGCGGCTTGGAGAACGTCTCGTCGGCGCAGCGCGTGGCATCGAACAGCGCCGTCAGGCCGGTGGCGGCCAGTGCCCGCTGCAGTCCGACGCGGGTCTTGCCGGTGGCCACGCCGAGGAAATAGTGCTGGGCCCGCAGCGCCTGCAGCATCTCCAGCGCGCCGTCGAACAGCACCAGCTCGGCGTCGCGGGTCAGGAAGTGATACCGATAACGCTCGGCCAGCTTCGGATAGTCGACCGGGTCCAGCGTCGGGATCGCATATTCGAGCGCGTCCCTCAGCCCGAGTCCGATCACGTGGCGGGCGGCGTCCTCGTCGGGCACCGGCAGGCCAAGGTCGCGGCTGGCAAGCTGGATGCATTTGGCGATGGTCGGAGTGGAATCCATCAGGGTTCCATCCCAGTCGAAGACGATCAGGTCGAAGCGTTGCCGGGCCATGGGGGTTCTCGATCGAAAAAATTGGGCCGCCGAGGTGACGATGACGTCATCCGGCTAGGGGGCGTGGGTCGTAGACGCGTGGCCGGCCTGTCCCATCTGCTTCAGCTGGCGCAGGAAGGCTTCGCACTCGTCCGGCAGCGTCGCACTGAGCGTCAACGGCTGGCCGGTACCCGGATGCACGAACGTCAACCGGTGCGCGTGCAGGAACATCCGCTTCAGGCCCGGCTTGGCGCCAGCGCGCGCCAGTGCCTTGTTCAGCGCGAAGTCGCCGTACTTGTCGTCGCCGACGATGGGAAAGCCCAGTTGCGCCAGATGCACGCGAATCTGATGGGTGCGGCCGGTCTTGAGCTCGGCCTCCAGCAGCGTGTAGCCGGGGAAGGACGCGACACGGTTGAACACCGTATGGGACGGCTGGCCATCGGCCTGCACGCGCACGCGGCGCTCGCCGTCCGGCGTGGTGTACTTGAACAGCGGAAAGCGGGCGTGCTGGCGGTTGTGGCCGAATTCGCCGGCGACGCAGGCGAAATAGCGCTTGTCCATCGCGTTGTCGCGGATCTGCTGGTGCAGGTGCACCAGCGCGGCGCGCTTCTTGGCCAGCAGCAGGATGCCGGAGGTTTCGCGGTCGAGCCGGTGCACCAGCTCCAGAAAGCGGGCCTCGGGGCGCGCTTGGCGCAGCTGTTCGATCACGCCGAAGGCCACGCCGGAGCCGCCATGCACCGCCACCCCGGCCGGCTTGTCGATCACCAGCAGATGCGCGTCCTCGAACAGCACCGGAAACGAGGCCGCGGGCACGTAGACGTCGGCCGCCGCCGTCGCCGACATCCGAAGTGGCGGAATGCGCACAACATCGCCCAGCTTCAGCCGGTAGGTCGCATCGACGCGGCCCTTGTTAACCCGTACCTCGCCGGAGCGCAGGATCCGGTAGACATGGCTCTTGGGCACGCCCTTGGCGACCCGCAGCAGGTAGTTGTCGATACGCTGACCGTCGGCGTCTTCCCCGATGGTCACATACGCCACCTGGGGCGCATCCGTGCCGGATCGCACCTCTTTTTCAATTCGATGGCGTAACTCATTCATTTTCAAATATAATTTCCGCGCTACCCCGGCCATAGCCGGCAGCGCAAGCGGTGTAAGCGAATTGTCGCATTTTACACTTCGGGTCACCGCTGGCCCGGCCCGGTCCCCCGCCATCGCGTAATCCGCAGGCGCCGGACGGGCAAATGGCGGTACAGGCCGACAGCTCCGCTGGCAGCCTACAGCAGTAAATAAAGTAACAAGCAGCACGCACGGTACCGGCTGTGCGCAGGAAAACCGCCCAAAGGCGGGTTCGGCGCGGACGCGGTCACGTGGGAGCAGAGTGTTCAGGTAGAACAGAATTTGAAGGCGGATGCCAATACGGCATTCGCTTCGGTGAGAGAAAGTCCCGCCGCACCGGAAATCGGTGCCGGCCGGTTGCCTGGCCCCTCGCCTGATCGACGACATGGTGACAATCGCGGCGCCCGGTCGCAGAACTCCAACAAGCAGCAGGTGCGCCTGCCTTGTCGGTCGCTCAGGTCGTGGTGGCATGCCGCCGCGTCCGACAACCTTGCTCTTTGACGCGTCCTGGCCGTTCGTGGCCGGCCCCGGTGCGAGCCGAAGCGCAAGCGGCATCCTGTCGTCGCTGCCCTCCCCCGCACCCCGGCCTCCGTCCGATATCGCCGCCTGACCCTGCGCGCAGCTCGCGCATGGCGGGCATGGCGGTCCGAACCCCGCGCAGCGCGCCGACGTCTCTCTCTTTCACCCGTGCCCAGCCGGCGGCTTGCATTCGCCCCGGCGCCTTCGGCAATTCTCACGCCACCTCTCGCTTCCTCGCGTGCTTTCGAAACGCCGCGCGGCACTACCGGTGCCGGCCGCGGCATTGGAACGAGGGTTTGCGATGAAACGCATGCTGTTCAATGCGACGCAGCAGGAGGAATTGCGCGTCGCCATCGTCGACGGTCAGAAACTGATCGACATCGACATCGAGACCGCCGGGCGCGAGCAGCGCAAGGGCAATATCTACAAGGGCGTGATCACCCGCATCGAGCCGTCGCTCGAAGCGTGTTTCGTCAACTACGGCGAAGAGCGCCACGGCTTCCTGCCGTTCAAGGAAGTGGCCCGTGCCTACTTCAAGGAAGGCGTCGACGTGCGCAACGCGCGCATCCAGGATGCGCTGCACGAAGGCCAGGAACTGATCGTCCAGGTCGAGAAGGAAGAGCGCGGCAACAAGGGCGCGGCGCTGACCACCTTCATCTCGCTGGCCGGCCGCTATCTGGTGCTGATGCCGAACAACCCGCGCGGCGGCGGCGTGTCGCGCCGCATCGAGGGCGAGGATCGCCAGGAACTGCGCGAGACGATGGGCCAGCTGACCGTCCCCGACGGCATGAGCATCATCGCCCGCACCGCCGGCATCGGCCGCTCGGCCGAGGAACTGCAGTGGGACCTGAACTACCTGCTGCAGCTGTGGAAGGCCATCGACGGCGCCGCGCTGGACAACAAGGCGCCGCTGCTGATCTATCTCGAGTCGAGCCTGGTGATCCGCGCGATCCGCGATTACTTCCAGCCCGACATCGGCGAGATCCTGATCGACACCGACGACATCTACGAGCAAGCCCGCGCCTTCATGAGCGTGGTGATGCCCGACAACATGAACCGCGTGAAGAAGTACCGGGACGACGTGCCCCTCTTCTCGCGTTTCCAGATCGAACACCAGATCGAATCCGCGTATTCCCGCATGGTGATGCTGCCGTCGGGCGGCGCCATCGTGATCGACCACACCGAGGCCCTGGTCTCGGTCGACGTCAACTCGGCGCGCGCCACCAAGGGCGCCGACATCGAGGAAACCGCGCTGCGCACCAACCTGGAAGCGGCCGACGAGATCGCCCGCCAGCTGCGCCTGCGCGACCTGGGCGGCCTGATCGTGATCGACTTCATCGACATGGAGTCGAACAAGGCGCAGAAGGACGTCGAGACGCGCCTGAAGGACGCGCTGCGCCATGACCGCGCGCGCGTGCAGATGGGCAAGATCAGCCGCTTCGGCCTGATGGAGCTGTCGCGCCAGCGCCTGCGTCCGTCGCTGTCCGAGGGCTCGCATATCACCTGCCCGCGCTGCAACGGAACCGGCCATATCCGCGATACCGAATCGTCCGCCCTGCAGGTGCTGCGCATCATCCAGGAAGAGGCGATGAAGGAAAACACCGCCGCGATCCACTGCCAGGTCCCGGTCGAGGTCGCCGCCTTCCTGCTGAACGAAAAGCGCCAGGACATCAACCTGATCGAGCTGCGCTTCAAGGTCAACGTGCTGCTGATCCCGAACAAGCATCTGGAAACGCCGCACTACAAGCTCGAGCGGCTGCGCCACGACGATCCGCGCCTGGAAGAGAGCACGGCCAGCTACCGCATGGCCGAGGCCGCCGCCAAGGAACTGGAGGCGGACACCAGCTACAGCAGCCGCAAGAAGGAAGACGCCAAGCCGCGCCAGGAAGCCGCGGTCAAGGGCATCACCCCCGAGCAGCCGGCCCCGGTTTCGGTGCCGCGCCCCGAGCGCGCCCCGCGCCAGGAAGCCCCGGCCGCCAAGCCGGCCGCTCCGGCAGCGCCGACGCAGCCGATCGGCAGCGGCGGCTTCATCGCCTGGCTCAAGGGCCTGTTCGGCGCCCGTCCGGCGCCGGCTCCCGTGCAGCCGGCCAAGCCCGCCGCGGCGGAAGCCCGCACCGGCGGCAATGGCGAAGGCGGCCGGCGCGAGCGCGGCCAGCGTGGCGAACGTGGCCAGCGCGGTGAACGCGGCGAGCGCACGGAGCGTGGCGACCGCGCAGAACGTGGTGAGCGCGCCGAACGCGGCGAGCGCCAGGCCGCTCGTGGCCAGCGTGCGGAACGCGGCGAGCGTGGCGCCGAGCGCGGTGAGCGTGCCGAACGCGGGGAACGTGCGGAACGCGGCGAGCGCGCCGAACGTGGCGATCGCGCCGAGCGTCAGCCGCGCCAGCCGCGCCAGGGCGAGGCGCAGCCGGCGCAGGCCGAAGCCCGCCAGCCGGACGCCCTGCAAGGCGAACGTGGCGAGCGCACCGAGCGCAGCGAAAACCGTCGCGAACGCAACCAGGAACGCCGCGAGCGCCAACGCGACCGGCAACGTGAGCGCAGCGAGGCGCGCGCCCCCGACGCCGACCAGGCCGACCTGGAAGCCGGCGTGCCGACCCAGCCGCTGCCGGTGGCCGCACTGACCGACGAGGCTGGTGCCGTCCGCGCCGACCTGCCGGAAACCGCCGATACCGCCGAAAACGGCGAGGGCGAGGAGCGCCGCCGCCGCAATCGCCGTGGCCGCAACCGCTATCGCCGCGAGCGCGAGGAAGGCGCCACCACCGAAACGTCCGAGACCGCCGACGCAGAAGGCGCGGAAGGCCAGGCCGAGAACGCCATCGCCACCATGCCGGCCACCGGCCAGGCCCTGGCCGAGGCCAGCGAGGCTGCCGACGTCACGCCGGTGCCGGTCGCCGCGGTCGCGGCTGCCGAAGCCGAAAGCGCGGGCGTCGCACCGACCGCCGCGATGCCGACCCAGGCCGTGCCGGCCCAGCCGGCCCCGGCTCCGGTGATCGCCGCCGAACTGGCCCCGGGCAGCTCGGCCGCCACGCAGGTGTCGCCGGCCGAGGCCGTCGCCCCGACCGCCCCGGCGCCGCAGGCGCCTGCCACGGCAGCCGCCGAGGCAGTGCCCGCGCAAGCGGCTACTGAAGCAGCCACCGAAGCAGCCACGAAAGCGTTGGCCGACGTGACGTCCGAGGTCGCCATGCCAGCCACGCCGGCCCCGGCCGCCGAGGCCGTGCCGCAACCAGCCGAGGAAACGATCGCCCAGCCGGTCGCCCAGCCGGTCGCTCAGCAGACCGTCGAGGCGGTCAGCGCCCCGGCAGCGCAGCAGCCGCAGGCTGCCCCGGCGCAGGCCCAAACCCAGGCCCCGGCCCCGGCCGCAGCAGCCGCACCGCTGTCGGCCGACGCGCTCGAGCCGATGCTGAACGCCGCCGGCCTGCAGTGGGTGCACACCGACAGCGCCAAGTACCGTGCCGCGCAGGAAGCCGCTGCCCGCATCGTGCCGGCGCCGCGGGTGCCGCGCGAGCGCAAGCCGCTGCCGCCGCTGCCGCAGGGCCCGATGGTGCTGGTCGAGACCGGCGGCCGCGAGGTCACCATGGACTCGCAGCAGCAGTCCGCCGCGCAGCAATAGGCGCGAATAAGCGCGAACAAGCGCGACGATAGCCCCATGGTCTCCGCGAAAGCGGGGACTCCGAGGGCTCTCAACGACGCTGGCTTCCCGCATGCGCGGGAACGACGCGATCCAGGGGGACGGCACGGCCGTCCCCTTTTTCATGGCCGCGCGTGCCCGCGGGCGCTTCGGCGACCCCTCAACGCAAGCTCGGCTAGAATGGCGGCAGAACGGCGCCGGTCTGGCGGCGACCTATCACGACATGACCGAATCCGTCATCCCCATCTTCGACCTGCGCGAGCATCGCTATCACTCGATGCAGCCCGCGATTCCGGCGCAACTGGAATCGCCGACCGGGCTGTTGGCCGACCGTCGCGGACGGCCGCTGCACGACCTGCGCATCTCGGTGACCGACCGCTGCAATTTCCGCTGCGTCTACTGCATGCCGAAGGAAGTCTTCGACAAGGACTACACCTTCCTGCCGCATTCGGAACTGCTCAGCTTCGAGGAGATCGAGCGCGTCGCGCGGCTGTTCGTCGCCCACGGCGTCGAGAAGATCCGGCTGACCGGCGGCGAGCCGCTGCTGCGCAAGAACATCGAGAAGCTGGTCGAGATGCTGGCGCGCATCGAGACGCCCGCCGGCAAGCCGCTGGACCTGACGCTGACCACCAACGCCTCGCTGCTGGCCCGCAAGGCGCGCGCGCTGCGCGATGCCGGGCTGACGCGGGTTTCGGTCAGCCTCGATGCGATCGACGACGCCACCTTCCGCCGCATGAACGACGTCGACTTCGCCGTGGCGGACGTGCTCAAGGGCATCGAGACCGCGCAGGCGGTCGGGCTGGCGCCGCTCAAGGTCAACATGGTGGTCAAGCGCGGCACCAACGACGCCGAGATCGTGCCGATGGCGCGCCATTTCCGCGGCAGCGGCATCATCGTGCGCTATATCGAATTCATGGACGTGGGCGCCAGCAACCACTGGCGCATGGACGAGGTGCTGCCGTCCGACGAAGTGGTCGCGCGCATCGACGCGGAATTCCCGCTCGAGCCGATCGCCGCCAACTACAGCGGCGAGACGGCGCAGCGCTGGCGCTACCGCGACGGCGCCGGCGAGATCGGCGTGATTTCCAGCGTCACCCACGCCTTCTGCGGCGATTGCAGCCGCATCCGGCTGTCGACCGAGGGCCGGCTCTACCTGTGCCTGTTCGCCACCGAGGGCTACGACCTGCGCGCGCTGCTGCGCGGCGGGCACAGCGATCTCGAGATCGCCAACGCGATCGCCGGTGTCTGGCGCGAACGCACCGACAACTATTCGGAGCAGCGCGGCGACGCGCAGGTGCGCGCGGCCCGCGCGGCGCGCAAGATCGAGATGTCCTATATCGGCGGCTAGGCGTTCGCCTCGCCTCCGACTCCGTTCAACGCTTCACCGCTTTTCACCGACACCTGCGATGATCGAACGCGAAGACATTACCGGCCTGATCCTGGCCGGCGGACGCGGCAGCCGCATGGGCGGCACCGACAAGGGCCTGCAGTCGCTGCGCGGCGCCCCGATGGCGATGCACACGATGATGCGGCTGGCGCCGCAGACCGGCGCGCTGCTGATCAACGCCAACCGCAATCTGGCCGCCTACGAATCGTTCGGCGTGCCGGTGGTCACCGACTCGGTGCCCGACTTCGCCGGCCCGCTGGCCGGCATGCTGGCGGGGCTGGAACAGTGCCAGACCCGCTGGATGGTCACCGCCCCGTGCGATTCGCCGTTCCTGCCCACCGACCTGGTCGCGCGGCTGGCGCAGGCAATCGAGCGCGAAGGCGCCGAGATGGCGATGCCGGTTACCGTCGACGAACAGGTCCGCCGCCAGACCCAGCCGGTATTCCTGCTGATGCCGCATACCGCGCTGGACAGCCTGGTGGTCTTCCTCAACGGCGGCGGCCGCAAGATCGAGGCCTGGGCCTCGCAGCATCGGCTTGCCGAAGTGCCGTTCGACGACGCGGCGCCCTTCGCCAACATCAACACGCTGGACGAACTGCGCACCTTCGAGGCGCGCTGAGCGGGGGCCGAGGCGCGGCCCTGAGCTGCTCCACCGCCCTCGCCGCCCTGCTGTCCTGCTGCCCTGCTGCCCTGCTGCCCGACCGGCGCACGACCCCTCGCCAGCCTGAGCCCCGAACCCGAACCGAACCCCAACGCGAACCCTGCCATGCCGTCCCTGCAATCCGTGATCTCCTGCCTGTCCGACTACGATCCCAGCGCGCTGCCCGTGGAGCAGGCCAACCGGATCATCGCCGAGGTGATCGAACCGGTCAGCGGCATCGAGCAGGTCGCGATCCGCTCGGCGCTGGATCGCGTGCTGGCCGAGGACGTAGTCTCGCCGATCGACGTGCCGGCGCACGACAACTCCGCGATGGACGGCTATGCCTTCTCCAGCGCCGCGCTGCAGGCGGCGAACGGCGGCGAGGTGACGCTGCGCGTCATCGGCACCGCGCTGGCCGGCGAGACCCACGGGCTGACCCCGGCGGCCGGCGAGGCGGTACGCATCATGACCGGCGCCGTGATGCCCGTCGGCTGCGACACGGTGATCCCGCAGGAATTCACGCAGGCCGTGCCGGGGGCGGGCAGCGAATCGGGCGGCGAAGCGGTGCGCTTTGCCGCCGACGCGGTCCGGGCCGGCGACAACCGCCGCCTGCGCGGCGAGGACCTGGCCCGCGGCAAACCCGCGCTGAACCAGGGGCGCGTGCTGCAGCCGGCCGACCTCGGCCTGCTGGCCTCGCTCGGCATCGCCGAGGTCAAGGTACGGCGCCGCCTGCGCGTGGCCTTCTTCTCGACCGGCGACGAGCTGCGCTCGATCGGCGAGCCGCTCGACGCCGGCTGCGTCTACGACTCGAACCGCTACACGCTGCACGGCATGCTGCGACGCCTGCATGTCGAGCTGATCGACATGGGCGTGGTGCGCGACGATCCGGCCGCGCTCGAGGCCGCGCTGCGCAGCGCGTGCGAGAACGCGGATGCGGTGATCACCTCGGGCGGCGTGTCGGTCGGCGAAGCCGACTACACCAGGCAGATCATGGCCGAACTCGGCGACGTGACCTTCTGGAAGATCGCGATGCGCCCCGGCCGGCCGATGGCCTTCGGCCGCATCGCGTCGAACGGCCATCAGGCGCTGCTGTTCGGCCTGCCGGGCAATCCGGTCGCCGTGATGGTGACCTTCTACCATTTCGTCCGCGCCGCGCTGCATCGGATGATGGGCGCGGACATCGCGCCGCCGCCGCTGATGCGCGTGCGCAGCGCGCACGCCATCCGCAAGAAGCCCGGCCGCACCGAATACCAGCGCGGCATCCTCGCGCGCGGCGCCGACGGCCAGTGGGAGGTGCGCATTACCGGCCAGCAGGGGTCCGGCGTGCTGCGCTCGATGAGCGAGGCCAACTGCTTCATCGTGCTGGGCCACGAGCAAGGCGGCGTCGCGGCCGGCGATCCGGTCGAGGTGATGCTGTTCGAGGGCCTGCTGTAAGGCCGGGGCACCGCGCCCAGCCCCCTCGCCGGCCCCATCGCCGGCCCCATCGCTGCGCCTTCGCTCGCCCCATCGCGCATCCGTCTGCGGGCCGGCGGGTTCGTCCCTCGCCACTGTCGTTTTTTTGCGTACCGAAGCCGTGCGCGCGGCCGCCCCGGCGGGGCGAGGCTATGCGCCACGCCACCCATTCGCTACACTTGCCGCACCCCAACTCTTCCCCACTGCCACGCTGTCATGAATCAGGAGATCGCTTACCTCCACCCCGTCAAGACCGCACGCGCGCTCGTTCTGGTCTACCTGTGCTTCTCGGTGCCGATCGTGTCGATGGGGTTGTTCGTGGCCTTTGTCCGCTACGGCGATCTGCCCGGCATCACGGTGTTCACGGCGCTGATCCTGAATGCGCTGGTCGGTTTCGGCCTGCTGTGGCTGGCCTGCAAGGCCTACAACTGGGTGGCGGCCCGCTTCGGCGGCATCGAGGTGACGATCCGCAATCTGCCGCCCGAGGGGCAATAAGCTCCGGCAGCCGGGCCCTTCTCCGACAAAAAAAGCGCATCCCGGCGGATGCGCTTTTTTTTTGCTCGGACGCTGCCGCCGGCAGCCCCCAGGCCGGCGGGCCCGAATCCCTGCCGGCGCCGCTCAGGCCGCCGGGCCGGCATCCTTCGGCCCGGCCTCGCCGTCGTCCTCCTCCGGCAAGCCCAGCAGCTGCTCGGCGGCCTCGGACGGCAGCGCCTCGACCTTGCGCAGCTTGCGCGCCATCTGGCGGCTGCGCACCTCGGCCTGCTCGATATTGCGGGCGGCGCGCTCCAGCGTGTCGCGCGTGCGCGCCAGCACGTCGCCGAACTTGCCGAACTCGGTCTTGACCGCGCCCAGCACCTCCCACACCTCGCTCGAGCGCTTTTCCAGCGCCAGCGTGCGAAAGCCCATCTGCAGGCTGTTCAGCACGGCGGTCAGCGTGGTCGGGCCGGCCACCGTGACGCGATGATTGCGCTGCAGCAGGTCCGTCAATCCGGGCCGGCGCAGCACCTCGGCATACAGGCCCTCGGTCGGCAGGAACAGGATGGCGAAGTCGGTGGTGGCCGGCGGCGACAGGTACTTCTCGGCGATGGTCTGGGCCTCGCGCTTGATGGCCACTTCGAGCTCGCGCCCGGCGGCGGCCACGCCTTCGACATCGCCGCGTTCCTGCGCGTCGGTCAGCCGTTCGTACTGCTCCTTGGGGAACTTGGCGTCGATCGGCAGCCAGACCGTGCCGTTGCCGCTGCCGCTCCCTCCGCCGTTGCCGACGCCCACTTCCTTGCCCGGCAGGCGGATCGCGAACTCGACGCGCGCGCCCGAGTTCGGCACGGTCTCGACGTTGCGCGCGTACTGCTCCGGCGTCAGGATCTGCTGCAGCAGCATTTCCAGCTGGACCTCGCCCCAGGTGCCGCGCGTCTTCACATTGGTCAGCACGCGCTTGAGGTCGCCGACGCCCTGCGCCAGCATCTGCATCTCGCCCAGGCCGCGATGCACCTGCTCGAGCCGGTCCGACACCATGCGGAACGATTCACCCAGCCGCTGCTCCAGCGTCGCGTGCAGCTTCTCGTCGACGGTACGGCGCATCTCGTCGAGCTTGGCGGCGTTGTTGGCCTCGATGTCCTTGAGCTTCTGCTCCAGCGTGGCGCGCACCTCGCCCAGGCGCCGCTCGTTCGATTCGGTCAGCTTGGCGAGCTGCTGCGCGAACATGTCGATCTGGTTGTTCTGCAGCGTGGCGATATGCGTCATCTGCGCCGACAGCGTCTGCTGGAAGCGCATCATCTGCTCGCTGGTTTCGTCGCGCCCCAGGCGCGCGGCCTCGGCAACCTCGCCGCGCAGGCTGCGTTCGAGCCGTTCGCTGTCGCGCTCGCCACGTTCGCGCCAATCGGCCAGGCGTTGCATCAGTTCGGCATGCAGCTGCCCGGCGCTGCCGTCGCGCCCGCGCATCAGCAGCACGACGAGCGTCAGCAGGGTCAGCAGCAGGATCGCGGCCAGCGCGATCAGGATCAGCGAGGAGGAAGACATCGGGGATCGAGTCATGAAGCCGGGTGGAAGCCGGCGCCGCCGCGGCCAGGCCAGCCGTGGCCACCGCGCGGTGGCCACCACAGCGGCACGCTAGCGGCGCGCCAGCACTTCGGGGTTCAGCACACAAGGCGGCCGGCCGGCATCTGGCCCGGCGCCGAGCGCGGCAATCAGATTGTCGGCGGCGAGATTGGCCATCGCGCGCCGCGTCTTTTCGGAGGCGCTGGCGATATGCGGGGTCAGCACGACGTTGGGCACCTGCAGCAGCGCGGGATGGACCTTGGGCTCGCCCTCGAACACGTCCAGCCCCGCGGCGAAGATGCGCCGCTCGCGCAGCGCCTCGGCCAGCGCCGCGTCGTCGACGATGCCGCCGCGTGCGAGGTTGATCAGCGTCGCGGTCGGCTTCATCTGCGCCAGTTCGGCCGCGCCGATCGCATGGTGGCTCTGCTCGCTGTACGGCAGCACCAGGATCAGGTGGTCGGACTCGCGCAGCAGTTCCGCCTTGCTGACGTAGCGCGCGCCGAGACCCTGCTCGATCTCGGCCGGCAGTTGGCTGCGGTTGTGGTACAGCACCGTCATGCCGAAACCGGCGGCGCGCCTTGCCAGCGCCTGGCCGATGCGGCCCATGCCGAGGATGCCCAGCTTGCTGCCGTGCAGGTCCATGCCGAGGAACATGTCGTAGGACCAGCGCTCCCATTTGCCGGCGCGCAGGAAGTGCTCCGACTCGGTGACGCGCCGCGCGGTGGCCATCAGCAGCGCCCAGCCGAAATCGGCGGTGGTCTCGGTCAGCACGTCCGGCGTGTTGGTGGCGACGATGCCGGCCGCCGTCAGTGCAGGCAGGTCCAGGTTGTTGTAGCCCACCGCCATGTTGCAGACCGCGCGCAGTTCGGGCAGCGCGCCGATCAGCCCGGCGTCGATGCGGTCGGCGGCATTGGAAAGCACACCGGCCTTGCCGGCCAGGCGTGCCTTCAGCGCGGCGGCGTCGAGCGGCACGTCGGGCTGGTTGTGGTCGACCTCGAAATACTGCGCGAGGCGTTCGATCACATCGGGGAAGATCGCCCGCGTGACCAGCACGGCCGGACGCGGCGAGGAAGATTGCGCTTGGGATTGCGGTTGGGATTGCGAAGCCATCGTGAACCTCAGACGCGGAAGAACAGCAGGGTCATCACCCCGAACAGCGGCACCAGGATGCCGCAGGACCACAGCATATAACCGAAGAAGCTCGGCATGCGCACGCCGCGGTCCTCGGCGATCGCCTTGACCATCAGGTTCGGCGCATTGCCGATATAGGTGTTGGCGCCCATGAATACGGCGCCGGCCGAGATCGCCGCCAGCGTGGTGGCGTCGCGCGTCATCAGCGTGGCCGCGTCGCCGCCGGCGGTATTGAAGAACACCAGGTAGGTCGGCGCGTTGTCGAGGAAGGACGACAGCAGGCCGGTGGCCCAGAAATACATGCTGTCGATCGGCTGGCCGTTGCTGTCGCTGACGGCGCGGATCACGCCGGCGAAGGCACCGTCGGTGCCCGCCTTCAGCATCGCGATCACCGGGATGATGGTCAGGAAGATGCCGGCGAACAGCTTGCCCACTTCCAGGATCGGATCCCAGTTGAACTCGTTGCCGGCGCGCGCGCTGTGCGGCGTGATCGCCAGCGACACCAGCGCCACCACCACCAGCGCCACGTCGCGCACCAGCGCCTGCAACGGCACGACGGTGCCCATCACGTCGAACGCGATATCCGATTGCCACAGGCCGCTCATCAGCACCAGCGCCATGATCGCCAGCAGCAGCGCGAAATTGGCCTTGCCGTCGATGCGGATGCCGCGCGAATCCGGCGTCGGATCGAGCCGCGGGGGCAGTTCCTCCTCGCGATTGAGGAAGTAGTGGCGATCGACGAAATAGAAGATCACCAGCAGCGCGATGCACAGGAACAGCGTCTGCGGAAAGATATGGCGCGTGGTCCAGAAGAATTCGACGCCCTTCAGGAAGCCGAGGAACAGCGGCGGATCGCCCAGCGGCGTCAGCGAACCGCCCGCATTGGCGACCAGGAAGATGAAGAAGACCACCACGTGCGCGACATGGCGGCGGTTGTCGTTGGCGCGCAGCAGCGGACGGATCAGCAGCATCGCCGCGCCGGTGGTGCCCATCACGCTGGCCAGGCAGGTGCCGAGCGCGAGGATGCCGGTGTTCAGCTTCGGCGTGCCATGCAGGTTGCCCTGCACGCAGATGCCGCCCGCGACGATATACAGCGCGCCGATCAGCACGATGAACGGAATGTACTCGGCCACCAGCGCATGCACGACGTTGGCCGTGGCGGCATGCATGCCGAATGCGAGCGCGAACGGCACCAGGAACAGCAGGCCCCAGCCGGCCGCGACCTTGCCGAAGTGGTGATGCCAGAAGCGCGGCGCCAGCAGCGGAAACAGCGCGATCGACAGCAGGATGCCGGCGAAGGGCAAGGCCCACTGCGGCCCCAGCGCGGCGCCGTCCAGTTCGGCGGCGCCGGCCAGCGCGGGGAACATCGCCAGCATGGCCGGCAGCGCCAGCCGGGGCGCGTTGGACAAGCGCGGCGCGAGGGCGGACTGCATCGTGTTCGGTCTCCTGTTATTGCTGTTTGTTGGAAGTGGGTTCGAATGCGGGATGCCCGTCGTCGTATCAGGGCCGGCGCGACGGGATGCGGCGCGCGAGAGCAGGACGGGCGTCGCGTGCCGTGGCGCAGCGATATTCAGGCCGGCTCAACCACGCTCAACCACGCTGCGGCGCGCTCGAAAACCGTTCCGGCACGCACCTGCACGTCAACGCGCCCTCAGGCCTGTTCGACCAGCACCACGTGCACGCGATACGGCCCGTGCGCGCCCAGCACGATGGTCTGCTCGATATCGCCGGTACGGGACGGGCCGCTGATGATGTTGGTCGCGCGCGGCAATTCGCCCCGCGCGGCGCGCACCAGCGCGAAGGCTTCCTCGAGGTCGGCGACGATGCGGCCGGCCGGCACCACCGCGATATGGGTCTCGGGCAGCAGCGCGCCGGAGGCGAAGGTTTCCGGCCCCGACAGCAGCATCAGCGAACCGGTCTCGGCGATCGCGCAGAAGCAGCCGGTGATGCCGACCAGATCGCCATGGTCGCGGTCGGCCTCCGGATCGCGCAGCGGCGGCCGCGCTTCGACCGCGATGCCCTGCGCCTGCCAGTCGAGCGCGGCGAGCGCGGGCCAGGCGACCGCGCGCGGGGGCAGCGCCAGTCCGCTCAGATAGTGCGCCACCGCCGCCGGCACGTCGGCCAGCGTGGCGACGCGCTCGACCGTCGAGGCCATCTTGCGCGCCTGCACGCTGAACGCTTCGACCAGATCGCCGGCCACGCCGGGACGCGGCCCTTGCGGATGGCGCGCCAGGTAGTCGGCCACCGCCTCGCGCTCGCCTCGGGTCGGTTGCGCCGGCCGCCCCTGGGCGGCACGGATACGGGCGAAGATGCGGTCGCGAGCGGAATCGGTATTCATGGTGCGGACGATCGGTGTCGGGAGGCCGGGGCAGCGGGCATTATAAGTCCCCCTGCCCGCGGCTTTCGCCGAAAACGCAGCGGGAAGGGGCCGCCGGACGCAGCAGCCGGAAGCCGCCGCCCGAAGCTGCGTCCGGAAGCGGCGGCGGAAAGCAGCGGCGGAAAGCGGTTGCGGAAACCGGCCAGGATCAGGCCGGCTCGACGCCGAACACCTGGCGCAGATAGCCAAGGTAGGCCGGGTCGTCGCACATGGTCTTCTCCGGCGTGTCCGACAGCTTGGCGACCGGTTGCCCGTTGCAGCGGACCATCTTGATGACGATCTGCAGCGGCGTGTAGCCCAGGTCGTTGGTCAGATTGGTGCCGACGCCGAACGCCAGCCGGCAGCGGCCGCCGAAGCGTTCGTACAGCTCGATCACGCGCGGGATATTGAGGTTGTCGCTGAAGATCAGCGTCTTGCTGCGCGGATCGACGCGGTTCCTGCTGTAGTGCTCCAGCATCCGCTCGCCCCAGGCCACCGGATCGCCCGAGTCGTGCCGCACGCCGTCGAACAGCTTGCAGAAGTACAGATCGAAGTCGTTCAGGAAGGCATCGAAGCCGTAGGTGTCGGACAGCGCGATGCCGAGGTCGCCGCGATATTCGCGCGCCCAGGTCTCCAGCGCGAACACCTGCGAATCGCGCAGCCGCGGCCCGAGCGACTGGCAGGCCTGCAGGTATTCGTGGGCCATGGTGCCGAGCGGCGTCAGGTTGTGCTTGCGGGCGAAATGCACGTTGCTGGTGCCGGCCAGCTGCGGTCCCAGCAGTTGCTGCATCGACGACAGCACCTCCTCCTGCCAGTCGCGCGAGAAGCGCCGGCGCGTGCCGTAGTCGGCGATCACGCAGTCGTCGCGGCCCGGCATGCGCAGCAGCGCCAGCTTGTCGACCAGCCGGCGCCGGCCTTCCTCCCAGTCGGGCTGCGGCTGGGTATGGCGGAAGTACACCTCGTTGACGATCGCCAGCAGCGGGACTTCGAACAGGATGGTATGCAGCCACGGGCCGCGGATCGTGATGTCGATTTCGCCCGGATGCGTCGGCGACGGGTTCACCGACACGTATTTGGCGTTGAGCTGGAAGAGGCCGAGGAAATCGACGAAATCGCTCTTGATGAAGCGGAAGCCGCGCAGATATTCCAGTTCGTCCTCGGTGAAGCGCAACTGGCACAGCAATTCGATCTGCGCGCGGATCTCGTCCGCGTACGGCGTCAAATCCACGCCGGCATTGCGGCATTTGAAGCGGTACTCGACCTGGGCCGCCGGAAAATGATGCAGCACGACCTGCATCATCGTGAATTTGTAGAGGTCGGTGTCGAGCAGAGATTGGATGATCATGGCGTAACCCGCACAAGTGTGCCGAATCAGGCCCACATGCTAACCCATCGGGCGACCTCGTCGCGCATGGGGCCAATGCGCGACGGCGGCCCATACCGGGACCAAAGCGGCCACCGGATCGACCCGCGGACCAATGCCGAACAGTGCCGCATAAAGAAATAAGAAAACTATCTGATTCGGCTATATAGGGCCGCTGTGCGGCACGAACGGGTCGGCTACAATACCGATCTTTGAAAGGCCGCGGTCGACGCTCGTCCCGCGTGTGCGTGCGCTGTACGGGAACAAGCGCGGACACAAGCACGGGGCACAAGTACCGGCACAAGCGGCCCAAAACAGTCTCCCATCGAAGCCGATCCGTTTTCCTGGAACCGAAATGACTCACGTTGTCACCGAATCCTGCATCCGTTGCCGCTATACCGACTGCGTTGACGTGTGTCCGGTTGATTGTTTCCGCGAGGGCCCCAATTTCCTCGCGATCGATCCGGACGAGTGCATCGACTGCGCGGTGTGCGTCGCGGAGTGTCCGGTCAACGCGATCTATGCCGAGGAAGACGTGCCGGGCGACCAGCTGCAGTTCATCGAACTGAACGCCGAACTGGCCCGCAGCTGGCCTTCGATCACCAAGACCAAGGCCCCGCTGCCCGAGGCCGAGGAATGGAAGGACGCCACCGGCAAGCTGCAATACCTGGAACGCTGAGCCGACGCGCCAGCCACCCCCACCCGATAGCGACAAAGAGAAGGCCGTCCCCACGCGCTTTCCCGCAATGCCGGGCACCCCGTGCCCCCAAACGTATCAGGACGCATATGGACTTGAGCATCCCCAACCCCGTCGCGGACACCACCAATCAGGTCGGCGGCAACGCTGGCGGTGGCCAGCCCCTCGAAATCGACGCGCTGATCGTCGGCGCCGGTCCGGTCGGCCTGTTCCAGGTCTTCGAACTCGGCCTGCTCGAGATCAAGGCGCACGTGATCGACTCGCTGAAGGTCGTCGGCGGCCAATGCGTCGAGCTGTATCCGGACAAGCCGATCTATGACATCCCGGCGGTGCCGATCTGCACCGGCCAGGAGCTGACCGACAACCTGCTCAAGCAGATCGAGCCGTTCGAGCCGACCTTCCATCTCGGCCAGGAAGTCTCGGTGGTCGAGCGCCAGGAGGACGGCCGCTTCTTCGTCGAGACCTCGCTCGGTACCCGCTTCCTGACCAAGACCATCTTCATCGCCGCCGGCGTCGGTTCGTTCCAGCCGCGCACGCTGAAGGTCGAGGGCCTGGACAAGTTCGACGGCAAGCAGCTGTTCTACCGCGTCAAGGATCCGAGCCGCTTCCACGGCCGCAACCTGGTGATCGTCGGCGGCGGCGACTCGGCGCTGGACTGGACGCTGGACCTGGTCGGCAAGGCCGAGTCGGTCGTGCTGATCCACCGTCGCGACGGCTTCCGCGCCGCACCGGCCTCGGTCGCCAAGATGAAGGAACTGTGCGAGCAGATGGAGATGCAGTTCATGGTCGGCCAGATCAGCGGCTACGAGGAAAAGGACGGCGTGCTGACCGAGATCAAGGTCACCGGCGGCGACGGCGTGACGCGCCGCATGCCGCTGGACGATCTGCTGGTGTTCTTCGGGCTGTCGCCCAAGCTCGGCCCGATCGCCGAATGGGGCCTGGACCTGGAGCGCAAGCAGATCAAGGTCGATACCGAGAAGTTCGAGACCAATATCCCGGGCATCTTCGCGGTCGGCGACATCAACACCTATCCGGGCAAGAAGAAGCTGATCCTGTCGGGCTTCCACGAGGCCGCGCTGGCCGCCTTCGGCGCCGCCCCGTACATCTTCCCCGAGAAGAAGATCCACATGCAGTACACGACGACCTCGCCGAAGCTGCACAAGATCCTGGGCGTCGAATCGCCGGTGTTCGACTGAGCGATGCTCGACGGAGCGATGCATGGCCAACGCCGGGCATCGTCTCGCAGGTCTGTTGAAGAACCGCCTTCGGGCGGTTTTTCATTGCCTCCCGCAAATTCTTCTTGGCATTCCGCTCGCCCGCCGTCTATAATGCGCCCCTCGCCAACGCACATTCGCGGCACCGGATCGGCCCCAGGGCTTCCGACCCAACGAATGCGCAGGCAGGCCGGACACTTCGGCGCGGCGTTTTGCGGATGACGCAACGACAACAAAATGTCGAAACGTTGTTGACGAAGTAACGAGAAACTGGCTATAATCCTTTTCTCAGCTGTTCCCCGATAGCTCAGTCGGTAGAGCGACGGACTGTTAATCCGCAGGTCCCTGGTTCGAGCCCAGGTCGGGGAGCCAAAGAATAAAAGGCCCGCCATCCGAGATGGCGGGCCTTTTCACTGGTGCGCTGGCATCCTGCGTGACCGACCCTGTCGCGACTCGCACGCCCACCCTTCCGGTCCACTGCCCCGCCATGCTTGCGGGGTTTTGCCAACACCCAGCTCCGCGGGTATCGGCAGCGAGCACAGGCTCGAGGCTGCCGAGGCTCACCGTTCCACCCCGCCGCAGCAGCGGCACCCCGAAGGACAAGCTTTGACCAAGATCGTTTTGAAGCCGGGCGAACCGGTTGACGTCGCCATGCGGCGATTCCGCCGGGCCATTCTGCAAAATGGCCTGATCGTCGAACTGAAGAGCCGCACGGCCTACGAGAAGCCGACCACCGAGCGCAAGCGCAAGAAGAAGGCCGCCGAGTCGCGCCTGCGCAAGCGTCTGCGCATGCAGATGCTGCCGAAGAAGATGTACTGATCGTCTTCGACTGCCGGGAGTCCCGCGGGCGCGGCGCATCGTCCGCCGCGTGACCCCCGTTGCTGTCCCGTTCTCCCACCGCCCGGGAGAACGCGCACTCCCCCGGGGAGCGCCCTCTCGTCCAGCCATCTGGCCGACGACACCCGCTGCGCCACCCATCCCCACAGCCGATATCGGCCCCCTGCCCCGGCTGCTACAGTACGTTCCTGTTGTCTCGCCCCAGGAATCGTTTCCGCATGCCTTCCGGATCTTCCCGTCCGTCTTCACGTCGGTCTTCTCGTCCGTCGCCCAGCCTGACAATCGGCCCGTCGCAGTGGCGTCTCGCCTTCTGGCTATGCCTGTGCGCCGTGCTGACACTCGCGCTGATGCCGCCGACGACGCCGATGCCGACCACCGGCTGGGACAAGAGCAACCACCTGCTGGCGTTCGCCACGCTCGGCGTGCTCGGATGGCGCGCCTATCCGGCGCGGCCATGGGCCGTGCCGCTCGGCTTGCTGGTCTATGGCGGACTGATCGAGTGGCTGCAGTCGATGACGCCCTACCGCTCCGCCGACGCCATCGACATATTGGCCGACGCGCTGGGCCTCGCGCTGGGGTGGCTGCTGCACGGACTGGTGCGTGCGCTGATGCGCCGCCTGCGGGCACGACGCGCGGCCTGACGGGCCTGGCCGGCATAACCGGCATAAACGGCATAGCGGGCCTGGTGAGCCTGGCCCCCGGCCGGATTGACCGACGCCCTGCTGCGGCGCGCCAAGGACCGATCGCAAGCAGATCGGCATAATGGCGGGATTGCGCCAGGCGCGCTTCACCGGAACGCTGCGTTGACTGCCATTCTCGAATTGCGCCACGTGCGCAAGCAATACGGCAACACCGTCGTCGTCGACGATCTGAGCCTGCAGGTGCAGCGCGGCCAGTGCTTTGGCCTGCTGGGCCCCAACGGCGCCGGCAAGACCACCACGCTGCGCCTGCTGCTCGGGCTGACCACGCCGGCCTCGGGCGAGCTGACGCTGTGCGGCGAACCGGTTCCCGCCCGCGCGCCGCAGGCCCGCATGCGCGTCGGCGTGGTGCCGCAGTTCGACAATCTCGACCCGGACTTCACCGTGGTCGAGAACCTGCGCATCTTCGGCCGCTATTTCGGCCTGTCGGCCGCCGAGATCGAACGGCGCGTGCCGATGCTGCTCGAATTCGCCCGCCTGGAAAATCGCGCCGACGCGCATGTGCGCGACCTGTCCGGCGGCATGCGCCGGCGCCTGACGGTAGCGCGGGCGCTGATCAACGATCCCGACCTGCTGGTGATGGACGAGCCGACCACCGGGCTGGACCCGCAGGCGCGCCATCTGATCTGGGACCGGCTCAAGTCGCTGCTGGCCGCCGGCAAGACCATTCTGCTGACCACCCATTTCATGGAGGAGGCCGAGCGGCTGTGCAACTATCTGTGCGTGATCGACGGTGGCCGCAAGATCGCCGAAGGCAAGCCGCATGAGCTGATCGACCGGCAGATCGGCTGCGACGTGGTCGAGGTCTATGGCGAGGAACTGGACGCGCTGCGCGAGCGCTTGGCGCCGCTGGCCGAGCGCACCGAGAAGAGCGGCGAGACGCTGTTCTGCTACGTGCGCGAGCCCGAGCCGCTGCTTGCGGCGCTGCACGGCAATGGCGGCATCCGCTACCTGCATCGCCCGGCCAATCTGGAGGATGTGTTCCTGAAACTGACCGGCCGCGAGATGCGGGATTGAACGCCTGACCGGCCTGCCCGCAGCCGAGCCGCAGCCAGCTTGACGCTCACCCGCACCGAGCCCTCAACGACCCCGCAACCCATCCGCAGCCCACCGCCACGCACCGAACCATCGAGGAAACCATGAGCGAACGAGACCCGGACCCGGGCAACGACGGCAAGCTGGCCACCGCGGCGGCGGCGTCCGGCGGCGCGACCCTCACCACGCGGCGCTATCCGCAGCCGCTGTGGCCGCTGAACCTGCGCAACTGGACCATGGTCTGGTATCGCAACTACCGCGTCTGGCGCAAGCTGGCGATCCCGTCGATGATCGGCAACCTGGCCGATCCGATGATCTACCTGTTCGGCCTGGGACTGGGGCTCGGCCTGCTGGTCGGACGCGTCGACGGCGTCTCGTACATTGCCTTCCTCGCCGCCGGCACCACCGCCTCCAGCGTGATGATGTCGGCCAGCTTCGAGTCGATGTATTCGGCCTTCTCGCGCATGCACGTGCAGCGCACCTGGGAGGCCATCATGCACGCGCCGCTGACGCTGGGCGACGTGGTGCTCGGCGAGGTGCTGTGGGCGGCCAGCAAGGCCGTGCTGTCGGGCGTGGCGATCATGCTGGTGGCCAGCGCGCTGGGCTATGCGCAGATGCCGAACGCGCTGCTGGCGCTGCCGGTGATCGCGCTGGCGGGCATCGCCTTCGCCAGCCTGGCGATGATCGTCACCGCGCTTGCGCCCAGCTACGACTTCTTCATGTTCTACCAGACGCTGGTGATGACGCCGATGCTGCTGCTGTCGGGCGTGTTCTTTCCGCTGGAACAGCTGCCGCCCGGCGTGCAGGCCGCCACGCAGGCGCTGCCGCTGGCGCACGCGGTGGCGCTGATCCGGCCACTGATGCTGGATCGCCCGGTCGACCAGGTCGGCCTGCATCTGGCCGTGCTGGCCGCCTATGCGGCGGTGGCCTTGGTGGTGGCGCTGATGCTGCTGCGCCGGCGGATGCTGCGGTAGGGAGGGCGCCCCGCGTGCTGGGGGACACGCCATGGAAAAAGCCGGCCCTGGGGCCGGCTTTTTCCTCGTCGATCGAATCGAGCGAATTAAGCGAATCGATTGGATCGCGCGAATCGAGCGAATCGAGCGGGTCGGGCGGGTCGAGCGCGTCGAGCGCGTCGAGTAGGTCGAGCGCGTCGAGTCAGTGAAGCTTAGTCGCCCAAGCCGCGCAGCAGATCCGCCTTCAGGTCCTCGACCGACTCCAGCCCCACCGCCATGCGGATCAGGCCCTCGCCGATGCCGGCCGCGGCCTTGGCCTCGGGGCTGACGCGTGCGTGCGTGGTGGTGTACGGATGCGTCACGGTGGTGCGCGTGTCGCCCAGGTTGCCGGTGATCGAGCACAGGCGCGTGCTGTCGATCACGCGCCAGGCGTTGGCGCGCTGCTGTTCCGGCGTCGCGCCCTTCAGTTCGAACGACACGATGGCCCCGCCGCCGCTCTGCTGGCGCATCGCGATGTCGTGCTGCGGATGCGACTTCAGCGCGGGGTGATAGACCCGTGCCACCGCCGGATGCGATTCGAGGAACTGGGCCAGCGCCAGCGCGCTGGCCGAATGGCGCTCCATGCGGATCGCCAGCGTCTCCATGCCCTTGAGCATCACCCAGGCGTTGAAGGCGGACAGCGTCGGGCCGGCGGTCCGCACGAAGGGGAACACCTTGCCCATGATGAAGTCGTGCTTGCCCAGCACCGCGCCGCCGAGCACGCGGCCCTGGCCGTCGATATGCTTGGTCGCCGAATGCACCACGAGGTCGGCGCCGAAGCGCAGCGGCTGCTGCAGCGCCGGCGAGCAGAAGCAGTTGTCGACCACCAGCAGCGCACCGGCGTCGTGCGCGATATCCGCCACCGCGGCGATGTCGGCCACCTCCGTCAGCGGGTTCGACGGCGTCTCGAGGAAGAACAGCTTGGTGTTCGGCTTGACCGCGGCGCGCCAGCCGGCCAGGTCGGTGCCGTCGACGAAGGTGGTCTCGACGCCGAACTTGGCGAAGATGTTCGAGAACAGCGTCATCGTCGAGCCGAAGATCGCGCGCGAGCTGACGAGGTGGTCGCCGGCCTGCATCGACGACAGCACCACCGACAGGATCGCGCTCATGCCCGAGGCGGTCGCCATGCAGGCCTCGGCGCCTTCCAGCGCGGCCAGCCGCTGCTGGAACATGCTGACGGTCGGATTGGTGAAGCGCGAGTAGGTGTAGCCCTCTTCCGAGTTGGCGAAGCGCTCGGCCGCCTCGGCGGCGCTGCCGAAGCAGAAGCTCGACGTCAGGTACATCGCCTCGGAATGCTCCATGAACTCGCTGCGCAGCGTGCCGGCGCGCACGCCGAGCGTATCAATGCCGAGGGAGTCGAGGTCGAGCGGGTCGTTCATGGTCGGGGCAATCGTGGGTAGCGATGGAATGGCTCCCCTCCCCCGCGCGCGGGAGAGGGGTTGGGACAGGGAGAAACCGGCGGGCCTTACTCGTTGCCGCCCGAGCGCTGCAGATGCAGCTGCGAACGCTCGGTATCGCCGCCGCCTTCGCGGTCGGCTTCGCTGCGTGCGGTCTCGAGGCGGTCCAGATAGGCCTCGTCGATATCGCCGGTGATGTACTTGCCGTCGAAGCACGAGGCCTCGAAGTCCTTCAGCGCCGGGTTGATGTCGCGCACCGCCTGCTTCATCGCCTCGACGTCCTGATAGACCAGCTGGTCCGCGCCGATCATGCGGCAGATCTCGTCATGGCTGCGGCCATGCGCGACCAGCTCGCTGCGGGTCGGCATGTCGATGCCGTAGACGTTGGGGAACTTCACCGGCGGCGCCGCGGACGCGAAGATCACCTTGTTGGCGCCCGCATCGCGCGCCATCTGCACGATCTCGAACGAGGTGGTGCCGCGCACGATCGAGTCGTCGACGATCAGCACGTTCTTGCCCTTGAACTCGACGCCCATCGCGTTGAGCTTCTGGCGCACCGACTTCTTGCGCACCGCCTGGCCCGGCATGATGAAGGTGCGGCCGACATAGCGGTTCTTGAAGAAGCCCTCGCGATAGTTCAGGCCAAGCTTGTTGGCGACCTGCATCGCCGCCGGCCGGCTCGAATCGGGAATCGGCATCACCACGTCGATATCGCCCGCGCTGACTTCGCTGCGGATCTTCTCGGCCAGGTAATCGCCCATGCGCAGGCGCGCGTCGTAGACCGGCACGCCGTCGATGCACGAATCCGGCCGCGCCAGGTAGACGTATTCGAAGATGCAGGAATTGAGCAGCGGATTGTCGGCGCACTGCTTGGTGTACAGCTTGCCGTCCAGGTCGATGAAGATCGCCTCGCCCGGCGCCACGTCGCGCTCGAGCTTGTAGCCGATGCCTTCGAGCGCCACCGATTCCGACGCGACCATCCATTCCTTGCCGGTCGCCGTCTCGATGCTGCCCAGGCACAGCGGGCGGATGCCGAACGGATCGCGCACGGCCAGCATGCCGTAGCCGGCGATCTGCGCGGCGATCGCATACGAGCCTCGCACGCGGCGGTGCATGCCCGCCACCGCGGCGAAGATGATCTCGGGATCGAGCGAGGTGCCGTTGCTGGCGCGCTGCAGCTCGTCGGCCAGCACGTTCAGCAGCACCTCGGTATCCGAGTGCGTATTGATGTGGCGGCGATCGCGCCGGAACATCTCCTCGCGCAGCTGCTGCCAGTTGGTCAGGTTGCCGTTATGCGCCAGGATGATGCCGTACGGCGCATTGACGTAGAACGGCTGCGCCTCTTCCTCGCTGGAGGCCGAGCCCGCGGTCGGGTAGCGCACCTGGCCGATGCCCGCCGCGCCCGGCAGGCCGCGCATGTTGCGCGTGCGGAACACGTCGCGCACCAGGCCGTTGGCCTTGTGCATGTGGAAGGTGCTGCCGTTGGCGGTCGCGATGCCAGCGGCGTCCTGACCGCGATGCTGCAACAGCAGCAGGCTGTCGTAAATCAACTGATTGACGGGCGTGGCAGACACCACACCGACGATACCGCACATGCCAAGCTCCCAGGAAAGGCTTTGATTCGGCGCGCCCTGCGCGCTGCCGACGGCAGACCAGGCGCGAAAAGTTCATGCCGGGCGCGCGCCCGGCCTCAGGTTCTGACGTATTTGGCGATTTCCGGCGGCAACCAGGGCCGCAGCGACTCCATCGCGGCGATGACATAGGGGCGCGACACCGCGTCGCGCCAGAAAGGTTCGTCGGGCATCTTGGTGAAGCCGGCCAACGTGACCAGCAGCATCACCACCAGCGCGCCGCGCGCCACCCCGAACACCAGTCCAAGCCCGCGATCCGCCGGCTTCAGGCCGGTGGTTTCCAGCAACTGGCCGATCACCGCGCCGGCCAGCGCCGCGGCAATCACGGTGCCGAAGAACAATACCGCGAATCCGGCGGCGCTGCGCGCGAGCGCGCCGCCGGGCAGCGACTCGGGCATCCATTGCGTCGCGACGCCGACATAGTTGTAGGCCACGAAAAAGGCCGCGATCCACCCCACCAGCGACAGCAGTTCGCGCATCAGGCCGCGCAGCGCGCCGACCAGCCCCGAGGCGACCAGCACGAACACGACCGCGTAGTCGAAGAACGTCAGCTGCATTCCCGCGAGCACCGCCGTCCGCCGCCGCTCAGAGCTCGACCACGCGGGCCGTCAGGCCGGTGGCGCGGACCCGCTTTTCGGCGGCATCGGCGGCATCACGGTCCGAGAACGGGCCGGCGCGCAGCAGGATGCGTTCGCCGTCGGCCAGCGCCTTGCGTTCGATATATGCGGGCACCTTGTTCGCCTTCAACTTGCTCATCCACTGCCTGGCCTTGTCCTCGGTCGAGAAGGCGCCGACGAGGATCACGTATTTGCCGCTGCCGGACGATTTGGCTTCGGCCTTGTCGGTTTTCGATTCGGCCTTCGATTCCGCCTTGGGATCGGGTTTCGCCTCGGCCTGGCGCGCCGCTTCGGTACGCTCGGCCGGCTTTTCCGGCGCCTTGTCGGCGGCGCGGGCCGCCGGTGCGCTGACCAGTTCCTCGCCGGCATCGAGCGCCTGCGCATCGAGGCGCGATTGCTGCTGCGGCGCCAGCGGCGCGGCCTTGCGCGGTTCCGGCCTGGCCTGCGCCTCGCCCTGGCCACCGCTCAGGCGCACCGCGATCTGGTCGGCGGCGGGACGCGGCTCGGTCTCGAAGACGATCGGCAGCACGATCACCGCGGCCACCGTCATCACCAGCGCGCCGATCAGGCGACGCCGCGCGCGTTGCTTCTGGGGGAATTCCGGGTCCAGCATGTCGTCCGCATAGTCGTCGCCACCGCGGTCGCCACCCCGGCGCATGTCGCGGCTGCCGGCGCGCGCGCCGGCTGCTCCGGCGTCGGCGCTGCGGGCGCGCCGTGCGCGCTCCGGTGCCGCGTCTTTGCCCTTGCGGAAGGAAAACAGCGAAAGCAGGCCCATAGATTGGTTCGGTGCGGGCGGCAGGCGCGGCCGCCCCTTGAGTTTGTCGCTCGACCGCGGCGCGTGCCCCGGCAGTGCCCCGGCAGTGCCCCGGCAGTGCCCCGGAAGTGTCCCGGGAAAACGGTGCGGCAGGCTAGTTCGCCTGAGTCGCCCGGTACGCCATCACGCCGGCCACGGTATAGAACGATCCGAAGACCAGGATTCTATCATTCTCGGTGGCACGCTCGATGGCGTCCCGATAGGCCGCCTCGGGGCTGGCGAAGCACGCCGCGGTGGCGTCCGGGCCCGGCCGGAAGCCGCCCTGCTCCAGGTGCTCCAGCAGGTCCTGGGCGCTGGCCGCACGCGGCGTCGGCAGGTCGCACAGGCACCAGTGATCGACCTTGTCGCTCAGGTGGCGCAGCACGCCGGCGATGTCCTTGTCCGCCATCGCGCCGAACACCGCGTAGGTGTAGCGGAAGAAGCCCATGTTCTCCAGGCTCTGGCCCAGCGTGGCGGCGGCATGGGGGTTGTGGGCGACATCGAGGATTACGGTCGGACGCCCCGCCATCACCTGGAAGCGGCCCGGCAGATCGACGAAGGCGAGCCCGTTGCGCACCTCCTGCGCGCTGACCGGCAGCCGGTCGCGCACCGCCTGCAGCGCGGCCAGCGCGGCCGACGCATTCAGCAGCTGGTTGGCGCCGCGCAGCGCCGGATACCCCAGCCCATTGAGCTTGCGCCCGCGGCCGCTCCAGTCCCACTGCAGGCGCTCCTGGCCCTTGGCGGCCTGGTGCTGGAAATCGCGCCCGACCAGCCACAGGTCGGCGCCGATCGTCTCGGCATGCTCGACCAGCGAGGCCGGCGGCATCGGGTCGCCGCAGATCGCCGGCACATGCGGGCGGAAGATGCCGGCCTTCTCGAAGCCGATCTTCTCGCGGGTATCGCCCAGGTACTGGGCATGGTCGATATCGACGCTGGTGACGATGGCGCAGTCGGGATCGAACACATTGACCGCGTCGAGCCGGCCGCCCAGCCCGACCTCGAGGATGATCGCGTCAAGCTGCGCGGCGGCGAAGGCATGGACGATGGCCAGCGTGGTGAACTCGAAATAGGTCAGGCTGACCGGGTCGGCGAAGCTGGTGCGGGCGCGCTCGACCGCCTCGAAATGCGGCAGCAGCTGCGCGTCGGTCGCCATCTCGCCGTTGATGCGCGCGCGCTCGTTGAACGACAGCAGATGCGGCGAGGTATGGCAGCCGACCTTGTAGCCCGCCTCCAGCAGGATCCGCTCGAGCATCGCGCAGGTCGAGCCCTTGCCGTTGGTGCCGCCCACGGTGAACACCAGCGCGTCGATGCGCAGGCCGAGCGCTTCCTTGACCCGGCTGATCCGTGTCAGGCCCATGTCGATGCCGACCGGGTGCGCGGTTTCGAGGTGGGCCAGCCACTCGGGCAGGGAGGAGAAGATAGGCATGATGCTGCTGTGATGTGCTGCGGTTCGCGCCCGGTTACGCCAGGCGTCCCATGCGGTTTCCTCCCCTCTCCCGCTGGCGGGACAGGGGTTGGGGGAGAGGGCAACTCAACACCACCCCGCCTCCCCAACCCTCTCCCGCTGAGGGGGAGAGGGAGAACACCCTGCGGCGAACCATACTATCCAATGAAAAACGCGGACCAGGTCCGCGTCGTCAAACCATCCTTCGGCGATCGGGGTCCGCTCAGGCCACCGCGTCGGCCGGCTGCTTCTGCAGCAGCGCCAGCAGTTGCGCGAGCTCGGCACGCAGCTTGCGCCGGTCGACGATCATGTCGATGGCGCCCTTCTGCAGCAGGAACTCGGCACGCTGGAAGCCTTCGGGCAGCTTCTCGCGCACGGTCTGCTCGATCACGCGCGGGCCGGCAAAGCCGATCAGCGCCTTCGGCTCGGCGATCACCACGTCGCCCAGGAAGGCGAAGCTGGCCGACACGCCGCCCATGGTCGGGTCGGTCAGCACGCTGATGAACGGCAGCTTGGCGGCCGACAGCTTGTTCAGCATCGCGGTGGTCTTGGCCATCTGCATCAGCGACAGCAGGCTTTCCTGCATGCGCGCGCCGCCGGTGGCGGTGATGCAGATGAACGGCACCTTCTGCTCGAGCGCGGCCTGCGCGCCGCGCGCGAAGCGCTCGCCGACCACCGAACCCATCGAGCCGCCCATGAAGGCGAATTCGAAGCAGCTGACCACCACCGGAATGGTATGGATCGCGCCGCCCATCACCACCATCGCGTCGGTCTCGCCGGTCTCGTCCATCGCCGCCTTGATGCGGTCCGGATACTTCTTCGAGTCCTTGAACTTGAGCGCGTCGACCGGCACGATTTCCTGGCCGATCTCATAGCGGCCCTCGGCGTCGAGCAGCGAATCGAGCCGCTCGCGCGCGCGGATGCGCATATGGTGGTCGCACTTGGGGCAGACATGCAGATTGGCCTCGACGTCGGTCCGGTACAGCACGGACTCGCACGACGGGCACTTGACCCACAGGCCCTCGGGGATGCCCTTGCGGGACGAGGGGTCGGTCTGTTGAATCTTGGGGGGCAGGAGTTTATCCAACCAGCTCATCAAAACGCTCCTTTCGGATAAGGCCGCGGCCTGGCGCATCGCGAAGTGATATGGCGCACGCGCGCGCAGGTGGCAGGCCCGGCCATCGGCCAAGGCGGCGAATGTACCACGGGCGCCGCACAAGGGCCGAGATTCTGTGCCGCGGAAGGCAGGAATCGGCGGCCGTCGACGGGGAAATGTCGCCAGAGCCCGCCGATGGCCGCCGATATGAGGCTAATACATCACGCCTTGGCGTCCAGCGCCGTGCGGATCTCCGCGATGAACGAACGCAGCGATTGTACCGCCTGTTCCCGCGGCGCTTCCTCCAGCAGTTGCACCAGCCGGCTGCCGATCACGACCGCGTCGGCCACGCTGGCGATCGCCCGCGCGGTCTGCGCGTCACGGATGCCGAAGCCGACGCCGACCGGCAGGTTGGCGTGGCGCTTGATCACCGGCAGGCGCGCGGCGACGCTGTCCAGGTCCAGCGCGCCCGAACCGGTCACGCCCTTGAGCGACACGTAGTACAGGTAGCCGCTGGCCACCTTGGCGACCTGCGCGATGCGCGCATCGGTGGTGGTTGGCGCCAGCAGGAAGATCGGATCGATGCCGTGCTCGCGCATCAGCTGGGCAAACGACTCGCACTCCTCGGGCGGGTAGTCGACCACCAGCACGCCGTCGACGCCGGCCTCACGAGCGGCCTGCGCGAACGCGCGCTCGCCCATCCGCTCGATCGGGTTGGCATAGCCCATCAGCACCACGGGCGTGCCGGCGTCGCGCTGGCGGAATTCGCGGACCCAGCCCAGCACCTGGGTCAGGCTGACGCCGTTGGCCAGCGCCCGCTCGGACGCGCGCTGGATCACCGGGCCGTCGGCCATCGGGTCGGAGAACGGCACGCCCAGCTCGATCACATCGGCGCCGCCCTCGACCAGCGCATGCATCAGCGCGACCGTCAGGCCGGGCTCGGGATCGCCGGCGGTGATGAAGGGAATCAGGCCCTTCCTGCCTTGTGCGGACAGCGCCGCGAAAGTCGATTGGATGCGGGACATGGTCAGGATGCGAGGTGGGGCAGCGCGTCCGCCGGACCGGCGTCGTTGGCGGCTGCCGGGGTAGACGGGGTAGACGGAGCCGAGGCGGCGATCGCGGAGACGGAGGCATTGGCGGCGGCTTGGGAGGCGGCTTCCGCGGCAGCTTCGGCCGCCTCCGCCGCCGCGGCGGCATCGGGCCGCGCCAGCGGCATCACCGAGGCGACGCGCGCCCGCGCGACATCGACATAGTCGGGATTGATCTCGAAGCCGACGAAGCGGCGCCCATGCCGGGCGCAGGCCACCGCGGTGGTGCCGCTGCCGGTGAACGGATCGAGCACCAGCCCGCCGGGCGGACAGCTGGACAGCACCATCCGCTCGACGATCTGCAGCGGCTTCTGGGTCGGATGGTCGGCGCGCTCCGGGTCCTGCCGATGGATGCGCGGCACGCTCCACAGGTCCTTCGGGTTGTAGCCGACCTCCAGCCACTTCTTGCCCTCGAAGCGCGGCCGGCTGCGCGCCTTCTTGGTCTCGGCGTCGTACGGCACGCGCACCGAGTCCAGGTCGAAGTAGTAGTCGCGCGCCTTGGCGAAGAAGCCGATGTTGTCGTGCACCGACGAATACTTGCGCGTGGTGCCGCCCATGCTGGGCACGCGCCGGTCCCAGATGATCTCGTTGACCATCGTCAGCCGGCGCTTGAGCATCACGAACAGCTCGGGCGAGTACTGCCAGGTGCAGAACAGGTACAGCGAGCCGCGCGGCGACAGTTTGGGCACCACCGCGTCGATCCAGCGCTCGGACCATTCCAGATAGGCCTGGCCCGACAGCCGGTCCGAATCGTTGCCGTAGTCCTTGCCGAGCCCGTAGGGCGGGTCGGCAACCACGAGATCGATCGAACCGTCGGCCAGCCGGCGCACGCCGTCGAGCACGTCCTCCTGGTACAGCAGGGCCGGCAGCGCCGGCGCGGCGGTCAGCGCGATCGCGTCGCCGCCGCCGACCGTCGGCGTGGTGGTATCCGCGGCGGCGGCGCCCGGCGCGGCTTCGGGAAGCGTGCGCATCAGAGCGTCAACCCCGCACGTTCGGCGACCGTGTGCATGTCCTTGTCGCCGCGCCCGGACAGATTGACCAGCAGCAGCTTGTCCTTGGGCAGCGTCGGCGCCAGCTTGCACGCGTAGGCGATCGCATGGCTCGACTCGAGCGCCGGGATGATGCCCTCGATGCGGCAGCAATCGTGGAAGGCGCGCAGTGCCTCGTCGTCGGTGATGCAGACGTACTCGGCGCGGCCGCTGTCCTTGAGCCACGCGTGCTCGGGACCGACCCCCGGATAGTCCAGCCCCGCCGACACCGAATGCGTCTCGATGATCTGGCCGTTCGGATCCTGCAGCAGATAGGTGCGGTTGCCGTGCAGCACGCCGGGGGAACCGGCGCTGAGCGACGCAGCGTGCCGGCCGGTGTCGATGCCGTCGCCGGCCGCCTCGACGCCGATCAGCCTGACGTCCTTGTGGTCGATATACGGATAGAAGATGCCCATCGCGTTGGAGCCGCCGCCGATGCAGGCGATCACCGCATCGGGCTGCCGGCCGGTCAGCTCGGGCATCTGCACCTTGGCCTCCTCGCCGATCACGCACTGGAAATCGCGCACCATTGCGGGATACGGGTGCGGGCCGGCGACGGTGCCGATGATGTAGAAGGTGTTCTCGACGTTGGTCACCCAGTCGCGCATCGCCTCGTTCAGCGCGTCCTTCAGCGTCCTCGAACCGCTCTCGACCGGCACCACGGTGGCGCCGAGCAGCTTCATCCGGTAGACGTTGGCGGCCTGGCGCTTGATGTCCTCGGCGCCCATATAGACCACGCACTCCATGCCGAAGCGCGCGGCGATGGTGGCGGTGGCCACGCCGTGCTGGCCGGCGCCGGTCTCGGCGATCACGCGCGGCTTGCCCATCTTCCTGGCAAGCAGGGCCTGGCCGATCACGTTGTTGATCTTGTGCGCGCCGGTGTGGTTCAGGTCCTCGCGCTTGAAGAAGATCTGCGCGCCGCCGAGCGTCTCGCTCCAGCGCTGCGCATGGTAGATCGGCGACGGCCGGCCGACGAAGTGCTTCAGCTCGCGGCGGAATTCGGCGTCGAACTCGGCGTCGTTCTTCAGGCCGGCATAGGCCTCGCGCAGTTCGTCCAGCGCATGGGTCAGGGTCTCGGAGACGAAGGTACCGCCATAGGGGCCGAAATGGCCGCGGGAATCGGGCAGGTTGTACATGAGTGGGGCTTCCGGGTGGCGCGGCCGTCCTCGATGGATCGGCCGCGGCAGGGGAACAGGGTGGCTTGCGGGACCGGCGCGATGTCTGTCATCCGCGCCGGTCGGTCGCCAGGCTCAGGCGGCGTGGTTGGCATCCGCGGCGCGCACCGCGCGCACGAAGTCGGCGATGCGGGCGGGATCCTTGACGCCCTTGGCCGCCTCCACGCCGCTGCTGACATCGACGGCGTAGGGGCGCACGCGCTCAATCGCGCCAGCCACGTTTTGCGCGTTCAACCCACCACTCAAAACGATGCGAGGAGCGGCGCTTGCGGTTCGATTGCCGTTGCATGGTGATGTGCTGGGGCGAGGCGCAATCCATCCGGGAGGGATCAGGGTCCAGTCGAAGGCGTGGCCGCCGCCGCCATAGCCTTCGACGAAGGCATCGAGCAGGATGGCCGCGGCGTCACGATATTGATCGCCGAATTCTACCAAATCGAGGCCGGGGCGCACACGCGCGGCGCGCAGGAACGGCAGCCGGCAGCGCTGGGCGGCGCGCGCGCAGTCCTGCGCGCTCTCGTCGCCGTGGAACTGCAGCAGCGACAGCGGCACGCGCTCGGCCACGTGGGCGATGTCCTCGGCGTCGGCATTGACGAACAGGCCGACCACCGCGACGAAGGGGCCGGCGGCCTCGGCCAGCGCCGCGGCGCGGGCCACGTCGACATGGCGGGGACTGCCGGGATAGAACACCAGCCCGATCGCATCGGCGCCGGCGTCGACCGCCGCGCGCACATCGTCCTCGCGCGTCAGCCCGCAGATCTTGATGCGGGTGCGCGGGCGGACCGGCACAAACTCGGCCGGCGCAGCGGCGGGCGCGGCTGCGGCGCCGGGCGCGCTAGTTGGCGAAGGCATCGGCAAACACTCCATGAAACAGGCTGCCGGCCGGATCGGCGGCCGGGATGCCATAGGGCTCAGGATACCTGACCCCGGCCAGATACAGGCCGTCCGGCATGAAGGTGGGCGCGGCCATGCTGCGCTGGCGCGAGGCCAGCACCTCGGCCAGCCACGAGGCCGGATAGCGACCCCGCCCCACCGCCACCAGGCAACCCATCAGGTTGCGGACCATGTGGTGCAGGAAGGCGCTGGCGCGAAAACGCAGGAACACCCAGTCGCGGTCGGCGTGGATGCGGATCTCGTACATCGTCTTGACCGGCGACTTTGCCTGGCATTCGGCGGCGCGGAAGGCCGAGAAATCGTGCTCGCCGATCAGGCAGGCGGCGGCCTCGCGCATCGCGTCCACGTCGAGCCGCTTGCCCGGCGGCAGCATCAGGTAGCCGGCGCGGCCGTGCACCAGCGGCGCGCGGTGCGGTCCGGTATAGAGCGCGTAGTAATAGGTCCGCTCGAAGGCGGCAAAGCGCGCGTGAAACGCCTCGTCGACCGGCTTGGCCCATTGCAGCGCGATCGTCGGCGGCAGGAAGGCATTGACGCCGCGCACCCAGGAGAACGGTTCGCGCGACAGCACGGTATCGAGATGGATCACCTGCCCCAGCGCATGCACCCCGGCATCGGTGCGCCCCGCCACGGTGGTCGGAAGCCGCTCGCCGGCGAAGCGGGCGATGGCGTCCTCCAGCACGTCCTGCACGGTATTGCGATGCGGCTGGGACTGCCAGCCGGAGAAGGCGGTGCCGTCGTAGTGGAGGCCGAGGGCAAGACGGGTCATGGATGCGAGGTTACGGACGCGGGGGCGTGTCGGCGGGCTTGTCGGGGGGCGCCATGATATCAGGCGAGCCCTTGCGGGGCTGGTCGCCCGGGTCGTTGGCGTCGGCGTCGGCGTCGGCGTCGGCGTCGGCGTCGGCGTCGGCGGCGTCGGCGGCGTCGGCGGCGTCGGCGGCATCTGCGGCATGGCGGCCGGCATCCCCGCCGGCATCGAGGTCGAGCGAGATCCCGCCGAGGTCGAAGGCCAGCGGGCGGGGCATGGGCGCGGCGGCGCGGGCGGTGTGCGATACGCCGCCGGCGCCCTCGTCGCCGTCATTGACCTGGATGCCCTCGTTGCCCGCATCTGCCTCGATGCCCTCGATGTCCTCGATGCCCTCGATGTCCTCGATGTCCTCGATGTCCTCGATGTCCTCGATGTCCTCCATGCCCTCGTCGGCCTCGATGCCCTCGCCAGCCTCGTCGCCCTCGCGGGCCGCGATCGAGGGACCGGCGAAGGCCTGCGCCGCGGACGCCGGTGCCGCGATGGGCTGGTCACCGGCGGGCGCCGGGAAGGCGTCCAGCGGCAGGCTCAGGCCGGTCAGCGCGACCGGCGCACCGGCGAGGATGTCGTCGCCCGAGCGGGGCACGCCCGGCTCTCCAGCCAGCGGCCGGCGCTGGCGGCGATACAGCGCGTAGCCCCCCAGCAGCGCGATCGCCAGGCCGCCGCCCGGCAAGGTCCACGGGCTCTGCAGCAGCGTGTCGAACCAGGAGGCCGAGGCGCGCAGCGGCGAGACGGCGGGAGTGGAGGCGGCAGCGGACGCCGCTGGCGCAGCCGCGGCGGGCTGCGCGCCCTGGGTGACCGAGGCCGGCGCAGCCGCGGCGGGCTGCGCGCCCTGGGTGGCCGAAGCCGGCGCTGCCGCGCCAGGCGGCGTCCCCTGGGCAACAACCGGGGCGGGCGCGGCTGCTGCAGGCTGCGTGCCTTGCGCGACCGTGGCCGGCGCCGCCGGTGCGCTGGCGCCCTGCCCCTGCACCCCACCCTGCCCGTCCGGCCCCAGCCTGGCCAGCTCGGCGCTCTTCATCTCCAGCAGGCGCTGCATGTCGCCGACGTTCTTGCGCAGCTGCGTCAGGCGCTCCTCCGCCTCGCGCAGCTGGCGTTCACGTGCGACCTGTGCTTCCGTGGTCTCGCCCTTGGGCGCCACGGCGCCGGCCTCCGGCTTGCTGAGCCGCAGTTCGTCGCGGGCCTGTTCGGGCACGGCGGCATCGCGCACGCGCGCGGTGATCTGGCCCCGCTGCTGCTGGCCGCTTTGCGGCTGCACCTGCATCGCGGCAGCGGCATCGGCCAGGCGGTTGCGGTAGGCGTCGAAGGCGCGGGTATGGGCGACGATCTCGCGGCGCGCCTCGGGCCCGGCGATCGTGCCGGCCTGCTGCGCCGACGGCAGCGACAGCACCGCGCCGGCCTTCAGGCGGTTCATGTTGCCGGCGATGAAGGCGTCGCGATTGGCGCGGTACAGCGCCACCACCATCTGATCGAGCGAGACGTCGTCGGCCACCACGCGCTGCTGCGCGAGCTCCCGCGCGATGCCGTACAGATGGTCGCCACGGCGCACGGTATAGCTGCCGCCGGCCATGGCGGGCGACTTCGTGGCGGGCTTGGCGGCCGGCTTCGTGACCGAGTCGGCGGTGGCGTTCGCGCCCGGCTTCGCACCCGAGTTGGCAGTGGCGGCCGGCCGTTCCTGATCGGGCGCGGCAGCCGACGGCCCGGCCGGCTCCGGCGTGGCGGCCTGCACCAGCGGCGCCGCGCCGGCGTCGGGCTGCGCCGCGATGGCGGGATCGGCCGGCGGCGGGGCAAGCAGCACGGTGTAGGCCCTGGTCACAGTCCCCGTTGTGCCCGTTGCCCCAGTTGCCCCAGTTGTGCCCGTTGTGCCCGTTGTGCCCGTTGTGCCCGTTGTGCCGGTTGTGGCCGTTGTGCCCGTTGCCCCCGTTGTCCCCACGGTTCCCGCTGGCCCGCGCAGCTCGAGCAGCAGGTCGATGAAGTTCTCCCCCACCGGCTGCGCCGAGCGCAGCCGCGCCACCGGGCGGCCGTCGGCATTGCGCGTCAGCTCGATCCGCAGCCCCTCGGCCCCCGCCGGGTAGGTCAGCCCCGCCGCGGCATAGGCCTGCGGCGACGCCAGTGCCACCGTCAGGCCCTCGGCCTCTCCGGCCGCGACATCGCGCAGCTCGATCTCCGCCTGCAGCGGCTGGCCCTGCCCCGAGAGCACCTGCAGCGAACCGAGCGCCGCGGCGTGAGCGGCCGACGGCAGCAGCGCCTGGCTCAGCAGCACGCCGAGAGCGGCGGCCGCCAGCGCGTGGCGGCGCGGGCGGCGCGCACCTTGCGCACGGTGCGGATGGTTCGGCGTGGGGTGGCGGCGATGGTGGCTCACAGGGACCTCATGCGGGGTGGGGGTTCGACGGGCGATCGCGCGAAAGCACGGTATTGTGACCCAGGACCCCGACGGAACAATGTCCGGAAACGACGACGCCGCGCATCGGCGCGGCGTCGTTGGCCAGCGGGTGGCGCGGCGGCGGCCTGCATGTTGCCTTGCCGCAACGCCACCTCGGCGGGATCAGCTCTCGATCAGGATCCGCAGCATGCGGCGCAGCGGCTCGGCGGCGCCCCACAGCAGCTGGTCGCCGACGGTGAAGGCCGACAGGTACTCGCCGCCCATCTGCATCTTGCGCAGGCGGCCGACCGGGATCGTCAGCGTGCCGGTCACCGCGGCCGGCGTCAGGTCGGTCATGCTGGCTTCGCGGGTGTTCGGCACGACCTTGGCCCACGGGTTATGGGCGGCCAGCATGCCTTCGATCTCGTCCAGCGGCACGTCGCGGCGCAGCTTGATGGTCAGCGCCTGCGAGTGGCAGCGCATCGCGCCGATGCGTACGCACAGGCCGTCGACCGCGATCGGCGTGGCGCCGGTCGCACCGAGGAAGCCGTCGCCGCGGCCCAGGATCTTGTTGGTCTCGGCGCCGCCCTTCCATTCCTCGCGCGACACGCCGTTGCCCAGGTCCTTGTCGATCCACGGAATCAGGTTGCCGGCCAGCGGCACGCCGAACTGCTTGGTCTCTTCGCCGGACAGGCCGTGCTGGGTCGCCAGGATGGTGCGGTCAATCTCGAGGATGGCCGAGGCCGGATCGTCCAGCAGCGGCTTGACCGCGGCGTTCAGCGTGCCGAACTGCGTCAGCAGCTCGCGCATGTGCTGCGCGCCGCCGCCCGAGGCGGCCTGGTAGGTCATCGAGGTCATCCACTCGACCAGGTCGTGCTGGAACAGCCCGCCCAGGCCCATCAGCATGCAGCTGACCGTGCAGTTGCCGCCGATGAAATTCTTGACGCCCTTGGACAGCGCGTCCTTGATCACACCCTGGTTGACCGGATCGAGCACGATGATCGCGTCGTCCTTCATCCGCAGCGACGAGGCGGCATCGATCCAGTAGCCCTTCCAGCCTGCGGCGCGCAGCTTGGGGAAGACCTCGTTGGTGTAGTCGCCGCCCTGGGCGGTCAGCACGACGTCGCAGCGCTTGAGCGCCTCGATGTCGTTGGCGTCCTGCAGCGTGGTTTCGTTCTTCGCCATCGCCGGGGCCTTGCCGCCTGCGTTGGACGTGCTGAAGAAAACCGGCTCGATATGGTCGAAGTCGCGCTCTTCCTGCATGCGTTGCATCAGCACGCTGCCGACCATTCCTCGCCAACCGACGAGACCTACAATCATGACAAACCTCGGATGTGATTGAAACTTCCCCGCATTTTCCTCGCCCGGCGTGGCTGCGCGGGGAAGACGAGCAGGCACGACGAACGATCTAGGCGATCGTGGTTTTAATAATGGTTTTAATCGTCGTTGCGGTGATGGTGCCGCGCGCACCCGCGCCCGTCGTCGCGCGCAGGGCGGCCGTCGAGGCGATGTCAGTCGGAAGGGACCGGGGGTTCGGGAGCATCGGCGCAGTCTACACGATTTTGCGGGATCCGGCCGGGGCGCACGCGCCCCGGCCTGCGAGCCCTTACAGCGCGGCCAGCACGGCCTCGCCCATCTCGCGGGTGCCGACCTGCCGGCAACCCGGCGTGACGATGTCCGCGGTGCGGTAGCCCTGGGCCAGCACGGACTTGACGGCGTTCTCGATGCGGTCGGCCTGCTCGGCCTTGTTCAGCGAATAGCGCAGCATCATCGCCGCCGACAGGATGGTCGCCAGCGGGTTGGCGACGCCCTTGCCGGCGATGTCCGGCGCCGAACCGTGCGAGGGCTCGTACAGGCCCTTGTTGTTGGCGTCCAGCGAGGCCGAAGGCAGCATGCCGATCGAGCCCGTCAGCATCGCCGCCTCGTCCGACAGGATGTCGCCGAACATGTTGCCGGTGACGATCACGTCGAAGCTCTTGGGTGCCTTGATCAGCTGCATCGCCGCGTTGTCGACGTACATGTGCGACAGCTCGACGTCCGGATACTCCTTCGAGACCTCGATCACGATGTCCTTCCAGAACTGGAAGGTCTCCAGCACGTTGGCCTTGTCGACGCTGCACAGCTTCTTGCCGCGCTTGGCCGCAGCCTGGAACGCCACGTGGGCGATGCGGCGGATTTCCGGCTCGCTGTAGCGCATCGTGTCGAAGCCCTCGCGCGCGCCGGGGAACAGCCCGTCGGTCGCCGTGCGCACGCCGCGCGGCTGGCCGAAATAGATGTCGCCGTTCAGCTCGCGCACGATCAGGATGTCCAGGCCCGCCACCAGCTCGGGCTTCAGGCTCGAGGCGCCGGTCAGCTCGGGATAGCAGATCGCCGGGCGGAAGTTGGCGAACAGCTGCAGATGCTTGCGCAGGCCCAGGATGGCCTGCTCGGGGCGCAGCGCGCGCTCCAGGCTGTCGTACTTCCAGTCGCCCACCGCGCCGAACAGGATCGCATCGGCCTGCTGGGCCAGCTTGAGCGTCTCCTCGGGCAGCGGGTGGCCCTTGGCCTCGTAGCCGGCGCCGCCCACCGGGGCGGTTTCCATCTCGAACTTCTCGTCGAGCGCGTTCAGGACCTTGACGGCCTGTTCGACGATCTCGGGGCCGATGCCGTCGCCCGGCAGGACTGCGATCTTCATGCTGTGTTTGCCTTGTTGTCGTTTCGGTTCGTTGCAATGCGCGCGCGGCTCGGCGCGCGCTGTGCGGTGCTACGGCGGCGTCAGCCGACCAGCCGGTTGTTCAGCCACGGCATCTTCGTCACGCGCTCGGCCTCGAAGGCGCGGATCTTGTCCGCGTGGCGCAGCGTCAGGCCGATATCGTCGAAGCCGTTCAGCATGCAGTACTTGCGGAACGGCGCGATGTCGAACTCGAAGCCCGCGCCCGACGGCGTGATCACGGCCTGGCGCTCCAGGTCGATGGTCAGCTGGTAGCCGTTGAAGGCGTTGGTCTCGTTGAACAGCTGGTCGACCTGGGCCGCGGTCAGCACCACCGGCAGCAGGCCGTTCTTGTAGCAGTTGTTGAAGAAGATGTCGGCGAAGCTCGGCGCGATCACCGCGCGGAAGCCGTACTGCGTCAGCGCCCACGGCGCATGCTCGCGGGAGCTGCCGCAGCCGAAGTTCTCGCGCGCCAGCAGGATCGACGCGCCCTGGTAGCGCGGCTGGTTCAGCACGAAGTCCGGGTTCAGCGGGCGCTTGCTGTTGTCCTGGCCGGGCTGGCCGACATCGAGATAGCGCCATTCGTCGAACAGGTTCGGGCCGAAGCCCGTGCGCTTGATCGACTTGAGGAATTGCTTCGGGATGATCGCGTCGGTATCGACGTTGGCACGATCGAGCGGCGCCACCAGGCCCTTGTGTACAGTGAACTTTTCCATGGTCTCGTCCTTGGTTCCGGGGTCGGCGATGCGTCAGCCGAGCTGGCGGATATCGACAAAATGGCCTTCGATCGCGGCCGCCGCGGCCATCGCCGGGCTGACCAGATGCGTGCGGCCGCCGGCGCCCTGCCGGCCCTCGAAATTGCGGTTCGAGGTCGAGGCGCAGCGCTCGCCCGGATCGAGCCGGTCGGCATTCATCGCCAGGCACATCGAGCAGCCCGGCTCGCGCCATTCGAAGCCGGCGGCCTTGAAGACCTTGTCCAGCCCTTCGCGCTCGGCCTGTTCCTTGACCAGGCCCGAGCCCGGCACCACCATCGCCAGCTTGACGTTCGGGGCGATGCGGCGGCCCAGCTTCTGCACCACCCAGGCGGCGGCGCGCATGTCCTCGATCCGGCTGTTGGTGCACGAGCCGATGAACACCTTGTCGATGCGCACGTCCTGGATCGGCACGTTCGGCTGCAGGCCCATGTACTGCAGCGCGCGTTCGATCGCGTTGCGCTTGTTCGGGTCCTTTTCCTTGTCCGGATCGGGAATGCGGTCCTCGATGCTGATCACCATTTCGGGCGAGGTGCCCCAGGTGACCTGCGGACGCACTTCCTCGGCACGCAGCTCGACCACGCGGTCGAAATGCGCGCCCGGGTCCGAATGCAGCGTGCGCCAGTAGGCGACCGCCTGCTCCCATTCGGCGCCCTGCGGCGCGTAGGGACGGCCCTTGACGTATTCCAGCGTGACGTCGTCGACGGCGATCAGGCCGGCGCGCGCGCCCGCTTCGATCGCCATGTTGCAGACCGTCATGCGCCCTTCCATGGTCAGGTCGCGGATCGCCGAGCCGGCGAACTCGATGGTGTAGCCGGTACCGCCCGCGGTGCCGATCTTGCCGATGATGGACAGCACGATGTCCTTGGCGGTGCAGCCGCGCGGCAGCTTGCCCTCGACCTTGACCAGCATGTTCTTCGCCTTCTTGCCCAGCAGCGTCTGCGTGGCCAGCACGTGCTCGACCTCGGAGGTGCCGATGCCGTGCGCCAGCGCGCCGAAGGCGCCGTGCGTGCTGGTGTGCGAGTCGCCGCAGACCACCGTCATGCCCGGCAGCGTCGCGCCCTGCTCCGGTCCGATCACGTGCACGATGCCCTGGCGGTGGTCGTTCATCTTGAACTGCGTGATGCCGTAGGCGTCGCAGTTGGCGTCCAGCGTGTCGACCTGCAGCCTGGAGATCGGATCGGCGATGCCGTGGCTGCGGTCGGTGGTCGGCACGTTGTGGTCGGACACCGCCAGGTTCGCGCTGATGCGCCACACCGGCCGCTCGGCCAGCTTCAGCCCTTCGAACGCCTGCGGGCTGGTCACCTCGTGCAGCAGGTGCCGGTCGATATAGAGCAGCGTGGTGCCGTCTTCCTCGACGTGCACGGTATGGTCGTCCCAGAGTTTGTCGTAGAGCGTCTTGGCCATGTCGCGGGGGGCGGCGACAGCCTCGCCGAGGCGGGCCGGCACCGCTGATAGAAGTTGCGGGGAGGAGGTCTTCGCAGCGTCGGTTGCAACGCGGGGCTGCGTGGCTGCGTTTGCTTGACTTCGGGGGGAATTATGCCGGAAACCCCGGCGAAACAAGGGTTTGGCGCCGCCAGCGATGTAATGTGATTGGCGAAAGGGGGATTTCGCGGATGGCGAAAACGGGGTTTTGGCGCCGGTTTTGACACCGTTCTCGAACGCCCCGTTTCGCAAGGCCTCGTTTCGCAAGGCCGCGTTTTGCAAGGGCGCGTTTTTCAGGGCCGCGCTTTTCGGGGCCTTGCAAGGCCGGCGGCGGGCGGCTGCCCGCTCGCCCGCCCCTTCCCTCCGTCAAGCCGTCGATGCCCTCAATCCAGCCTGAACGTCCGCACCACGCCGGCCAGCCGGCCCGCCTGGTCCTGCAGCATCGTGGCCGCCGCGGTCGACTGCTCCACCAGCGCCGCGTTCTGCTGGACCATCTGGTCGAGCTGCCCCACCGCGGCATTGACCTCCTGGATGCCGCGCGTCTGCTCCTGCGCCGCATGCAGGATTTCGGAGATCACCTGCGACACGCTGTTCACGTTGCCGACGATCTCGCGCATGGTGCCGCCGCTGCGCTCGACCTGCTCGGAGCCGGCGTTGACGCTGCTGACCGTCGACTCGATCAGCGTCTTGATTTCCCTGGCGGCCTGAGAACTGCGCTGCGCCAGCGAGCGCACTTCGCCCGCCACCACCGCAAAGCCGCGCCCCTGCTCGCCGGCGCGCGCCGCTTCCACGGCGGCGTTCAGCGCAAGGATATTGGTCTGGAACGCGATGCCGTCGATCACGCCGGTGATGTCCGACACCTTGACCGCCGCCTGCTGCACGTCCCCCATGGTCTGGACCGCGGCGTCGATCGCCTGCCCGCCCTCGTTGGCGACCTGCCTGGCCTGCACCGACGAGCGCTCGGCGGCGCGGGCAGACGCTTCGGACTGCCCCACCGTGGCCGTGATCTGCTCCATCGACGCGGCGGTCTGCTGCAGGCTCGCGGCCGCCGATTCGGTGCGACGCGACAGGTCGGCATTGCCGGCGGCGATCTCGTTGGCGGCCCCGTGCACGGCCTCGCTGGCATCGCGGATCTGCCGCATCACGCCGACCAGCTTGTCGGCAAACGCGTTGAAGGCGACGGCGATCTGCGCGACTTCGTCCTTGCCCTGCGCCGGCAGCCGGCGCGTCAGGTCGCCGTCGCCGCTGCCGATGGCCGCCATCGCATCGCGGATCGACGACAGGCGGCGGAACGAGACCGCCGTCACGGCCGCCATGATCAGCGCGGCGGCCAGCGCAACGACGACCAGCGAGATCACCGAGGCGACCAGCACCGAACGCATGCCCGCGGTGGCCTCGGCCTTGTCCAGCGCGATCACCGCCATCCAGTCCGTGCCCGGAACGGCGGTGACGCCCAGCAGCTTGGCCTCGTCGCCGACCATCACCTCCATCGGCGTGTCGAGCCCCAGCTGCGCCGCCAGCTTGTCGCCGTCGAGACCCGGAATCAGTTCGCCGATCGGCTTGAGCATCAGCTTGTCGTCGCCGTACGCGACGATCTGGCCGTTGCGCGACACCAGGATGCCGAAGCTGCTCGGCGTCGGATGGATCGAGCGCACGTTGTTGACCACGCCGTCCATCGGCACATTGCCGCCGACCACGGCGCGCAGGCTGCCGTCGCGGACGATCGGCACCGCGAACGTCACCACCATCTTGCCGGTACTGGCCGAGACATAAGGCGGGGTGACCACCGGCTTGCCGGCGGCCGCGGCGAGCTTGTACCACGGCCGCGAGGTCGGGTCGAAGCCCGGCTTCACGCTCTCGGGATTCGAGAAATGGTGGCGCTTGTCGGGGTAGCCGACGAAGGTGTTCAGAAACCCGCCGGCCTCGACGATCAGCTTGAGCACGGGGCCGGGATCCTCCTGCAGCGCGGCCTCGTGCAGCGCGGCCATGCTGACCGTGTGGGCCGACACCCATTCGGCGATGGCATCGACATGGCCGGCCTGCACCGCGCGCAGGTTGTTGCGGATGGCTTCGTCGTTGTAGCGGGAGGCAACGAGGTGATTGACGAAGGCGTTGCAGACCAGCGCGACGACGACGATGGCGACGGAAAATCCAACGATGCGCGCGCGCAGCGAGGCAAACATGTGATTACCCCTTCTCTTGTGATGGGCCGGATGCAGACGATTGCTGCATCGATTTACGGCGCACTGGACGAAAGGGTTGAGTAGGGACAAATCCCTGTTCAGAAATCGCGCTCGCTAGCCGCGCCCCAAAAAAAACGCCCCGTGCCGAAGCACGGGGCGTCCTCTGACGCGGAACGGGATGCGGGAATCAGCGCTTGCCCATCTCCGGCACGTCGCGGGTCGCGGCGCCGTTGAACAGCTGGCGCGGACGGCCGATCTTGTACTCCGGATCGGTGATCATCTCTTCCCACTGCGAGATCCAGCCCACGGTGCGGGCCAGCGCGAAGATGCAGGTGAACATCGAGGTCGGGATGCCCAGCGCGCGCTGCACGATGCCCGAGTAGAAGTCGACGTTCGGGTACAGCTTGCGGCTGACGAAGTACTCGTCTTCCAGCGCGATCTTCTCGAGCTCCATCGCCAGCTTGAACAGCGGGTCGTTGTGCAGGCCCAGCTCGTTCAGCACCTCGTGGCAGGTCTCGCGCATCAGCTTGGCGCGCGGGTCGTAGTTCTTGTAGACGCGGTGGCCGAAGCCCATCAGGCGCACGCCCGAGTTCTTGTCCTTGACCTGCTTGATGAACTCGCTGATGTTGTCGACGCTGCCGATCTCTTCCAGCATGTTCAGCGCCGCCTCGTTGGCGCCGCCGTGAGCCGGGCCCCACAGGCAGGCCACGCCCGAGGCGATCGCCGCGAACGGGTTGGTGCCCGACGAACCGGCCAGGCGCACGGTCGAGGTCGAGGCGTTCTGCTCGTGGTCGGCGTGCAGGATGAAGATGCGGTCCAGCGCGCGCTCGAGCACCGGGTTGACCTGGAACGGCGCGCACGGGGTGGCGAACATCATGCGCATGAAGTTGCCGGTGTACGACAGGTCGTTCTGCGGATAGATGTACGGCTGGCCGATGTTGTACTTGTAGGACATCGCGACCAGGGTCGGCATCTTGGCGATCAGGCGGATCGCCGAGATTTCGCGCTGGTGCGGATCGTTGATGTCCATCGCGTCGTGATAGAACGCGGACATGCCGCCCACCAGGCCGGTCAGCACGGCCATCGGGTGCGCGTCGCGGCGGAAGCCGCGCATGAAGAACTGCATCTGCTCGTGAACCATCGTGTGGTTCATCACGCGGCCGACGAATTCTTCCTTCTGCTTGGCGTTGGGCAGCTCGCCCTTGAGCAGCAGGTAGCAGACCTCGAGGAAGTCGCACTTCTCGGCCAGTTGCTCGATCGGATAGCCGCGGTACAGCAGTTCGCCCTTGTCACCGTCGATATAGGTGATACGGGAATTGCAGGAGGCCGTCGACATGAAACCCGGGTCGTAGGTGAACTTGCCGGTCTGGCCGTACAGCTTGCGGATGTCGATCACGTCCGGGCCGACGGTACCCTTGTAGATCGGCAGCTCGACGCTGGGGGACCCATCGGAGAACGATAGCGTGGCTTTCACATCGGACGGCGTCATGTCGGTTCCTTCAAATGCTAAGAATAATAGTGTTGACCAAACTCACACCGAGCGCAGCAGGCCTAGCAGCTTGCGCATCGGCGGCGTGTCGAGCTCACCGTCCAGCTCCTTGCGGGCAAGCAGCAGGTCCATCAACTCGTTGTCGCTGAGCTCGAGCAGCTCGCTCAGCGATGCCACGTCCTCGTCGGACAGGCTCTCCTCGTAACGGTTGAAAAAACGTTCGACGATGATGTCGTTCTCCAGCAGGCCGCGGCGCGCGCGCCAGCGCAGTCGCGCCCGCTTGTGCGGGTCGGCCTGATGGGAGAAAGTGGTGGGGTGATCCGTCATATGGCTTGGCCTTCACGGACGACGCCGTGGGGCGTCGTCCGGTCCAGCAGGTTCAGACCGCGCGGCGAACCATCAATTCCCGAATCTTGCCGATCGCCTTGGTCGGATTCAGTCCCTTCGGGCACACATCCACGCAGTTCATGATGGTGTGGCAGCGGAACAGGCGATACGGGTCGTTCAGGTCGTCCAGACGCTGGTTGGTGGCCTGGTCGCGGCTGTCGGCGATGAAGCGGTAGGCCTGCAGCAGGCCGGCCGGGCCGACGAACTTGTCCGGGTTCCACCAGAACGACGGGCACGAGGTCGAGCAGCTCGCGCACAGAATACACTCGTACAGGCCGTCGAGCTCGTCGCGCTCTTCCGGCGACTGCAGGCGCTCCTTCTCGGGCGGCGGCTCGTCGTTGATCAGGAACGGCTTGATCGAGTGGTACTGCTTGAAGAACTGCGTCATGTCGACGATCAGGTCGCGCACGACGGGCAGGCCCGGCAGCGGACGCAGCACGATGCGGTCCGGCAGCTCGCGCATGTTGGTCAGGCAGGCCAGGCCGTTCTTGCCGTTGATGTTCATCGCGTCCGAACCGCACACGCCTTCGCGGCAGGAGCGGCGGAACGAGATGCTCTCGTCGAGCTTCTTGAGCTTGACCAGGGCATCGAGCAGCATGCGCTCGTGACCGTCGAGCTCGACCTCGTAGGTCTGCATGCGGGGCGCCGCGTCCTTGTCCGGATCGTAGCGGTAGACTTCGAAAATACGCTTCATTTCTGTGGGTCCTGTAGTCGTCTGTAGTCGCCTACGCGGTGCTTAGAAGGTGCGGGCCTTGGGCGGAACGCTTTCGACCGTCAGCGGCTGCATCTTGACCGGCTTGTAGTCGAGACGGTTGCCTTCGCTGTAGAACAGCGAGTGCTTGAGCCAGTTCTCGTCGTCGCGGGTCGGGAAGTCGCTGTGGGCGTGGGCGCCGCGCGATTCCTTGCGCGCCGCGGCCGAGATCATCGTGGCCTTGGCCACTTCGACCAGGTTGGCCACTTCCAGCGCCTCGACCAGCGCGGTGTTGAACACCTTCGACTTGTCCTTCAGGTGGATGTTGTCCGAACGCTCGGCCACTTCCAGGATGCGCTGCACGCCTTCGTCCATCAGCTTCTGCGTGCGGAACACGCCGGCGTGCGACTGCATGTTGCGGCGGATGTCGTTGGCGACGTCCTGCGCATACTCGCCCGACGAGGACGACTGCAGCTTGGCCAGGCGCGACAGCGCGCGGTCGGCGGCGTCCGCCGGCAGCGGCTTGTGTTCCTTCTGCTTGAGCGCGGTCGAGATGATGTGGTTGCCGGCGGCGCGGCCGAACACCACCAGGTCCAGCAGCGAGTTGGTGCCCAGGCGGTTGGCGCCGTGCACCGACACGCAGGAGCATTCGCCGATCGCGTAGAAGCCGTTGACGACCTCGTTGGGGTTGCCGTTCTTCGGCACCACCACCTGGCCGTAGTAGTTGGTCGGAATGCCGCCCATCTGGTAGTGGATGGTGGGCACGACCGGGATCGGTTCCTTGATCGCGTCGACGTTGGCGAACTTCAGGCCGATCTCGCGGATCGACGGCAGGCGCTTCATGATCTTCTCGGCGCCGACGTGGGTCAGGTCGAGCAGCACGTAGTCGCCGTTCGGGCCGCAGCCGCGGCCTTCCTTGATTTCCTGGTCCATCGAGCGCGAGACGAAGTCGCGCGGCGCCAGGTCCTTCAGCGTCGGCGCATAGCGCTCCATGAAGCGTTCGCCGTCCTTGTTGCGCAGGATGCCGCCTTCGCCGCGCACGCCTTCGGTGATCAGCACGCCCGCGCCGGCCACGCCGGTCGGGTGGAACTGCCAGAACTCCATGTCTTCCAGCGGCACGCCGGCGCGCGCCGCCATGCCCAGGCCGTCACCGGTGTTGATGAAGGCGTTGGTCGACGCGGCGTAGATGCGGCCGGCGCCGCCGGTGGCGAACAGCGTGGTCTTGGCTTCGAGGATGTAGACCTCGCCGGTTTCCATTTCCAGCGCGGTCACGCCCAGCACGTCGCCGTCCTGGTCGCGGATCAGGTCCAGCGCCATCCATTCGACGAAGAAGTGGGTCTTGGCGCGGACGTTGCGCTGGTACAGCGTGTGCAGCAGCGCGTGGCCGGTACGGTCGGCCGCGGCGCAGGCACGCTGCACCGGCTTCTCGCCGTAGTTGGCGGTGTGGCCGCCGAACGGGCGCTGGTAGATCGTGCCGTCGGGGTTGCGGTCGAACGGCATGCCGAAGTGTTCGAGCTCGTAGACCACCTTCGGCGCTTCACGGCACATGAACTCGATGGCGTCCTGGTCGCCCAGCCAGTCCGAGCCCTTGACCGTGTCGTAGAAGTGATAGTGCCAGTTGTCCTCGCTCATGTTGCCGAGCGAGGCACCGATGCCGCCCTGCGCCGCCACCGTGTGCGAGCGCGTGGGGAACACCTTGGAGAGCACGGCGACGTTCAGGCCGGCTTCCGCGAGCTGGAGGGATGCGCGCATCCCGGCGCCGCCCGCCCCGACGATGACCACGTCAAAGCGCCGACGCGGCAATCCAGTCTTGACTGCGACCATGAATTACACCCTCCAGAGAATCTGAGCAGCGTAGCCCGCGCATCCGACGAGCCACAGAATCGTAAGAACTTGCAGCACGAGGCGAACCGCCATCGGCTTCACGTAGTCCATCCAGATGTCGCGCACGCCGATCCAGGCGTGATAGAGCAGCGACAGGATCGTGACGAATGTCAGGATCTTCATCCATTGATTGGCGAACAGGCCCGCCCAGCCCTCATACGAGGCACCGTTCGACAACAGGAACGCCACCGCCAGCACGACGGTGTAGACCACCATCACCACGGCGGTCACGCGTTGCGCCAGCCATTCCTTCATGCCGTAGTGGGCACCGACGACCAGACGCTTGGGACCGATATTGTTATTTGCCACCTTGCATGCTCCTCAAAACACGCCGAACAGCTTCAGACCGAACACGGCGGTCAGAAGCAGGCTGACGATCAGCACGGCGATGGCCGACTTGGCCGACGACGGCTTGTCCACGCCGACGTGCATGTCCAGCAGGAGGAAGCGGATACCGGCGCAGAAATGATGCAGATAGCCCCAGATCAGAACCAGCAGAACCAGCTTGACGAAGCCACCGGACAGAAGGGCCGAGAACTTTGCGAAGCTCAGTTCGGAAGTGACGCTCTGCTCGAAGAGGTAGAGGATGAAAGGAAGGAGGAGGAACAGCAGCGCACCGCTGACGCGATGCAGGATGGACACCTTGCCGGCCCAGGGCAACCGGTAGCGTGCGAGTTGCCCGATACCGATATTCCGGAACTCCGGCCTGGCTTGTTTGACGGCTTCAGCCATGCGAGACCCCATTAGCGATAAAAAAACGAAAGAGCCGAATGCACAATGTGCAAATCCACGTGATTTTAGCGCCTTTGTTGCGCGGCGCACCAATAATTTTCGACTATCGCACACCAACATGGCGGCCGCGACAATCGCGCGCAACGCCATTGCGCAGCGAATCTCGCGGTGCCGGATTTCGCGCCGCCGTCACGCATGCCACGCGCTCGCATCACGCATTGAACGGGCATTGAACGCGCATTCAACACGCCACGCGACACGCAGCCGCGGCGCTCTCCACCACCCCTCGCCGCGCATTCCGATCGCCCTGCGCAATGCCGGCCGCCGTTGACGACAAGGCGCGCAACAATCGCCCGCGTCATGCGTTCTCTCGCGCGTGGGTGCGCGGGGCCGTTCAGCTCAGATCGTTCTGGTAATAGTGCCGCGTGGTCACATACAGCCCGCGCCGCACTTCGACGGGACGGTCGCCATAGGTGAACGAGACCCGCTCCACCGACAGCAGCGGCGAACCGGGTTCGACCGACAGCAGCGCCGCGGCGGTCTCGTCGGCGCTGACGGCGCGGATCTTCTCGGTGGCGCGCACCATGCGCGTGCCGTACTCGGCCTCGAACAGCGCGTACATCGGCCCTTTCCACTCGGTCAGCTTCTCCGCCGTCAGGCCCTTGAAGTTCGCGCCCAGCAGCCAGATGTCGTCGAGCACGGTGGCTTCGCCGGAGAAGAACAGCACGCGGCGGATCTGCACCACGCTGTCGCCGGTGCGGATGTCGAGCAGCCGCGCGATCTCGGCCGGCGCCCGCAGGCGCTTGCATTCGAGCACCCGGCTGGCGCCGTAGTGCGGCTCGCCCTCGTCGGGGACCAGCCGCAGGAATCGGAACTTGACCACGTCTTCGTGATGGGTCGTCACGAAGGTGCCCTTGCCCTGCCGGCGCGCGACCAGGTTCTCCGCCGCGAGCTCGTCGATCGCCTTGCGGACCGTGCCCTGGCTGACCTTGTAGCGGGCCGCCAGCTCCATCTCGCTGGGGATCATCTCGCCCGGCTTCCACTCGCCGGACTGCAGGCTCTGCAGGATCAGCGACTTGATCTGCTGGTAAAGCGGGCTGAAGGTCGGGGAAACCGCCTGGGAAGCGGCCTGGGAAGCGGCGGAGGCAGTGGCCGGGGGGACGGCCGCGGCACTGGCGGCGCTGGAAGCGGCCGGTGCGCTGGCGGGCGTGGACGCCGACGTCCCGGCGCCGGGCGTGGCGGCGCCATCTTGCGCGGCCGTCACGGCGGGGGCGGCGAGGGACGTGGGCAACGTGGACATAGGCGGATTTCACCACAGATCGGCAAAGCGCGTCCAGCACTGCATCAAATGTCTTATGTCTTATATAAGACATATGAATTGACAGCCCATGCCACGGCGCCTACACTCGCGCCCTGTCGTGCGCCCGCGGTCCGCCCACGGATGCGCGTCCCCGGGTGCGCTGTGGTGCGGTTCGCCGCCCGCCTCGGCCGGAATACGGCTGGATGCGGTCCCCGGCTTCGCAGTAGACTTACGCCTTGTCGTCATCCGCGACCCGCCGCGGCACCTCCGCCCGCCCTGCCGAGCGCGGCGCCGGACGGTGCGCCGCCGCCCGTGGCGACAACCTCGCTCCCGGTGTGCCCCGGCGCAATGGCGCGACAATCGCGCGCCGCGCCTCGTGCCGCACCGGCCGGTTTCCCTTTCTTCGTTTGGAGACTTACAGATGGCTAAAGCCCCCATGCGCGTCGCAGTGACCGGCGCCGCTGGCCAGATCGGCTACTCCCTGCTGTTCCGCATCGCCAACGGCGACATGCTCGGCAAAGACCAGCCGGTCATCCTGCAGCTGCTGGACCTGCCGCAGGCCCAGAACGCCGTCAAGGGCGTCGTGATGGAGCTGGAAGACTGCGCGTTCCCGCTGCTGGCCGGCGTGGTGATCACCGACGATCCCAAGGTCGCGTTCAAGGACGCCGACGTCGCGCTGCTGGTCGGCGCCCGTCCGCGCAGCAAGGGCATGGAGCGCAAGGACCTGCTCGAAGCCAATGCGCAGATCTTCACGGTGCAGGGCAAGGCGCTGGACGAAGTCGCCAGCCGCAACGTCAAGGTGCTGGTGGTCGGCAACCCGGCCAACACCAACGCCTATATCGCGATGAAGTCGGCACCGAACCTGCCGAAGGAAAACTTCACCGCGATGCTGCGCCTGGACCACAACCGCGCGCTGTCGCAGATCGCTGCCAAGACCGGCAAGCCGGTGTCGTCGATCGAGAAGCTGTTCGTCTGGGGCAACCACAGCCCGACCATGTACGCCGACTACCGCTACGCGACCGTCGACGGCCAGAGCGTCAAGGACCTGATCAACGACCACGCCTGGAACAACGACGTGTTCCTGCCGACCGTCGGCAAGCGCGGCGCCGCCATCATCGAGGCGCGCGGCCTGTCGTCGGCCGCCTCGGCCGCCAATGCGGCGATCGACCACGTGCGTGACTGGGTGCTGGGCTCGAACGGCAAGTGGGTCACGATGGGCATCCCGTCGGACGGCTCGTACGGCATTCCGCAGGACGTGATGTTCGGCTTCCCGGTCACCACCGCCAACGGCAAGTACGAACTGGTCAAGGGCCTGGAGATCGACGCCTACAGCCAGGAAAAGATCAACATCACGCTGAAGGAACTGGAAGAGGAACGCGCCGGCGTGCAGCACCTGCTGGGCTGATACCCTTCCCTTCGCCGCATGCGAAACCGGGGCACCGCAACGAATCATCGAAGCGGGCCCCGGTTTTTTGTTGGTCCCCGCGTAGGCGTACGTCCGATACCGGCCGCGCCGCCTTCGCTGTAAACGGGTTGTTCCGGCGTTTGCCGTCCTTGCCCTGATGTGCCGCGATGCGGCCGGGCAAGCCAGCCCCGCTTCCCGAATTTTCCCGATTCCCTCTCCCACCGTTAGAGACGAAGACGACGTGCATCCATCCGAAGTCTTGTTCCAGGGCGAAGCCGTACCGGTCCAGTTGCCGGTCTGCGACCACTATGCCGGCAGCGAGAAGCTGATGCGCAAATCGCTGGCGCTGCAGCAGGAGCTCGGCCCGGTATTCGACCTGACGCTCGATTGCGAGGACGGCGCCGCGGTCGGCAGCGAGCGCGAGCATGCGCAGCTGTGCGCGCAGCTGATCAACGGCCCGCTGAACCTGTACAACCGCGTCGGCGTGCGCATCCACGATCCCGCGCATCCGAGCTGGGGCGACGACGTCGATATCCTGGTCGCCGGCGCCGGCGCGCGGCTGGCCTATGTGACGGTGCCCAAGGTCACCGACGTGGTCGAAGTCGCCCGCGTGACCGACCGCGTCAACCAGGCCGCGCGCGCGGCCGGCATCGCCCGCCATATCCCGATCCACGTGCTGATCGAAACCCACGCCGCGCTCGAGCAGGTATTCCGCATCGCCTCGCTGGTGCAGGTCGAATGCCTGAGCTTCGGCCTGATGGATTTCGTGTCGGCGCATCACGGCGCCATTCCCGGCGAGGCGATGCGCTCGCCGCAGCAGTTCGAGCATCCGCTGGTGCGCCGCGCCATGCTGGAGATCTCGGCGGCCTGCCATCGCCACGGCAAGGTGCCCTCGCACAACGTCAGCACCGATATCCAGAACCCGGAGCGCGCCGGCGACGACGCGCGCCGCGCCCGCGCCGAGCTCGGCTTCCTGCGCAAATGGAGCATCCATCCGGCGCAGATCGCGCCGATCGTGCGGGCCTTCCAGCCGGGGGACGAGGAGATCGGCCTGGCCAGCGCGATCCTGCTGGCCGCGCACGAGAACAACTGGGCGCCGATCCGGCACCAGGGCGAGCTGCACGACCGCGCCAGCTACCGCTACTACTGGGCGCTGCTGCAGCGCGCCCATGCGACCGGCGCCACGCTGCCGGCCAATGTGACGGAACTGTTTTTCGGCTAGGCCGGCGCCGGGGGCATCGCCAATGACGGTGCGCCGGCGGTTCGGCAAATCGGCGAGAATAGCGGCGCCGCGTTTGGCGTGAACCCGGCAGACCGGCAGGCCGCAAGGCCAGGACCAAGATCCGGGACCCGTATCCAGGACCAGGGACACGGGACTCAGGACCCAAGACCCAAGACCCAAGACCAATAAGCGCGACAGCGCAGATTCCGCAGATCCAGATCCAATTTCAGATTGAGACCTGCAATTTCCGCATCCACCCATCCATATCGAGGAAGTATCCGATGAAACACCTCCTGCTCGCCGCCTGCCTCGGCGTCTTCACGCTGTCGGCCGGAAGCGCCGCCATCGCCCAGGAAACCGCCAAGAAGGCCAGCACGGCCAAGAAGAGCGCCGCCAAACCGAAGGCCAAGGCCAGCAGCAAGAAAGGCACGACCAAGACCGCGGCCGCGGCCCCGGTGGTGCCGGAAGGCGAGAAGTGGCAGTGCGAACTGGGCAAGTCGCTGTACGTCGCCGGCAACATGCTGCGCGACGAAGTGATCACCGTGCACTGGGATGGCCGTAACCACCGCCTGCCCCGCCAGGCCACGGTGACCGGCGCCGACCGCTATTTCGACCCGCAATCGGGCCTGGACCTGGTGGTGATCCCCAGCAAGGCCATGCTGTTCGACCGCAACCACGGCCAGCGCCTGGCGGACGAATGCCAGACCACCGCCATGCTGGCTGGCGCCGCCGCACCCACCCAGTCCGGCGCGCTGCGCGCCCCGGTGACCACGCCGCTGCTGGTCGCGCCGCAGACGTCTACGCCGGCCACGCCCGCCCAGGACGGCCAACCCGCCGCTCCGGCCGCTCCGTCGGCCGCCGCCCCGGCCGCGGCCGCCGGCGCCACCGAGCAGCAAGCGGCGCCGCGCCAGTAAGGCGCGGTACCCGGCCCCGCGCTCGCATGCCGCGCGGGGCCACGCAGCACCACACCGAGGAGAAGTGTCGTGTCCGCAGCCAGTCCGAATCTCCGTCCAAATCCCCATCCGCAGGCCCGGCCCGAGCCGGACCAGGTGCTGGTCGACATCGCCGACTATGTGACCCGGTACCAGGTCAAGAGCGCCCTCGCCTACGACACCGCCCGCAACTGCCTGATCGACACGCTCGGCTGCGGCCTCGAGGCGCTGTCCTACCCCGCCTGCACCAAGCTGCTCGGCCCGATCGTGCCTGGCACCGTCGTGCCGCACGGCGCCCGGGTCCCCGGCACCCAGTTCCAGCTCGACCCCGTTCAGGCCGCCTTCAACATCGGCACGATGATCCGCTGGCTGGACTTCAACGACACCTGGCTGGCGGCCGAATGGGGCCATCCCTCCGACAACCTGGGCGGCATCCTGGCCACCGCCGACTGGCTGTCGCGCCAGCGCGTCGCGGGCGGCAGGAAGCCGCTGACGATGAAGGACGTGCTGACCGCGATGATCAAGGCCCACGAGATCCAGGGCTGCATCGCGCTGGAGAATTCGTTCAACAAGGTGGGGCTGGACCACGTGGTGCTGGTCAAGGTCGCCTCCACCGCCGTGGTCGCGCAGATGCTGGGCCTGTCGCGCGACGAGATCGTCGATGCGCTGTCGCTGGCCTGGGTCGACGGCCAGAGCCTGCGCACCTATCGGCATGCGCCGAATACCGGCAGCCGCAAGAGCTGGGCCGCCGGCGACGCCACCAGCCGCGCGGTGCGGCTGGCGCTGATCGCCAGGACCGGCGAGATGGGGTATCCCTCGGTGCTGACGGCCAAGACCTGGGGCTTCTACGACGTGCTGTTCGACGGCAAGCCGTTCCGCTTCCAGCGCCCGTACGGCACCTACGTGATGGAGAACGTGCTGTTCAAGATCTCGTTCCCGGCCGAATTCCACGCGCAGACCGCGGTCGAAGCCGCGATGACGCTGCACGGGCTGCTGGACGGCATGGGGCGCACGGCGGCCGAGATCCGGCGCGTGACCATCCGTACCCACGAGGCGTGCCTGCGCATCATCGACAAGAAGGGGCCGCTGGCCAATCCGGCCGACCGCGACCACTGCATCCAGTACATGGTGGCGGTGCCGCTGCTGTTCGGGCGGCTGACCGCCGAGGATTACGAGGACAGCGTCGCCGCCGATCCGCGCATCGATGCGCTGCGCGAAAAGATCGCCTGTGTCGAGGATGCCGGCTTCACCGCCGACTATCACGATCCGGACAAGCGCTCGATCGCCAACGCGCTGACGGTCGAACTGACCGACGGCACGGTGCTGCCCGAGGTGGCGGTCGAATACCCGATCGGACACCGGCGGCGGCGCGAGGACGGCATCCCGCTGCTGGTCGAGAAATTCCGCACCAATCTGGCACGCCGCTTTCCGCCGAAACAGCAGCAGGCGATCCTCGACGTGTCGCTGGACCAGGCGGCGCTGGAGGCGATGCCGGTGCACGAGTACGTCGACCTGTATGTCATATAGCGTCGCCTCGGCCTCGCTGGATGCCGCTCCGGCGCTTCGGGTCATCATCCCAGAATGTGATTTGTTTAGCTCTTTTACTGGTATAGGATGCGCGAGGCCGAAGTGGCGTGCCGGTTGCCCGTGCCGAACGTGACGCATAAAGTAATGCTGATGCCGTCACGCCGGCGCTGCAGTCGCCGCCCGCCACGTCATGTCGATGCGCAGCGAAGTTCGCACAACGTCCGCACGAAGTCCCGCAAATAGCACCTCTTCGATTGGAGTCAGGCAATGCCCCACAACTTGAACGACACGCTCAAAGAATTCCAGATCGGCCCTTCCGCGAAGGGACAGTTCTACTCGCTGCCGCAGTTGGGCAAGACCCTGGGCGTCGCCATCGAGCGCCTGCCGGTGTCGATCCGCCTGGTGCTCGAATCGGTGCTGCGCAACTGCGACGGCAAGAAGGTGACCGAGGAACACGTGCGCCAGCTGGCCAACTGGGACCCGACCGGCGCGCGTGTCGACGAGATTCCCTTCGTGGTCGCGCGCGTGGTGCTGCAGGACTTCACCGGCGTGCCGCTGCTGGCCGACCTGGCCGCGATGCGCAACGTCGCCGAGAAGATGGGCCAGAACCCGAAGAAGATCGAGCCGCTGGTGCCGGTCGACCTGGTCGTCGACCACTCGGTGCAGGTCGACCACTTCCGCGAGAAGAAGGCGCTGGACCTGAACATGCAGCTCGAATTCCAGCGCAACAACGAGCGCTACCAGTTCATGAAGTGGGGCATGCAGGCGTTCGACACCTTCGGCGTGGTGCAGCCCGGCTTCGGCATCGTGCACCAGGTCAATCTCGAATACCTGGCGCGCGGCGTGCACCGCAAGGACGGCATCTACTACCCGGACACGCTGGTCGGCACCGACTCGCACACGACCATGATCAACGGCATCGGCGTGGTCGGCTGGGGCGTCGGCGGCATCGAGGCCGAGGCAGGCATGCTGGGCCAGCCGGTCTACTTCCTGACGCCCGACGTGGTCGGCGTGGAGCTGCAGGGCCGGCTGCGCGAAGGCGTCACCGCCACCGACCTGGTGCTGACGATCACCGAGATGCTGCGCCGCGAGAAGGTGGTCGGCAAGTTCGTCGAGTTCTTCGGCGAAGGCACCGCCAGCCTGTCGGTGCCGGACCGCGCCACCATCGGCAACATGTCGCCGGAGTACGGCGCGACCATGGGCTTCTTCCCGGTCGACGAGAAGACCATCGAATACTTCCGCGGCACCGGCCGCACGCCCGACGAGATCGCCGCGTTCGAGGCGTATTTCCGCGCCCAGGAGCTGTTCGGCATCCCGCGCGCCGGCGAGATCGACTACACCAAGGTGCTGACACTGGACCTGTCCACGGTGGCGCCGTCGCTGGCGGGCCCGAAGCGTCCGCAGGACCGGATCGAGATCGGCAACGTCAAGCGGACCTTCGCCGACCTGTTCAGCAAGCCGGTCGCCGAGAACGGCTTCAGCAAGGACCCGGAGGACCTGGAGCGCGTCTACAAGACCTCGGACGGCATTCCGGTGCACAACGGCGACGTGCTGATCGCGGCGATCACCTCGTGCACCAACACCTCGAACCCGAGCGTGATGCTGGCCGCCGGCCTGCTGGCCAAGAAGGCCGTGCAGGCGGGGCTGCACGTGGCGCCGCACATCAAGACCTCGCTGGCCCCCGGCAGCCGCGTGGTGACCGAATACCTGAAGGCCGCGGGCCTGCTGCCGTACCTGGAGAAGCTCGGCTTCGGCGTCACCGCCTACGGCTGCACCACCTGCATCGGCAATGCCGGCGACCTGACGCCGTCGCTGAACGAGGCCATCGTGCAGAACGACCTGGTGGCCGCCGCGGTGCTGTCCGGCAACCGAAACTTCGAGGCGCGCATCCATCCGAACATCCGCGCCAACTTCCTGGCGTCGCCGCCGCTGGTGGTGGCCTACGCGATCGCCGGCAACATCCTGTGCGACCTGATGACCGAGCCGCTGGGCAAGGGCAAGAACGGCCGCGACATCTATATCGGCGACATCTGGCCGACCTCGGACGAGGTCAATGCGCTGATGCGCTTCGCGATGGACGAAGAGACCTTCAAGGACAACTACGAGAAGGTCAAGAAGCCGAGCACGCTGTGGGGCAAGATCAAGGGCACCTCGGGCCAGGTCTACGACTGGCCCAAGTCGACCTATATCGCGCAGCCGCCCTTCTTCGAGAACTTCACGATGGAGCCCGACAGCGGCGCGCGCAGCATCCGCGGCGCCCGCGCGCTCGGCATCTTCGGCGACTCGGTGACCACCGACCACATCTCGCCCGCGGGCTCGATCAAGGACACCTCGCCGGCCGGCAAGTACCTGCTCGAGAACGGCGTGCTGAAGGCCGACTTCAACAGCTACGGCTCGCGCCGCGGCAACCACGAGGTGATGATGCGCGGCACCTTCGCCAACGTGCGCATCAAGAACCTGATGATCCCGCCGCGGGAAGACGGCACGCGCGTCGAGGGCGGCTACACGCTGTTCCAGCCCTCCGGCGAGCAGCTGTCGATCTACGACGCGGCGATGAAGTACATCGCCGAGGGCACGCCGACGGTGGTGTTCGGCGGCGAGGAATACGGCACGGGCTCGTCGCGCGACTGGGCCGCCAAGGGCACGCAGCTGCTGGGCGTCAAGGCGGTGATCGCGCGCAGCTTCGAGCGGATCCACCGTTCGAACCTGGTCGGCATGGGCGTGCTGCCGCTGCAGTTCAAGGGCGAGGACAGCGCGCAGTCGCTGGGACTGACCGGCACCGAAACCTTCGACATCGAAGGCATCGAGGGCGAGCTGCGGCCACAACAGGACGTCACGCTGGTGATCCACCGCGACGGCGGCCAGACCCAGCGCGTGCCGCTGCTGCTGCGCATCGACACGCCGATCGAGGTCGACTACTTCAACCACGGCGGCATCCTGCCCTTCGTGCTGCGGCAGCTGCTGGTGGCGTAAACGCCGCGCCATGAAGGCCGCGCCATGGCCCCCGGTGGCATTCGCCGCCCGGGGCGATGGCGCGGTCATCGCCTTGTCATGACTCCGTCATCGCCGCTTCATGGCCGCTGCATGGCCGCTTCATGGCCGCTGCATGGCCACTTCATGGCCGCATGTAAGTTCCACGCAAGCCTGCGCTGCCACACTCGGTCTCATCCATAGAACAGCGCGGCCCCGCCCTGGCGGCCGCCAACGAGACCTGGGAGACAAGCATGGCCAAGATCCTGATCGCCTTTATCGTCATCGCCGGCGCCGCCCTGATGCTGCTGATGCAGGGAGGCGGCGACGTCTCGATGGGTGGCGAGCAACACGGCACCGAGACCCACGCGCCGGCCTCGGGCGAGGCCAAGACCCAGAAGTGACCGGGCAGCCCTGACGGGCTTGTGGCAAGGCGGACACCGTTCCGATGCGTCGCCCGGCGGCACCGCGCCGGTCCGGCAGGCACCTGCCGTATCGCTTGCGGATGCGCACTCCATGCGGGCGATGCCGACACGCCGACGATGCGGCGCATGGCACATCCATCAGGGTTTGCCCATGTGTTGGCTGGGCCGTGTCAACGCAACGAGTAGAATACCGTTTTACCGAAAAACGGATGAACTCAGCATATGGCAGGTTTTCGCCCCAAGGCCTCTCAACGACTGTCGCCGGACGCCGAGCGTCTCGTCGCCGACGCGCTCGCACTCGATGCGTCGGGTAGCCGCATGGAGGACGCGTATTGGGAACGGCGCCTATCGCAACGCCTGGGCCGGCTGCTGAAAAACGGCAGCCAGTCGGCGCTGGACGCCGCGCTCGAGCATCTGTTCAAGCACAACGTCGACGCCTCCGACGTCCTCGCCGAGCAGGCCGAGACGCTGGCCGAGTCGGCCACCGTCGAGATCGACGGCGTGCGTTACGACGCGCTGCTGATCGCGGCGCCGATTCTCGCCCACACCCGCTACGCGATTCCGTCGGGCGCGCTCAAGCCCGAGCAGGCGCAGACGCTGGCCGTCCACCTGCAGGCCCATGTAGTGGCCTCGAATGCCCGCATGGCGCTGTCGCCGTATCTGTACAGCATCGACCAGTTGCCGCGCACCCATAGCGACACCTTCGCGCTGACCCACAAGCTGATCTCGGCCGCGCTGGCCGGCGTCGCGCCCAAGGTCGATCTGCGCGACCTGCCCGAGACCGCGCCCATCCTGGCCGATCCGCGCTATCTGCTGGCGGTGGTGGTCGCCGAGCACGAGCAGCCGCTGTTCCGCTGGCAGGAGGAATCGAAGGAGCACCATGCCGAGCGCTCGGTGTGCCTGGAGCAATGGCGCACCCAGGTCCAGCCCTCGCTGGCGCTGCTGCTGCCGGGCTGCGAGTTCGAGCTGCTGCTGCCCGACGCCTTCTTCCTGTCGTGCCGCGAGTCGGACAAGAGCATCCGTCCGCTGACCGTGCGCGCGGCGGTCAACTATCTGTGCGGCACGCTCGATATCACGGCCGGCCAGCTGGCGGCCGTCACCGCGGCCTTCGGCGAGGACGAGGTCGAGGAATACCGCGTCGCCTTCACGATGCGCGGCGAGAAGGACGTGATCTACGGCATCGTCTGGCCGGTCTACGGCCGCGAGTCGGGCGAGATCGACGACAGCGGGCAAGGCAATCCGCTCGAACAGATCTGCGAGGAACTGCGCAACGCCGGCGTCGACGACATCTTCCGCCACGCCTCGCTGTTCGATCCCGAGTACTGCGAGGACTGCGGCACGCCGCTGTACGCGGACCGTTCCGGCGAGATCGTGCACGCCGAGCTGCCCGAGGACGCGCCGACGCAGCAGCCGCTGTTCCACTGAGCCGCGCGAGGCGGCAACGGAACGACCCGACGGCCCGCAACCTTGCGGGCCGTTGTCATTGCGGCGTGGCTCGTTGAGACGCGGACCGTTGCCCTTGCGCCGGGCCCGTTGTCATTGCGGCGCCGGCCCCTCGCTGACGCAGCGCCACAGCGGGTGGCCCGAGGCCTGGTACTTGCGCTCGAACGGCGTCATCGGCTGCGCCGGATGCCAGGGCTCGGTACGGGCGGGCCGGCCCACCAGCGCCAGCGCCTGCGCGAATTCGTCGATATACACCGGCCAGTTGCTGCGGCACTCCAGATAGTCACCGCAGGCGGCCAGCGCGGGAAACACCGCATGGCCGTGCCAGCGCCGTCCGAGATGCCCGATCTTGGGCCAAGGATTGGGATACAGCACGTAGTGGCGCGACACCGCGATGCGGTCGCGCTGCAGCAGGCGCCAGACGTCCACCAGATCGGCGCGCGCCCAGACGAAGTTGTCGGGCAGCGCGCCCTGCCACCAATCCTTGCCGGCGGTCAGCCGCTTCTCGGACTGATCGACGCCGATGACGAATTGGTCCGGAAAGGCCTGCGCCAGCCGCAGCGTGCTTTCGCCGACGCCGCAGCCGGCATCGAGGATCAGCGGCGCGCCGCCGGCGGCCTGCCAGCTGGCCAGCGCCGCGTCGAGCGCGCGCCGGCTGACCTCGCCGATCGGCTTGCGGAACGGTTCGGCGAGATGGCGGGCGACGCGGGTGGCAAGCTGGTGGTGGGCATCGGTCTGGGCCGACGCGATCGGGCGGGAGTTGGCGAACATGGGCGCGATTCTACCGGGCGGGCTCCGGCGGGCGCTCGTTGGTGGACGTGCTTCGGTGTTTCGGTGCTTCGGTGTTTCGGTGTTTCGGTGTTTCGGTGTTTCGGTGTTTCGGTGTTTCGGTGTTTCGGTGTTTCGGTGTTTCGGTGTTTCGGTGCTTCGGTGCTTCGGTGCTTCGGTGGATGGGCTTCGGTGGGACGCGCGTCGGTTCGGGCGCGCCGTGCCTGCGCGACCCCCGCCTGCAGTCGCCATAAGCATATGACGCACGCATCGCACGCCGGCCGCGATTTATCGGCACAATGCGCACGAAGCCATCCGCGAACCCGCCTGCCCGGCGTGGCCGCCGTCCTCCCCAATGCGTCGATGTGTCGATGCGGGGACCGGCAAGCCCGCCTCCCGCGCAGGCCCGTACCAGGAGCCAAGCAACGATGCCGCACCGCCACCGCCCCCTTCACAAGTCCCGCCAGACGACCCCCGCCCAACCGTCCCGCCGCGGCTGGCTGCGCACCAGCGCCGCGCTGCTGGCCACGCTGAGCGCCAGCGCGGCCTTCACGCTGCTGCCCGCGGGCGCCGCCCAGGCCGAGGACCTGCGCATTGGCCTGGCGGCCGACGTCACCTCGATGGACCCGCACTGGAACAACGCCGGGCCCAACAACGCGATCGCGCTGCATATCTTCGAGTCGCTGGTGTTCATGGACAAGAACGCCCGCTATATCCCGGGCCTGGCGTTGTCGTGGAAACCGATCGACGCCACCACCTGGGAAATCAAGCTGCGCCCCAACGTCAAATGGCACGACGGCTCGCCGTTCACCAGCGAGGACGTCAAGGCGTCGCTGCAGCGCCCCGAGAAGCTGACCAACGCGCCGGGCTCGTTCACCAGCTACACCAAGCCGATCGCGCGCATCGACACGCCGGACCCGCTGACGGTGCGGCTGACCATGAACGTGCGCAACTACGCCAACCTCGCCAACGACCTGAACAGCGTGCCCATCATGCCCAAGCGCATCGCGGCCACGCTGAACCAGACCGACTTCGACAGCGGCAAGGCGATGATCGGCACCGGGCCGTTCAAGTTCGTCCGCTTCGCGCGCGGCAGCGAGATCGTGATGGAGCGCAATCCGGACTACTGGGGTCCGAAGCCCGAGTGGGACCGCGCGGTGTTCCGCATCATCACCGACAGCGGCGCGCGCACCTCGGCGCTGCTCGCCGGCGATGTCGACGTGATCGAGAGCGTGCCGTCGGCCGACGTGGCCAAGCTGAAGAAGGATGCGCGCTTTCGCATCGAGCAGCAGGTCTCGTGGCGCACGATCTTCTGGCAGATGGACCAGTGGCGCGACGATCCGCCCTATGTGACCGACCGCGCCGGCAAGCCGCTCGGCAAGAACCCGTTCAAGGACGCGCGCGTGCGTGCCGCGATCAGCCATGCGCTGAACCGCGACGCGATCGTCTCGCGCATCATGGAAGGCCTGGCGGTGCCGGCCTCGTCGATCGTCTCGCCGCAGATCTTCGGCCATCCGGGCACCAAGCCGGACGCCTACGATCCGCAGCGCGCCAGGCAGTTGCTGGCGCAGGCGGGCTATCCGAACGGCTTCGGGCTGACGCTGCATGCGACCAACAACCGCTATCTGAACGATGCCGCGGTGGCGCAGGCCACCGCCAGCATGCTGACGCGCATCGGCATCCAGACCAAGGTCGAGACGATGCCGGTGGCGGCGTACTTCACGCGCGCGCGCCAGGGCGATTTTTCCTTCCAGATGCTGGGCTGGGGCTCGGCCGCGGCCGACGTCGCGCTGCGCTCGATCACGGGCACGCCCGATCCCAAGACGGGCTACGGCACGTGGAACTGGGGGCGCTACAGCAATCCGCAGCTGGACAAGCTGATCGAGACCTCGCTGACGACGATCAGCAGCGACAAGGCGCGCGAGGAGAACGCGCGCACCGCGGCCAGGTTCGCGCTGGCCGACCACGCCATCATCCCGTCGCACAGCCAGCTGGCGATGTGGGCGATGCGCAAGGGCGTACGCTACGAAGCCCGCACCGACGAATGGTCGCTGGCGCAGTTCTTCCACAAGGAATAACGGCGGGCGGAGGAACCACCTCGCTCTCCCCGACTCTCCCACCCCTCTCCCCCCTGATCGGGAGAGGGAGAACCCCTGAGCAGAAATCCGGCGAGAGGCGCCCCTCTCCCGCGCGCGGGAGAGGGGCCGGGGGAGAGAGCCGCGGCTTAAATCCGCAGCCGCTCTTCCTGCCGCGCATTCGCGCGGCGCAAGCCCTTGACCCACTGCCGCGCCGGCAGCCCGGTCGCTTCCTGCACCACGCGCGCGCGCTGCTCCAGGGTCTCCCAGTCGATATCGATCGCCGGCCCGTTGAAGGCCAGCGCGATCACGTTGCCGTCGTGCACCTCCGGGAACACCAGCACGCGGTCCTCGAACGCCTCGCAGATCCGCACGATGTTCTTCGGGAAGCTGTCGTGGTCGCCGAACAGGTTGATCGTCATCACGCCGGGGGCCTTCAGCACGCGCCGGCAGGCCTTGTAGAAGGCCGTGGTGTCCAGCACCGGACCGCGCGCGGTGGCGTCGTACAGATCGACCTGCAGCACGTCGTGCGCGCCAGTGCTCGCGGGGTCCATCACATAGTCCCAGGCGTCCTGCTCGCGTACCGTCAGCCGCGCATCGTCCTCGCGCAGGCCGAACATGCTGCGCCCGGCGACGATCACGGCCGGATTCAGTTCGACCGCGGTCACGCGCGCCCTGGCGAAATGCCGATGGCAGAACTTCGTCAGCGAGGCCGCGCCCAGCCCAAGCTGCGCGATATGGAAATCGCGCTGCGACGGCGACAGGAACAGCAGCCAGGCCATCATCTGCTGCGCGTATTCGAGCTCGATCGCGTCGGGCTTGCGCAGCCGCATCGCGCCCTGCACCCACTCGGTACCGAAATGCAGGTAGCGCACGCCATTCCATTCGGAGAAGGTCACCGGCGCAAAGCGCGGCGTCATCCGTTTCTCGTCGCGGCGATCCTCCGCCGCACCGAGATCGGAGGCGGTGTCGCGATCGTGGCGGCGCGCATTGCGCTCCCGTTCGCCGCGCGCGGGACGGCGGGAAGCCACGGCTTCGATCGATTTTCGTTTCAACAGGGTCATCAGTCAGCAATGCGGCAGGCTACGGAAAGACAGCCCGGGTCCAAGGCGTCCAAGGAGTCCGACGGGCGGTCCGCGTCAAATCACGGCCGCGATTGTGACAGAAGCGCGCGCCACAGCTGCAGCTTCTGCTCGAAGGTGCGCGCGGCATGGGCGGGGCTCGACGAGGGCAGCACCACGGTCTCGTAGCCGGCCGCGGCGAATTGCGGCGCAAAGCGGCCGGATGTGCCGCCGTTGAAGCCGACGCGGCGCAGCGCCGGTGCAAGCTGCCGCAGGCGCTCGAAATCGTTCGCCTGCGGATGGCGGATATTGGAATCGAGGCTGCCCGGGCGCACGCAGGCGCCCAGCACGTCCCAGATGCCGACGCGATGTGCCAGCACGCGCGTCAGCCGCTCGGCATAGGGCAGCTCGGGCAGCGGCTCGCCGAGCAGCGCCCCCAGCAGCGGCCAGAACTGGTTGCGCGGATGCGCGTAGTACTGGCGCGCCGCCAGCGAGGCGGCGCCCGGGAAGCTGCCGAGGATCAGCACGCGGGTATGGCGGTCGATCACCGGCGGCAGACCTTGCTGCAGGTCCGCCGGCATCTCCGGTGTTGCAACGGGCGTTGCACCGGGTAGTGCCCCCGCTGCCGCCTCCGGTCGCGCCGCCCGTGGCGCCCCACGCCGGGCCGGCATCAGGCCAGCAGCTTGTTGATCCGCTGCACGTAGGCCGCCGGATCCTCCAGCATGCCGCCTTCGGCCAGCAGCGCCTGGTCGAACAGCACGTGCACGCGGTCGGCGAAGGCATCGGCATCGCCATCGGCCCCGGCGCCCGCGAGCTGGCGCAGCTTGCCGACCAGCGCATGCGACGGATTCAGTTCGAGGATCGGCTTGGTCTGCGGCGCCTTCTGGCCGGCCTGCTTCAGCAGCCGCTGCAGATAGCCGCTGATCTCGCCCTCGTCCGACACCAGGCACGAGGCCGAGTCGGTCAGGCGCAGCGTCACGCGCACGTCCTTGGCCTTGTCGGCCAGCACTTCCTTCGCGCGCGTCAGCACGTCCTTCCATTCGTCCTCGGCCTTCTGCTGCTCGGCCTTTTCCTCTTCGTCGGCCAGCGCGCCCAGGTCCAGGCCGCCGCGCGCGACCGACACCAGCTCCTTGCCGTCGAACTCGTTCAGGAAGGACAGCATCCACTCGTCGACGCGGTCGGTCAGCAGCAGCACCTCGATGCCCTTCTTGCGGAACACCTCCAGATGCGGGCTGGCCTTGGCGGCATTCCACGTGTCGGCGGTCACGTAGTAGATCTTGTCCTGGCCTTCCTTCATGCGGCCGACATAGTCGGTCAGCGACACGGTCTGCTCGGCCGAGTCCTGGTGCGTGGAGGCAAAGCGCAGCAGCTTGGCCAGCCGCTGCTGGTTGGCCGTGTCCTCGCCCAGGCCCTCCTTGAGCACCTGGCCGAACTGCTGCCAGAAGCTCGCGTACTTGTCGCGCTCGGCCTGGTCCTCGCTGTCGGCCATCGCCTCGAGCATCGACAGCACGCGCTTGGTGCTGCCCTCGCGGATCGCCTTGACGTCGCGGCTTTCCTGCAGCAGCTCGCGCGAGACGTTCAGCGGCAGGTCGGACGAATCGATCACGCCCTTGACGAAGCGCAGGTAGTTCGGCAGCAGCTGCTCGGCGTCGTCCATGATGAAGACGCGCTTGACGTACAGCTTCAGGCCGCCGCGATGGTTGCGGTCCCACAGGTCGAACGGCGCGCGCGCCGGGATGTACAGCAGCTGCGTGTATTCGTTGCGGCCTTCGACGCGGTTGTGCGTCCACGCCAGCGGCTTCTCGTGGTCGTGCGCGATGTGCTGGTAGAAGGCGACGTACTGCTCGTCGGTGATGTCGCTCTTGGCGCGGGTCCACAGCGCGCTGGCCTGGTTGACGCTCTCCCACTCGCCGGTGCGCTTGTACGCGCTGGTGTCGGCGTCCCAGACCTCCTTGGGCATGCGGATCGGCAGCGAGATATGGTCCGAGTACTTGCGGATGATGTCCTTGAGCTTCCACGCCGACAGGAAGTCGTCCTCGCCCTCGCGCAGATGCAGCGTGATGGCGGTGCCGCGCTCGGCGCGCTCGATCGCATCGACGGTGAACTCGCCGTCGCCGCCGCTCTCCCAGCGCACCGCCTCGGAAGCGGGTACGCCGGCGCGGCGGGTCTCGACCGTGACGCGGTCGGCGACGATGAAGGCCGAGTAGAAACCGACGCCGAACTGGCCGATGAGCGCGGCGTCCTTCTGCTGGTCGCCCGACAGCTGCTCGAAGAATTCCTTGGTGCCCGAACGCGCGATCGTGCCCAGGTTGCGGATCGCCTCGTCGCGGCTCATGCCGATGCCGTTGTCGGTGATCGTGATGGTGCGGGCCTTGCTGTCGGTCTCGATGCGGATCGCCAGGTCGGCGTCGTTCTCCAGCAGCGCGGGATTGGCGATCGCCTCGAAGCGCAGCTTGTCGGTGGCATCCGAGGCGTTCGAGATCAGCTCGCGCAGGAAGATCTCCTTGTTGCTGTACAGGCTGTGGATCATCAGATGCAGCAGCTGCTTGACTTCCGCCTGGAAGCTCATCGTCTCGTGCGTGGCGTTCATGGTTCTCCTCGTGAATGGATCCGGGCGCCGCCGCCGCGCAGGGCGGCAGCGCCATCGTGCAATTCGCGTCGCCGCGGCGGGCTTGGCATGGCGCTGGGCCAGGGCCGGCATGGCCGCGCCGGTGGCGGCCAGATAGGGACGCCCCGGCGGTTTTTCAAGTGGTGGCCGCGGCACGGCGGGGGCGGCTCGGTGGTGGCCGCGGCACGGCCCGGGGCGGCTCGGTGCCCCCCAAGCCAAGGGCGGGGCCCCGCCACGGCCAGGGGGACGCGGCCCGGCCCCGGCCCCGGCTCCGGCTACAACCGGTCCAGCTGGCGCGCGAGGAAATCGAGCATCTGCGGATCGTGGCCGCAGGCGACGTTGAAGCGCATCCAGCCCGACGGCAGCTGCGACGGCGAGAACAGGCTGCCGGGCGCGAACAGATAGCCCTCCTCGTGCCCCGCGGTGGCGATCGCATTGGTATCGCGGCCGGTATCGGCCCACAGGTACATGCCGGCATGCTGGCCCGGAAACAGCGTCAGGCCCAGCTTCTCCAGCGCGTGCCGGGTCTCGTCGCGGGCGCGCTCGAGCCGGTTGCGCACGCGCTCGACGTGCTTGCGGTAGTGCCCCTCGGTCAGCACCTTGTACAGCACGCGCTCGTTGATCTCCGGCGTGGCGAGCCCCGCCAGCAGCTTGGCGTCGGTCAGGCTCTGCACCAGTTCGGGACGGGCCGCGACGAAGCCGACCCGCAGATTGGCCGCCAGCGTCTTGGAGAAGCTGCCGAGGTAGACCACGCGCTTGAGCTGGTCCAGGCTCGCCAGCCGCGTGGCCGGATGGCCCGGCGGGCACAGGTCGCAGTAGATGTCGTCCTCGACCACCAGGAAGTCGTACTGCTCGGCCAGCCGCAGCAGCTGGAAGGCCTTGGCGGCCGACAGCGAGGTGCCGGTCGGATTGTGCAGCACCGAATTGAGGATCAGCAGCCTGGGACGGTGGGCCTGCACGATGCGCTCCAGCGCTTCGAGGTCCGGGCCCTCCGCCGTGTACGGCACGCCGATCACCTGCGCGCCCTGGGCGGCGAAGCGGGCGAACATCACGAACCAGGCCGGATCGCCGACCAGCACCGGATCGCCAGGCCGGACATACAGGCGCGCGATCAGGTCCAGCGCCTGGGTGATGCCCGAGGTCAGCAGGATCTGCTCGGGCGCGGCGCCGATCTCCAGTTCGGCCAGCCGCGTGCGCAGTTGCTGGCGCAGCGGCAGGAAGCCCTCGGGCGTGCCGCTGGCGAGGAAGTGGCTGCCCGGCTGGCGCGCCAGGCCGCGCAGCGCGCTGCCGATCAGCTCGCCGTCGAGCCAGTCGTTGGGCAGGAAGCCCAGCCCCGGCGCCTTGCGCGGCTCGGCCCGGTGGAACATGTTGCGCAGCAGCCAGGGCACGTCGATATTGCGCGACCCATGCGGCGCCGGCGGCGCGGCCTCGCTGGGCAAGCCCGCGCCCAGGCCCGGACCGATGCCGGGCCCGCGCTCGCGCACGAAAAAGCCCGAGCCCCGCCGCGATTCGAGGTAGCCCAGCGCGACCAGCCGGTCGTAGGCCTCGACCACGGTAAAGCGCGAGATGCCCTTGTCCTGCGCGAGCTGGCGGATCGACGGCATGCGCATGCCGGGGCGGAACACCCGCTCCTCGATCCGCATCCGCGCCCATTCGGTCAGTTGCCCGACCAGCGTCATCTGCGCCGACGGCACCGGGTCGGGCAGGCTGCCGGCGGCCGACAGCTCGCCGGATGCCGTGGGGGCCGACGGCAACACCAGCCGCAGCGGACGGCGGCTGCCGGCACGCGCGGCCTTGCCGGCAGCCTCGGCCTTCGCTTCGCCCATCGCGTGCCCGGCTGGCGGCGCTGGTTCGGTCTCGCCGTGCGGCGATCCGGCTTGGTTTCCTGTTTCCATGGACGGCCCCCGAAAACTGTACTGAGGATCAGCAGAATAACTGTATCGGTACTGTACCGACAACCTTGTCTAACATCGACCCACGTTGAAAGCCTGCCGGGCATCACCTGACGGCCGGCGCCAGCCTGTCCGGGCGGCACCGCCATGCCGGGACAGGCGGCCGCACCGGTACAGGCCCAGAGGCACCGCCGACCCAATAGCGATACCCGAGCCGATACCCAGGCCGATGCCGGCGATACCCGCGATACTCGCGATACCGCTGATATCCCGCGGTATCCGCCGATATCCGCCGATATCCGCGATTTCCCGCAGAACAAAGGAGACTCCCGATGTCCGACACCCTGTTGCCGCCGACGCGCAAGCGCTTCGACGAGGACGCCTATCTCGACCGCTGCAGCGCCACCGTGCTGGCGGTACTGCCCGAAGGCATCGTGCTCGACGAAACGGTCTGCTACGCGCGCAGCGGCGGCCAGGCCGGCGACACCGGGACCCTGACGCTGGCCGACGGCAGCACGATCGCGCTGGCCGAGACCCTTTACGCGGCCGACCGCAGCGTGATCCTGCACGTGCCCGCGCCGGACCAGGCGCTGCCGGCGCTGGCCCCGGGCGACCGCGTCACCGTGGCGATCGACTGGGCGCGCCGCCATCGGCTGATGCGCCTGCACACCTGCCTGCATCTGCTCGGCTCGCTGATCCCGGTGCCGGTCACCGGCTGCAACATCAACCCGGACACCGCGCGCATCGACTTCGACCTGCCCGAATCGACGCTGGACAAGGCCGATCTGACCGAGCGCCTCAATGCGCTGATCGCCGCCGATACGCCGGTTCGCATCGACCGCATCACGCCGGAGCAGCTGGCGGCCGAGCCGGACCTGGTGCGCACCATTGGCGCGGCACCGCCGGCGGGCACCAGCCAGATCCGCATCATCGAGATCCCCGGCATCGACCGCCAGCCCTGCGGCGGCACCCATGTCGCCGCGGTCGGCGAGATCGGCCCGGTGGTGGTGAGCAAGATCGAGAAGAAGAGCCGCACCAACCGGCGCGTGGTGGTGAACTTCGCCGAAGCGGCCGATCAGGCGATGATCTCCGACGCCGGTCCGGCGCGTGCCGCGGCATGAGCCCGATGCCGATCGATGCGGCCCTGCCCGCCTGGCTCGCCGGCCTGTCCGTCACGCAGTTTGCCGCGCTGCTGTCGCTGATGACGGTCGGCCTGTTCACGCCCGGCCCCAACACCACCATCGCCGCGGTGACCGGCGCCAACTTCGGCCTGCGCGCGACGCTGCCGCACTGCATCGGCGTCGCGCTCGGCTTCGCCAGCATCCTCGCGCTGTGCGCGGCAGGGGTCGGTGCGCTGATCGTCGCCAGCCCCGTGCTGGCCACGATCGTCCATCTGGCGGGCGTCGCCTACCTGCTGTGGCTGGCCGCGAAGATCGGCCGCAGCGCCGCGCTCAGCGACCGGCAGGTGCTGGCGCCGCTGTCGGTCTGGCAATCGGTGGCGCTGCAGTACGCCAACATCAAGGCCTGGATGCTGGCGCTGGCGATCGCCGCCTCCTACATGTCCGGGGCCGAGTCGCCGCTGCAGCGCGGCCTGCTGGTGTGCGCGGTGTTCGGCGTGTTCGGCTTCCTCAGCAATGGCGCCTACGGCGCAATGGGCGCGTCGCTGCGCCAGTGGCTGCAGGTCGGCCAGCGCATCCGCTGGTTCAATCGCGCGATGGGGCTGGCGCTGGCCGCGACCGCGCTGTGGATCGCCTTCGCGGGGCGGCCGGCGATGCCGTAGCGCACGCAAAAGCCGCCGCAAGAACAGCGCACAAGCACAGCCGCACAAGAACAGTCGCTCAAGAACGCCACCGAACACAGTCCCTGCCAGAACAGCCCGCATAAACGCCCGCAAGACCACCCGCAAGAACGCCACCAGGACCCTGCCATGACGCAACGCGACACCGCCGCGCCCTGTCCCTCGCGCGCGGCCATGCCCGCCGAGGCCCCCAGCGGCGGCATGCTGCTCGGCTTCATCGGCGTGGCGATCTTCAGCCAGACGCTGCCGTTCACGCGCATGGCGGTGGCCGAGCTCGACGCCACCTTCGTCGCGCTGGCCCGCGCGCTGGTGGCGACGCTGCTCGCGCTGGCGCTGCTGTGGCAGCGCGGCGCGCTGTCCGCGGCGCGCCGTCCGCGCGGCGGCCAATGGTTCCGGCTGGCCGTGACCGCGCTCGGCGTGGTGATCGGCTTTCCGCTGTTCTCGTCGCTGGCGATGCGCGAGGTGCCGGCCAGCCACGGCGCCATCGTGATCGGGCTGCTGCCGCTGGCCACCGCGGTGTTCGCCGCCTGGTTCGGCCGCGAGCGGCCGTCGATCGCGTTCTGGGCCGCGGCGCTGGCCGGCAGCGCGCTGGTGGTCGGCTTCGCGCTGTGGCAAGGCGCCGGCGCGCTGCAGCACGCCGACTGGCTGCTGTTCGCCGCGATGGTGCTGGGCGCGCTGGGCTACGCCGAGGGCGGCAAGCTGTCGCGCGAGCTCGGCGGCCTCGAGACCATCAGCTGGGCGCTGGTCGTGTCGCTGCCGGTGGTGCTGCCGACGGTCGCCTGGATGGCCGCGCAGACGCTGCCGCAGATCGCCGCCGCGTCGGCGCGCGCATGGCTGGGCATGGCCTACGTCTCCCTCTTCTCGATGTTCATCGGCTTCGTCTTCTGGTACGCCGGACTGGCGAAAGGGGGCGTGGCCCGCGTCGGCCAGATACAATTGCTGCAGCCGTTCATGACGCTGGCCGGCGGCGCCTTGCTGCTGGCCGAGCCGCTCGACGCGCCGACCATCGGTTTCGCCGTCGCGGTGATCGCGGTGGTGGCGCTGGGGCGCCGGACCGCAGTGCGTGCCGCGCCCGGGTCCGCCACGTCGGCCACGTCGGGCCCGTCCGCTGCGTCCGTGGGCCTGCCGCCCGCACGATCCCGCTGAACCCTCACGAACTCTCGCACAACAGGAGTCTGCATGTCCGTCTATGACACCCTCGCCCGCCTGGGCATCGAACTGCCGACCGCCGGCGCCCCCGCCGCCGCCTACGTGATGGCCGCGCAGACCGGCAACACGGTCTTCCTGTCGGGCCATATCGCCCGCAAGGACGGCAAGCCTTGGGTCGGCAAGCTCGGCGACCAGCTGGGCACCGAAGAGGGCAAGGCGGCGGCGCGCGCGATCGCGATCGACCTGCTGGCGACGCTGCACGCGCACGTCGGCGACCTGAACCGCGTGACGCGCATCGTCAAGGTGATGAGCCTGGTCAATTCGACGCCGGACTTCACCGAGCAGCACCTGGTCACCAACGGCTGCTCCGAGCTGCTGGCCGAAGTGTTCGGCGACAAGGGCAAGCATGCCCGCAGCGCGTTCGGCGTCGCGCAGATTCCGCTGGGCGCCTGCGTCGAGATCGAGATGATCGTCGAGGTCCAATAAGGCCAGCCCCAACTTTTCAGGCGTGCGCGCAGCGCGCATCGCCGCACCGATTTGACCGACATCGCGCGGCGCCGCCGCGCGAGAACCACACCAAGAGACCATCATGCATTGGGCCATCTCCCGCCGGGCGCAACAACTGACCAGCTCGGCCATCCGCGAAATCCTCAAGGTCACCGAGCGTCCGGAAGTCATTTCGTTCGCCGGCGGCTTGCCGTCGCCCGCGACCTTCCCGGTCGCCGCGATGGAACAGGCGGTGGCCCGTGTATTCGCCGACAATCCGCACGCCGCACTGCAGTACACCGCCACCGAGGGCTATCTGCCGCTGCGCGAATTCATCGCGCGCCGCCATGGCGTCGATGTCGAGCGCGTGCTGATCACCACCGGCTCGCAGCAGGCGCTGGACCTGCTGGCCAAGGTGCTGATCGATCCGGGCAGCCCGGTGCTGGTCGAGACGCCGAGCTATCTCGGGGCGCTGCAGGCCTTCTCGCTGTTCGAGCCCGAGTTCGTCTCGTTGCCGAGCGACGACCAAGGCCTGCAGCCCGAGGCGCTGACCGCCGAGCTGACCGCCGGCGCGCGCTTCCTGTACGCGCTGCCGAACTTCCAGAACCCGACCGGCCGCCGCATGCCGCTGGAGCGCCGCCAGGCGCTGGTGCAGCGGGCGCGCGAACTGAACGTGCTGCTGATCGAGGACGATCCCTACGGCGAGCTGAGCTACACCGGCAACCAGCTGCCCACGCTGCTGTCGATGAACCCGGACGGCGTGATCTACATGGGCTCGTTCTCGAAGGTACTGGCGCCCGGCCTGCGGCTGGGCTACGTGATCGCCCCGCCCGAGCTGCATTTCAAGCTGTGCCAGGCCAAGCAGGCCTCCGACCTGCATACGCCGAGCTTCACGCAGCGCGTCGCCTACGAAACGATCCGCGACGGCCTGCTCGATACGCATATCCCGACCATCCGCGAGCTCTACGGCAACCAGTGCCGCTACATGCTCGATGCGCTGGCGCGCCATATGCCGGCCGGCGTCAAGTGGAACCAGCCCGAGGGCGGCATGTTCATCTGGATGTCGCTGCCGGAAGGGCTGGACAGCATGGCGATCCTGCAGGAAGCGGTCAAACGCAACGTCGCCTATGTGCCCGGTGCCCCGTTCTTCGCCACCAATCCGCGGCAGAATACGCTGCGGCTGGCCTTCGTCACGGTGCCGCCCGAGCGCATCGAGCAAGGCGTGGCGATCCTTGGCAAGCTGTTCGCGGAGGCCATCGCGGCGCAGGCCGGCCACGCCAAGGCGGCCTGATCCGGCGCTGACTGGCCACGGCACCAACCAGAACAAGGAAGACCAATATGTTGCGCATCTGGGGCCGGCTCTCTTCGATCAACGTCCAGAAGGTCGTCTGGTGCGCGCGCGAACTGCATCTCGATCACGAGCGGATCGATATCGGCGTCACGCGCGGCGACCTGGATACCGAGGCCTACGTCCGCCTGAACCCGAACCGGCTGATCCCGGTGATCGAGGACTTCCGCGGCACCGATATCGGCGGCGAGCCGTTCGTGCTGTGGGAATCGAATGCGATCGTGCGCTACCTGTGCGCGCAGTATGGCGAAGGCACGCTGTGGCCGGAGGACGTGCGCACCCGCGCCTCCGCCGACCGCTGGATGGACTGGCAGAACACCGCCTTCACGCCGGCCATGGTCGACGCCTTCGTGCAGACCGTGCGCACGCCGGCGGAGCGCCGCGACGCCGACGCGATCGCCCGTTCGATCGCGCGGGCCGAGCCACTGGCCGCCCTGCTCGACAAGGCGCTGACCGGGCGCGAATTCATCTGCGACGACCGCTTCAGTATGGCCGACATCTCGCTGGCCTGCGCCGCGCATCGCTGGATGGGCATGCCGATCCAGCGCGAGCCGCGCCCCGAGCTGGAGCGCTGGCTGGCGAAGATGCGCGCGCGGCCCGCCGCGTCGGGCATCCTGGTGCTGCCGCTGGCTTGAACACCTCCGATGGCCCCGGCGCTGGCGCCGGGCCAGCCGCCGGAACACCATCTCCGCAGCGGTTCCCTCCCCCGCAGTTGTTCCTTCCCCGCCCGCCGTGCCGGCAAGCAGACATTTCCGTTCCGCAACAATTGGAGTACGCTGCACACCGGACGCGCGCCCCGGGCAAACCCTGATTCCTGAATCCGGTTCACGCCCATCGTGACGCGATGTATCGCGGGTGACCTATAGCCGTCCTTAAAATCCTTCGCTTGCTCGTGCGCGAAGCTTGGGTCACCCCTGCGCGTCCCTGTCGTGCGCAGGCAAACCGGCGAGGATCGCCCGCAGAAGGATGGCTCGCCGGCCCATCACTGAGGAGGATTCAATCGTGTGGAGTCAAGTCTACGACCCGCTCGGCAGCATGGCCCTGTCCACGCTCGCCGCGGGCGTGCCGGTCGCGGTGCTGTTGGGCGCGCTGGCGTTCTTTCATTTGCAGGCCCATCTGGCCGCCGGCCTGGCGCTGGTGGTCGGCATCGTGGTCGCCTCGGCGATCTTCGGCATGCCCGCCGCGATGGCCGGCAAGGCCGCCGGCCTGGGCATCGCTTCCGGCCTGTTCCCGATCGGCTGGATCGTGCTGAACATCATCTTCCTGCACCGGCTGACCACGCTGAACGGCTCGTTCAAGGTGCTGCAGGGCTCGATCGCCGGCATCACCGAGGACAGGCGCCTGCAGCTGCTGCTGGTGGCGTTCAGCTTCGGCGCCTTCTTCGAGGGCGCGGCCGGTTTCGGCACGCCGGTGGCAGTGACCGGCGCCATCCTGATCGGCCTGGGCTTCTCGCCGCTGGCCGCGTCGGGCCTGGCGCTGATCGCCAATACCGCGCCGGTTGCCTACGGCGCGCTCGGCTCGCCAATCATCGCGCTGTCGGCCGTGACCGGCCTTGACCTGCTCGACCTGTCGGCGATGATCGGCCGCCAGCTGCCGCTGTTCTCGGTGCTGGTGCCGTTCTGGCTGATCTGGGCCTTTGCCGGCTTCCGCGGCATGCTTGAAGTCTGGCCCGCCATCCTGGTAGCGGGCGTCAGCTTCGCGATCCCCCAGTTCCTGGTGTCGAACTACCACGGTCCGTGGCTGGTGGACGTGATCGCCGCGCTGGTGTCGATGGGCTCGCTGGCGCTGTTCCTGAAGGTCTGGAAGCCGAAGAAGATCTGGACCACCACCAAGATCCTCGGTCGCCACGACGAGTCGAAGGTCGACGATCCCGAGGCGGTCGCCGCCGAGGCGCGCGCCAACGCCGCTGCCGCCGGCATCTCGACCGCCAAGGCGTGGATGCCCTGGGTCATCCTGACCGTGTTCGTCTTCATCTGGGGCGTGCCGCAGATCAAGAAGGCCTTCGACGCGATCTGGTCCTGGAAGTATGCGATCCCGGGCCTGGACAAGGCCGTGCTCAAGGTGCCGCCGGTGGTGCCGCAGCAGGTCGCCGAGGCCGCGGTGTTCAACTTCAACGTGCTGTCGATGGCCGGCACCGGCATCCTGGTCGCTGCCGTCGTCGGCGGGCTGCTGATGGGCTATTCGGTGCCGCGCCTGCTGCGCGAGTACTGGAACACCATCAAGCTGGTGCGCTACTCGCTGCTGACGATCTGCGCGATGTTCGGCGTCGGCTACCTGACCCGCTATTCGGGCCTGGACGCGACGCTGGGCCTGGCCTTTGCCCACACCGGCGTGTTCTACCCGCTGTTCGGCACCATGCTGGGCTGGCTGGGGGTCGCGCTGACCGGTTCGGACACCGCGTCGAACGTGCTGTTCGGCGGCCTGCAGAAGACCACCGCGGAGCAGCTTGGCCTGTCGCCGGTGCTGATGGCCTCGGCCAACAGCTCGGGCGGCGTGATGGGCAAGATGATCGACGCACAATCGATCGTGGTGGCCTCGACCGCGACCAAGTGGTACGGCCACGAGGGCGACATCCTGCGCTACGTGTTCTTCCACTCGGTCGTGCTGGCGATCCTGGTGGGCCTGTTCGTCACGTTGCAGGCCTATGTGGATCCGTTCACCCGCCTGGTGATCCACTGATCCACTGATCCACTGATCCACTGATCCACTGATCCACTGATCGACCGACGGCGATGCCGTTCTCGCGCAAGCGGGACGGCAAGTCCGGCAACGAAAAAAGCCCCGCTTCGGCGGGGCTTTTTCATGGCGGGACGATCCGCGTCGCCGGTGCTTCGCCGCTTCGTCGCCGGTTCTTCGGGGCGTTACGCACTCGGAGCGCCCACAGTGCTCAAAGCGCTGACAGCGCTCACAGCGCGCAGGTACGGAACCCCACGAAGGCCGCGTCTTCCTCGGGCGCCAGCGCCAGCCGCGCGCGCGCATGGCGCAGCCGCGTGGGCCCCACGAAGCAGGCGCCGCGCACGGCCTGGCAAAGGCCGAACCGCGCCTGCATCTCGCTGTCGCCGGGACCCGGGTGCGAGGGCACGTCGGCGAAGCCGGCATAGGGCTCGTACGGCGTCGCGGTCCATTCACGCACCATGCCCCAGCGGAAGCCGCCGCGATTCTGCACCGCGGCCATCTCCCACTCGGCCTCGTCCGGCAGGCGGCGGCCGGCCCAGGCGCACCAGGCCTGCGCCTCGTACAGCGTCACGTGGCGCACCGCCTCGTCGGGATTGAGCGTGCGCAGCGTGTCGAAGCGCTGCGCCATCCAGGCGCGCGTCTGCGCATGGCGCTCCCAGTAGCGCGGCGCCGAGCGCTCCTGCGTCATCAGCCACTGGCGGCCGGCGGGCGACCACCAGTTGGGCCGCTCGTAGCCGCCGTCGTCGACGAATTCCAGGTATTGCGCGTTGGTGACCGGCGCGGCGTCGATCTCGAAGGCCGGCACATAGGTCGGCTGCGCGGGCAGTTCGTCGGGCATCGCGAAGCCGTCCGGCTCGCCCCAGCCCTGCGTGAAGCGGCCGCCGGGAAACTGCAGCGTGCCGGCGTCGGGCACGCTGACCGGCGGGCGGGTCAGCGCGGGATCGTCGGGCGCCATCGCCAGCGCCTGCAGCAGCGCCGCGATGCGCTCGATCTGCGCGTCCTCGTGCTGCAGGGCCCGGCGGAAGGGATACAGCGTGTCGTCGCCATCGTCGGGCAGCAGCGCGATCCGGCGCAGCACCGCGTCGAGCACCGAGGCCGCGTAGTGCTTCAGCGCGGCGACGTCGGGCAAGGCCACTTCCCAGCGCGCATCGGGGCCGATGCGCTCGGGATCGAACCATTCGTCGGCGCCGTCGAGCAGCGCCGGCGCGGCCGGCACCGGCAGCAGCACGCCGGCGCGCTCCTGCCATTGGACGTCGCGCAGGCACCACCATTCGGCATGCCAGGCGAGATGGCCCAGCGTCCATAGCGGTGGATCGGCATCGTACTGGCGCGGCACGATCCAGCCGCGGCGGGCCGCGCCGAACGCGGACAGCCAGGCCAGCGTGCGGTTGCGGCTGTCGACCAGCGCCTGCGCCAGCCCCTCGCGCGGCAGGCGCCGCGCGTCGCTCCAGTCGTGCCGGCCGCCGGTGAAATACAGATCGGGAAGCATGGTGAAGCCGCTCATCGGATTGCCCGTCTCGTCAAACGCCGCTGGAAAAACCGCTCGCAGCGCGGGCGGCATGTCAGCGGACATTATGACACCGCGGCTTTTCCCTTCCCCGGGCGCGCCTTTGGCGCCGGGCCTTCGCCTCACCCTCAGGCCCGTCAAGCGCGTCGAGACCCTCAGGGCCGTTGAGACCTCAGGCGCAGTGGGGCCATCGGGCCCGGTGAGACCATCACCCCCGTCAAGCCGGCACCCGCGCGTGGAACACCGCGAACCATTGCCGCGCGTCGGTCCAGCACACCGGATCGGCAAAGCCCGCTTCCTCGAGCAGCGCGGCGAAGCCCTCGACGCGGTACTTGTGCGAGTCCTCGGTATGGATGCGCTCGCCGGCATGGAAGGCGCGGCCGCCGCCGGTCCAGTGGACCTCGACGTCGCGCACCGCTTGCAGATGCATCTGGATACGCGAGCCCTGCCGGTCGAAGCTGGCGACATGGCGCCAGTCGGCCAGCGCGAAGTTGGCGTCGATCGCGCGATTGACGTTGCGCAGCACGTTGCGGTTGAACGCCGCGGTCACGCCCAGCGCATCGTCGTAGGCCGATACCAGCTGCGCCTCGTCCTTGAGCAGGTCGACGCCGATCAGCACGCCGTCGCCCTGGCGCGCCGCGGCGCGCAGCCGCTGCAGCAGCGCCAGCGCGGCGTCGGGCGCAAAGTTGCCGATGCTCGAGCCCGGATAGAAGAACAGCCGCCGGCCCTGCCGGATCGGCGCCGGCAGCGCGAGCGGCGCGCACAGGTCCGCGCCCAGTCCCATCATCGGAATCTGCGGATGCTGCTGTTGCAGGCCGGCCAGCGTGTCGCGCAGGAACTCGACCGAGATATCGAGCGCGACGTACTGGGCGGGGCGCAGCACGCCGAACAGCCGCGCAGCCTTCTGGCAATTGCCGGCGCCCAGGTCGATCAGCACGCCGCCGCTGCCGCAGCGCGCGCCGATCGCGGTGGCATGCGCGGCGAAGATCTCGGCCTCGGTGCGGGTCGGGTAGTACTCGGGCAAGGCGGTGATGGCCTCGAACAGCCGCGAGCCCAGCACGTCGTAGAAGTGCTTGGGCTGGACGCTGGCGTGCGGCGCCAGCAGGCCGTCGATCAGGTCGGCGCGCTCGGCCTCGTCGTCGTGGCGGTACTGCTGCACGAAGGCGAGCGGATCGCCGAAACGCGAGCGGGCTTTGGCGAGGGACGAAGCCGCGGCGGCGGCCCCGTTGGTGGTTGGAGAAGACGACGACGAAGAAGGGGCTGAAGAAGAGGACGAAGAAGGGGACGAAGAAGACGAGGACGATGAAGAAGCGGCGCGCGGTCCGGATCCATTGTCCTGGCGAAGGCGGCGCGATGGCATACCGATGGAATCAGCCGGCATGGAGTTCTTCCTTCTGGTCGGTTGATGTGGCTGGATGTGGCTGGATGTCACTGGGCACTGCACAACCCCGAACCCCCGGCACACCGCCGCGGCAAGCGGCCGGTGCGGGCAGAAGGACGCGCCGCCATCGCTGTCCGGCGGCGCATCGGCCACTGCCGATCCGGTAAGGATAGGCGCTATCGGGCCCCTCTGCCTGCCCGGCTGCCTCCGACACGCCGCGTGGCGGCCCTCGCCGCACCGCCACCGTGGCCCCGCCGTGGACCCCGCGCGATCGCCCCGGGGCCACGCGCCATGGCCCGCCGCGAGGGTAAACGCCATTTGCCGCAAAGGCGACAATCGCCATGGACCTCGTTTATAATCCGTGCCCAAGCAAGGCCGACCACGGCCAAGCCCCTTCAAAGGGGAGTAGCTCCAGGGCAGCCCGCCCTTAGCACAATCGTCATTACGAGCGCCGCGTCCCCATTGCGGCCTCCGGTTGTGCTGACCGTACCGGCGAATCGCCGGTCGGTCGAGCAAGACCTTTGCAACCTGGATTCATGGTTTGCAGAGGCTCCCGTCCGCGGCTGCATGACTCCAGGCGAACCTGTATTTCACGTTTCCAATAGGAGAGTTCATGGAGTGGCTTACCGATCTGTTCACGATGCAGTTTCTGACGGCACTGCTGTCGATCGTCGTCATCGACCTGGTGCTCGCTGGCGACAATGCCATCGTGATCGCGCTGGCGGCGCGTAATCTGCCGCCGCATCTGCAAAAGAAGGCCATCGTCTGGGGCACCATCGGCGCCGTGGTCGTGCGTTCGGCCATGACCATCGGCGTGGTCTGGCTGCTGAAGATCCCTGGCCTGATGCTGGTCGGTGGCCTCGCGCTGGTGTGGATCGCCTACAAGCTGCTGTCGGACGAAAACGGCGAGGACGAGCACGGCGCCCCGGCGACCACGCTGGCCGGCGCGATGAAGACCATCATCATCGCCGACGCCGTGATGGGCGTCGACAACGTGCTGGCCGTGGCCGGCGCCGCGCACGGCAGCTTCCTGCTGGTGGTGCTGGGCCTGCTGATCAGCATCCCGATCGTGGTCTGGGGCTCGCGCCTGGTGCTCAAGCTGATGTCGCGCTACCCGGTCATCATCTACCTGGGCGCCGGCGTGCTGGCCTTCACCGCGGCCAAGATGATCCTGGGCGAACCGCTGGTCAAGCCGTTCTTCGCCGCCAACCCGGCGCTGGCATGGCTGCTGTATGCCGTGATCATCGGCGGCGTGCTTGGCGCCGGCTATCTGGTGCAGAAGCGCCGCGCACCGGCGGTCGAAAGCCAGTAAGCAGCACGCTCGCTTCCCGCCCGCGCGGGAATGACGAGATCGGATCAAGGGGCGGCTCCACAGGGGCCGCCCCTTTTTTCATGCCGGCGCCCGTTCGAGGCGCATCGGCTAGAATGACGGCCTGGCCCGCAAGCCGCCGCGCTGCGGCCCTTTTTCCTTTCCGACGCCGATGAAACAGTATCTCGACTTCATGCGCCATGTGTACGAGCATGGCACCGTCAAGGCGGACCGCACCGGCACCGGCACGCGCTCGGTGTTCGGCTATCAGATGCGCTTCGACCTGCGCGAAGGCTTCCCGGTGGTCACCACCAAGAAGCTGCATCTGAAGTCGATCATCTATGAGCTGCTGTGGTTTCTGCAGGGCTCGACCAATGTGCGCTGGCTGCAGGAAAACGGCGTCACGATCTGGGACGAATGGGCCGACGAGAACGGCGAGCTCGGCCCGATCTACGGCTACCAATGGCGTTCGTGGCCCGCGCCCAACGGCGAGCACATCGACCAGATCGCCCAGCTGATCGAACAGATCCGCGGCAATCCGGATTCGCGCCGGCTGATCGTGTCGGCCTGGAACGTCGGCGACATCCCCCGCATGAAGCTGCCGCCCTGCCACGCGTTCTTCCAGTTCTACGTGGCCGACGGCCGGCTGTCGTGCCAGCTGTACCAGCGCAGCGCCGACATCTTCCTCGGCGTGCCGTTCAACATCGCCAGCTATGCGCTGCTGACGCACATGATCGCGCAGCAGACCGGCCTCGAAGTCGGCGATTTCGTCTGGACCGGCGGCGACTGCCACATCTACAGCAACCACGAGGAGCAGGTGCGCACGCAGCTCGCGCGCGAGCCGATGGCGCTGCCGAAGCTGCAGATCCTGCGCAAGCCCGATTCGATCTTCGACTACCGCTACGAGGACTTCGCGCTGGTCGGCTACGAATCGCATCCGGCCATCAAGGCCCCGGTCGCGGTATGACGCTGCTGACGTTGATCGTCGCGCGCGCGCGCAACGGCGTGATCGGCCGCGACAACACGCTGCCGTGGCGGCTGCCCGAGGACCTCGCGCACTTCAAGCGCACCACGATGGGCGCGCCGGTGATCATGGGCCGCAAGACCTGGGAATCGATCGGCCGGCCGCTGCCGGGCCGCCGCAATATCGTGGTGAGCCGCAATGCGGGACTGCGGCTGGAAGGCGCGGAAACCGCGTCCTCGCTCGAGGATGCGCTGCGCCTGTGCGTCGGCGTCGAGCAGGTCTTCCTGATCGGCGGCGCGCAGCTCTATGCCGAGGCGCTGCCCAGCGCCGACCGGCTGATCGTCACCGAGATCGACGCCGATATCGAGGGCGATGCCCACTTCCCCGAGATCGATCCGCGGCGGTGGATTGCCACCGAGCGCGAGCGGCATCATTCGGAGTCGAACGGCTTCGACTATGCGTTCGTGACGTACGAACGGGCGCCGGAGTAAGCAGCAGCCAGAATCGGCCAGCGCTGAAGCGAGCGCACTGGCGATAACGATACTCCCTCTCCCGCATGCGGGAGAGGGGAGAACACCGCCGGCTTCGCTTGAGCGAGCGAGCTTTCCGCTCAATTCCCCGCAATCGTCATCTGCTCGATCAGGATCGAGCCGGTCTCCTTGGTGCCGCGCACCAGCGTGTCGGCGCCGATCGCGACGATCTGGCGGAACATCTCCGCCATGTTGCCGGCGATCGTGATTTCCTCGACCGGATACTGAATCACGCCGTTCTCGACCCAGTAGCCCGACGCGCCGCGCGAATAGTCGCCCGTCACGTAGTTGACGCCCTGCCCCATCAGCTCCGTCACCAGCAGGCCGGTGCCCAGCTTGCGCAGCATCGCCGGGAAATCGTCGCCCGGCTGCGTCAGCTTGCTGGTCAGCGCCAGGTTGTGCGAACCGCCGGCATTGCCGGTGGTCTGCATGCCGAGCTTGCGCGCCGAATAGGTCGACAGGAAATAGCCTTCCACCACGCCGTCGCGCACCACGTCGCGGGCGCGGGTCTTGACGCCCTCTTCGTCGAACGGCGCGCTGCCCATCGCGCCCGGCACGTGGGGACGCTCGTGGATGTCGATATGCGGGGCGAATACGGCCTTGCCGAGCGTGTCGTACAGGAAGGTCGACTTGCGATAGAGCGCGCCGCCCGATACCGCCTGCACGAAGGCGCCCAGCAGACCCGCCGCCAGCGGGGCCTCGAACAGCACCGGGCAGCGGCGCGTCGACAGCTTGCGCGCATGCAGCCGCGCCAGCGCGCGTTCGGCGGCGTAGCGGCCGATCGCCTCGGGCTCGGCCAGCGCTTCGGGCGCGCGCTTGGACGAATACCAGTCGTCGCGCTGCATGCCGCTGCCGCTGCCGGCGATCGGCGCGCACGAGACGAAATGGCGCGAATACGGATAGCCGCCGACGAAGCCGCGCGTGGTGGCCAGCACGAACTGCGAATGCTGCGCCGACACGCTGGCACCATCGCTGTTGCGGATGCGCGGCGACACCGCGAAGGCCGCGGCCTCGGCGCGGCGCGCGATCTCGATGGCCTGCTCGGCATCGATGGCCCAGGGGTGGAACAGGTCCAGGTCGAGCGGATCGCGTTCGAGCAGTTCCTCTTCGGCCAGCCCCGCGCAGTCGTCCTCGGCGGTGAAGCGCGCGATGTTGTAGGCCGCCTCGGCGGTGGCGCGCAGCGCGGCCGGGGAGAAGTCCGAGGTGCTGGCATTGCCGCGCCGCTTGCCGATCATCACGGTCACGCCGACCACCTTGTCGCGGTTTTGCTCGATCGTCTCGACCTCGCCCTTGCGCACCGAGACCGACAGGCCGCTGCCCTCGGAAATCTCGGTGGCGGCATCGGTGGCGCCCAGTTCGCGGGCGACGCGCAGCACATCGGCTGCCATTTCGCTCAGTTGCGCCTGGGTGTAGGTGAAGTGGACGTTCTGGTCGGTCATGAGATCGGACATGCGTAAGTCTGGCGTAGGTCGGGCGTGGGAGGGGCGATTCCGGCGTCGGGCCGGAAGCCGGGGAGGCAAACGAAACCCAAACGGGAATCATAGCAAGATAAAATGCCGCCCATGACGCGACATCCCCGCCACTCCCCCGGCGCCGGCTTTCCCGGCGCCTTCGCCCCCGAGCCCGACGACGACTCGCCCAAGAGCAAATCGCAGCGCAAGCGCGACATGCATGCGCTGCAGGACCTGGGCAGCGAGCTCGAGGCGCTGCCCAAGGACCGGCTGGCGCGCGTGCCGATGCCCGAGGTGCTCGAGGACGCCATCCGCGAGGCCCGCCGCATCACCAGCCACGAAGGCAAGCGCCGCCAGATGCAGTATGTCGGCAAGGTGATGCGCGGCCTGAACGACGACGAGATCGACGCGATCCGGCGCGCGCTGGACGGCTTCAAGGGCACCAGCAAGGCCGAGACCGCACGGCTGCATCTGATCGAGCGCTGGCGCGAGCTGCTGCTCAAGGACGACGAGGCGCTGACGCGCTTCCTCGCCGAGCATCCGGCCGTCGACGTGCAGGCGCTGCGCAGCCTGATCCGCAACGCGCGCAAGGAGCAGCAGCTGTCCAAGCCGCCGCGGCACTTCCGCGAGCTGTTCCAGGCCATCAAGAGCGCGCTGGAGGCACGCGAGCAGCCCGGCTCGGCCGCGGCCGAGCCCTCACCCGGACAGGACCAGGAGCCAGCATGAGCGACCCCACCCAAACCCTCAGCCAAGCGAGCAGCCAGCCGATCACCCAACCGATCGCCCGCCGCCATCCCGACGAGCTGCTGGTCGGCTTCGTGTCGATCTCGGACCGCGCCTCCGCGGGCACCTATCAGGACGAAGGCATCCCCGCGCTGCGCGACTGGTTCGGCCGCACGCTGACCTCGCCGTGGCAGGGCGTCGAGCGGCTGATCCCGGACGAGCAGGCGCAGATCTCGCGCACGCTGATCGAGCTGGTCGACGTGGCCGGCTGCGACCTGGTGCTGACCACCGGCGGCACCGGCCCGGCGCGCCGCGACGTGACGCCCGAAGCCACGCTGGCGGTCGCCACCAAGGAGATGCCGGGCTTCGGCGAACAGATGCGCCAGGTCAGCCTGCATTTCGTGCCGACCGCGATCCTGTCGCGCCAGGTGGCCGTGATCCGCGAGACGCCGAGCCATGCGGCGCTGATCATCAATCTGCCGGGCCAGCCGCGCGCGATTCGCGAGACCCTCGAAGGGCTGCGCGGCGACGACGGCAAGCCGCTGGTGCAAGGCATCTTCGCCGCGGTGCCGTACTGCATCGACCTGATCGGCGGGCCCTACATCGAGACCGACGAGGCCGTGGTCAAGGCCTGGCGGCCCAAGCACGCGATCCGTCCGTCCAGGTAGCGAGCCCCGGGCCCCTCTCCCGGCGCCTCTGTCGCGCGTCGGAGGGAGAACACCAAGGGCGCTTGCTACCCGCTCCTTCCTTCCCCGCTTGCGACAGCGGGGTTGGCGGAGAGGGCCTGCAGGCCAACGCCCTCTACCGCAGTCCCAGATACAACCCCACCGGCACGAACACCACCGCCGCGATATTGCCCAGCAGCACGATCGAGGCCACCTGGTCCGGCTCCTGCCGGAAATGATCGGCCACCAGGAAGTTCAGCACCGCCGGCGGCAGCGCGGCAAAGACGAACAGCAGCCCGCGCTGCAATTCAGTCAGCGGCACCACCGCCGCCAGCGCCAGCGCGCAGGCGATGCCGGTCAGCGGGCAGATCACCGCGCCGGCGAGCCCCATGCCCCAGTTGCGCAGATTGACGTCCTTCATCCGCACGCCGAGCGCGAACAGCATCAGCGGCACGGTGGCGTCGCCCAGCAGCTTGATCGACTGGTAGACCGGATCGGGCAGCGCGAACCACGGGCGCATCAACGACAGGGCCACGCCGGCGATCGTCGCCAGCACCATCGGGTTGCGCGAAATCTGCGCCAGCGAGGCATGGCGGTTGACGATCTTCAGCCCCAGCGTGAAGTGCATCAGGTTGGACGCCGCGAACAGCGCCACGGCCGGGGCCAGCCCGGCCGGCCCGAAGGCGAACACCGACAGCGGCAGCCCCATGTTCCCCGAGTTGTTGAACATCATCGGCGGCACGAAGGTGCGCGGGTCCGCGCCCATCAGCCGCGCCGCGCCCAGCGCGAGCAGGCCCGAGCCGAGCACCACGCCGACCGCGCAGGCCAGCAGCGCGACCTGGTCGGCCAGCACGAACTCCTTGCTGACGAAGGCCGACACCACCAGCAGCGGCGCGATCACGTCCAGCGTGGCGCGATTGATGCCCGCCATGTCGGGATGGGCCTTGCGCCCGTACAGCCAGCCGACCAGGATGATCAGGATGACGGGCGTGATGATCGAGACGATGCGCTCAAGCATGGCGGGATGGATGTAGGTGGGACGAGTGCCGGTGGACGAGTGAGGGCAATGGCGAGCGGGACGAAACCGGCGGCGGCATCATCCGCCGTCCCCGCGCAGGCGGGGACCAGCGGCTCGCGGCAGGTCGCTGGGCCCCGCATCCAAGCGGACGACGAACCGGGAAGGATCAGGCGCCGCCGGTAGAGGCGGCCGTGCCGCCCGCGTCCGCCGCGCCCTGCTCCGCCTGCTGGCTGCTGCGAATGAAATGCGTGCGGTAGTAGCGCAGCTCCTCGATCGACTCGAGGATGTCGGCCAGCGCGGTATGCAGCTGCCGCTTGATGAAGCCCTTGTGGATCGCCGGCTCCCAGCGCTTGCACAGCTCCTTCAGCGTCGACACGTCGAGGTTGCGATAGTGGAAGAAGGCCTCGAGCTTGGGCATGTAGCGCGCCATGAAGCGGCGGTCCTGGCAGATCGAGTTGCCGCACATCGGCGACTTGCCGGCCGGCACCCAGCGCTTGAGGAAGGCGAGCAGCTCGGCCTCGGCCTGGGCCTCGGTCAGCGTCGAGGCCTTGACCTTGTCGATCAGGCCCGAGCGGCCATGGGTGCCCTTGTTCCAGTTGTCCATCGCGTCGAGCACGGCGTCGTCCTGATGGATCACCAGCACCGGGCCCTCGGCGAGGATATGCAGCTCGGAGTCGGTGACCACCACCGCGACCTCGATGATGCGGTCGTTCTCGGGCGACAGCCCGGTCATCTCCATATCGAGCCAGACCAGATTGTTTTCGCTCTTGACCGACTTGACGGCGGGCGTGGCGGAAGCCGGGGCCGGGACGGAGGCGGGAGCGGGTACGGAGGCGGCGGTGCTGGAGCTTGTCATCGGACTGCGTGAGGATCGGGAAGCGGGAGGGATCGAAAGAACCGGACTCATCGGATGATCGGAATGATCGGAATCTTCGGAACATCCGGTACGGACGATCGCGACCGGACGGCGGCACGAATGGGCTGCACGAATGGACAGCACGGACGGCGGCCCGGCGCGAAGACATATAATTCTCGCATATCGATGGCACTAGACCGCCCCACAAGGCAAGGACCCGATGTTCACGCTGCTTTTTCTCGTCGCCCTGGTGGTGATGGTGCTCACCAAACTCTGGCTGGCCGCGCGCCAGGTTCGCCATGTCGGCCTGCATCGCGACACCGTGCCGCCCCGCTTCGCCGACACCATCTCGCTGGCCGCGCACCGCAAGGCCGCCGACTACACGATCGCCCGCACGCGGCTGTCGATGCTCGAAGTGCTGGCCGGCGCCGCCGTGCTGATCGGCTTCACGCTGCTCGGCGGCCTGCACTGGCTGAACCAGTTCTGGTACGGCACCTTCGGTCCCGGCTATGCCTATGGCGTCGCGCTGATCGCCAGCGTCGCGCTGATCGGCGGGCTGGCCGAGCTGCCCTTCACGCTGTACGCGCAGTTCGGCATCGAGCAGCGCTTCGGCTTCAACCGGATGACGTGGCGGCTGTGGCTGCTCGACACCATCAAGATGCTGGTGGTGGCCGCGGTGCTGGGCCTGCCGCTGCTGCTCGCGGTGCTGTGGCTGATGGACCGGACCGGACCGTGGTGGTGGCTGTGGACCTGGGTGGTGTGGATGGCCTTCAACCTGGTGCTGCTGGTGATCTTCCCGACCTGGATCGCGCCGCTGTTCAACAAGTTCGAGCCGCTGACCGACGAGACGCTGAAGCAGCGCATCGAGGCGCTGATGCGCCGCTGCGGCTTCGCCAGCAAGGGCCTGTTCGTGATGGACGGCTCGCGCCGCAGCGCGCACGGCAACGCCTATTTCACCGGCTTCGGCGCGGCCAAGCGCATCGTCTTCTTCGACACGCTGCTGTCGCGGCTGAACGCCGACGAGATCGAGGCCGTGCTTGCGCACGAGCTCGGCCACTTCAAGCGGCGCCATATCGTCAAGCGCATCGTCGTGACGTTCGCGCTGAGCCTGGCCTTCCTCGCGCTGCTGGGCTGGCTGTCGACGCAGGCGTGGTTCTACACGGGCCTGGGCGTGCTGCCGAACCTGATGTCGGACAGCCATGCGCTGGCGCTGGTGCTGTTCTTCCTGACGCTGCCGGTATTCACCTTCCTGCTCGGACCGCTGTCGAGCCTGACCTCGCGCCGGCACGAGTTCGAGGCCGATGCGTTCGCCGCCGAGCACGCCGACGCCGGCCATCTGGTATCGGCGCTGGTCAAGCTGTACAAGGACAATGCCTCGACGTTGACGCCCGATCCGCTCTACAGCGCGTTCTACTACTCGCACCCGCCCGCGGCGCAGCGCATCGACCGGCTGCTGGCGCACGCATGAACCGCCCCGCCCGACAACGAGGCGGCGCCGCCGCCGGCCGCGGCGTGCTTGGCGCATTGCCAGGCGCATCGACGCGCGAGTCAAAACGAGACACCGCGCTGATCGTCGCCGCGCACGGCCGCCATTATGTGATCGAGCTCGACGATGGCGAGCGCACGCGCATGCATGCGTTTCCGCGCGGCAAGAAGAGCGAATGCGCGGTCGGCGATCGCGTGCGCGTCGAGCGTGCCGCGGCGGACCAGTGCGTGATCGTCGAGGTCGAGCCGCGCCGCAATCTGCTGCATCGCTCCGACCAGTTCAAGTCCAAGCTGCTGGCCGCCAATATCGACCAGGTGGCGATCGTGCTGGCGACCGAGCCCAGCTTCTCCGAGGACCTGCTGGGCCGCGCGCTGGTTTCCGCCGAGGCGCTGGAGATCGCGCCGCTGATCCTGCTGAACAAGACGGACCTGACCGAACGGCTGGAGGAGGCGCGTCGCCGGCTGACGCTGTACCGCCAGCTCGGCTATCGCACCGTGGAGCTGTCGGTGCACGGCAACCCCGAGGACGCGCTGGCGCAGCTGCGCCCCCTGACCGCCGGGCGCGCGACCATCCTGATCGGCCAGTCCGGCATGGGCAAGTCGTCGCTGCTGAATCTGCTGATTCCCGGCGTGGAGGCGCAAACCCGCGAGATCTCGGCCAAGCTCGATTCGGGCAAGCACACCACGACGTTCACGCGGCTCTACCACCTGCCCGACGACTGGGGCCAAGGCGGCAGCCTGATCGATTCGCCCGGCTTCCAGGAGTTTGGCCTGCACCATCTGTCCGAAGGGATGCTCGAGCGCGCCTTCCCCGAATTCCGCCCGCGGCTGACCGAATGCCGCTTCTACAACTGCCACCACATCAACGAACCGGGGTGTGGCGTGCTGGCCGCGGTGGACGCCGGCGGCATCGCGCCGCGGCGGCATCAGCTGTATCTGCAGCTGCTGCACGAGTCGCGGCAGCAGAAGCCGTGGTAGGCAAGCCGTAGGGGTCTCTCCCCTCTCCCCAACCCCGTGCTAAGGTGTCCCGCATCCCCACTGCCGGTGACGCCGATGAAACTGCTGCTGTCGACGCCCTCGCTGGTGCATGCAGCCCACTGCCGCAATCTGCTGCTGGCGGCGGGCATTCGCGCGCAACTGCGCAATACCTGGCTGGCCGGGGCGACCGGCGATATTCCGTTTCAGGAGAGCGCGCCGCAGGTGTGGCTGCTCGACGATGCGCGCGAGGAGGAAGCGTGGGCGGTGCTCGATGCCGCCGCCAATCCGGCGCCGGGGCCGCGCTGGCGCTGCACGCGCTGCGGCGAATGGCACGAGGCGCAGTTCGGCGCCTGCTGGCAGTGCGGCAGTCCGCGGCCGTGAATCGGCGGCCGTGAGCCTCAGCCCTGAACCGCAGCACTGAGCCGGGGCACTGAGCCAAAGCGCCGAGCCGGGGCACTGTATCCGCAGCCATGAACCGGGACACTGAACCGCGGCCCGGGCATGGGCCGACTGCTCTGGCTGCCGACCCTCAGCCGACCCAGCTCGCCAGCGACAGCATCGCCAGCAGCAGCATCCACAGCACCACCGCGCGCCAGACCAGCCCGACCGCCGACTGCAGCGCCCGCACGCCGGGATCGGCGCCAAGTTCGGGCGCGGCCGGCTCGGGCACGCCGTCGTCCTCCATGCCGGGCGCATAGTCGAACGCGGCGCCGGTGCCGGGGCTGGCCAGCACCACGCTGGTGTCGTCCTCGGGCAGCGGCGTGCCGAGCCGCACGCCGAGCGCGCCGCCCCCGCTGGCCAGCAGGATGCCGTTGGTCTCGTCGCGCCACTTGCGCGCATGGTTGCGCCAGGCGTAGACGGCGTCCTCGAAGTTGCCGACGATCGCAAAGCCGATCGCCGTCAGCCGCGACGGGATCCAGTCCATCAGATGGAAGGCGCGCGCCGCGAAGCGGCCGAAGGCCGGGCTGCGCTCGGACGACGGCAGGTTCCACTGCCGCGACAGGTATTCGGCGACGCGGTACAGCACCACGCCGGCGGGGCCGATCGGCAGCAGGAACCAGAAGAACACCCCGAACACATGCCGGTGCACGGCGACGATGGCCGCCTCGAGCGTGTGGCGCACGATCTCGCTGATCGGCATGTCGACGGTATCGAGCCCGGTCCACTCGTGCAGCAGCGCGCGGGCGGTGGCCGGATCGTCGCGATTGAGCGCGTCGTGGATATCGGTGAAGTAGTGGCTGAACTGGCGGAAGCCCAGCGTCAGGTACAGCAGCAGGACGTTCCAGGCGAGCGTCAGCGCCACGCTGATGGTGGCCAGCAAGTGATGGACTACGAGCGCCGCCAGGGTCAGCGGCAGCGCCACCGTCATCCACGCCAGCGCCGCGTCGCGCGGCCGGCCGGTGTCGAAGGCGCGCTCGGCCCGTTCGGCGAGCGCGCGCACCATTTCGTGAATGGGATTGTTGCGGCCCAGGGCGCGGAACTGCTCGGCGATCAGCGCAAGAAGGACGGAAACGAAGGTCATCTCGGGTCGAAAATAGGCGGCGAGGCGAGCTGCCGGGGCGTCCCGGACCATGTGCCGGTCCGGGCGCTTATCTATAGCGAGAAGATAGCACAGCGCTTCCGCCTGCCCTGCCGGGCGGGACTTTGCGTTACATCTGCCTGCCGTCATCCCGCCGCCCCCGCGCATGCGGGCGCGCGGCGGCCTGACGGCACAGGGATGAGTCAGCGGGTCCCCGCTTTCGCGGGGACGACGCCTTGCATGTCACGGCAGGTCGAACACCAGCACCTCGGCGCCATCGCCTTGCGCCAGGCTGACCGCATCGACGCCTTCGAGCTTCGCGGCATCGCCGGCCTCCAGCGCCTGGCCGTTGACCGTGATGGCGCCGCGGGCGACATGCACATAGGCGCGCCGTCCCCGGGCCAGCGCCAGCGTGGCGGCCTCGTCGCCATCGAACAGGCCGGCGTAGAGACGCACGTCCTGATGGATCCGCACCGAGCCGTCGGCCCCGTCGCGGCTGCCGACCAGGCGCAGCCGGCCGCGCTTGTCGGCAGCGTCGAAATGCTTCTCCTCGTAGCCCGGCTCGATGCCGTTGCGGTCCGGCACGATCCAGATCTGCAGGAAATGCGTGGTGTCGTGCGCCGCGTGGTTGTACTCGGAGTGCCGCACGCCGGTGCCGGCGCTCATCCGCTGCACGTCGCCGGGGCGGATCACGCTGCCGTTGCCGATGCTGTCCTTGTGCGCCAGTTCGCCGGACAGCACATAGCTGATGATCTCCATGTCCCGGTGGCCGTGCGTGCCGAAGCCCATGCCGGGCGCGACGCGGTCTTCGTTGATGACCCGCAGCGGCCCGAACTGCACATGGCGCGGATCGAAGTAATCGGCGAACGAGAAGCTGTGATACGACTGGAGCCAACCATGGTCGGCATAACCACGTTCTGCGGACTTGCGAATTTCAATCATTTTGATGTCCTTCCTGGCTAGTGGTCCTCGGCTTCATCCTCCCGGACTTGCATATGGACCGTCTGTTCTGCAACGATGCTAGGAAGTTTAGGACGCCTGCGCTATATTGGCGGCGGGCCATTTGCAAGCACTCATTCAGAATTTCTGAATATGCCACTCTCTCTCGAATCCCTGGAAGTTCTCGACGCGATCGAACGCAAGGGCAGCTTCGCGGCCGCCGCGCATGAAATGGGCAAGGTGCCGTCGGCGCTCACCTATGTGGTGCGCCGGCTGGAGGAAGACCTCGACGTGCTGCTGTTCGATCGGCGCCGCCACCGTGCCGAGCTGACCCCGGCCGGCCGCGCGCTGCTCGACGAGGGCCGCCACCTGCTGCACGCGGCCGACGACCTGGCGCGCCGGGTCAAGCGCCTGGCCACCGGCTGGGAGGCCAGCCTCAATATCGTGGTCGACGACCTGATCAATTTCCGCGCGCTGCTGCCGGTGATCCAGGACTTCTACGCGGAGAACAGCGCCACGCGGCTGCGCTTCGCCAAGGAGGTGCTGGGCGGCTCCTGGGACGCGCTGGTCAGCAACCGCGCCGACCTGGTGATCGGCGGCGCCTACGACGCGCCCAGCACGCAGGGCTTCCAGATCCGCTCGCTCGGCGCGATGCCGTTCGTGTTCGCGGTCGCCGCTCACCATCCGCTCGCCACCGAGCCCGGCCCGCTGACCAGCACGCAGATTGCCCGCCACCGCATCGTCGCGGTCGGCGACACCTCGCGCAATCTGCCGGCGCGCACGCATGGCGTGCTGGCCGGGCAGGACATGCTGGTGGTGCCGACCATGCGCGACAAGCTCGATGCGCAGATCCGCGGCCTGGGCTGCGGCTGGCTGCCGGCGCCGATGGCGCAGCCGCATATCGAGAGCGGCGTGCTGCAGGTACGCGAGACCGTCGAGGTGCGCGCGCCGGGCACCTTCACCATCGCCTGGCGCACCAGCCATCGCGGCAAGGCGCTGCAATGGTGGACCGACAAGCTGCAGAATCCCCGGCTGGCGCAGGCGCTGCTGTCGCAACAACCGGGCGCGCCGGAGTAGCCGGACATGACAGCAGTACCGGGGCAGACCGATCAGCCATCGGATCGTCGGCCGTCAGAACCCCGGCCCGCCGGCCGTCGGTCGTCCGATCTTCAGCCGTCCGATCTTCCGCCGTCCGACCGTCAGTTGCCGGATAGCCGGCCGCGAGATGGCCGGCCGTCAGATCCACCCTACCGCGGCCGCTTCGCCCCCTCCCCCACCGGGCCGCTGCATCTGGGCTCGTTGGTCACCGCGCTGGCAAGCTGGCTCGACGCGCGCGCCCATCGCGGCCGGTGGCTGGTGCGCATCGAGGACATCGACTATCCCCGCTGCGTGCGCGACGCCGACCGCCAGATCCTGCAGACGCTCGACCGCCTGGGCCTGCATCCGGACGAGGAGCCGGTCTGGCAGAGCCGGCGGGAGGCGCTGTACGCCGACGCGCTGCACCGGCTCGAGGCGGCCGGGCTGGTCTATCCCTGCGGCTGCTCGCGCAAGGAGATCGCCGACTCGCTGCGGCACGTGCGCGAGCGCCATCAGACCCTGGCCTATCCCGGCACCTGCCGCAACGGCCTGCACGGCAAGCTGCCGCGCGCCTGGCGCGTGCGCGTGCCGGACGGCGAGGCGGCGCTGCTGTGTTTCGACGATCGCTGGCAGGGCCGGCAATGCCAGGACCTGGCCACCGAGCTGGGCGACTTCGTGCTGCGCCGGGCCGATGGCCTATGGGCGTATCAACTGGCGGTGGTGGTCGACGACGGGCTGCAGGGCATCACGCATATCGTGCGCGGCGCCGACCTGCTGGATTCGACGCCGCGGCAGATTCATCTGCAGCGGCTGCTGGGGTTGCCGACGCCGGCCTATCTGCATGTGCCGGTGGTGGTCAACGAGATCGGGGAGAAACTGAGCAAGCAGACCGGCGCCGAAGCGGTCGACGCGCTCGCGCCGCTGGACGCGCTGCGCGCGGCCGGCGCGCATCTGGACTTGCGCAGCGGCCGCACCGATGTGGAGGGCTGGCTGGCCGAGGCGACGGCGCAGTGGGCCGCGAGGTGGGTGACACCGGCGGCCAGTTAGGGAACCGCGCCGTCGTCAGGCGGCGCGTCGTGACGAAACGCTTCGCCGGGAAGCGCCCGGAAGGCGAGCAGGATTCAGGACTTGCGCGGCACGCCGCCGAGCAGCGCGGCGACGGGGCGCTTCGGCCGGGCGCGTGCCAGGCCGACCTGGCGCGGATCGAGCGTCGGCTCTGCAGGCGCCGACGATGCGCTCGGGCTAGGCTCGTAGGGCCGCGAGAAGAAGGGATCGTCGGCCGGCCGGAAGGCGTTGCGCGCATTGCCGTGATCGGTCTTGCGCGGACGGTCCTCGCTGTCGGCGCGCGGGCGGCGCGGTTCGCTCGAGCGGCCGCGGCGGCGGTCGTCATCGGCGGCACGGAAGCGCGCAGCCGCCGGATCGAAGCCCTCGAGCTGCGCCCGCGGAATCTGCCGCTTCAGCATCTTCTCGATATCGGCCAGCAGGCGCTCGTCGCCCGGCACGAAGATCGACAGCGCGTCGCCGGTGGCACCCGCACGGCCGGTACGGCCGATCCGGTGCACATAGTCCTCGGCGTTGAACGGCAGATCGAAGTTGATCACGCAGGGCATGTCGGCGATGTCGAGGCCGCGCGCGGCGACGTCGGTCGCAACGAGCGCGTCGATGTTGCCCTGCTTGAAGCCTTCCAGCGTCTGCATCCGCTCGGTCTGGGTCTTGTCGCCGTGGATCGCGGCGGCATTGATGCCCTCGCGCTCCAGATGGCGCGCCAGGCGCGAGCAGCCGATCTTGCTGTTGACGAAGACGATGCACTGGCGCGACAGGCCCTGTTCGGCGCGCTGCTTCAGCAGATGCACCACGGCCTCCTGTTTCTGGCCGTCCTGCACCTGGTACACGGTCTGGCGCACGTTCTCGTTGGCCGAATTGCTGCGCGCCACTTCGATCGTCACCGGCTGGTGCAGATAGCTGGCCGCCAGCTTCTTGATCTCGGGCGAGAAGGTCGCGGAGAACAGCAGCGTCTGGCGCTTGGCCGGCAGCAGGTTGATGATGCGCTGCAGGTCCGGCAGGAAGCCCATGTCGAGCATGCGGTCGGCTTCGTCCAGCACCAGCATCTGCACCTGCGACAGGTTGACCGACTTCTGCTGCACGTGGTCGAGCAGGCGGCCCGGGGTCGCGACCAGGATCTCGACGCCGCGCCGCAGCGCGTCGGTCTGCGGATTCATGTCGACGCCGCCGAACACCACGGTGCTGCGCAGGTCGGTGTGGCGCGCATAGCGGGCCACGTTGTCGTAGACCTGGTCGGCCAGTTCGCGCGTCGGCGTCAGCATCAGCGCGCGCACCGGGTGCCGCGCCGGCGAGGCGCTGGCGTTGGCCAGCGGCAGCAGGCGCTGGATGATCGGCAGCGCGAAGCCCGCGGTCTTGCCGGTGCCGGTCTGCGCCGCGCCCATCACGTCCTTGCCCAGCAGCACCACCGGGATCGCCTGCGCCTGGATCGGCGTCGGCTTGGTATAGCCCTGCTCGGTCAGCGCCCGCAGCACGCGCGGGTCGAGCCCGAAGCTGTCGAAGGTGATGTCGTCGGTGGAAGTCGGTACAGCAGTGGTGTTCGTGTTCGTGGTGGTGGTCATGGTATGGGTGTCTGGCGAAGGCGAACCCGGCGCCAGCGGACACGCATCGATCGAACGCAATGGAACTGGCGGAAGCCGCGCAGCACTTGGCCTGGGCGGCAAGGGCGGAGTGGGGCTGTGGGGTCGGCACCGCATTCCGGCGCCGATTTCGAGGCCCCTGCCGCGTCGAGATCGGCAACATCTGGCAAGCCGATCAATAGCGCTACAGAATCAAAGACTTAGATTCTACAACAGCGGGCAGGTGCGGGGTAGTGCGGCGCTCGGGAGTGTGGTACGGGCGCTCCCTGGCCTCGGCAAGCTATCGGGGGCGCCGCGGCGGTGGCCGGCGCCTCTTGCCCGGCGCGGCGGCCCGCGTCAGCCACAGCGTCCGTGCCGCGCGAAAGCGCGCCCCCTCGGCCTCCAGCCAGCTTTCGATGGCAGCCACCTCCGGGCTCTGGCCGTGAGCCGAGACGAAGTAGTAGGCGGCCTGGCTGGGCAGATGCAGGCCGAACAGGTCGACCAGCCGGCCGGCCTGCAGGTCTTCCAGCACCAGCGCGGTCCGCCCCATCGCGACGCCCTGCCCCGCCAGCGCCGCGCCGATCGCCAGCTGCGACAGGTTGAAGCGCTGGCCCTGCGCCAGGTCCGGCACCGTGACGCCGGCCTGCTCCAGCCACGCGCCCCATTCGTCGAATTCTCCGGCGCCGTCCCAGGGGCTGGCGTCGTGCAGCAGCAGCTCGCCGCGCAGGTCGGCCGGCGAACGCAGCTCCGGATGCGCGGCGACGAAGGCGGGGCTGGCCACCGGCAGCAGCCATTCGTCGAGGAAGCGCCGCGCGTGCACGTCGCGGTAGGCACCCGGATCGAAGCGCACCGCCGCGTCGATGCCCTCGCGCAGCATCCGGCCGCGGTCCAGCGCCTGGAATTCGCCCTGCACGCGCAGGCCGATATCGGCATGGTCGCGGAAGAAGCTGCCCAGCCGCGGCGTCAGCCAGCGCATCGCGAACGAGGGGGAACAGGACAGTGACACCGGCCCCATCTCGCCGCGGCGGCGCAACTGGCCCAGCGCGCCTTCGATCGCTTCGAAGGAATCGCGCAGCACCACGCGCAGCCGCTCGCCCTCGGGCGTCGGCACCAGCGCGCGCGGTGTGCGCACGAACAGCGGGCGTCCCAGCCATTGCTCCAGGTGCTTGACCTGCTGACTGACCGCGCCCTGGGTCACGCACAGCTCGCCGGCGGCACGGGTGAAGCTGTGGTGGCGCGCCGCCGCCTCGAAGCAGCGCAGCCAGGCAAGGAGGGAGGCGGAGAGCGTCGTGGTCATCGTTGTCATTAGTGCAGCTAATGCATGGCGCAGCAGGAATGGTTTGCCGGAATCGGTGGTTGCGCGAACAATGCGGGAAAAGCGCCCGCGCAAGGTCGGCCTGCCTGACACCCGAAGAACGACGCCAACTGTTTTACAACCGCACAGCAGCCGCGCTCCCGCACCGATGACCGAAGTGAACAACTCCAGCCCCAACTCGACGTTTTCCCCGCCCGAAAACACCGGTTCCGCCCCGGCGGCAAGCGCGGCGGCTCCCGCGGCCGATGCCGCGCTGCTGGCGGCGCTCGGCGCGGCCCGGCCCTGCCTGTGGACCAACCCGCTGCTGGCGCCGCAAACCCCGGCGGCAGTCCGCACGGGCGAGAAGGACATTAGTCTAGCTGATGTCCATGCAGCCCACGCCCGCTTCCCGCGTTTCGCCCCGCTGCTGCAGCGGCTGTTTCCGGAGCTGGCGGACAGCGCCGGCGCCATCGAATCGCCGGTGCTGCCGGCCGCCGCGCTGGCGCCCGCCATTGGCTTGCCTTCCGGCAGCGGCGCGCTGTGGATCAAGGCCGATCACAGCCTGCCGGTGGCCGGTTCGATCAAGGCCCGCGGCGGCATCCACGAGGTGCTGGAATTCGCCGAAGGACTGGCGCTGCAACACGGACTGGTCACCAAGGATGCGAGCCCCGACGACTATCGCCGGCTGGCCGAACCGACGGCGCGCGCGGTCTTCTCTCGCTACCAGGTCGCGGTGGGCTCGACCGGCAATCTGGGCCTGAGCATCGGCGTGATGGCGTCTGCGCTGGGCTTTCGCGCGGTGGTGCACATGTCGGCCGACGCCAAGGCGTGGAAGAAGGACCGGCTGCGCTCGCGCGGCGTCGAGGTGATCGAGCACGCGGGCGACTACCAGCAGGCGGTGGCCGCCGGCCGTGCCCAAGCGCAGCAGGACCCCTTCTGCCATTTCGTCGACGACGAGCGGTCGCTGTCGCTGCTGCTCGGCTACAGCGCCGCGGTGTTGCGGCTCGACGCGCAGTTGCGCGAGCACGGCATCGCGCCCGACGCGAAGCGTCCGTTGTTCGTCTATCTGCCTTGCGGGGTCGGCGGCGCGCCGGCCGGCATCGCCTTCGGCCTGAAGCAGCTGTACGGGCCGCACGCGCATTGCTTCTTCGCCGAGCCGACGCAGTCGCCCTGCTTCCTGGTGCAGATGATCGGCGCCGAGGTCAACGGCGCCGGCGGCAATCCTTCGGTCTACGACTACGGGCTCAGCAATCGCACCGAGGCCGACGGCCTGGCTGTGCCGCGCGCCTCCGAGCTGGCCGCGGCGGCGATGCGCGAACTGCTGTCGGGGGTCTATACCGTGGCGGACGAACAGCTGTTCCGCGACCTGTATCTGGCCAAGCGGGATGCCGGCATCGAGATCGAACCGTCGGCGGCCGCCGGCTTCAGCGGCCCCGCGATGCTGACGGGCACCGAGGCCGGGCAGGCCTATCTGGCCCGCCATGGCTTGACGGAGGCGATGCCCACCGCCACGCATCTGGTCTGGACCACCGGCGGGCTGTTCGTTCCCCCCGAGGAATACCGGCGCTTTCTCGCGCGCGGCGAGGCGCTGGCGACTTCGCCGGCACGGCAGTAGGCGCACCCGAGCGGGCCGCGTTCGACGGCGGCCATCGAGCGGAGCCACCGACCGCAGTCATCCAGCGCAGTCGTCGAGCGCCGACATCTACGGCAGCCACCGACGCCCGCCACAAAGAGCAAGGGCCGGCGACCATACGATCGCCAGCCCTCACCCTACCCCGCTAAGAAGGCAAGCCACGGTGCGCCCATGACGGGCGCGGGCGTATCAGTCGCCCTTGATGCCGTTGTCCTGGATGACCTTGCCCCACTTCTTGTCGTCGGCGCGCATGCGTGCGGCCAACTGTTCCGGCGGCATATAGGCCGCCACCGTGCCCGCGCCCAGCATCTTCTGCTGGACGGTCGGATCGGCCAGCGCGGCCTTCAGCTCGGCCGACAGCTTCGCGATGATGTCCTTCGGCGTGCCGGCCGGCGCCAGCAGGCCGCCCCAGGCGGTCGCCTCGAAGCCCGGGAAGCCCTGCTCGGCCACGGTCTTGACCTCGGGCGTGAAGCTGACGCGCTTGGCCGAGCCCACCGCGATCGGACGCAGCTTGCCGGCCTTGATGTGCGGCAGCGCGGCGATCATGTCGGAGAACATCATCGGCACCTGGCCGGCGAGCAGATCCGAGATCGCCGGCGCGCTGCCCTTGTACGGCACGTGCTGCACGTCGAAGCTGCCCAGGTTCTGCAGCAGCTCGGTCGACAGATGGCCGAAGCTGCCGTTGCCGGCGCTGGTGTAGTTCATCTCGCCCGGCTTGGCCTTGGCCTTGGCGATGTACTGCTGCAGCGTGGTCACGTCGGGCAGCGCGTTCGGATTGACCACCATCACGATCGGCAGATCGTAGGCGGCGCCGATGGGCGCGAAGTCCTTGAACAGGTCGTAGCCCTTGCGGTTGATCAGGTGCGGCGCGATCAGCGTGGGCGTGGCCAGCACCAGCAGCGTGTAGCCGTCCGGTGCGCTCTTGGCCACGGTCTCGGCGCCGATGGTGCCGGAGGCGCCGGGGCGGTTGTCGACCACCACGGGCTGCTTCAGCGAATCGCTGAGCTTCTGCCCGATGATGCGCGCGGCGGTATCGGTCGGGCCGCCCGGCGGGAACGGCACCACCAGCCGGATCGGCTTGGAGGGATAGCTGTCGGCGAACGCCTGGGTGGCGCACAGCGGCAGGGAAAGGGTCAGCATGGCGGCGCCGAGGCGGCGCGCGAAGGTACGGCGGCTTGTGTTCTGCATGGCAACAAGAGAAACGTCATCCGAAATCGGCGCGGTCCGCGTCGGGCGCGCCGGCGAAACAGGCAACTCTCGGCGACTCGCGGGGCAGTCCATGGCCCGTGGAGCGCAAATCGATCCCGTCATTTCCAGTCGAAACAAGGCGTGGTTGGTCTCCTTGGCGTACTGCGTGGCCGGTGGTCCGGCCTTGTCGTTGTTGTGGAGGAAGGGCGGGCGGTGCTCCGCCCCGCGAAATCTTCGGGCTGCCGGCGAGCATCGGGCGTCGGCGGGTGTCGGCTCGCCTCGGCCCGCGTCGGCCGCGCCGGCCCGCGTCAGCCCGCCGTGGCGATCGAGAACGGCCCCGGCCGGAACAGGCAGGCATCCATCGTGCGCAGATCCGGCGCGACCGCGATCGGCGTCGCGCACTGCGCCAGCACATCGCGCTGCAGGTCCACGCCGGGCGCGATCTCGATCAGCGTCAGGCGCGCTTCGCCATTCGCATCGGCTCGCATCTCGAACACCGCTCGCTCGGTGATGTACAGCACCGGCACGCCCAGCGAGGCCACGTACGGCCCGTTGAAGCTCAGGTGCGAGACCTCGGGAACGATCTTCTTCACGCGTCCCTCGCGCGCGATCTGCAGCTGGCCGCCTTCGGCGCGGACCTCGAGCCCGCCCGCCGTCAGCGTGCCCATGAAGACCACCGCCTTGGCGCTCTGCGTGATGTTGATGAAGCCGCCGACGCCGGCGATCAGCGCCTGCGTGCCCTCGCCGAACTTGCTGACGTTGACGTTGCCGTGGCCGTCGAGCTCGGCGAGACCAAGGATGGCCAGGTCGATGCCGCCGCCCTCGTAGAAATCGAATTGCGCGGGCTGGTCGATCACCGCCTCGGGATAGGCCGACGCGCCGAAGCTCAGGCCGTCGGCCGGCGTGCCGCCGATCGGGCCGGCCTCGACCGTCAGCGTGAAGCCGTCCAGCCCCGCCTGCTCGGCCAGCATGCCGACCGCCGCCGGCATGCCGACGCCTAGATTGACCACGCGCGGCCGGCGCCTGGCCAGCTCCAGCACCGCACGGCGCTGCGCGATGGTGCGGGCGTCGAGTGTTGGGGGCGCGGGATCGATGTCGGGCACAACATCGGCATCGGGCACAACATCGGCATCGGGCGCGACGCCGGCTTTGGCAACCGCACCGGCCTCGGCAGTCGCCGCCTGCTGCGCCGCCGCCTTGCCGCGCCACGGCGTCACGTAGGCCGGATTGAAGCGCTCGGCGAAGGTCATCTGATGATGGGCCGGATCCTCGCTGACCACCACGTAGTCGACCAGGATGCCCGGCACATGGATGGCCTGCAGATTGTCGTGATGGTCGACCAGCTGCTCGACCTGCGCGATCACGATGCCGCCGGAGTTGTGCGCGGCCTGCGCCATCGCCAGCAGCTCGTGGTGGAAGGCTTCGCGATGCGTGCTCAGGTTGCCGCGCGGATCGGCCGCGGTGCAGCGGATCAGCGCGCAATGGATCGGGAAGCTTGGATAGAACAGGTAGTCGTCGCCGCGGAAGGACACCGCCTCGACCCAGTTGGCGCGGCCCTCGGCGATCGCCTCGCGGGCGCGCCGGTTGACGGCGCCGCCGTGGTAGCGCGGATCGCGCTCGCTGCGCGGATCGACGAAGGTGTGCAGGCCGATTTTTGTCATCACGCCGGGCTTGCCGCCGGCGATCGCGCGGTACAGGTGCGTCAGCACGCCCTGCGGCAGGTTGTAGCCCTCGCACTGCTCGGCCATTGCCAGATCCGCCAGCCGCGTCGCGGAGCGCCAGTGGCCGCCGACGATCGACGCGGTCATGCCGGCATTGCCGAAATGATTGACGCCGCGTGCGCCGCGATCGCCCTGCCCGGCCGAGTAGACCAGCGTCAGGTCGCGCGGCAGGCCGCTCTGCAGGAAGCGCCGCTCCAGCGCCTCGGTCACCGCCTCGGCATGGCCGGCCCCGACGAAGCCGGCGCTTGCCACCGTCCATCGGTCCTGTACCAGGGCCGCCGCCTGGTCTGCGGTGATCACCTTCATGCTGTCTCCTGATGCTGCGGCGCGCGGGGCGCCGCTGTCGCCGTCGGCGCCCGGCATCGGAGCGCGCTTGTCGGCGGAATATTGCGGTTCGCGTTTTGCGAACATTTGTTCGCGGATCGCCGTATCATACGGACGACTGGCCGATTCGCGCAAGCCCGAAGTCGGCACTAGAATCGCCGCAATTCCATTTCGACGTATATTTCACGTCACTTCAACGCTCGATCCAGGACGCTCTCCATGCCCGAAGCCGAGGCCCCGACGCAGAAAAAGGATGAGTTGCTCGACTCCCTGAACAAGGGGCTGGCGCTGCTGCGGCTGTTCGCCAGCGGCGTCGAGAGCCTGTCGATGCAGGACGTGGCCGACCGCCTCGATGTCACGCGGGCAGCGGCGCGCCGGCTGCTGTTGACGCTTCACCACAACGGTTATCTGGCGCAGAACGGCCGGCAGTTCTCGTTGACCCCTCGGGTGATGGAGCTCGGCTACGCCTATTTCGCCTCGATGAGCCTGCCGCGGCTGGCGCAGCCGCATCTGCGCGCGCTCGCGAGCCGCTGCGGCGAGACCTGTTCGATCGGCATGCTGGACGACGACGCCGTCGTGCTGGTCGCGCGGGAAGAGCCGCGCCAGATCCTGCGCGTGGACATGGCGATCGGGCGGCGCATGCCGGCCTACGCGCATTCGCTCGGACGCGTGCTGCTGGCGGGCCTCGATGACGCGGCGCTGGAGCGCTACCTCGCGCACGCCGAGCTGCGCAAGCTGACGCCGTTCACCATCGATTCGCGCGAGGCGCTGCGCGCCACGCTGGCGCAGGTGCGCGAGGACGGCCATTGCGTGCTGGTCAGCGAGCTGGTCGACGGCTTCGCCGGCATCTCGGTGCCGCTGCGCGACCAGACCGGCAAGGTGGTCGCCGGCCTGGGCTTCAGCATGGTGCTCGGCAGCCGCAGTGCCGCCACGCTGGTCGAGCGCTATCTGTCGCCGCTGCGCGAGGTCGCCGCGGCGATCGAGGCGGTACTGCGCGCCCGCTGAGCCCAAACCCCGCCCCGTTCGGGCAGGCCCAGGGCGCAAACAAAAAAAGCCCCGCAAGCCGGGGAGCTGCGGGGCATCAGTGGTAGCGGGGTCGAATTGCATTCGCACCCACGGGCGCTATCTTGCTCAAGGATTGTCCGAAGCACATCACCCGAACGTAGGGCGCGATGGCGTTGCCGCTCACGAGAGGCGGCATTCGGCGTGTGCGCGGCCGACAAAACGCACACCGGCCAGACACCGGGCGCGCGACACAGCCGAGGAGCGCAAAGCCATCTTCGCTACCATGCAGCCTTCGAAGACGACAAGAACTGGCAAGGGACCGCGCCATGGAACTCAGACAACTGCGCTACTTCGTCACCGTGGTGCAGCACGGCAGCATGGGCAAGGCGGCGCTCGAACTGGGCGTCGTCACCTCGGCCCTGAGCCAGCAGATCAGCCGCCTCGAGAGCGAGCTGTCGACGCGGCTGCTGCAGCGGACCTCCAGCGGCGTGGTGCCCACCGATGCCGGCCTCGCGTTCTGGCGGCAGGCTCAGCTGGCGCTGCGGCATATCGACGATGCCGCCGAGGCGGCCAGGCATGCGCGGCTGTCCGGCCATGTCAGCGTCGGCCTGGCGCCGACCACGGCAAGCGTGCTGGGCCTGCCCTTCATGCGCGCGATGGCCGAGCGCTACCCCGACGTGCGGCTGCGCATGGTCGAAAGCCTGTCGGGCTATCTCGCCTCGATGCTGAACGCACGCCAGATCGATCTGGCGATGCTGTTCAATGACGAGCCGGCGCAACGCTGGACCGTGCAGCCGCTGCTCGACGAACGCCTGTTCGTGATCGGCGTGAGATCGCTCGCCGGCATGCCCGACGGCGAAGGCGTCGCCATGGCATCGCTGGCGGGGCTGCCGCTGGTGCTGCCAAGCGGCACGCACGGCCTGCGCGCGCTGGTGACGAGCTGCTTCCACGATGCCAAGGCGCAGCCGCGCATCGTCGCCGAGGTCGATGGACTCGCGGTGCTGATGGACGCGGTGCAAGGGGGCCTGGGCGCGACGATCCAGCCCGGCGCGGCGCTGGCCCGCACCCACAGCGACCAGCTCGCCAGCGTGCCGCTGCTCGACGAGCGCGCGAGCCGGCCAAACCTGCTGGTCAGCCTGAACGACGATGAGCTGTCGCCCGCCGCGCTGGCCGCGCGCGTGGTGCTGACCGATGTCGCGCGCACGCTGGTGCGCGAGGGGAAATGGCCCGGAGCCACGCTGCGCGTCGGCACGGCGCACGATGCCGAGGCCGCAGCGGGCTGAAAAACGGCCACCCCTATAATTCAAAATTATTGAATAACTGTTTCGCAAATAGCCCCATTCTGCGACTCCATTGGTCCGTATAGTTCACTCCATCGCAGCAATAAACCGATAAAAAAACGGCAACACAGCGCGCCGCGATGAATTCAACCAATTTGACCAAAGGAACCACCATGTCGAACCCGAAGCTCGAAGTCCTGACCCCGCAAAACAGCCAGCTGATCATCATCGACCACCAGCCGCAGATGGCCTTCGGCGTGCAGTCGATGGACCGCCAGTTGATGAAGAACAATGTGGTGGGCCTGGCCAAGGCCGCCAAGATCTTCGGGATTCCGACCATCATCACCACGGTCGAGAGCGAATCGTTTTCGGGCTACACCTATCCCGAGCTGCTCGATGTGTTCCCGAACCAGAAGACGCTCGAACGCACCTCGATGAATTCGTGGGACGACCAGAAGGTGCGCGACGCGCTGAAGGCCAACGGCCGCAGGAAGGTGGTCGTGGCCGGCCTGTGGACCGAGGTCTGCAATACCACGTTCGCGCTGAGCGCGATGCTCGAGGGCGACTACGAGATCTACATGGTCGCCGACGCCTCGGGCGGCACCACCAAGGAAGCGCACGACTACGCGATGCAGCGCATGATCCAGGCCGGCGTGGTGCCGGTGACCTGGCAGCAGGTCGCGCTGGAATGGCAACGCGACTGGGCGCGCCGCGACACCTACGACGCCGTGATCGGCCTGGCGCAGGAACATTCGGGCGCCTACGGCATGGGCATCGACTACGCCTACACGATGGTCCACAAGGCCGCGCAGCGCACCGCCACGCCGCACGAGTCGATCGCTCCGGTGGCGGCGAACTGAACGCCCGCCTGAACGCCCACCTGAACGCGACACGGAACGCGATCCATGGACGCGCCGGCGACTAGAACAGCCCCAGCTGCCGGCTGACCACGTTGTCGAAGGCGTCGCCGACGAAGGGCAGGATCGCGTCGGCGACCGGCTGCAGCTGCCGGCTCAGGTAGTGGTCGTAGTCGATCGGGGCCCGGCGGACCTCCAGCGGTTCCGGCCCCGCGATCGTCATCACGTACTGGATCCACGCGCCCTGCCGGTATTGCAGCGGCCGGCCCCGCTCGCGATTGAAGTCGTCGGCCACGCGCGCCGCCCGCACATGCGGCGGCACATTGCGCTGGTAGTCGTCGAGCTGCCGGCGCAGGCGCTTGCGATAGACCAGCAGCGCATCGAGCTCGCCGCGCAGCAGCCTGGCGACGTACTCGCGCACATAGTCCGCATACGGCTCGTCCTGGAAGACGCGCCGATACAGCTCCTGCTGAAAGGCCTGCGCCAGCGGCGACCAGTCCGTGCGCACCGCCTCCAGCCCCTTGAACACCATCTGCTCGCTGCCGTCCGCGCCGCGCACCAGGCCGGCATAGCGCTTCTTGCTGCCGTCCTCGGCGCCGCGCACGGTCGGCATCAGGAAGCGCCGGTAGTGGGTCTCGTACTGGATCTCCAGCGCGCTGTCGAGCCCGTAGGCGTCGCGCAGGTGCTCGCGCCACCAGTCGTTGATGTGCGCGACCAGCTCGCCCCCGATGCGGTCCGCCTCCTCGTCGGCGTGGCGGCGGCCCAGCGCGACGAAAGTCGAATCGGTATCGCCGTAGATCACCGTATAGCCGCGCCCCTCGACCAGCTCGCGCGTCCTGCGCATGATCTCGTGGCCGCGCATCGTGATCGACGAGGCCAGCCGCGCATCGAAGAAGCGGCAGCCGGTCGAGCCCAGCACGCCGTAGAACGCGTTCATGATGATCTTCAGCGCCTGCGACAGCGGCTTGTTGCCGTCGCGCTTGGCGGCGTCGCGCCCCTGCCAGATCTCGGCGACGATGGCCGGCAGCGCGTGGCTGTCGCGCGAGAAGCGCGCGCCGCGAAAGCCCGGCACGGTCTGCGCCGGATCGGCGCTGTGCATGCCCTCCACCAGCCCGACCGGATCGATCAGGAAGGTGCGGATGATCGACGGATACAGGCTCTTGTAGTCGAGCACCAGCACCGAGTCGTACAGCCCCGGGCGCGAATCCATCACGAAGCCGCCGGGACTGGCCTCTTCCGGCTGGTCGCCCAGGTTCGGCGCGACATAGCCGAGCCGATGCATGCGCGGCAGATACAGATGCGTGAAGGCCGCCACCGAGCCGCCGCTGCGATCGGCCTCGAGGCCGGTGACGGTGGCGCGGTCCAGCAGGAACTGCAGCAGCTCGGCCTTGTGGAAGATGCGCGTGACCAGCTCGCAGTCCTTCAGGTTGTAGCGCGCCAGCGCCGCCTTGTCGGTGGCGAACATGCGGTCGATCGCATCCATCCGGTCGTACGGATCGTCGATGTCCTTGCCCTCGCCGAGCAGCGAGCGGGCGACGAATTCCAGGCTGAACGAGGCGAAGCTCCAGGTCGCCGATCGCATCGCCTCGATGCCGTCGATGATCAGGCGTCCGGGCAGCGCGGCGAAGTAGTGATGCTCGCGCGTGCCGTGCTGGCGCCATTCGAGCGGCGCGCCGCCGCGGCCCAGGCGCAGCGGCACCTTCAACTGCTCGGCATGCTGGCGCAGCACGCGCAGGTCGAACTGCACCAGGTTCCAGCCGATGATCGCGTCGGGGTCGTGGCGGTCGAACCAGGCGATCAGCCGGTGCAGCATGTCGGCCGGGTTGTCGCAGTATTCGAGGTGGAAATCGACGCCGGGATCGAGGCGGGGATCGACGCGGGAATCCTGCGTGCCGGCATCGCTGCCGGTCGGCGGACCGAGCATCAGCACCGTGCGATCGCCGCAGCCTTCCAGCGCGATCGAATAGAGATCGCCCTGCATGCTGGTCTCGATATCCAGCGACACGCAGCGCAGCTGGGGGCGATAGCTGGCGGCGGGCCGGATCTGCACGTCGACCAGGGCGCCGTCCCCGTCCGGCCGCCCGGAGAACTGCACCGGCGCGGTGATGAAGCGCTCCATCAGATAGCGCTCGGGCGGACGGATGTCGGCCTCGTAGACATCGATGCCGGCCTGCCGCAGCGTCTTCTCGATGCGCAGCAGTTGCCTGTACTGACGGCAATAGACGCCGGTGACGGGACGCAGCCGGAAGTCCTTCAGCGCCAGCGGCTTGAGCTGAACCTGGGGCTCGCCGCGCAGCAAGGCATCGGCGCGCGGCTGCTGTTCCTCGGGAATGAAGGCGACGCACGGCTGCGGCGGCAAGCGCAGGCGCCGCGGACCGTCATCGGTGGCCAACCAGATTTCGATCTCGGTGCCGGCCGGCGTGTCGCGCCAATGGCGGGTCAGGATGAAGCCGTGCTGCGGCGGGACCACGGTGGGGGGGGTGTCGGGGAAGGGTCGGAATCTGGACGTCGCCGGCGCATGCGGCCGGGGATCGGCGGCGAGTCTAACATGCGGCCTCGCCGGTCGAGGGACGCTGACCTGCCGCTCACCTGCCGCTCACCTGCCGCTCACCCCCCGCTCACCCCCCGCTCACCCCCCGCTCACCCGCCGCTCACCCGCCGCTCGGCTGCCGCTCACCCCCCGCTCACCCGCCGCTCGCCCGCCGCTTACCTGCCTCTTACCTGCCTCTTACCTGCCGCTTACCTGCCGCTTACCCGCCGACCATCGCGGCCAGCGTCAGGTGCGCCACGACATGGGCGACGATCGCCGCTTCCAGGCCGTAGCGCCAGAACAGGAAGCCCGCGATCACGCCGAAGGCCGCGTTGGCCCCGGTCAGATGCAGCACCACCGGCCACGCCAGCGGTCCGGCCAAGCCTGCCGCGGCGGGCAGATGCGCGAGCCCGAACACCACGGCGCTGAGCGCGATCGCGATCCAGAACAGCCCCGCGCCGGGGTTGGCGGCACCGCGTCGGAATACGCGCCACAGCGCCCACACCAGCAGGCTCATCAGTCCCCATCGGACCAGGACTTCCTCGGTCACGCCGCCGTACAGCAGCCGCACGGCCAGTGGCATCGTCGCGCCGTGAATCGGCGCCGCCGCTTGCGGCGCGGTCGCGATCAAACCCCACAGCAATACGCCGGCAAGCAGGCCCCCTATCAAGCCCGGCAAGCACTGCGGACGCAACGCGCCCCACGGCGCCCGGCCCGCCGCCAGCTCGGCCATGGCCTGCGCCCGCAGCCCGGCCTTGCCGGCGAGCCGGGCACCGGCGAAGGCCGCCAGCGCGAGCAACAGCGCGCTCTGCACGCCGCTGGCCACGCCCACCACCCACATCGGCACGGGAAGGACCTGGTGCTGCAGCAGCACCGGCACCCCCAGCCATGCCATGGCGATCACGCCGGGAAGGCCGGCACACCAGGTGAGGAGAAACAGGCGGCGGTTCAGGGTTCGCTGAGCGGTCCGCTCGGGGATTGGCTTCGTGTCGATCGCTTGGGTCTGCATCATGGTTCGTGGATGGACTCGTATTCGTAGGCGCCCAGGATGTAGTCGTTGAAGTATCCGCCCTTGGAGTCGGCGTCCATGAAATCGCGGTACACGCTGGCCGGGACGTCGAGATAGTGGTAGAGCTTGCCGCTGACGAACTCGATGCCGAGCACGCGCTTGCGGTAGTCGTAGCCGATGGCGGCCACGACGGACGATTCGACGGGATCGAAGTACATGGCTGTCGTTCTCATCCGGTGCCGAAGGCAGTGCTCAAGCCAGTGCTCAGGCCAGTGCTGAAACCAATGACGGAGCCGATGCCGGAGCACCAACAAAAAGGGGTTACGTTTGCACGTAACCCCTTTTTACTACAGTGGTGGGCCTCCCGTGAGTCGAACACGGCACCAATGGATTATGAGTCCACTGCTCTAACCAGGCATGAGCTAGAGGCCCCAAAAACCGATCCCAATAGCCGCCGCACCATGGATGCTTGCCGGCCATCAGGGCAGTTCTATCAGCTGCCTTCCAGGAAGCTCTTCAGCTTGTCGGAGCGGCTCGGGTGGCGCAGCTTGCGCAGTGCCTTGGCCTCGATCTGACGGATCCGTTCACGCGTGACGTCGAACTGCTTGCCGACCTCTTCCAGCGTGTGGTCGGTGCTCATTTCGATGCCGAAGCGCATGCGCAGCACCTTGGCTTCGCGCGGCGTCAGCGAATCGAGCACGTCCTTGACCACGTCGCGCATCGAGCCGTGCAGCGCGGCCTCGGCGGGCGCCAGCGTGTTGGTGTCCTCGATGAAGTCGCCCAGATGGGAATCGTCGTCGTCGCCGATCGGCGTTTCCATGGAGATCGGCTCCTTGGCGATCTTCATGATCTTGCGGATCTTGTCCTCGGGCATCTCCATCTTCTCGGCCAGCGTCGCCGGATCCGGCTCGTTGCCGGTTTCCTGCAGGATCTGGCGCGAGATGCGGTTCATCTTGTTGATCGTTTCGATCATGTGCACCGGGATACGGATGGTGCGCGCCTGATCGGCGATCGAACGCGTGATGGCCTGACGGATCCACCAGGTCGCGTAGGTCGAGAACTTGTAGCCGCGGCGATATTCGAACTTGTCCACCGCCTTCATCAGGCCGATGTTGCCTTCCTGGATCAGGTCCAGGAACTGCAGGCCGCGGTTGGTGTACTTCTTGGCGATCGAGATCACCAGACGCAGGTTGGCCTCGGTCATCTCGCGCTTGGCCTCGCGGGCGCGCTTCTCGCCCTCGGACATCTTGCGGTTGACTTCCTTGAGTTCCTTCAGCGGCAGCACCACGCGCGCCTGCAGGTCGATCAGCTTCTGCTGCAGCTCGTGCACGGCCGGCACGTTGCGCTCGACGATCGTGCTGTACGGCTTGTTGTCGGCGACGACCGTGTGGATCCAGTCCAGGTTGGTCTCGTTGCCCGGGAAGCGGGCCACGAAGTCGGCGCGCGGCATGCCGCACTTGTCGACCACGATGTTCAGGATCGCGCGTTCGAGCTTGCGCACTTCGTCGACCTGGCCGCGCAGCGTGTCGCACAGGCGCTCGACGTTGCGCGCGGTGAAACGGATACCCATCAGTTCGTTCTGGATGGCTTCCTGCGCCTTGATGTAAGGCTTGGACTTGTAGCCTTCCTTCTCGAAGGCGCGGCGCATCTTGTCGAACTGGTCGGCGATCACGCGGAATTTTTCCAGCGCGGCCACCTTGAGCTCTTCCAGCTGGCGTGCCGAGGCACCGCCGCCGGCGGCGTCGTCGTCCTCGTCCTCGTCGGCTTCCTCGTCGTCCGATTCGAGTTCCTCGTCGTCGGAGGCCGCGGCGGCCGCCGGCGTCACGCCGACTTCCTCGACCGCCTCTTCGGCGTTCGGATCGATCAGGCCGTCGACGAACTCGTCGATCTTGATCTCGTCATTGGCGACGCGCTCGGCGTGCGCCAGGATTTCCGAGATCGTGACCGGGCAGGCCGAGATGGCCATCACCATGTCCTTCAGGCCGGCCTCGATCCGCTTGGCGATCTCGATTTCGCCTTCGCGGGTCAGCAGCTCGACGGTACCCATTTCGCGCATGTACATGCGGACCGGGTCGGTGGTGCGGCCAAATTCGGAGTCGACCGTCGACAGCGCGGCTTCGGCCTCTTCCTCGGCTTCTTCCTCGCTGGTGGCGGACGGGGCATTGTCGTTGAGCAGCAGCGTCTCGGCGTCGGGCGCCTGCTCGTAGACGGCGATGCCGATGTCATTCAGCGTCGCAACCAGGGTGTCGATCGTTTCCGAATCGACCATGTCGTCCGGCAGGTGATCGTTGATCTCGGCGTAGGTCAGGTAGCCGCGCGACTTGCCCAGCTTGATCAGCGCCTTGAGCTTCTGGCGGCGCGCCTCGAGCTCTTCCTCGGTGCCCTGCTGGGCCGAGGCGAACTCCTTGAGCAGCGCCTTTTCCTTGGCCTTGCGGTCCTTGGCTTTCTGCTTCTCGGTCTTCGGAGCGGCCGCCGGCGCGGCGGCACGCGTGTCGTCTTCGTAAAGCTCGTCGTTCACGTCGTCAGTATGGCTTTCGTCTTGCAGCATCTCGGCCTTGGGCTTGCGGCCGCGCTTCTTGGGCTCCGGCGCGACGGCCGCAGCGGGACGCTGGGATGCTACGGGTGCGGAGGTGGCGGCGCGCGCCTTGGACGCCGCCGCGGTCGCGCCGGACTTGGCGCTGGCGGTCTTGGCGCCGGCGGCTGCCGTTCGCTTGCTCTCGACTTCGGTGTTCTGCTGTTTCGCCACGGGGATACTCTTGCCTTTAACAGGTTCGGACGCGGCACGTTTGCCGCCCGCTGTTGCCGTATGCGCGCTTGCGCTCGCGCTTGCATTGGCGTTCTTGCCGCTCTCGCGTGCCGAAGTCGAGGGCTGTTTCTCGGATGCGCGGGTTCTGGTGGGTGTCGTCGTTGCGGCCGCCTTGGCGGGACGCGCTGACTTGGCTGGCGCAGACCTGGCTTGCGTCGCAGATCGCGTGGCGGGCTTTTCCGCCGCGGTCGCTTGTGTCGACGCCTTGCCGCTCCCCGCTCGGGGAGCCTTAGTGGAAACCTTTTCGGTTGCTTTGGCCTTTGCCATTGGCACGCTCACTTTCACCAGAACTGGAGAGAAAGATTTCGCAATCCAAACCGGCTATTGTAGCACGTCCCCACTAGCCGGCCTTCCCGACAGGTGAGGTTTTCACCTGAAAAATCAAGGCTTAAGCCCAAAATCGATGGACTTTTGCCCTGTTTGTTGCCAGTTGGCCGCGTACCTGTCTCCGGTATGGCGGCCGAATTCCGTTTTTCAACCAAGGCGCTTGCGCCGGTGGATCTCCGCGATGAGCCAGCGCATGCGCGTCTTGCCCGCCTCGTCCGCGGTGCCGTTCTCGATCGCGGACTGCAGCTGCGTCAACTCGCGCTGCAGCGGCTCGACCAGCAGCTTGGCGATCGCCGCGTCGAACTCCAGCGTCGCCGGCTCCTCGTCGATGTCCTCGCGCAACACGCCGGCGCGCACATTGGCATAGACGTCGGCAAACGGCGACTGCGCCAGCTGCTCGCTGAAGGCGGCGAAGTTGACCTCGCCCTGCAGGGCGTCGCAGCTCGCCACCAGATGGGCCAGCACTTCGGAACCGCCGGTATCGGCATCGAGCAGCAACGCACGCGCGTCGTCGTCGAGCCGCGCCGACAGCGCCGGATAGCGCATCAGCAGCTGCAGCACACGCTGCTCCAGTCCCGCCGGGGCCTGCCGGCGTGCCCGCGCACGCGGCTGGGCGAAGCGGCCGACCCGCGCGGCGTCGCTGCCCAGACCGCACACCGCCTCGATCTCGGCCGGCGTGGTACCGGTGGCCTCGGCGAGCTCGCGCACGATCTGCAGGCGCAGGCCGCCGGGCGGCATCGCCTTGAGCAGCGGCTTGGCCTCGTACTGCGCACGCGCCCGGCCTTCCGGCTGCCGCAGGTCCTGCTCCTCGGTCACGCATTGCAGCAGGAAGCGCGACAGCGGCATCGCATCGCGCACCTGGGCGGCGAAGGCCTCGGTGCCTTCCTCGCGGACGTAGCTGTCGGGGTCGTGCTCGGCGGGCAGGAACAGGAAGCGGATGGTCTTGTTGTCGGCGACGTAGGGCAGGCACGCCTCCAGCGCACGGCGCGCGGCGCGGCGCCCGGCGGCATCGCCGTCGAACGAGAACACCACCGCGTCGGTCTGGCGCAGCAGCTTCTGCACATGCACGGGAGTACAGGCGGTGCCCAGCGTGGCCACCGCATTGGCGAAACCCAGTTGAGCCAGCGCCACCACATCCATATAGCCTTCGACCACCAGCACATAGCCGGTTTCCCGGATCGCATGCCGCGCCTCGAACAGCCCGTACAGCTCGGTGCCCTTGCTGAACAGCGGCGTTTCGGGCGAATTCAGATACTTGGGCTCGCCCTGCCCCATCACGCGGCCGCCGAAGCCGATCACCTGTCCCTTGGTATTGCGGATCGGGAACATGATGCGATCGCGGAAGCGGTCGTAGCGGCGCGGCTTGCCGTCGGCGTCGCGCTTTTCGCTCTCGATCAGCAGCCCCGCCTCGATCAGCGGGCCCGCAATCGCATCGTCGCGATAGCTGCCGAACACCGACTCCAGGCCCTGCCAGTCGTCCGGCGCATAGCCCAGGCCGAACTGGGCGGCGATCTCGCCGGTCAGGCCGCGGCCCTTCAGGTACTGGATCGCCGTCGGCGCCCCGCGCAACTGGCGACGATAGAACTCGCCGGCCCGCGTCATCGCGTCGGACAGCGCCAGCGACTTCGCCTGCTGCTCGGCACGCTGGGCCGGCGGCAACCGGTCGCGCTCCTCGGGCACGCTGAGGCCGACCGACTGCGCCAGTTCGCGCACCGCATCGGGATAGCTCTGCGCGGAGTACTCCATCAGGAAGCCGATGGCCGACCCATGCGCGCCGCAGCCGAAGCAATGGTAGAACTGCTTGGCCGGCGATACTGTGAACGATGGTGACTTCTCGTTATGGAAGGGGCACAGCCCCATGAAGTTCGCGCCGCCCTTCTTCAGCTGGACATACTTGCCCACCACATCGACGATATCGACGCGGTTCAGCAGGTCCTGAATGAAGGATTGCGGAATCACCCGGTTGGCCGTCCTGACGACGCGGCCGCCGCAAACCTCGGGCAGCCCTTGTAGAAATGCAAGCCGGGCGGTGTTCCACCCGGCGAAGTGTGAAATTATTGTAGTGCGTCGATCGCAGCTTGCCAGAAATTTGTGACTATATTGCCACTATGCTGTGCCGCGGCATGCGATCGCACCGGCGCCGCGCCCGACTTGCCGGCGCTGTTTGCCGCACTACCTGCCGCGCTACTTGCCGGTCAACGCGGCCTTGACCTGGGCCGACACGGCGCTCATATCGGCGCGGCCCGCCAGCCGGCCTTTCAGCAGGGCCATGACCTTGCCCATGTCCTGCGGGCCCGCGGCGCCGCTCTCGGCGACCGCCTTGGCGACTTCGGCCGCCACCTCATCCTCGGACAGCGCGGCCGGCATGTAGACCTGCAGCACTTCGACCTCGGCGCTCTCCTTGTCGACCAGATCGGTGCGGCCGGCCTGCTGGAACTGCGAGATCGAATCCTTGCGCTGCTTGATCAGCTTTTCGACCACCGCCAGCACGGCGGCATCGTCCAACTCCGTCCGCTCGTCGACCTCGCGCTGCTTGATCGCCGCCAGCAGCAGCCGGATCGTGCCGAGCCGCTCGGACTCGCGCGCCCGCATGGCGGCCTTCATGTCATCGCTGATTCGTTGCTTGAGGGACATGGCAATCTTTCCAGGTGAACTCGTCGGCACAAAACCGCGACGAGCGAGGGCGGACAGGGAAGCGCAGCACCAACACAAAAACCCGCCGGAGCAAGGCCCACAGCGGGTCGGGATGCTGACGCGGAAAGGCGATCAGCCGATCGACTGGTCGATCAGTACAGCTTCTTCGGCAGCATCTGGCTGCGAATGCGCTTGTAGTGGCGCTTCACCGCCGCTGCCTTCTTGCGCTTCCGCTCTGCCGTCGGCTTTTCATAAAACTCGCGCGCCCGCAGTTCAGTAATCAAACCGTTCTTTTCAATGGTGCGCTTGAAACGACGCATTGCAACTTCAAACGGCTCGTTTTCTTTGAGGCGAATCGTGGTCATGTGCCAAAAAAGGAGTTAGCGGTTTTACGAAGACTTGGAGTCTAGCACGAAATCCGTCAAGCGTACCAGTTTACTTGGCGGCCGGGTTGCTTTTCGGCGCGTTCAGTTGGCGGCGGGTCTGGTCCGCAATTACGTCGAAGACGCGACCCCATCGCCGGATGCCTGGGCCACGGCCCGAACGTTCTCGGCCACCGCCTTGCCGGCCGCGACGCCGGACGCCCAAGCCCACTGGAAATTGTAGCCACCGAGCCACCCGGTGACGTCAACCACCTCGCCGATGAAGTACAGGTTCGGCACCGAGCGCGCCATCATCGTGCTGGACGACAGCGCGCGCGTATCGACCCCGCCGCGCGTGACCTCGGCCTTGCGGTAGCCCTCGGTGCCGGACGGCACCAGCTGCCAGCGGTTCAGCGCCTCGCCCAGCTTGCGCAGCGCCTTGTCGGGCAGATCGTGCGGCAGCCTGGCGGCGTCCAGCCCTGCCGCCTGGCACCAGGCGTCGGCCAGCCGTGCCGGCATGCGCGCGGCCAGCAGATTGCCAAGATGCTTGCGGGTGCCGTTCTTGGCCTCCAGCAGCCAGGCCGCCGCGTCCTCGCCCTCGAACAGGTCGATGGTGATCGGCGTGCCGGGGCGCCAGTAGCTGGAGATCTGCAGCACCGCCGGGCCGGACAGCCCGCGGTGGGTCCACAGCAGATCTTCGCGGAAGGCGCCGGCCTCCTTGCCCTTGCCGGTGGCGATATCGACTTCCTTGGACAAACCTGCCAGCGGCGCGAACGGCTGCCAGGCGGCCCCATCGAAGGTCAACGGCACCAGCGCTGGCCGGGTTTCCACGATCGGCAAGCCGAACTGGCGAGCGATCCGGTAGCCGAAGTCGGTGGCGCCGATCTTCGGGATCGACAGCCCGCCGGTCGCGACGACCAGGGCGCCCGCGCGCACCGGGCCGTCGGGCGTCAGCAGTAGAAAATCGTCCCCTTCGCGCCGGACCTCGGCGACCGTGCAGCCGGTGCGCCAGTGCACCTGCCCCGCGCCGCACTCGGCGCGCAGCATCTCGATGACCTGCTCGGCGCTGTCGTTGCAGAACAGCTGGCCGCGGTGCTTCTCGTGCCAGTCGATCTGATGGCGCCGCATCAGCGCGAGAAAGTCCTGCGGCGTATAGCGCGCCAGCGCCGAGCGGCAGAAATGCGGGTTGTCGGACAGGTAGTTCGCGGGACCGGCATGCAGATTGGTGAAATTGCAGCGCCCGCCGCCGGAGATGCGGATCTTCTCGGCGAGCCGCGTGGCATGGTCGATCAGCACCACGCGGGCGCCCTGCTGGCCCGCGACCGCGGCGCACATCATTCCCGCCGCCCCGGCGCCGAGCACGGCGACGTCGTAGCGCCCGGCCCGGGACGATGACGACGGCTGGCGCGATAATGGGCGCGCCGATGGGGGCACTGCTGGGTGCGACTGTGGCATGACTGTCCTGCTGGAGAATCGGCGATTGTAGCGAAAAGCGGGCAATGGCCTGCTGTGCTACCCTCACAGGCTTTGCCCCGCAGCCACCTGGGGACTCCTGGACCCCGCCTTACACCATGCTCGTTCTCGGCATCGAATCCTCCTGTGACGAAACCGGCCTGGCCCTCTACGACACCGAGGCCGGCCTGCTCGCGCACGCGCTGCATTCGCAGATCGCGATGCACCGCGACTACGGCGGCGTGGTGCCGGAGCTGGCCTCGCGCGACCATATCCGCCGCGTGCTGCCGCTGCTGCAGCAGGTGCTGGACGAGGCCGGCCGCAAGCGCGGCGATATCGACGCGATCGCCTTCACGCAGGGCCCGGGCCTGGCCGGCGCGCTGCTGGTCGGCGCCTCGGTGGCCAACGCGCTGGGATTCGCCCTCGATGTGCCGATGCTCGGCGTTCATCATCTGGAAGGCCATCTGCTGTCGCCGCTGCTGACGCCGAATCCGCCCGCCTTCCCCTTCGTCGCGCTGCTGGTATCGGGCGGCCATACGCAGCTGATGGAAGTGCGCGGCATCGGCGACTACGCGCTGCTCGGCGAGACGCTGGACGACGCCGCGGGCGAGGCCTTCGACAAGACCGCCAAGCTGCTCGGCCTGGGCTACCCCGGCGGGCCGGAAGTGTCGCGGCTGGCCGAGTTCGGCCTGCCGGGCGCCTACGAACTGCCGCGGCCGATGCTGCATTCGGGCAATCTGGATTTCTCGTTCGCCGGCCTGAAGACCGCCGTGCTGACGCAGGCGCGCAAGCTCGGCAATATCTGCGAGCAGGATCGCGCCAACCTGGCGCGCGCCTTCGTCGACGCGATCGTCGATGTGCTCGCCGCCAAGTCGATGGCGGCGCTGAAGGTGACCGGCCACAAGCGGCTGGTGGTCGCCGGCGGCGTCGGCGCCAACCGCCAGTTGCGCGAACGGCTCGACGAGCTGGCGGCGAAGCGCCGCGCGCAGGTGTTCTATCCCGACCTCGCCTTCTGCACCGACAACGGCGCGATGATCGCCTTCGCCGGCGCGATGCGGCTGCAGGCCGCGCCGCAACTGGCGCAGCGCGAGTACGGCTACGGCGTCACGCCGCGCTGGGATCTGTCGGATCTGCGGCTGCCTGCGGTGCAATGAGCGGCGCCATGTGCCAGGCCGTGCCATGAGCCGCGCGCTGACCTGCCCCGTGGCCCGCCCCATGACCCCCGCCTGAACCGCAGGGCGCATCAGCGAAAAAAAACGCCACCCGGCCGGGTGGCGTTTTTCTTGGTGGGTGGCGACGAAAAGATCGCTCAGCCGGCCAGCTGGCTCACCCGCTTGTCGCGCTCGATCACCGCATACGCGCTGTGGTTGTGGATCGACTCGAAGTTCTCGGCTTCCAGCACATAGGCGACGATGCGCTCGTCGGCATTGAGCCGCATCGCGATGTCTCGCACCAGGTCCTCGACGAACTTCGGGTTCTCGTAGGCGCGCTCGGTCACGTACTTCTCGTCCGGGCGCTTGAGCAAACCCCAGAGCTCGCAGGAGGCCTCTTCCTCGGCCATGCGGACCAGCGCCTCGATCGGCAGATCAGCCGCCAGTTCGACGCTCATCGTGATGTGCGAGCGCTGGTTGTGCGCGCCGTACTGCGAGATCTTCTTCGAGCACGGGCACAGGCTGGTGACCGGCACCAGCGCCTTCAGCCACACGCGGGTGACGCCGTCGCGCGCTTCGCCGATCAGCGTGACTTCGTAGTCCATCAGCGAAGCGACGCCCGACACCGGCGCGATCTTGTTGATGAAATACGGGAAGGTGACTTCGATACGGCCGGCCTGCGCTTCAAGGCGCTGCAGCATCTTGTCGAGCAGCGCGCGGAACGAGGCCAGGTCGAGCGGCTCGCGCTCGTCCTCGAGCAGCGCGACGAAGCGCGACATGTGCGTGCCCTTCTGGTCGGCGGGCAGATGCACGTCGAGGTTGAAGGTGCCGACGGTCGGATGCACGCCCTGCGCGGTACGCATCGTGAGCGGATAGCGCACGCCGCGCACACCCACGCGCTGGATCGGGATCTGGCGGGTGTCCAGGCTCGATTGCACATCGGGCATCACGAAGGCCGGATTGATGTCATTCATGACGGATTTCCTCGGTTTCCTTTACGGTCGCGGCATCTTCGCAGTCCACCTTGCCGCGCAACGAGTGTGAAACCACGGGCGCGCCGGAAAACACGGCGGCGCCAGCCCGCAGCTGCGAACACGAAACCCGCGATTCTAAGGGAATTCGGGTGATGCCGCCCGCACCGGGCCGACAGCGGCCGGTGCGGGTGCGTGGGAAGAACCCGCTCAGGCGGCCTTGGTTGCCGCGGCAGAGGCGGCGGTGGCGGCCGTGGCAGCGGGCGCCGCCAGGCCGAAACGCTCGCGCACCGAGCGCTCGATGCCGCCCGCGTCCAGGCCGCATTGCGACAGCAGGAAGGCGGGATCGCCGTGGTCGATGAAGTGGTCCGGCAGGCCGAGCTGCAGCACCGGAATCTCGATGCCGGCCGCTGCCAGCGCCTCGAGCACCGCGCTGCCGGCGCCGCCCATCACCACGCCCTCTTCCACCGTGACGAGGTAGTCGTGCTCGCGCGCCAGCGTCTTGACCAGCTCCACATCGAGCGGCTTGACGAAGCGCATGTTGGCCACCGCGGCGTCGAGCTTGTCGGCCGCGCCGAGCGCGGGATGCAGCATCGAGCCGAACGCCAGCACGGCGACCCGCTGGCCGGCACGCGCGCCGCAGTTGCGCCGCATCTCGCCCTTGCCGACCGGCAGCGTCTCCAGGGTGGCCGCGGTCGCCACGCCCGGACCGGCGCCGCGCGGATAGCGCACCGCGGTCGGGCAGTCCTGCGCAAAGGCGGTGCTCAGCAGCTGGCGGCATTCGTTCTCGTCCGCCGGCGTCATCACCATCATGTTGGGGATGCAGCGCAGGTAGGCGATATCGTAGGCGCCCGCGTGGGTCGCGCCATCGGCGCCGACCAGGCCTGCGCGGTCCAGCGCGAACACCACCGGCAGGTTCTGCAGCGCCACGTCGTGGATCAGCTGGTCGTAGCCGCGCTGCAGGAAGGTCGAGTAGATCGCGACCACCGGCTTCAGGCCCTCGCAGGCCATGCCGCCGGCGAAGGTCACCGCATGCTGCTCGGCGATGCCCACGTCGTAGTAGCGGTCCGGGAAACGCTGTTCGAACTCGACCAGCCCCGAGCCCTCGCGCATCGCCGGCGTGATGCCGATCAGGCGCGGATCGGCCGCGGCCTGGTCGCACAGCCATTCGCCGAACACCTGCGTATAGGTCTTGCGCGCCGGCTTGGCGGCCGGGCGGATGCCCTCGGCCGGATTGAACTTGCCGGGGCCGTGATACAGGATCGGGTCGGCCTCGGCCAGCTTGTAGCCCTGGCCCTTCTTGGTGACGACATGCAGGAACTGCGGGCCGGCGCCCTCGAGCGCGCGGCGGCGGATGTTCTGCAGCGTCGGCACCAGCGAATCGAGATCGTGGCCGTCGATCGGCCCGATGTAGTTGAAGCCGAATTCCTCGAACAGCGTGGCCGGCACCACCATGCCCTTCGCATGTTCCTCGAAGCGCTTGGCGAATTCGAGTACCGGCGGCGCGACCGACAGCACGCGCTCGATGCCCTTCTTGGTCGCGGCATAGAACTGCCCGCTCAGCAGGCGCGCCAGGTGCCGGTTCAGCGCGCCGACCGGCGGCGAGATCGACATGTCGTTGTCGTTGAGCACCACCACCAGCGGCAGGTCCTTGTAGACGCCGGCGTTGTTCATCGCCTCGAAGGCCATGCCGGCGGTCATCGCGCCGTCGCCGATCACCGCGATCGACACGCGCTGCTCGCCGAGCGTGCGTGCGCCGAGCGCCATGCCCAGCGCGGCCGAGATCGACGTCGACGAATGCGCGGTGCCGAAGGTGTCGTACTCGCTTTCGCTGCGGCGGGGAAAGCCCGAGATGCCGTTCCACTGGCGCAGCGTGTTCATGCGCTCGCGCCGCCCGGTCAGGATCTTGTGCGGATAGCTCTGATGGCCGACGTCCCACACCAGGCGGTCCACCGGGGTGTCGAACACGTAGTGCAGCGCGATCGTCAGTTCGACCGTGCCGAGATTGGACGACAGATGGCCGCCGGTCTGCGAGACCGACTCCAGCACGAAGGCGCGCAGTTCGTCGGCCAGCGTGGTCAGCTGGCGGCGGTCGAGCTTGCGCAGGTCCGCGGGGTCGTCGATGGTATTGAGCAATGCGTAAGTCATGGTATCCGTCCTGCCGCCGGATTCTCCCGTCCGGCTCGTCGTTTTACGGCGATCGGTCGCGCGGCGCGCAGTCAATGCGTGCGCAGCACGATCAGGTCGGCCAGGTCCGCCAGTCTTGCCGCGGGGGCGCCGAAATCGCCCAGCGCCTTGCGCGCGTCGTCGCGCAGCCGGGCGGCCAGTTCGCGAGCCGCATCCAGGCCCAGCAGCGACACATAGGTGGGCTTGTGCTGCTCGGCATCCTTGCCGGCGGTCTTGCCCAGTGTGGCGGTATCGGCGGTAACGTCCAGAATATCGTCTACCACCTGGAACGCCAAACCGATCGCGGCGGCGTAGCGGTCCAGCGCCGCCAGTCCGGCCTCGTCGATGCGGCCGCACAGCGCGCCCATGCGGATGCTCGCGCGCAGCAACGCGCCGGTCTTCATCCGGTGCATCGTTTCGAGCTGGTCCAGCGACATCGCCTGGCCGACATGCTGCAGGTCGATCGCCTGGCCGCCGGCCATGCCGATCGAGCCCGAGGCGCGCGCCAGTTCGCCGACCAGCCGCAGCCGCGCGGCGGGTTCGAGCGCGTCGGTCTCGGCCAGCACGATGAAGGCCTGGGTCTGCAGCGCATCGCCGACCAGCAGCGCGGTGGCCTCGTCATAGGCCTTGTGCACGGTCGGCCGGCCACGGCGCAGGTCGTCGTCGTCCATGCACGGCATGTCGTCGTGCACGAGGGAATACGCGTGGATCATCTCGACGGCGCAGGCCGCGGCATCGCAGGCCCGCGGGTCGGCGCCGCCAACCTCGCCCGCCGCATGGACCAGCAGCGGGCGCACCCGCTTGCCGCCGCCCATCGCCGCGTAGCGCATCGCCTCGTGCAGCCTTGCCGGCAGGCGGTCCGCCGCCGGCAGCGCGGCCGCCAGCGCCGCCTCGGTACGGGCGGCGCGGTCCTGCATCCATTGCGCGAAGGCGGTCATTCGGTCTCTGCCTGGCTGCCCGGCTCGGCCAGGGGCTTGAGGGTATCGCCCTCGAGCACCTTGACCTGCTGCTCGATGCGCTCGAGCATCTGCTGGCAATACTTGACCAGTTCGGCACCGCGCCGGTAGGCCGCCAGCGATTCCTCCAGCGGCAGGGCCCCGCTTTCCATGCTGGTGACCAGCGCTTCGAGCTCGGCCATGGCGGCCTCGTACGAGGCCGGCGGCGCGCTGGTGGGGACCTGGTCGCCGTCGCCGGCAGGCACGGTGTTTGTCTTTGGCATAAAGGGGATTCGATCCAGAAACCGCGATTTTACGGCAAATCGCCGCGGCCAAGCCCGATCCGATGGAGGGGGCCGGCGCGGCCCGACCGGCACGCCGATAGCCGACATGTCGCCGTGAGCATAAATCGCCACATTACGACCGACCAATGTTCGCGGTCGCGCCAAAAAGGCAAAAAAATCAGGCCCTTATCCCGGGGGGTGGGGTACAATCCCCGGTTCGTCAGCGAAAACCGCGGCACCATGCCCCGGGGCTCAGGGTCTGACTGTCTTTCCCATATCGATTTCAATTTCGATGGTTGGGTTGTTCACTGCTTTCGCCTGTTTATTAGGGAGTGGGGATAATGTCCAATCTCAGCACCGCGCTGAAGCTTGCGCCGGCTGATACACAGCTGCCCGTCCGTGCGTACTTCGACGAGGCCTTGCATCAACAGGAACTGGATCTGCTGTTCAAGAAGGGCCCCGGTTATGTCGGCCACGCGCTGATGGTGCCCGAAGTCGGCGACTACCATACGCTGGCCGCCGAGGAAGAGGGCCGCATGCTGGTGCGCAATCCGGAGGGCATCGAACTGATGTCCAACGTCTGCCGCCACCGCCAGGCCATCATGCTGAACGGCCGCGGCAACGCCTCCAACATCGTCTGCCCGCTGCACCGCTGGACCTACGATCTGAAGGGCGAGCTGCTCGGCGCGCCGCATTTCGCCCAGCAGCCCTGCCTGCATCTGAAACGTTCGCCGCTGCAGAACTGGAACGGCCTGCTGTTCGAAGGCGAGCGCGATGTGCGCGCCGATCTCGCGCGCCTGGGCGTCTCGCAGGACCTGAACTTCGACGGCTACATGCTCGACCATGTCGAGGTCCACGACTGCGACTACAACTGGAAGACCTTCATCGAGGTCTATCTCGAGGACTACCACGTCGTGCCCTTCCACCCGGGCCTGGGCAGCTTCGTGTCCTGCGACGACCTGAAGTGGGAGTTCGGCGAGTGGTACAGCGTGCAGACCGTGGGCCTGCACGCCGGCCTGAAGCGCCCCGGCAGCGCGACCTACCAGAAGTGGCACGACGCCGTGCTGCGCTTCAACAACGGCGAGCTGCCCAAGCACGGCGCGATCTGGCTGACCTACTACCCGAACGTGATGGTCGAGTGGTACCCCAACGTGCTGGTCATCTCGACGCTGCACCCGATGGGCCCGCGCAAGACCCGCAACGTGGTCGAGTTCTACTACCCCGAGGAAATCGTGCTGTTCGAGCGCGAGTTCGTCGAGGCCGAGCGGGCCGCCTATATGGAGACCTGCGTCGAGGACGACGAGATCGCCGAGCGCATGGATGCCGGCCGGCTGGCGCTGATGAAGCGGGGCGACAACGAGGTCGGCCCGTACCAGTCGCCGATGGAAGACGGCATGCAGCACTTCCACGAGTGGTATCGGCGCGCGATGGGACCGGCGGCCTGAGCGCCGGCCCCTGCCCTGCCTGAGACGGACCGCCACGGCGGTCCGTTTTCATTGGCGCGGACGCGGGCGTCGCTGCGTCGTACACTGCCTCGCACGCCACACATCGCCTCAACCGCCGCCTCCACCGCCGCCTCGCACGCCCCCTGGTGCGCCGCCCGGCACGCCGCTTCGCACACTCCTGGGCGATGACCGCGCATGCGCTTTGGTGCATTGCATCAGCACTGCTACAATCGGCTCGCCCAAGCGGCTGTCACCTCACTTGCCGCCCGGCACGCTGCCGCGCCGATTGGCGCCGCGCCGCGGTTCCCGACATTCCCCGCTGTCCTCGCCTTTCCTCGCCATGCAATCGCTCTGGATGCTGTTCGCCGCCTTCTCGTTCTCGTTGATGGGGGTGGGCGTCAAGCTGGCTTCCGAGATGTACACCACCGGCGAGATCGTGTTCTACCGCAGCATGATCAGCATGCTGATCATCTGGGCGATCCTCGCCTCCAGCGGCATCTCGGTGCGCACCCCGCATATGACCACGCATATCAAGCGCAGCCTGTTCGGCGTGACCGCGCTGATGCTGTGGTTCACCTCGATCAGCCTGCTGCCGCTGGCCACCGCGATGACGCTGAACTACATGTCGCCGGTCTGGATCGCGCTGATCGTCGGCGCCGGCGCGGCGCTGGCCGGCACCGCTGGCGGCGCGGACCGCAAGCTGATCGGCGCGATCGTGATGTCGTTCGCCGGCGTGATCTGCCTGCTGCAGCCTTCGGTCGGCAAGGACCAGCTGACCGGCGGCCTGGTCGGGCTGATCTCGGGCATGTTCACGGCGCTGGCCTATGTCGAGGTGCGGCAGCTCGGCCAGCTGGGCGAGCCCGAAGGCCGCATCGTGTTCTATTTCTCGCTGGTCGGCACGCTGGCGGGGGTGGTCTGGATGATGTTCTCGGGCGTCAGCAGCCACACCTGGCACGGCGCCGGCCTGCTGCTGGGCATCGGCATCCTGGCCACCCTGGGCCAGACCGCGATGACGCGGGCCTACAAGCGCGGCAACACGCTGCTGACTGCCAACCTGCAGTACGCCGGCATCGTGTTCTCCAGCCTGTGGGGCATGATGATCTGGGACGACGCGCTGAACTGGCTGTCGTGGCTCGGCATGGGCCTGATCATCGCCAGCGGCATCGCTACCACGCTGACCCGCGCGCGCGAGAGCACCAGCCAGCCGACGGCGGCGACGCCGGTCAAGTCGGCCGAGGCGGAGGTGCATCCCGAGGTGTAGGCCCCTCGGCGTGGCACTCCCCTTGGGGAAGTCGCGGTCGTTCCGGGACGGCGAACGCCGCCCCCCCTCTCCCCGGCCCTCTCCCGCAAGCGGGAGAACGCCCCGCGCAAGCCGGCATGGCGCGCGCGCAGGCTGGCCCGCTCCGCGTCAGCCTCGGCCCGATAGCGGCAGACGCCACTTTCGGCGATCATCGGAATTCCTCGACGATCCGTCGCCACTAGACAGGTTTTACGATGCCCCAAGCCGTTTGGACCACGCTGATCTCCTGCGCCGACCTGCATGCGCTGCGCCAGGATCCGGGCCGGCACAGCGTGCTGATCGATTGCTCCTTCGACCTGACCGATCCCGCCGCCGGCCGCGAGGCCTACCACCAGAGCCATCTGCCCGGCGCCTTCTACCTGCATCTGGACAACGAGCTGTCGGGCGAGAAGACCGGCAGCAACGGCCGCCATCCTCTGCCCGATGCCGATGCGCTGACGGCGCGCCTGCGCGCGCTCGGCGTCAACGACGACACCCAGGTGGTGGTCTACGACGCCCAGGGCGGCATGTACGCCGCGCGGGCCTGGTGGCTGCTGCGCTGGATCGGCCATCAGGCGGTGGCCGTGCTCGACGGCGGCAAGCAGGCCTGGGTCGCCGCCGGCCTGCCGCTGGAGAGCGGCACCACGCCGGAGCCGGAGGCATTGGCAGGCGGCAACCTGACCCGCCGCCCTTCGCTGGTCGGCACGGTCGACGCCGATACCCTGATGGCCAATCTGCAGTCGCCGACGCGGCTGGTGGTCGATGCCCGCGCGCCCGATCGCTTCCGCGGCGAGAACGAGACGCTGGACCCGGTCGGCGGCCATATTCCCGGCGCGGTCAACCGCTGCTTCAAGGACAATCTGCAGCCCGACGGCCGCTTCAAGCCCGCCGAGGCGCTGCGCGGCGAATTCGGCGGCGTGCTGGGCGCGACGCCAGCGGAGCGCGCGGTGATGCAGTGCGGCTCCGGTGTCACCGCCTGCCACAATCTGCTGGCGCTGGAAGTGGCGGGACTGCAGGGCGCGGCGCTCTACCCCGGTTCGTGGAGCGAGTGGTGCGCCGATCCGGCGCGGCCGGTCGCGACCGGGGACCGGTAGGCCGGCGTCGGTCAAGCCAGCCGCCCTCGGGACTGGCAAGCCGGCGTCAGTCGAGTCAACCGCCCTCGGGGAGCGGTAGCCGGCGCCAGTCGAGTCGATCGCCCTCGGCGAGCGGTAGCCGGCGCCAGTCAAGTCAACCGCCCTCGGGGAGCGGTAGCCGGCGCCAGTCGAGTCAACGGCCCTCGGAGAGCGGTAGCCGCCGCCAGTCGACTCAACCGCCCTCGGGGCGCGGTAGCGGGCGCCGGTCCGGCGCTAGTCCAGCCAGCCGCCCGGGGAGAGCGGGGGCTGGACGAACTCAATGGTCGGTGTGCGCGTGCGCATGGCCGGCTGCGCCATGGCCGGCCTCGCCGTGGCCGTGGTGATCGTGGACCCCGTCGGTCACCCAGACGATCGCCGCGATGCCGGCCGCCACCAGCACCACCTGCACGATCGATTCGCGCCAGCGCGGCTTGCGCTGCATCTGCGGCATCAGATCGCTGACCGCGATATAGAGGAAGCTGCTGGCGGCGATCACCAGCACATACGGCACCCAGCTGCTCATCTCGTCGAGCAGGAAGTACCCCACCAACCCGCCGACCACCGCGGCCAGGCTCGACAGCAGATTGAAGGCAAACGCGCGCGCCTTCGAAAACCCGGCATTGAGCAGCACGATGAAGTCGCCCACTTCCTGCGGGATCTCGTGCGCGGCGATCGCCAGCGCGGTGACGATGCCGATCTTCGGGTCGGCCAGGAAGGCCGCGGCGATCACGATGCCGTCCGCGAAATTGTGGAAGGTGTCGCCGACCAGGATGGTCAGGCCGCTGCGGCCCGCCTCTTCGCGGTCATGCCCGTGATGGTGATGATGACCGTCGCCCTCGTGATGGTGCGAATGGCGCAGCAGCGAGATCTTTTCCAGCAGGAAGAAGCCCAGCAGGCCGGCCAGCAGCGTGCCGAACAGCGCGCGCGGGTCGGCGCCCGAGGCGAACGCCTCCGGCAGCGAATGCAGCAAGGCGGTGGCCAGCAGCACGCCGACCGAAAAACTGACCATGCGCTCCACCGCGCGCGATGCCGCGGTCAGAGACAGCAGGGCGGCACCGAGAATGCTGCCCACGCCGGAAATCGTGGTGGCCAGCAGGATCAAGACGAGCGTGGAAAAGATGATGGGCTCCCGGAGGGTTCGCCCCCTGCCCGTGTCGCGGGCCGCGCGGCCTGGCCGCGTCGATCCGTATAAACGCAACACTGTTGCAAGAGGCGCAAAGCCCGCATTGTACGGAGGTCGGGGGCGGTTTTGCAATGGGCTTGACGCGTGCCGGCCCTTTGCGTCTTCGCTACTCTTCCGCCCAGGATGCGCCGGTCAAGCGATGAGCCTGTCCCAGATACTTTTCGAGTATCGAAAGGAGGCTCGTGGCCTGACCGGCGGAAATTGGGGGAAAGGGAGACGTGTAGCTCGTGCCGTTGCGCCGCATATGGGCATTGACCACAAAAGCGAATTCAGCATTGCTCATTCCGAGATCCGCACAGACCCTCTGAATCGCCATATTGCGACCGGCATCGCGAATCCGTACCTCGTGGAACTCCAACACTGCCTGAACCACCTGGAAAAACCCTTCGTAGCAATGGAAAAGACGGGCATTGGCGCTTCGTCAGCATCCAGTTGCCGCCCGGCAGCCAAATAGGCGCGCGCGTTACGTAAATAGGCCTCCAGTGCGCCTGGCGTTCGAGGTTGCTCCGTAAAGCAGTTAAGACGAATCAGATTTTCATACTCATGTGGCCGGGACATCAGGTAGCACCCTCACGATCGATCCGGCGGCAATACGGGCAACGAGGGGGTCGCTGCTCACGAGATCCGCCCATTCGGCAGGAGAGTACGCATTCAGATGTACGGGGCGACCAAGTTCAACTCCGACCTTCAGCATTGCGTCCATTAACGCCATCATCGGCGCTGTCCCTATCACCATCAGGTCGATATCGCTGCGATGGCTGTCCTCCTCGCGTGCAACCGATCCAAACAGAAAGGCCTCGGCGATTTCGGCTGCAAACGGCCGCAGCGCATTTCGTATCGGCTCTACCAAGCCAAACGACTTGCTGCAAATGCTCTGTAGTTCGGGATAAAGGGCAAACGCGGTATTGGCCCGGATGACGCGTTGGTTGCCGCGTCGCGGCTCCTCCGACAAGACGCCCGCATCAATGAGCCGTTGGACGTGGCGCTGACCGTTGCCACGCCCTCCACCGACATGCTCGATCAGTTCACTCAACGTGAACGTCCGCGTCGGCTCCCCGTAGACTCTCGCCAACACGCGTTGAACCCCCGGCGAGAACATGAAGTCAGCTAGTCCCACACATATCCCCAATTTAGGTACGATCGTACCCATTATAGGGATACTTGGACGGCGGTTGGCTCCCGGTATCGTGGTTCTTTTGGTAGAGCTACGCCACCCCATGCTCCTTGAACCACGCCAGGCACTTCTCCCAGCCGTCCTTCGCGTCCGCCTCGCGGTAGCTCGGCCGGTAGTCGGCATGGAAGGCGTGGCCGGACTCGGGGTAGACGATGAACTTGGAGGCCTTGGCCCCCGGGTTGTTGGCCGCCGCCAGCGCGGCCTTCATCCGGTCGACCGCCTCCAGCGGGATGCCGGTGTCCTTGCCGCCGTACAGCCCAAGCACCGGCGCCTTCAGCTGCGCGGCGAGATCGATCGGATGGCGGGGCTGCAGCGGCGTGGTGTCGCCGTTCAGCCGGCCGTACCACGCGACGCCGGCCTTCAGCTGCCTGCTGTGCGCGGCGTACAGCCAGACCACGCGGCCGCCCCAGCAGAAGCCGGTGATGCCGACCTTGCCGAGATTGCCGCCGTTGGCGCCGGCCCACGCCACCGCCGCATCGAGGTCGCCCAGCACCTCGTTGTCCGGCGTCTTGGCGATGATCTCGCGCTGCAGTTCCTGGATCGTGCCGAAGCTGGTCGGATCGCCCTGGCGCGCAAACAGCTCGGGCGCGATCGCCAGATAGCCCTGCTTGGCGAAGCGTCGGCAAGTATCGGCGATGTATTCGTGCACGCCGAAGATCTCGCTGATCACCAGCACCACCGGCAGGTCGCGCTTGCCCTGCGGCATCGCGCGGTAGATCGGCATCTTGAAGTCGCCGGATGGGATGGTGACCTCGCCGGCCGTCAGCCCTTCGAAGTCGGTCTTGATCGCTTGCGCGGTGACCGGCAACGCTGCGGCGGCGAAGGCCGAGCCGATGGCGGTCTTGACGAAGCTGCGCCGGTCGAACGTCTGGCCGGGTACGAGGCTTTCCACTTCGGGCTTGAGCATGCGGGTCTCCTGATGTTGGCGAACGGGGGACGCTGCGCCAGCAGACGAGCCGGGGCATCAGGAAGGCGATTCTAAGCAAACATGGTGTCCAGCGCACGCTGCAGGCCGGCGGGCGGCGCGCGCAGTGCCCGCGCCCTTGCCGAGCGCATGTCGAGCTTCTACCGAGTCCCTACCAAGACCGTGCGGAGCCACTGCAAAACCCCTGCCGAGCCCCTGCCGAGCCTCCGCCGAGCCCCCTCCGAGCCCCTGACGTGCCTTTGCGGCGCCCCTCGGAGCCCGGCCCTTGCCGCGCCCGCCCCGCCCGGGGCGGCCACCGCTCAGTGCAGCTTCACCCGCGGATTGGTCTTGCTGCGCAGCCAGTGCGCGACCGTATCGAGCGCCATCCGCACCGCGCCGTGCAGCGCCATCACGTGCATCCGGTACAGCGACGAGTACATCAGCCGGGCCATCAGCCCCTCGATGAACATCGAGCCGCCGATCAACCCACCCATCAGGTTGCCGACCGCGGTGAAACGGCCCAGCGACACCAGCGAGCCGAGATCCTTGAACTGGAATTCCGGCAGCGGCCGGCCCTCCAGCCGCGCCCGCAACGCGTCGTACAGAAAGCTGGCCTGCTGGTGCGCGGCCTGCGCGCGCGGCGGCACCGTGGTCTGCTTGGCCGGCCACGCGCAGCTGGCGCAATCGCCGAACGCGAAGATGTCCGGGTCGTCTTCGCTCTGCAGCGTCTGCCTGACCACGATCTGGCCCTGCCGGCTCAACGTCAGGCCGAGCGTCTTCAGCACCGGCGGTGCGGTAATGCCCGCCGCCCACACCGTCAGTTCGGCGGGAATCCGTTTGCCGCTGGCGGTCAGCACCGCATCGGGCGCGATCTCGGTAACGCGCTCGCCGACCAGCATCCGCACGTCCAGCTTGCGCAGCAGTTCGGCGGTTTCGCTCGACACGCGCTCGGACAGCGCCGGCAGGATGCGCGGGCCGCCTTCGATCAGCGTGATATGGATATCGCGGCGGGGGTCCAGGCGGTGCAGCCCGTAGGCATTGAGCACCTGCGCGGTATTGCGCAGCTCGGCCGACAGCTCGACGCCGGTCGCGCCGGCGCCGACGATCACGACATCGACGTCCGGCCGGCCGTCGCCATCGTCGTCGTTTCGGCTGAGCCCGTTCTGCGCGCGGACACAGGCCGAGATCAGCCGGCGGCGGAAGCGTTCGGCCTGCTCGACGGTATCGAGCGCGATCGCATGTTCGGCCGCGCCGGGCGTGCCGAAGAAATGCGTGACCGAGCCGATCGCCAGCACCAGCGTGTCATAGGGAATGTCGCGCGCGGGCAGCAGTTCCAGCCCGTCCTGGTCGACACAGGCCGCGACCGAGATCGTCTTGCGCGTGCGGTCGAGGCCGGTCAGCTCGCCCTGCTGGAACTCGAAATGGTGCCAGAGCGCCTGCGCCGCATATTCGAGCTGATGGGTGTTCTGGTCCATGCTGCCCGCGGCGACCTCGTGCAGCAGCGGCTTCCAGATATGCGTGGGCGAACGGTCGACCAGCGTGATATGCGCGGCGCCGCGCTTGCCCAGCTTGTCGCCGAGACGCGTCACCAGTTCCAGGCCACCTGCTCCACCGCCGACTACGACAATCCGATGCGCACTTGTTTGCATTGTTCTACCCGTTCTGAATGGTCGGACCGCCGGCATGCCGGCGGCGACTGCTGCCTGCTGCTGTCAGTTCTGTCAGTTCTGTCGGCACCAGTTTGCTGCAATGCAGCAAACTTGGCAAGACGGCACCGGGCGAACACCTCAGTGCGCTTCTTCCCAATTCGCACCGACCCCGGTTTCGGCGACCAGCGGCACCCGCAGCGCCGCCACGCCGCACATCAGTTCCGGCAGGCGCGTGCGCACCAGTTCCAGTTCGGCGGTCGGCACCTCCAGCACCAGTTCGTCGTGCACCTGCATGATCTGCCGCGTGCCGAGCGACTCGCGCTCGATCCAGTCCTGCACCGCGATCATCGACAGCTTGATCAGGTCGGCCGCGGTGCCCTGCATCGGCGCATTGATCGCGGCGCGCTCGGCGGCCTGGCGGCGCGGGCCGTTGCCGCCGTTGATGTCCGGCAGCCACAGCCGGCGGCCGAACACGGTCTCGACATAGCCCTGCTCCCGCGCGGTCTGGCGCGTCTCTTCCATGTAGCGCGCCACGCCGGGATAGCGCATGAAATAGCGGTCGATATAGTGCTTGGCCGCGTCGCGCTCGATGCCGAGGTTGCTGGCCAGGCCAAACGCGCTCATGCCGTAGATCAGGCCGAAGTTGATGACCTTGGCATAGCGGCGCTGCTCGCTGCTGACCGCATCCGCCGCCACGCCGAAGATCTCGGCCGCGGTCGCGCGGTGGATGTCGTCGCCGCGCGCAAAGGCGCCGAGCAGGTTCTCGTCGCCCGAGATATGGGCCATGATGCGCAGCTCGATCTGCGAATAGTCCGCCGACACGATCGCATGGCCCGGCGACGCGATGAAGGCCTCGCGAATGCGGCGGCCCTCCTCGGTCCGCACCGGGATGTTCTGCAGGTTCGGCTCGGTCGACGCCAGCCGGCCGGTCACCGCGGTGGCCTGGCCGTAGCTGGTATGCACGCGTCCGGTGGCGGGATTGACCATGCGCGGCAGCTTGTCCGTGTAGGTCGACTTCAGCTTGGACAGCGCGCGATAGTCGAGCAGCAGCCGCGGCAGCGGATAGTCCTCGGCCAGCTTCTGCAGCACCTCTTCGTCGGTCGACGGCGCGCCGCTGCTGGTCTTCTTGACGACCGGCAGCTGCATGCGCCCGAACAGGATCTCGCCGATCTGCTTGGGCGAGCCCAGGTTGAACGGCTGGCCGGCGGCCTCGTAGGCGCGCTGCTCCAGTTCCATCATGCGCTGACCCAATTCGGCGCTTTGCGCGGCCAGGCGCGGCGCATCGATCAGCACGCCGTTGCGCTCGATCTTCTGCAGCACCACCGACACCGGCATCTCGATGCGCTCGTAGACGTAGCGCAGGCCCTCGGCCGCCTCGAGCTGCGGATACATCTTGCGATGCAGGCGCAGCGTCACGTCGGCGTCCTCGGCCGCGTATTCGGTCGCGCGCGCCAGGTCGATCTGGTCGAAGCACAGCTGGTTGACGCCCTTGCCGCAGACCTCCTCGTAGGTCAGCGTCTTCAGGTTCAGCAGCCGTTCGGCGAGGCTGTCCATGCCGTGATTGCGGTGCGAGGCCAGCACGTAGCTCTGCAGCATGGTGTCATGGCGAATGCCGCGCAGCGCGATGCCGTGGTTGGCGAACACATGGACGTCGTATTTCAGATGCTGGCCGACCTTGTGCCGGTCCGGGTCCTCCAGCCACGCACGCAGCCGCGCCAGCACGAAGTCGCGCGGCAGCTGGCCGCGGCCTTCCATGCCGGCCACGTCGGGGCCCTGGTGCGCGACCGGGATATAGCAGGCGATGCCGGGCTCGACCGACAGCGAGATGCCGACCAGTTGCGCCTGCATCGGATCGATCGATGTGGTCTCGGTATCGATGCAGGTCAGCTCGGCGCGTTCGATGCGGCGCGCCCATTCCTCGAGCGCGGACTCTGTGACCACGGTCTCGTAGCGGATCTCGGCCGGCGGGGTCTCCGCCACGGGCTCATCGGTGGCGGCCGGACCGTCGAACAGGCTCGCCTGCGGACCGCGCGACGCCGCGGCGGCAGCGGCCTGCGCGCGCGCATCGGGCAGGCGTTCGCCGGTCAGCTCGCGCAGCCAGGTCTTGAAGCCGTAGCGCGAGAAGAACGCGACCAGCTTCTCCTTGTCCTCGCCCATGTCGCGCAGCGCGTGGAAGTCGGGGATCGGTCCGGACAGATCGCAATCGATCTTCACCGTCACCAGCTCGCGCGCGCGCGGCAGCCAGTCGAGCGTGTTGCGCAGGTTCTCGCCGACCACGCCCTTGATCTTGTCCGCGTTGGCCATGATGCCGTCGAGCGTGCCGTATTCGGTCAGCCATTTGACCGCGGTCTTCGGACCGACCTTGGGCACGCCCGGCACGTTGTCGACCGCATCGCCGATCAGCGACAGATAGTCGACGATGCGTTCCGGCGGCACGCCGAACTTGGCCACCACGCCCGGCGGATCGAGGACCTCGCCGCTCATCGTATTGACCAGCGTGACGCTGTCGTTCACCAGCTGCGCCAGGTCCTTGTCGCCGGTCGACACCACGGTGCGGATGCCCTCCGCGGTAGCCTGGCAGGCCAGCGAGCCGATCACGTCGTCGGCCTCGACGCCATCGACGACGACGATCGGCCAGCCCAGCGCGCGCACCGCCTCATGGATCGGCTCGATCTGCCGCGCGAGATCCTCGGGCATCGACGGGCGGTGTTCCTTGTATGCGGGGTACAGCGCATCGCGGAAGGTCTTGCCCTTGGCGTCAAACACGCAGGCGCTATACTCTGCCGGGTAATCGTTGCGCAGCTTGCGCAGCATGTTGATCATGCCGTAGATGGCCCCTGTGGGCAGGCCTTCGCCGTTGCGCAGATCCGGCAGCGCGTGATACGCGCGATATAGATAGCTCGACCCATCGACGAGCAGCAGTGTTTTAGGACTATCCGACATTCCCATGGACTCGAAATTGACTGGTGCCGCGGCAAGCGGTGAACCCACCGCCCCCGACCACGCCAACGGCGTGGCCGGCAGCCGCAGCAACCCCGTGACCGCGGCGGTCCGTGCCAACGAAGGCAAGATCACCACGGCTGCGGATATGGATGTGAACGTCACCGTCGGCCCCGCCGACGATGGCCCGGGCGATACCGCCTCGCCCGCCGAAGCGCCGGCGTCCGCCAAGGCGGCGCGGACCAACCCGCGCAAGATGATTCCCAGCCTGCGTGCGCTGGCCGACGAAGATCGCGCGACTGCAAAGAAGGCGCGCGCCTCGTGGCAAATGTTCACGATTATGGCAGAGTTCATCGAGGCGACCGAGTACCTGTCCGAGGTCCGGCCGGCCGTCTCGATCTACGGCAGCGCGCGCCTGCGCGAGGATTCGCCGTACTACCAGCAAACCATCGACATCGCGCGGCTGTTCTCCGACGCGGGCTTCGCCGTGATCTCCGGCGGCGGCCCCGGCATCATGGAAGCGGCCAACAAGGGCGCGCACGCAGGCAAGTCCGCGAGCGTCGGCCTCAATATCGAACTGCCGCACGAACAGCAGGGCAATCCGTACCAGGACATCGCCATGCGCTTCCGCCATTTCTTCACGCGCAAGGTGACCTTCGTCAAGAACTCGGACGCCTTCATCGTGATGCCGGGCGGCTTCGGCACGCTCGACGAACTGGCCGAGGTGCTGACGCTGGTGCAGACCGGCAAGTCGCGCGCGGTACCGGTGGTGATGGTGGGCAGCCGCTTCTGGAAGGGCCTGCTCGACTGGTTCCGCTTCACGCTGCTGCCGATGGGCCTGATCGCCGAGCACGACCTCGATCTGATGCAGATCGTCGACGAGCCGCACGAGGTGCTGGAGGCGGTCTACGACTACTACGAGCGCCGCGGCGGCGAAAACCCGATCCCGCCGAAGGAAGAGATGTTCTATCTGTGAGTGGCGTGGGCGGGCGGTGCCCGAGTGCCCGAACCGCCTCGCCACGGGCCCGCGGGCGGCAGGAATTGCTAGAATGCAAGCCTGATGCCCGAGTCGCGCCCGGCCCTGCCGCGCGCGGCGCCCATTCGGATGCGCCGGCACCCCGCGCGCATCGCACAGGAGCCCGAGATGACCTCCCTTTCCTTTCCGGCCGCCAGCGCGGACGAGCCGGAGCCCCTGCCGGGGGTTGCGCGACGCGGCCTGACGCTGGCCGCGACGGTACTCGCGCTGATCGCCGCGCCGGCCGCGCTGGCCCAGCAGTCCGCACAGCAGGCCGCCGACGACAACGGCGCGCTGTCCCAGCAGGAACTGAACGAGATCAACAACCAGCCCATCGCCCCGTCGGCGAAGACCCAGCTCAATCATCCGCGCGAGCCGAGCTTCCAGCTGAACGAGGCCGATGGCACGCAGGTGCGCGAATACCGCGACCGCCGCGGCCAGCAGGTCGATATCGAAGTGAAGTCCGGCGCGGGCACGCAATACCAGATGAGCCGTCCCGAGGACAGCTCGCCGCGCATCCGCGAACGGGAAGTCAATCGCGTGCCTTCGGTGCGCGTGCTGCAGTTCTGAGCCTGCCGCGGACGGGGCCGACCCGTCCGCGCGCGCCATCCGACGTTTCACCGCTCCCGGCCCGGGGGTTCGCTTCCGGGCCGCGCCGGACGCCGCTGTCCGCGGCGCCACGGCATGCCGCGGGCCTTGCCCGCCGGCGCCATCCGGCTTTACATCCGGTTCCAACCAGACAAGACAGTATGGCTGTATTCACCACGGTCTCGCACGACGAGATCGCGCAATGGCTGCTCGACTACGACCTCGGTACGCTGCGCGCGCTGCGCGGCATTCCCTCGGGCATCGAGAACAGCAATTTCTTCGTGACGATGGAGCGGGACGGCCAGACGCGCGACTACGTGCTGACCATCTTCGAGCGGCTGCGCTTCGACCAGTTGCCGTACTACCTGCATCTGATGGCGCATCTGGCCGAACGCGGCATCCGCGTGCCCGCGCCGATGCCGGGCAAGGACGGCGAGATCCTGCGCACGCTCAAGGGCAAGCCCGCCACCATCGTCACGCGGCTGCCGGGCAGCTCGCAGCTGGCACCGAACGCGCAGCAATGCGCCGAGGTCGGCGACATGCTGGCGCGCATGCACCTGGCCGGCCGCGGCTATCCGCGCCAGCAGCCGAACCTGCGCAGCCTGGCGTGGTGGCGCGAGACGGAAGGGCAGATCCTGCCCTTCCTCGACGACAGCCAGCGCGCGCTGCTGCAGGACGAGCTCGCGTTCCAGAGCGCGTTCTTTGGCGGCGCAGCCTATGCCGCACTGCCGGGCGGCCCCTGCCATTGCGACCTGTTCCGCGACAACGTGCTGTTCGAGGACGCCGGCAACGGCCAGTCGCGGCTGGGCGGCTTCTTCGATTTCTACTTCGCCGGCGACGACAAGTGGCTGTTCGATCTGGCCGTGACCGTCAACGACTGGTGCATCGACCTGGCCAGCGGCGAGCTGGACGCCCCGCGCGCGACCGCGCTGCTGCGGGCTTATCATGCGGTCAGACCCCTGGACGCGATCGAGGCCGCGCACTGGCAGCACATGCTGCGGGCCGGCGCGCTGCGCTTCTGGGTCTCGCGGCTGTGGGACTACCATCTGCCGCGCGAGGCCGACATGCTCGAGCCGCACGACCCGACTCACTTCGAACGCATCCTGCGCCGGCGCATCGCCGCCACCGCGCTCCCCTGGACCTGATGGGCGCCGCCGATGGCAGCCCCTGATCGCCGCACCTGATTCGGACCCGATTCGTCATGCAACTACTGGAAGTCCCCGCCAAGGAAGGCTACGTCTGGTTCCGCCAGGGTCTGTGGCTGTTCCGCAAGAACCCGCTGACCTTCCTGATGCTGCTGTTCATCTATCTGATCGCCGCGCAGATCGCCATCTTCATTCCGCTGATCGGCATCGTTGCGCTGCTGGTGGTGACGCCGGGCCTGTCGGTCGGCATCATGACCGCGTGCCGCGAGGTGATCCAGAACCGCAAGGTGATGCCCACCGTGCTGCTGGCGGGATATCGCAGCAACGGCAAGGTGGCCGCGCGCCATCTGCTGATCCTGGGCGCCATCTATGCGGGACTTGTGTTCCTGCTCAGCCTGATCGCCGGCACGCTGGTCGACATGCGCGCGCTGCTGCCGGTGCTGCTCAAGGAAGAGCCGCCGACCCCGGAGGCGATCCGCCAGCTGTATTACGCGCTGCTGGTAGGGGCGGCGCTGTACACGCCGATCGCGATGCTGTTCTGGTTCGCGCCGCTGCTGGCCGCCTGGCACAACGTGCCGCCGGTCAAGGCGCTGTTCTTCAGCTGGACCGCGTGCTGGCGCAACCGCGGGGCCTTCTTCACCTATGCGATGCTGTTCGTGCTGCTGCTGGTGGCGGTGCCCTTCTTCCTGGAGGCGATCTTCAGCGCCTTCGGCGCCGAAGGCGTGCTGTCCTTCCTGGTGACGCCGTATTCGCTGCTGATGCTGGCGATCCTGTACTGCTCGTTCTACGCGACCTATCGCGGCTGCTTCAACATCGCGCCGCCGAATGGGGACAGCGCGGCAGCCTGACACCACCCACCAGGCTCAATCGATCGCGTCCAGCTTCGCCACCGACAGCGCCAGCCACTTGGCGCCGTGGCGCTTGAACTCGATATTGGCGCGGGCATCCGCGCCCTCGCCTTCGAGCGCCTTGATCACGCCCTCGCCGAACTTGTTGTGGAAGACCTGCTGGCCGATGCGCCAGCCGGATTCGGCCTGCCGCTTGTGGTCGGCGTAGCCGTTGCCGGTGTCCATGCCGCCGGTCGCGCGGCTGCCGGTATAGGGCACGTCCTCGGCCCGCTTGTACCAGTCGCGGCCCCACGCGCTTTCCGATGACTGGCGCCGCTGCGCGCCGTAGTTCTGCGCCGGCGGGGTCAGCCACTTCAGCGCGCCCTCGGGCAGCTCGTCGAAGAAGCGGGAGCGGATGTGGTAGCGCACCTGGCCATGCAGCACGCGGCTCTGCGCGAACGACAGGTACAGCCGCTCGCGCGCCCGCGTGATCGCCACATACATCAGCCGGCGCTCTTCCTCGAGCCCGTCGGCGTCGAGCATGCTGTTCTCGTGCGGGAACAGCCCTTCCTCCAGCCCGCTGATGAACACCACATTGAATTCGAGGCCCTTGGCCGCGTGCACCGTCATCATCTGCACCGCGTCCTGCCCGGCCTGGGCCTGGTTGTCGCCGGCCTCCAGCGAGGCATGGGTCAGGAAGGCGACCAGCGGCGTCATCACCTCGGGCAACGCTTCCGGGTCCAGCACCTGCTGCGCCTGGTCGCCCTCGGCCAGGGCCGGCAGCGGCCGATCCAGGCTCTGCCGGCGGCTCACCGGAATCGCGTTGGCCGGCGCGTCGAGGCCGTAGCCCTCTTCCACCACGAAGGCCTGCGCCGCGGTCACCAGTTCGCGCAGGTTCTCGATGCGGTCCTGGCCTTCCTTCTCGGCCTGGTAATGCGTGATCAGCCCGCTGGTATTGATCACGTATTCGACCGTCTCCGGCAGCGTCATCTGCCGGGTCTCGAAGCGCATCTGGTCGATCAGCCGCACGAACGACGCCAGCTTGCCGCCGGCCGCGCCGGCGACATAGGCCACCGCCTCGGACAGCGCGCAGTTGTACTGCCGCGCGGCGTCCTGCAGCGACTCGATCGAACGCGCGCCGATGCCGCGCGTAGGGAAGTTGACCACGCGGGCGAAGGCGGCGTCGTTGCGCGGATTTTCCAGCAGCTGCAGATAGGCCAGCGCGTGCTTGACCTCGGCCCGCTCGAAGAAGCGCAGGCCGCCGTAGACGCGGTACGGAATGCCGGACGAGAACAGCGCGTGCTCGATCACGCGCGACTGCGCGTTGCTGCGATACAGGATCGCGATCTCCGCGCGGCTGGTGCCCTGGGCGATCTGGTCGCGGATCTCCTCGACGATCCACCCGGCCTCCTGCCCGTCGGTGCCGGCCTGGTAGACCCGCACCGGCTCGCCGTGGCCCGCGTCGGTGCGCAGGTTCTTGCCGAGCCGGCGCGCGTTGTGGGCGATCAGGTGATTGGCCGAGTCGAGGATATGGCCGTGCGAGCGATAGTTCTGCTCCAGCTTGATCAGATGGCGCACGCGGAATTCGTGCTCGAAATCGCGCATGTTGCCGACATTGGCGCCCCGGAACGCGTAGATGCTCTGGTCGTCGTCGCCGACCGCGAACACCGCCGCGGCATTGCCGGTGCCGAAGCCCGCCAGCAGCTTCAGCCACTGGTACTGCAGCACGTTGGTGTCCTGGAACTCGTCGACCAGCACATGGCGGAAGCGGTGCTGATAGTGCTGGCGGATCGCGTCGTTGTAGCGCAGCAGCTCGTAGCAGCGCAGCAGCAGCTCGGCGAAATCGACCACGCCCTCGCGCTGGCACTGCTCGTCGTAGGCGGCATACAGGTCGACGAAGCGGCGGTTGAAGTCGTCGTTGGCCTCGACGTCGGCCGCGCGCAGGCCCTGCTCCTTCGCGCTGTTGATGAAGTACTGCAGGTTCTTCGCCGGATATTTCTCGTCGTCGACGTTCAGCGACTTCAGCAGGCGCTTGAGCGCCGACAGCTGGTCCTGGCTGTCGAGGATCGAGAAGGTCTGCGGCAGCCCGGCATCGCGGAAATGCGCGCGCAGCATGCGGTTGCACAGGCCGTGGAAGGTGCCGATCCACATGCCGCGGGTATTGATCGGCAGCATCGACGACAGCCGCGTCTGCATCTCCTTGGCGGCCTTGTTGGTGAAGGTCACCGCCAGGATGCCGGCCGGCGACACGCGGCCGTTCTGGATCAGCCACGCGATGCGCGTGGTCAGCACCCGCGTCTTGCCGCTGCCCGCGCCCGCCAGGATCAGCGCCGGTTCGTCCGGCAGCGTGACGGCGGCAAGTTGTTCGGCGTTCAGATTGGCAAGCAGGTCGGACATCGGGAGGGGCCTTGAGGAATCGGGCCATTATAACGGCGCGCCTTTCCACGGCCTCGCCGGCCGGCTCAGCCGGGGGCCTGCCTCAGCCTCCCTCAGCCTCCCTCAGCCTCCCTCAGCCTCCCTCAGCCTCCCTCAGCCTCCCTCAGCCTCAGCCTCACCTCGGCCTCCGCCTCACCTCGGCCTCGTCCGGCCTCCCGCGCTACGGCAGCGCCGCGTCGTCCAGCCGCTGCGGCTCGAAGCACGGCGCCAGGCAGGCCTTCAGCAGGCGCCGGGCCTCGGCGTGGATGCGCTCGCGCACCGCCTCGTGCTCGCCCTCGGCCAGGTCCATCAGCGCGGTCAGCACCTCGATCGCGCAGCGCGCGGTCAGGCGGGCATCGTCCTCGGCCACCTGCTGGTGCTGCATCAGCCAGCGCGCCAGCAGTTCGGCGACCTCGCGGCTGGTGGCATCGTGGATGCGGCGCAGCTCCGGCGACGACTGCATCGCCCGGCGCAGCGCGATGCTGCCCGGCTGGCGGCTGCGCGCGGTGCGGACCTGGTCGAACACCGCGTCGACCACCGCGCGCCAGTCCTCCACCGCCCCGGCCGAGGGCAGCACCGCCAGCGAATCGGCCGCGCGCTGGCGCATCTGGTGCTCGAACAGCGCATTGATGACCGACAGCTTGTTGGGAAAGTACTTGTACAGCGTGGCGATATTGATCCCCGCGCGGCTGGCGATCAGGTTGGTGGTGATCCGCTCGACCCCGACCTCGTCGAGCAGCAACGCGGTGGTATCGAGGATCCGTTCGAAGGTGACCCGGCCGCGCGCCCGCACCGGGGCCCGGCGCAGGCGCAGCAGCAGCGGCGCCAGGCTGTGGCCTGGGGCGCCGCCCTGATTGTGTTCGTTCTCGTTCTGGTTCATGTCCATGACCCGGCCGTCGGCCGACTGCACGCCGGGGGCCCGCCCGCGCCCCGGCAACCCGCCCGGACCGCCATGCGGCGTCCCCTGCCCGAGCCCCCAACGCAGACGATAGGCCCGGCGGCCTGCCGCGACCGTGCTCTAGCGAACGCATCGGCGTCCACGGAGCGGCGATACTGCGGTTTGTCCTGCGGTGGATGTGGAGGCGGCGCGCGGCGGGCAGGCGCGCCCCGCAAGGGCATTTTGGGCGTCACCGAGCGGGCTCCCCTATAATTTAGGGCTTGTCTCCCTTTGGCCGCGCCCTGCAGGCGCGCACCAGACCGCGAGAGCCGCACCGGCTCGCCGGCCTTCACGCATCGATCGACATCCCAAGCATGACCGCCCAAGACCAGTCCCTAGCCAAGAGCTTCGAACCCGCCGCCATCGAGGCCAAATGGGGCCCCGAGTGGGAAAAACGGGGCATCGCCAGGCCCACCCTCGACCCGGACCGGCCCGATTTCGCCATCCAGCTGCCGCCGCCCAACGTCACTGGCACGCTGCACATGGGACACGCGTTCAACCAGACCATCATGGATGGCCTGGCACGGCACGCGCGCATGCGGGGCGCCAACACGCTGTGGGTGCCCGGGACCGACCACGCCGGCATCGCCACGCAGATCGTGGTCGAGCGCCAGCTCGATGCGCAGGGCGTCTCGCGCCACGACCTCGGCCGCGAGGCTTTCGTGCAGAAGGTCTGGGCCTGGAAGGAGGAATCGGGTTCGACCATCACGCGGCAGGTGCGGCGCATGGGCGCGTCGATCGACTGGAGCCGCGAATATTTCACGATGGACCCGAAGATGTCGCGCGTGGTCACCGAGGTGTTCGTGCGCCTGCACGAGCAGGGGCTGATCTACCGGGGCAAGCGGCTGGTCAACTGGGACCCGGTGCTGGGCACCGCCGTGTCCGATCTGGAAGTCGAGAGCGTCGAGGAGGAAGGCTCGCTCTGGCATATCCGCTATCCGCTGGTCGAGCCGGATACGCGCACCGGGCTGACCCATCTGACGGTGGCCACCACCCGCCCGGAAACGATGCTGGGCGACGTCGCGCTGATGGTCCATCCCGAGGACGAGCGCTACGCTCACCTGATCGGCAAGATGGCGAAGCTGCCGCTGACCGATCGCGAGATCCCGGTGATTGCCGACGACTACGTCGACCGCGAATTCGGCACCGGCGTGGTCAAGGTCACGCCGGGCCATGACTTCAACGACTATGCGGTGGGCCAGCGCCACAACCTGCCGCAGCTGTCGGTGCTGACCCTCGACGCGAAGATCGCCGATGGCGCGCCCGCGCAATACGTCGGCCTGGACCGCTTCGAGGCGCGCCGCCGCATCGTCGCCGACCTCGACGCGCAGGGCCTGCTGGTCGAGGTCAAGAAGCACAAGCTGATGACGCCGAAGAGCGAGCGCACCGGCAGCGTGATCGAGCCGATGCTGACCGACCAGTGGTTCGTCGCGATGAGCAAGCCGGCGCCGGAAGGCACCTTCTACCCCGGCCGCTCGATCGCCGAGGTCGCGCTCGACGCCGTGCAGAGCGGCGAGATCCGCCTGATCCCCGAGAACTGGGTCAGCACCTACAACCAGTGGCTGGCCAATATCCAGGACTGGTGCATCTCGCGCCAGCTGTGGTGGGGCCACCAGATCCCGGCCTGGTACGACGAGGCCGGCAACTGCTACGTCGCGCGCACCGAAGAGGAAGCGCGCGCGCAGGCGCAGGCCGCCGGCTTTGCCGGGCCGCTGCGCCGCGACGAGGACGTGCTCGACACCTGGTTCTCCTCGGCGCTGGTGCCGTTCTCCTCCCTGGGCTGGCCCGAGCAGACGCCCGAACTGCAGCACTTCCTGCCGTCGTCGGTGCTGGTTACCGGCTACGACATCATCTTCTTCTGGGTCGCGCGCATGGTCATGATGACCAAGCACTTCACCGGCCAGGTCCCGTTCAAGGACGTGTACGTGCACGGCCTGGTGCGCGACTTCGAAGGCAAGAAGATGAGCAAGTCCGAGGGCAACACGCTCGACCCGGTCGACCTGATCGACGGCATCGAGCTGCCCGAACTGCTGAAGAAGCGCACCACCGGCCTGCGCCGGCCCAAGGATGCGCCGAAGATCGAAGCGAAGACGAAGAAGGAATTCCCCAACGGCATTCCGGCCTTCGGCGCCGACGCGCTGCGCTTCACCTTCGCCTCGCTGGCCACGCTGGGCCGCAACATCAACTTCGACACCGGCCGCTGCGAGGGCTACCGCAACTTCTGCAACAAGCTGTGGAACGCGACCCGCTTCGTGCTGATGAACACCGAGGGGCACGACTGCGGCATGGGGCCGTGCAGCCAGGACTGCGGTCCGGACGGCTACCTCGACTTCTCGCAGGCCGACCGCTGGATCGTGTCGCTGCTGCAGCGGGTCGAGGCCGAGGTCGAGAAGGGCTTCGGCGAATACCGCTTCGACAATATCGCCAACGCGATCTACAAGTTCGTCTGGGACGAGTACTGCGACTGGTACCTGGAACTGGCCAAGGTGCAGATCCAGAACGGCACGCCGGCGCAGCAGCGCGCCACGCGCCGCACGCTGCTGCGCGTGCTCGAGACCGTGCTGCGGCTCGCGCATCCGATCATCCCGTTCATCACCGAAGAGCTGTGGCAGAAGGTCGGCCCGCTGGCCGGCCGCGGCAAGGGCGACGGCAGCGAATCGATCGCGCTGCAGCCCTACCCGCTCGCCGCCGCCGCGAAGATCGACGAAACGGCCGAGGCCTGGGTCGCGCAACTGAAGGCGATGGTCGATGCCTGCCGCAATCTGCGCGGCGAAATGAACATCTCGCCGGCGCAGCGGATCCCGCTGTACGCGCATGGCGACAACGCCTTCCTGCACGCGGCAAAGAACTATATCCAGGCGCTGGCGAAACTTTCCGAGGTTCGCGTCTTCGAAGACGAGCACACCCTGATGGCCGAAGGCGCCGGTGCGCCGGTCGCCATCGTCGGCGGCAGTCACCTGCTGCTGAAGATCGAGATCGACGTCGCCGCCGAACGCGTGCGCCTCGGCAAGGAGATCCAGCGCATCGGCGGCGAGATCGCCAAGGCCCGCGGCAAGCTGGCCAACGAGAGCTTCGTGGCCAAGGCGCCGGCCGCGGTGGTCGAACAGGAAAACCAGCGGCTGGCCGATTTCGAGCAGACGCTGGCCAAGCTGCAGGACCAGTTGCAACGGCTGCCGGCATGAGGTCGCCACCGGCCGCGTTCGCGTCGGTGGTGGCCTCGATGTCGGTGTCCGTGCCGGCAGCAGTGCCGGCAGCGCAGTCCAGGGCATGCGCCTTGCTTTAACGCAAGGCTGACGACATCAAAAACTGAGAAGGAGCCTCTTTTATGGAAACCCGCGTCACCAAGGCCGTATTCCCGGTAGCCGGGCTCGGCACCCGTTTCCTGCCCGCTACCAAGGCGAGCCCCAAGGAAATGCTGCCCGTGGTGGACAAGCCGCTGATCCAGTATGCGGTCGAAGAGGCGATGGCTGCCGGCATCACGGAGATGATCTTCGTGACGGGCCGCTCCAAGCGTGCGATCGAGGACCATTTCGACAAGGCCTACGAGCTCGAGGTCGAGCTGGAGGCGAAGAACAAGCAGGCGCTGCTCGAGGTGGTCCGCTCGATCAAGCCGTCGCATGTGGAATGCTTCTACGTGCGCCAGCCCGAGGCGCTCGGCCTGGGCCATGCGGTGCTGTGCGCCGAGAAGCTGGTCGGCGACGCGCCCTTCGCCGTGATGCTGGCGGACGACCTCCTCGACGGCCAGCCGCCGGTGATGAAGCAGATGGTCGACCTCTACAATCATTACAACTGCTCCATCCTGGGTGTGGAAGAAATTGCACCCGAGCAGAGTAAATCTTACGGCGTGGTCGACGGCCGCGAGTGGGACGAAGGCGTGATCAAGGTCGCCGGCATCGTCGAGAAGCCGGACCCGGAAGTGGCACCGTCGAACCTGGGCGTGGTCGGCCGCTATATCCTGACCCCGCGCATCTTCGAACATATCCGCAACCTGAAGCCGGGCGCCGGCGGCGAATTCCAGCTGACCGACGCGATCCAGTCGCTGCTCGGCCAGGAACAGGTGCTGGCCTACCGCTACCAGGGCGTGCGCTACGACTGCGGCAGCAAGCTCGGCTATCTGAAGGCGATGGTCGAGTTCGCGCTGAAGCATCCAGAGGTGCGCGACGAGTTCGGCAGCTATCTGCGCGAGCGGATCTGAGGCGTTCGGCCGGAAGATTGTCCGGACAAGGGCGCCTGCGATCGCGGGCGCCCTTGCCCTCTCGCAGCCCTAAAACAAAAAGCCGCCCGAGGGCGGCTTTGTCGTCTGCGGCCCGAACTGCGGGACCGCTCGGTTGCTGGCCTGCTCGCCCGCTTACCGGCGCTTCATGTAGAACACGAACACCTTGTCGACCTCCTGGTGCGACAGCAGCTCGTTGCCGGTCTGCTTGGCGAAGGCCTGGAAGTCGCGGGTCGCGCCCGGGTCGGTGGCCAGCACCTTCAGCACTTCTCCGCTCGCCATATCGGCCAGCGCCTTCTTGGTCCGCAAAATCGGCAGCGGGCAGTTCAGCCCGCGCGCGTCCACTTCCTTCTGGAACTCCATGGTCTCTTCCTTGTTTCCCTGGTATGGGCGATGTCGGCAAGCCTTCCCTGAGGCTTCATGGCCGGTATTGTAGCGTCGCGCCGGCGCCCTCCGCCCGCAAGGCCTGGCGCGGGTCGGGAATGTCCTCGCCGGTCTGGCGGTCGAAGAAGCGCACCGGATAGCCGCGCGCGGCCAGCCAGTCGGCCACCGCGAAGCCGGTGCCCGCATTCCAGATCCGCATCTTTTCCGGCGCCACCAGCTTGTAGTCGGCCAGCTCCTCCGACAGCGCGATGGTGCCGGTCGCGCGCACGTGGTAGGCGATGATCAGCTCGTTCTTGCGCATGAATTCGTAGACGCCGATCAGCGAAACCGATTGCGCATCGAGGTTGGTCTCTTCCTTCAGCTCGCGCGCCACGCCCGCCTCCGGCGTTTCGTCGCGCTCCAGAAAGCCGGTGACCAGCGCGTACATCGACGGCGGCCACGCGGCATTGCGCGCCAGCAGCAGCTTGCCCTCGTACTCGACCACCGCGGCCAGCACCGGCAGCGGGTTGTCCCACTGCACGAACTGGCAGCCGTCCTGCACGCAGGCCATGCGTTCGCGCCCGGACATCGGCAGCGCCATCAGCGGCGTGCCGCAGTGGGGACAGTAGCGATAGGAGGGCATGGCTCGATTTCCTGTTCGATGGCGCAAGGCGCCGGGGTCAGACAACGGTCCATATGGACACGCCGACAATCACGTGCCGGCAAGCGGGCGCCGGCATCCACACGCCGGCATCCACACGCCGGCATGCACACGCCGGCATCCACACGCCCGCAATCACGCGGCGCAGACCTCGCGCATGTCGGCCGCCAGCGCTTCGACCGTCTCGGGCCGCAGGTCCCACGAGCACATGAAGCGGCAGCCGCCGGCGCCGATGAAGGTATAGAAGCGCCAGCCGCGCCCGCGCAGCGCCTCGATCGCCGGCAGCGGCAGCTCGGCGAACACGGCGTTGGCCTGCGTCGGGAACATGATGCGCACGCCGGGAATGCCGGCGATACGATCGTGCAGCAGCTGCGCCATCGCATTGGCATGGCGGGCGTTGGCCAGCCACACGTCGTTCTCCAGCAGCCCCAGCCACGGCGCGGAGATGAAGCGCATCTTCGAGGCCAGCTGCCCGGCCTGCTTGACGCGATAGGCAAAGTCCTCGGCCAGCTTGCGGTCGAAGAACACCACCGCCTCCCCGACCGGCAGGCCGTTCTTGGTGCCGCCGAAACACAGCACGTCGACGCCCGCGCGCCAGGTGATCTCGGACGGATGCACGCCCAGCGACGCCACCGCGTTGGCAAAGCGCGCCCCGTCCATATGGACCCGCAGCTGCCGCCGCTTGGCGATGGCCGAGATCGCGCGCACTTCCTCGACCGTATAGACGGTGCCGACCTCGGTCGACTGCGTCAGCGACACGACCTTGGGCTTCGGATAGTGGATGTCGCTGCGGCGCGTGACCAGCGCCTCGACCGCATCCGGCGTCAGCTTGCCGTTGGCGCCCGGCGCGGTCAGCAGCTTTGAGCCGTTGGAGAAGAACTCCGGCCCGCCGCACTCGTCGGTCTCGATATGCGCCAGCTCGTGACAGATCACGGAGTGATACGACTGGCACAGCGCCGACAGCGCCAGCGAATTGGCCGCCGTGCCGTTGAATACGAAGAACACCTCGCAATCGGTCTGGAACAGGTCGCGGATGCGATCGCAGACCTTCTGCGTCCACGAATCGTCGCCATAGGCCTGCTCGTGCCCGCTGCCGTTGGCTTCGAGGAAGTACTTCAGCGATTCCGGGCAGAAGCCGGCGTAGTTGTCCGAGGCGAAATGCTGCATGACGGTTCCGTACAGGGGCGCGAGGCGCCGGTTCGTGGATGCCCGGAGAAGGAACGATGACCAGGAACGATGGCGAGGACGATGTCGACGGGCGTTACTTCTTGTCGGCCCACAGCTCGCCGCCGGTGGCCCAGTTCTCGCGCTTGACGTCGATGATGATGATGTCGACCGCGCCGGCCGAGCAGCCGAGGGTTTCGCAGGTGACACGGGTCACTTCCTCGACGAACTTGCGCTTCTGCTCAATGGTGCGGCCCTCGAACATCTCTACGTGGAAAGTCGGCATGGATGGCTCCTGTTGTTATGGATGAGTTATGGATGAATGGTGCAAGGACTGAAGCGGGCGCTGCCCTGCGTTGCGCTTGCTCGCGCTCAGTCGCGATACGAGGGATCGATTTTATCGAGTTTGCGCAGCAGCGACGGCCATTCCAGCGCGCCCTCGATGGCGCCGCCGTCGTCGAGCTGGGCCGAGGTCCGCGTCGCCACCTCGACCGAGGGCAGCACCACGCGCGTGGCGGTCAGCGCGCCGAGCTGGATTTCGCAGGCCTTGATCAGCGTGGCCATCAGCACATGGGCCTCGGCCACGGTACGGCCGACCGTCAGCGTGCCGTGGTTGCGCAGCAGCATGGCGGGATGACTGCCCAGCGAGGCGGTCAGCCGCGCGCCCTCGGCCGGCGTGAAGGCCAGGCCCTCGTAGTCGTGATAGGCGAGCCGGCCGTAAAAGCGCATCGCATGCTGCGACAGCGGCAGCAGCCCGTCGGCCTGGGCCGACACCGCGACGCCGGCGGTATTGTGCAGGTGCATCACGCAGACCGCGTCCGGACGCGCCGCGTGCACGGCCGCATGCAGCGCAAACCCGGTCACGTTGACCGGATGCGGGCTGTCGCCGACCACCTCGCCGCGGCCGTTGATCTTGACCAGGTCCGACGCGCGGATCTCGTCGAAGGCATGGCCGAACGGGTTGATCAGGAAGTGGTCCGGCTCCCCGGGCACCGTCGCCGAGATATGCGTGTAGATCAGGTCGTCCCAGCCGGCCAGCGCGCACAGCCGGTACGCCGCGGCGAGATCGACGCGCATGCGGCGCTCGGCTTCGGAAACGGTCGCCGAAGCGTTGGCGGAAGCGCCGGTGGCGCGGGCGGGTTGCAGGGCGAAGGACATCGATGGCTCCTTGCGCCGTCGGCGATGCCGGCCCGCGGGCCGGTTGCCGATGGCGGCGAAGGCGATACTGTAGCCGAAGCGCGCAGGGGCGTGGATTGGGCCGGCTCGCCGCGCCCAGCTGCTCGCCGGCCCAGCCCGCTCGGGTCAGCCCGCCCAACCCTGCCCGGCCTCCTCTACCCAACTCTGCCCCAGCTCTGCCCCAGCTCTGCCCAGCTCTGCCCAGCTCAGCCCGGCCCAGCTCAGCCCGGCCCAACTCTGCCCGGCCCAACTCTGCCCGGCCCAGCTCGGCCCGGCCCAGCTCGGCCCGGCTCAGGCATGCGGCGCCGCGGCGGACGGCAAGGGCGCGACCCGGCGCAGCCACAGGTAGATCAGCGCGCCGGCCAGTAGCGCCAGCGCGGCGCCGACCAGCGACGCGGCAAAGCCGCCGGTGCGGGCCACCAGCGCGGTGGCGAACGGCGGCCCGACAATCTGACCGAGCCCGTACGCGGCCGTCATCAGCCCGATCAGCCGCGGCGCCTGGCCGCCGGCCAGCCGGCGCGCCTCGTGCATGGCGAACAGCACCAGCGCGGTGAACGGCAGCCCCGCCAGCAGGCTGCTGAGCGCGAAACCGGCCAGCGTCGGCCACACCGCCGCGATCGCCACGCCCGCCGCCTGCATGCCATAGGCCAGCGCCAGCAGCACGCGGTTGTCGTGCCGCACGCCGATGCGCACGGCCGTCAGCGCGCCGAGCGCCACCGCGGCGCCGAACAGCGGCCAGAACAGGTCCGCCCACAACGAGCCCGGCATCGCCTGACGCGCGATCACCGGCAGGAAGGTCGCGGTGATGATGTAGCCGAAACCGGCCAGCCCGTAGGCCACGGTCAGCGCCCAGGCCTCGCCGGACCACGCCGCCATGCGCGGCGGCGCGGCCGCGGCGGAAGCCGTGGCCGAGTGGGGAGCCGAGTCGGGCTGGAAGATGCGCCATACCGCCGCCACCAGCACCAGCGCCAGCACGCCGAACGCGATCCAGCCCCAGGCCGCGCTCCAGTCCATGCCGACCATGCCGAAGGCCGAAACCCCGGGGGCGACGATGCCGATGCCCGGTCCGCAGAAGATCAGGCCCCCGAGCGCCGGCTTGCCGGCCTCGGCCAGCCGCTGCATGCACCAGGCCGCGGTATAGACCAGCACGAAGGCGCTGGCGACACCGGCGGCGGCGCGCCACAGCGACCAGGACAGCATGCCCAGCGGCAACGCCATCGCCAGCGTCAGCGCGACGGTGGCCGCCAGGCCCCAGCGCACCATGCGCGCGGCATCGGGCCGGATCAGCAGGCAGGCCAGCGCGCCGACGAAATAGCCGATGTAGTTCCAGGTCGCGATCCACCCGCCCTGATGCAGCGTCACGCTGCCGTCGTGCAGCATCATCGGCAGCAAGGGCGTGAAGGCGAAGCGGCCGATGCCCATGGCGACGGCCAGCGAGACCAGGCCGCCGAGCGCGACGGCCCAGGCGCCGGGACGGCGGGCTTCGCTGCCGGCGAGCGTGCCGTGGACCAGCTCGGGATTGCGGGAGGGCGAGACTGACACGATGCGGATTCTCCGTTCTGGCGCGTCGGCGATCCCGCTATCGTACCCGCGGCGGGCAAAGCGCGACGGCGGCGCGCCAAGACCACGGCACCGTCCCGGGCAAGCCGTGTCGTGTCGCCTACACTGGAATGAGCGCCGCAAGGCGTTTCAGCGCCTCGACGAACTGGTCGTCCCCGCGCACGCGGGGGACCCAGTGGCTGTCCAGGACGCCGCATTTCCGCTTTCGCGGGAACGACACGATGACCGTTGCAGCGCAATCGGCGGACGGCGCGCCACTGGGCGGCCACCGCGCAAGCAATGGTGCGAACGCTGGCGCGGCAGCCTTGGCCCCGCCGGCGCGAAGGACTTCACGAGCGCAGACCATGAACGCACAGGCAAGCTTCGCGCGGCGGCTCGCCGCCGTCATGCTGCTGATCGTCGGCATGACGCTGGCTCTGGCCCAGCCCGGCGGCCCGGCCGACCGCGCGCGTGCGCAGCCGGGAGGCGTTGCGCCGGTCTACCTGATTCCGCTCAAGGGCGCGGTCGGCCCGGCCAGCGCCAGCTTCGTGCGGCGCGGCTTCGAGCAGGCGCGCCAGGCCGGCGCCCAGCTGATCGTGCTGGAGATGGACACGCCCGGCGGGCTGGACCCATCGATGCGGCAGATCATCCAGGACATCCTCGCGAGCCCGGTGCCGGTGCTGAGCTACGTCTATCCGGGCGGGGCGCGCGCCGCCAGCGCCGGGACCTACATCCTCTACGCCAGCCATCTGGCCGCGATGGCGCCGGGCACCAATCTGGGCGCGGCCAGCCCGGTACGGCTCGGCATCGGCGGCCCGGAACGGCGGGAGCGAGCCGAGCGGGCCGAGCGGCCTGCGGATACCCGCCCGGCCTCGGAGAGCGCCGCCAGCGCGCCCGGCCGCGCCGCTCCGGACAGCAAGGACGACGGTCTCGACACCCTCGAGCGCAAGCAGCTGCACGATGCCGCCGCCTATATCCGCGGCCTCGCGCAGCTGCGCGGACGCAATGCCGAATGGGCCGAGCGCGCGGTGCGCGAGGCGGTCAGCCTGTCGGCCGACGAGGCCGCGGCGCAGCGCGTGGTCGACCTGATCGCGCCGGACTTGCCGGCGCTGCTGCGCGCGGTCGACGGGCGCGCCGTGGTCGCGGCCGGCGCGTCGCGCACGCTGCGCACCGCGCAGGCCGGCGTGATCGAGCTGGAGCCCGACTGGCGCTATCGGCTGCTCGCCGTGCTGACCGAACCGAGCGTCGCGCTGATCCTGATGATGATCGGCATCTACGGGCTGATCTTCGAATTCTCGACACCCGGCATGGTGCTGCCCGGCGTGGCCGGCGCGATCTGCCTGCTGCTGGCGCTGTTCGCGCTGCAGATGCTGCCGATCAATTACGCCGGCCTGGCGCTGATCGCGCTGGGCATCGGCTGCATGGTGGCCGAGGCCTTCCTGCCAAGCTTTGGCGCGCTGGGCCTGGGCGGCATCGTGGCGTTCGCGCTGGGCGCCGTGATGCTGATCGACACCGACATCCCGGGTTTCGGCGTGCCGTTGTGGATGATCGGCACGCTGTCGCTGGCGGCCGCGGCGCTGAGCTTCGGCGTGTCCGCGGCCGCCGTGCGCGCACGCCGCCAGCCCGCGGTGATCGCCGACACCCGCGTGGTCGGCAATGCCGGCCGCATCATCGATGACGGCTGGGCCGAGGTGCAGGGCGAACGCTGGCGCGTGCGCAGCGCGGCGCCGCTGCAGACCGGCCAGGCCGTGCGCGTGACGGGCCGCCAGGGCCTGGTGCTCGACGTCGAGCCGGCCGACAGCCTGTCCACGGACGAATCCCCCGCGCGGCCGCCGCCCTCCCCCACGTCCCCCACCTCTCCCACCTCCCCACAAGGAGACCGACCATGATCTTCAGCCTCAGCGCCGGCACCCTCGTCATCCTGCTGGCCCTGCTGATCTTCTCCGCCTTCCGCGTGCTGCGCGAGTACGAACGCGGCGTGGTGTTCATGCTGGGCCGGTTCTGGCGCGTCAAGGGACCGGGTCTGGTGCTGGTGATCCCGGTGATCCAGCAGATGGTGCGGGTCGACCTGCGCACCGTGGTGATGGACGTGCCGGCGCAGGACGTGATCTCGCGCGACAACGTCTCGGTCAAGGTCAACGCGGTGGTCTATTTCCGCGTGGTCGATCCGCAGAACGCGATCATCCAGGTGGCCAACTTCCTCGAGGCCACCAGCCAGCTGGCGCAGACCACGCTGCGCGCGGTGCTCGGCAAGCACGATCTCGACGAGATGCTGTCCGAGCGCGAGAAGCTGAACCTGGACATCCAGAAGGTGCTGGACGCGCAGACCGACGCCTGGGGCATCAAGGTGTCGAACGTCGAGATCAAGCATGTGGATCTGAACGAATCGATGGTGCGCGCGATTGCGCGGCAGGCCGAAGCGGAACGCGAGCGGCGCGCCAAGGTGATCCACGCCGAGGGCGAGCTGCAGGCGTCGGTGAAGCTGCTGGAAGCGGCGCAGATGCTGGCGCGGCAGCCGCAGGCGATGCAGCTGCGCTATCTGCAGACGCTGACGCAGGTGGCGGGCGATCGCAGCTCGACCATCGTGTTCCCGGTGCCGATCGAGATGATGGAGGTGTTGCGGCCGCATGTGCGCGGCGCCGCGGCGCAGGCCGCCGAGGCCGCCGCGGCCACCGGCGCGACGATGGGGACCGCCGCCAGTGCCGCGGACAGCAACGAGCCGCCGCATTGAGTGGGGCGCATTGCGTCGGGCGCTTTGAATTGGGTGCATTGAGTTGGGTGCATTGAGTTGGGTGCATTGAGCCGGTCGCAATGACTCGGGCGCAATGCGCCCAGCGCACCAGGCCCCGCACCACTACCGCGACACCGCCCCATCGCGCTGCGCCCAGCGCACGACATCCTCCCGCGAGGGGATCGCAATGAGGCCGCCGAGCGCGGCCGCCGCCGCGATGCGGCTCTCCTCGCTGCCGGACGACGACAGCGCCGGCACCAGCATGCCGATGCCCAGCGCCGGCTGCGAATCGGTGGCGTTGCCGATCAGCGTGGCGGCCGCCACGCCGGCCTCCCGCTGCGCCACGCTCTCGCGGCCCAGCAGCGCCGCCTCGGCGGCCTCGCGCAGGCGCCGCGGCGTGCCGGGGTCGCGGTAGAGCCGGTTCAGCGCCTGCACCGCCCGCTCACGCTCGCGCAGCCAATCGGTGATCTGCCGGATCACGTAGCGCGGCATCGGGCCGCAAGCGCTGCCGTCGGGCCCGGACAGCGACTGGCGCAGCCGCGCGATGCCGCCTTTGGTCCAGCCGTCCCACGGCCAGGCCAGCAGCCAGGGATGGGCCTCGCACAGCGCGGCCTGGCGCAGCTGTCCGCAGCCCGCGAGCTGGACCTCGGCAAGCGCGGGATTGTCGCGCGCCAGCGATCGCAGCACCGGCTCGGGCAACGCGGTGCAGTGACGTGCGTCGAGCCGGCTCAGCTGCCGGGCGCCATCGAGCCGCAATTCGCGCAACGCCGCGCAGCCGTCCAGCCGCAGCACGCGCAGCGCCGGCGCCTCCAGCCGCACCGTCCGCAGCGCGCCGTTGTCGCGCAGATCGAGCTCCTCCAGCGCGCGCAGAACGAGCAGCGGCGATTGCGGCGGGCCCGGCTGCGCGACCAGCGGCGCGGCGGCGCGCTCGGCCAGCGTCGGGTCGCCCGGCATCCAGTCGCCCGGCATCCGCATCGCTCGCAGGAGCAGCGTCCGCAGCCCGGGCGCATACGCTTCCACATGGCGCAGCGCCTGCGGCGACAGCCGCGAGCAGCCGCTCAGATCGAGCCGCCTGAGCGACGCGCCCGTGCCGCGCAACAGCGTTTCGAGCAGCGCGTCGGTCAGCGCCGCGGCGAAGGGACTCAGATCCAGGCAGACGAGCGCCGTGCCGGCCAGCGCCGCCAGCAGCCGGCGCTGGTCCTCGACGGCGATGGCGCGCGCGTCGGCATGCAGTGCCATGGCGATCGCATCGAGCACGGCGGTGCGCTGGCCCGCGGGCAGCGCGGCGAAGGTGCGCGCGGCGCCGTCGCGCCCGCCCAGCACGCCGAGCACGATGGCCGCGAGATCGCGCGCCGGCGATCCGGCGAGCCGCGACAACGCGCCGGCGGCCGACATGGTGCCGCCCGGCGCGATCTGCAGCGCATCGGCGGGCCGCCACGGCAGCGCCCGGGGGCGCGGATGGATCGCCGTGAGGCCGAAGCGGGCGGCAAGTGCGCTTGCCGGGGCGCCTGCCTGGCCCCCTGCTCGGGCGCCTCCGCCGCCGGCATAGCCCCCATCCGCGTCCGCGCCGGCAAGCCCCTCGTCGAGGCAGGCGAAGCGCGAGGCCGGTGCTCCTGGCTCGCTCGCGCGCACCGGATAGCGCGCGAACGCCGCCAGATACGGCACCGCCAGCTCCGGCGCGAGGCTGCGCAGCCAGGCGATAGCCGTTGGCGCGATGCGCATGCGCGCCGCCAAGGCCGCCATGCCGACGACGGTCTCGACGCGCTGCCGCAGCGCCGGCACCGCGTCGGCCGGGATCGCGCCCAGCAGGCCCGCATGCGGCGGCATGGCGTTCCCGTCCCCGCCTTCCGCGCCGGCAAACAAGGCGCCAAGATCCCGCTGCAAGCGGGCACCGTCCTCGAGCCAGCCGCGCAGCACCGCGTCCGGCTGCAGCCGCCCCACCTCCTCCAGCACGGCAAGGTCCAGCGGCTGCATGATCTGGTCCAGGCAAAACAGATGGCTGCGCACCGGCAACGCGTGCCGACCGGGCGCCGCCAGACCCATCGCGCCCATGGCGGCGCGCCCGTTGTCGATCCGCTTCAGCACCTGACGCGGACCGCGTTCGACCACGACATAGTCGTCGGCCTTGTCGTCGCCGGGCCCGCCGACCAGTTCCCGCAGCAGCGCCCGCGTAAACGAGGCGGCATCGATCGCGCGCAGCGCGGCCGGCTCCTCGCGCAGCAGTTGCGCCAGCGAGCGACCCCCGACCGCTTCGATGACCTGCACATTGAAGATGCGCGTGCCGCTGCACAGCTGCATCGGCACACTGGCCGGCATGCCTCGCCCGCCGGTCAGGCGGCGGTCCAGCGCATGCCATATCGCCTCGCTGCCCGGCGCTTCCGGATCGAACTTGACCCAACAGACCTGCTCGCGCCCTTCGGCCTCGAAGGTGACCGGCAACACGCGGTGCGAGCCCGGCTGACCGGCGGGCTTCGGCAGGACATTGCCCTGCTCGTCGAATAACTGCCGCGCGATCTCGGGCACCAGCGTACGTACGCCGATGGCATGGGACGTCGGAAGTCGCACCTGCACCGCATCCCAGGCGGCTCCCCATGCCGCCCTTGCGCTCGCGCTTGCCCCCGCCGCTGCCGCATTCCCCTCGTCGGCCAGCCAGCCATCGAGGCGCGCGCGAAACGCCGCCTGCCGTTCGGCCCATTGCGCGCGCCAGCCGTCGGGCCACGGCACCAGGCCCAGTGCGCGCAGCCGGCCTTCGTTGCCCGCCACCGCGCACAGCGCATCGCGCCAGACGCTCCAGCGCTGCATGGCCTCCTCAGGCGGCACGCCGGCCGTCGCCGCCTCGTAGTGGCGGCGCAGTTCGGCCGCCGGGGCGCGGCGCACCGCCAGCGTGGCGGCAAGGCTCCGCGTCGCCTCCAGCGACAACGTCCGGCCCGCCGCGCCGAGCACGAGCGGATGCAGCGCGGGATCGGCGTCGTCGAGCCGGCGCAGCGCGCGCACGGCCTCGCCGACCGGCCAGGGCGGGCGTTGACCGATGCCCGCGAACGCCGATAGCGCCGCCCGCAGCGGCAGCACCACGCGGTCGTGGACGGCCTGCAGCATGCGGCGATCCGACGGGCTCCATGCCGCATCGGCCCGTTCCGCGCGCCGGTTCGCCTGGAGCTGCAGCCGATAGCGCAGCATCTGTACCGCTGCCATGGCCCAGCGCCAGTCGGCCAGGAACGGCGCCCAGAAACGCTTTAGCGCATCGAGCCGCGCCAGCGCCGCGCGCGGCGGCGTGTCGGGGTGGCCGGACAGCAGCGACAGCGACGTCAGCGTATGCACCAACGGGCCGCGATAGCCGTGCTTCAGATCGAGGCCGCCGCCGGGCGGATGCGCCAGCGCGTCGCCGAGCCGCACCATGTCTGCCTGCAGCTGGCGCAGCGCCAGATCCTCGCGCGCGCACAGGCGGCCCGGGTCGTCCGCGCGCAGCGGCACGTCGAGCACGGCCGCCATCGCCGCCGACAGCCGCCGCATCAGCGTGGGCTCGCCATGCGCGAGGCATGGCGTCAGCAACGAGAAATGCAGCCCCTGGTCCGAATCGGGATGGGTGTTGGCGTTGGCCGTGCAGCGCTGGCGCAGCATGTCGGCAAGCTGCTCCGGCGTGCCCGTCCAGGCCAGCGCCGACGCCGCCACCCGCACGCCGGCGTCGACCTCGAATCCGCCCGGCGCCGGCAGCGGATGATCGCCGCCCGCCGCCGTTTCGCCGAGGCTGCAGACGGCCAGGTCGAACAGCCGCCCGAAGTTGGCGAACCATGCCTGCGCGAGGCTGCCGGCCGGTGCGGGCTCGGCCAGCAGCAGCGCATATTCGAAGTCGGAATACGGACTCATGTCGCCGCGGCTCATCGAGCCCAGTCCGACGATGGCGAACGCGCACGGCGGCTCGGTCAGCATCCAGTGCCGGCAGGCGCGCGCGATCTGCGCGACCAGCGCCTTGTAGCGCGCGGTCATCCGTTCCTGCAGTTCCTCGATGGGCAGCGGGGTTTCCCAGTCGCGCAACGCCGCGCGATCGCTCGGATCGGGCAGATCCACATGCGCCAGCTCCGCCGCGGCCTGGGCCCGCAAGGCCTCGAGGCTGTCGCGCAGCGTGCGCCAGACCGGCCGTGGCGGATCGGCGGGCGCCCCCGGCACCATCGACCCGCCGCGCAAGGCCTGCGCCATGCGCCGATGCGCGCCGCAGTCGTAGTTCCTGAGCGAGGCCACGCACTCTTCCTGCTCGACGTTGCGCACCACGCTGTCGCACCACGCGGCGCCATGCGCGTGCAGGCCGATCGCGCCGGCCGATTCGGCAAGCAGCAGCACGCGCTGCGCGACGTCGACGAAGTCGATCGCACCTCGGGTGGTCCGGCGCAAGCGGTCCAGCGCCGCGGCGATCGCGATGGACAACTGGCGCGCCGGCAGGGCCTCGCGCGGGTCCTCCTCCGGCGCGAGCGCCATGCCGTGCGCGGCCATCAGCGCCTCCGCGCGCGCCACCGCCTGGAACAGGCAATGCGCGCGCTCCAGCATCCGCAATGGCGCCGCCATCGACGCGCACTGCATGCCGAGGTCGAACAGTGCGGCACGCAGTTGCACCTGCGCGCGCGGCGCCCACTGTGACAGATGCTCGCGCACCATCGCGGCTTCCAGCCGGTCGATCACCGCGCCGAGCTCCCCGGCGAGGCGGCCGCCGGCGGGCAGCAGGCGCCGCGCGTGATGCGCGTAGCAGAAGCCCTCCTTCCAATGGCTGCCGCGCGTCCACATCCGCACCAGCGCCTCGTACAAGGGCACCATGTCGTCCCGGCGGGTATGGTCCAGCGCCGGGTACCGCTGCAGCAGCAGGCGCAAGCAGGACAGGCAGGCCTTGGCGCAATCGGCGCCGGCGTCGCGGTACAGCGCGACCAGCTTGCCAAGCAGCCGCGGCACGCCGACGGGCGGATCGGCCTGCGCGCGCAGCATGCCTGCGATGCCGTGCAGGCCCTGCTGGACCGTCATGCCCTCGTGGTCGTGTGCCGCGCCCTCGTCGCCGCGGTCCTCGTCGACGCGGCCTTCATTGATTCGGCCATCGGCATCGGCAGCCTCGTCCGCGGCGTCGTGCGCCGCGTGCGGGCCGCCGGCACGCAGCGCGCCCAGCACCGCCGGATCGTATGGCACCTGGGCGGCGAGATCGAGCGGCGTCAAACCCTGCCGGTTCCTGGCCTTGCAGTCCGCACCCGCTTCCAGGAGGCAGGTCACGATGACGCGCCAGTCCTCGACGTCGTGGCGCCCCGCGGCACGAACCGCCCAGTGCAGCGGCGAGTCGCCGTCGTCGTCGACGGCGCGCGCCAGCGCGGGCATGCCGGCCAGCAGGTCCTTGACCCGCCGCCGGTCGCCGGCGAGGACAGCATCGCGCAGCGCGTCCCGCTGCGTGCCGGGGGAAAGGCCGGCCCCCAGCTGGACCAGCATGCCGATACGTGTGCTGACGGTGCTGAACATGGCGATGCAACCCTCCCGGACCCGCTCCGTTCGATGGATGGCACCGCCTGGCTGCGGGCACCGGCGGCGCAGCGAACGGTAGGCGATGCCCCTGCCGCCAACCAGTCGGCGCGGATCATTCGCGACAGAGACGATGCCAAATTCGACAGGGCACGGGGCGCGGGCCGTTAGATTCGGAGCCCGTCCGGTCTCGTCCGTATTGCGTCCACATTGCGTCCGCATTGCGTTCGCGTTCGTCGAGTTCGTTGCGCTCGTATTGCGCTTGTATTGCGCTCGTATTGCGTTCGTACTGCGTCCGTATCGCGCGCGCATTGCGCCGGTATTGCGCCGGTTTTTGCGCCCGTATTGCGTCCCCTCAGCCGGAGAACCGCCATGCTGTCCGTATCCGCTCACAACGCCCTGAGCGCGCGCGCCGACGCGCTGACGCAGCAGATGGCGCAGGCCGCCATCGCGCACCATCCAGTGGTGTCCCCGATCGAGGAACTGGAGCGATGGCTGAGCCGGCGCTCGCAGGTCGTGCATCTTCAGTTGACGCTGCTGCGCGACGATCGGGCCGATGATGCCGACGAAGCGCACTCCGCCGCGCCGCACGCGCAGCAAGCCCTGGCCAGGCGCTATCTCGCCGAACTGGACGCGCTGGCCGCCACGATCGCCGCGCGCTATCGCGAAACCATCGAGGCCCGCATGCCCGAAGCGAGGACCGCCCATGTGGTCGCCGAAGACGGCAGCGGCTTCGTCCGCCTCGACGCCGACGAAGTGGCGCGCCGCGTCGCCCGCTTCGATCGACGGCTCGCTGAAGAGATGGCCGTGCACCGGCGCTTCTCGTTCGGGCCGCCGACCCGGTGGGCAGCCTTGCGTGCCGACCTGGAACACGAGTGGACCGCGCTCGAAGCCATGCTGTGCGAGTTGAAAGACCAGCTCGATGCCTTGAACCTGCCCACGGTCGAGCAGCAGGCACGCGTCGCGCAGGCGCTGGCGCGGCTGCGCGGCGAGCGCCATGCCACGGTGGTCGACGCGGGGCTGCACCAGGGTTGGCTGCAGGCCTGCAGGCAGGGCCGTCTCGACGTGGTGCAGGCGGTGCTGCAGGCCGTGCCGGACGCCGAGCGCAAGGCCTTCATCGACCGGCCCGGGCCGGACGGGTGCAATGCCTTTCATCTGGCCTGCGAGCACCACGAACTCGCGCTCGCCGTGTCGCTGTTGCGGCTGGGTGCCGATCCACACAGGCGCACCGAGCTGGGCCGCCTGCCGATCCAGCTGGCCACGCACGAGGACCATGGCGAACGCACGCGCACGCTGCTCGCCTGGCTGAAGATCCAGGGCGCCGATCCCCTGGCCCGCGACGACAATGGCCGCAGCGCGCTGAACGAAGCCGCCTATCACGGCAACCGTTCGGCGATCGGCTGGCTGCTCGAACAGGGCGCGAGCCTGGCCGAGCGCGACCGCCAACAGCGCACGCCGCTGCATGCGGCCGCCGCCGCGGGCCATGCCGCCACGGTGACGCTGCTGCTGGCGGGCGGCGCCGACCCGCACGCGCGCAATGCCGCGGGCGAGCGGCCGATCTTCGAGGCTTGCCGGATGGGACGGGTCGACGCGATGCGGGCCTTTCTCGATGCCGGCCAATGGCTGGACGCGGACGAGCGCCGGCAATTGCAGCAGAGCGGGATGGTCGGCGAGACGGCGGTGGCGCAGGCCTGTGGTGCGCCGCTGCGGGCCGCGCTGGCACAGGCGGTGCCTGCGGTGCACGCCTCCGCCAACGCCGCTGCGGCGGGGGTCTACGGAGCAACGACAGGGAAAGGACTGGCGGGACAGCCGGTGGGAACGGCGGCCGGCACGGGCGCCAGGGTGGCCGTCACGGCCGACGCGGCCTCGAAGGTGGCCGCCGCCGCGGACTCGGCCTCGAAAGCGAGGCAGGGTCCGCGTCTGCCGCCGGCGCTGCGGCGCCTGCGGCAATGGTTCTGATCGCGGCGCGCCCGGGGAGAGCGCGCCGCCCCGCCGCAAGCATCGGAGCAAGCAGCGGGATCGTGCGGCGGCTTACTTCTTGTAGTTCGCCACGCCGTCGGTGATTTCCTTGTGCGCTTCCTCGATGCCGCCCCAGCCCTCGACCTTGACCCACTTGCCGGCCTCGAGCGCCTTGTAGTTCTCGAAGAAGTGCTTGATCTGGTCCAGCGTGTTCTGCGGCACGTCCGACAGGCCCTTCATGTAGGCCGTGGCCGGCGACAGCTTGTCGACCGGCACCGCGACCAGCTTGGCATCGACGCCGGCTTCGTCGGTCATCTTCAGCATGCCCAGCGCGCGGCAGCGCACCACGGCGCCGGCCAGGATCGGGAACGGAGTGATCACCAGCACGTCGACCGGGTCGCCGTCGCCCGACAGCGTCTGCGGAATGAAGCCGTAGTTGGCCGGATAGCGCATGCCGGTGCCGATGAAGCGGTCGACGAACAGCAGGCCGGTTTCCTTGTCGGCCTCGTACTTGACCGGATCGCTCTGGGCCGAGATCTCGATGATCACGTTGAAGTCGTTCGGGATGTCCTTGCCCGGCGGGACGAGATTGAAGCTCATGCGGTTCTCCAGATGCCTGTATTCGGCCGGTATTTGGCCAAGGTTTGACGATGGCCGGCATTATAGCGGCTCGGTCTGACCGGGAACTGACAAGCCCGGGGACGAGCCCGGCGGCCTTGCCGACGCGCTGCCGACGCGCTGCTGACGCTCTGGCGACGCGCTGCCGATGCGCTGCCGATGCGCTGCCGATGCACTGCCGACGCTCTGGCGACGCGCTGCCGACGCGCTGCCGATGCGCTGCTGACGCTCTGGAGACGCTCCGCCGGGGCGCTGCCGGCGGCGCGCCCTTGCAGCCGCGCGGCCCGGCTGGGCGATAATGCCGGCTTGGAATTTCAGCCGCAGCATGACGATGCACGCCCAGCACTTCGTTGCCAACCGCCTGATGGCGCCGGATTCCGGCATGCGCATCAAGGTGTTCGACCCCTCCACCGGCGCGCCCTTCGCCGAGATCGCGCGCGGCAACGCGACCGATATCAACGCCGCGGTCTATGCCGCCCGCCAGGCCTTCGATGGCGCCTGGGGCGCGCTGTCCGCCGCCGAGCGCGGCCGCCTGCTGACTGACCTCGCGCGCAAGCTCGCCGAGCACGAGGCCGAGCTGGCCGCGCTCGAGGCGCGCGACACCGGCAAGCCGCTGAGCCAGGCGCACGCCGACGCCCGCGCGATCGCCCGCTATTTCGAGTTCTACGCCGGCGCGGCCGACAAGCTGCACGGCCAGACCATCCCGTATCAGAACGGCTATACGGTGCTGACCGTGCGCGAGCCGCACGGCGTCACCGGCCATATCGTGCCGTGGAACTATCCGCTGCAGATCTTCGGCCGCAGCGTCGGCGCGGCGCTGGCCGCCGGCAACGCCTGCGTGGTCAAGCCCGCCGAGGACGCCTGCCTGTCGCTGCTGCGCGTGGCGGAACTGGCCGCCGAGGTCGGCCTGCCCGAGGGCGCGTTGAACGTGGTGACCGGCTATGGCCACGAAGCCGGCGCCGCGCTGGCGCGCCATCCCGGCATCGACCATCTGTCGTTCACCGGCTCGCCGCAGACCGGCAAGCTGGTCGCGCAGATGGCCGCCGAGAACCATGTGCCGGTGACGCTGGAGCTGGGCGGCAAGTCGCCGCAGATCGTGTTCGCCGACGCCGATGTCGATGCGCTGGTGCCGGTCGTGGTGCGCGGCATCGTGCAGAACGCCGGGCAGACCTGCTCGGCCGGCAGCCGGCTGCTGGTCGAGCGGCCGCTGTACGACGCGCTGCTGGACCGGCTGGCGATGGTGTTCGAGTCGCTGCGGGTCGGCCCCGCCGAGCAGGACCTCGAATGCGGACCGCTGATCAGCCGCAAGCAGCAGCAGCGGGTCTGGGACTTCGTCTCGGACGCGCAGCACGCCGGCATCCCGGTGATGGCGCAGGGCCAGATCGTCGCCGACGCGCCCGAGACCGGCTACTACCAGGTGCCGATGCTGCTGCGCGACGTGCCCGCGACGCACCGGCTGGCGCAGGAGGAGGTATTCGGCCCGCTGCTGGCGGCGATGCCCTTCGACGACGAGCAGGACGCGATCGCGCTGGCCAACGGCACGCCCTATGGCCTGGTGGCCGGCATCTGGACGCGCGACGGCGCGCGCCAGCTGCGGCTGGCCCGCAAGGTCCGTGCGGGCCAGGTCTTCATCAACAACTATGGCGCCGGCGGCGGCGTCGAATTGCCGTTCGGCGGCTCCGGACAGTCGGGCCACGGGCGCGAAAAGGGTTTCGAGGCGCTATACGGCTTCACCACCCTCAAAACCATCGCCATCCACCATGGGTAATATCAATTTCCTCTCGGTCGCCTTCGCCATCTTCTTTTTCTGGATGGCCTGGCACGTCAATCACAAGCGCGCCACCAATCCGTCGGGCATGCCGCGGCTGCAGGTATTCAAGCGCAAGTGGGGCGAAACGATCGGCGACCGGGTGCACTGGTGCCTGTATGTCGCGCTGCCGTTCCTGCTGGCGCTGATGATGGTGGCCAATGCGCTGCGTGGGCGCGGGCCGTTCTCGGGCTAGGCTGGCCCAGCCGGACGGTGGCGGCGATGGCCACCGTCGGCCGATGCGTTGTGCGGGTGCGGGGATGCGTGTAATGCGTACCTGATGCCTGCCGGACCGTCCCTCAGATCGCCACCATCTCGAAGTCTTCCTTGCGGGCCCCGCATTCCGGGCAGGTCCAGTTGATCGGCACATCCTCCCACTTGGTTCCGGGCGGGATGCCGTCTTCGGGCGCGCCGGCGGCTTCATCGTAGATCCATCCGCAAATCAGGCACATCCAGGTCTTGTATTCCATAGGGTGGTGACGTCTCGATTAAAATTCAGCGCAGATGGTACCGAATCGACGCGCGGCGCGCCACCGGCATCCCGGTATTTGGCGCCGATATCGATGGCGATTGACGCGGATTGCAGCCGATCGCAGACGGTTCGCGCGAATTGGCGTCCGCCCGCCTCTCTCCCGGCGGCGCCCCCTCTCCTCCTCCAGGCAGATCACGACATGTCACGAAACCAGCAGCTTTTCGACCGCGCCCAGCAGACCATTCCCGGCGGCGTCAATTCGCCGGTGCGCGCCTTCCGCTCGGTCGGCGGCACGCCGCGCTTCATCGAGCGCGCCGAAGGTCCCTACATGTGGGACGCGGACGGCCAGCGCTATATCGACTACATCGGTTCGTGGGGTCCGATGATCGTCGGCCATGCCCACCCGGAAGTCGTCAGTGCGGTGCAGCGGGTCGCGGCCGGCAGCTTCTCGTTCGGCGCGCCGACCCAGGCCGAGATCGAGATGGCCGAGGAAATCTGCAAGCTGGTGCCGTCGATCGAGCAGGTCCGGCTGGTGTCGTCGGGCACCGAGGCCACCATGAGCGCGCTGCGGCTGGCGCGCGGCTTCACCGGGCGCGACCTGATCATCAAGTTCGAGGGCTGCTATCACGGCCATGCCGACAGCCTGCTGGTCAAGGCCGGCTCGGGCCTGCTGACCTTCGCCGACACCACGCAGAACGCGCCGTCGTCGGCCGGCGTGCCCGCCGACCTCACGCGCCACACGATGGTGCTCGAGTACAACAACGTCGAGCAATTGGAGCAGGCCTTCGCGCGCCACGCCGGCGAGATCGCCGCGGTGATCGTCGAGCCGGTGGCCGGCAACATGAATCTGGTGCGTGCAAGCGACGCCTTCCTGCAGGCGATGCGCCGGCTGTGCAGCGCCGACGGCGCGGTGCTGATCTTCGACGAGGTGATGACGGGCTTTCGCGTCGCGCTGGGCGGCGCGCAGGCGCACTACGGCATCAAGCCCGACATGACGTGCCTGGGCAAGGTGATCGGCGGCGGCATGCCGGCGGCGGCCTTCGGCGGCCGGCGCGACATCATGGCCAAACTGGCGCCGCTGGGCGGCGTCTACCAGGCCGGTACGCTGTCGGGCAATCCGCTGGCGGTGGCGGCCGGCATGGCGACGTTGAAGCTGATCCAGGCGCCCGGCTTCCACGACAGGCTGGCAGCGCAGACCCGCAAGCTCGCCGATGGCCTGGCCGAGGCCGCGCGCGCCGCGGGCGTGCCGTTTGCCGCGGACGCGGTCGGCGGCATGTTCGGGCTGTATTTCCGCGAGGGCGTGCCGGCCAGCTTTGCCGAGGTCACGCGATGCGATACCGCGCGCTTCAACCGCTTCTTCCACGCGATGCTGGACAACGGCGTCTACCTGGCGCCGTCCGCCTTCGAGGCGGGCTTCGTCGGCGCGCAGCATGACGACGCGATCCTCGAGGCGACCTTCGAGGCCGCGCGCCGGGCCTTCGCGGCGCTGTAACGAGGGCAGAGAGGCGCTGCGGCAAGGCGGTGCGGTGAGGCGCTGCAGTGAGGCGGTGCGGTGAGGCCGCGCAGTGGGGCGGTGCAGTGAGCCCTGCAGCAAGGCCGCCCTTCCCGCCGCTGCCTGTCCGCGCCGGCGCCCTCTCCCGGCCCGCTCCGTGGATGAATCAAGCGGCCGGTGCGCTACACTGGCGTTCCGATGATCCACGGAGTTTCCGATGCGCGCCTTCCTTTCCTCGTCGCCCACCTTCGCTTCGTCGCGGTCTTCCCTGTTGTCGCTGCGCCCCTTGCGCTGGCTGCTGCTGGCCTGGCTGGCGAGCCTGCTGAGCGCCTGCGGCTACAACGACTTCCAGGCCAAGGACGAAGCCATCAAGGCGGCCTGGGGCGAGGTCGTCAACCAGTACCAGCGCCGCGCCGACCTGATTCCGAACCTGGTCAATACCGTCAAGGGCTACGCCTCGCATGAGCGCGAGACGCTCGAGGCCGTGACCAAGGCCCGCGCCACCGCCACCAGCATCCAGGTCACGCCCGAAACGCTGAACGACCCGCAGGCCTTCCAGCGCTTCCAGCAGGCGCAGGGCGAACTGAGCGGCGCGCTGTCGCGGCTGCTGGCGGTCGCCGAGAACTATCCGCAGCTCAAGGCCGACGCCGCCTTCCGCGACCTGCAATCGCAACTGGAAGGCACCGAGAACCGCATCACGGTCGCGCGCCAGCGCTATATCGCCGCTGTGCGCGACTACAACGTGCTCGCCCGCAGCTTCCCGACCAACCTGACCGCGATGATCTTCAACTACGAGGTCAAGCCGTCGTTCACGGTCGAGAACGAGAAGGCGATCTCGACGCCGCCGGCGGTCAAGTTCTGATCCTCGTGCCGATGACCTTCGCCGCAGGACTTCGGCGCTGGCTGCGGGCAGCGCTGGCGCCCACGCTGTTGCCGATGCTGGCTTCCATGCTCGCGCTGGCGATGCTGCCTGGCGTGGCCGGCGCGGCGCGTGCCCAGGGCGACGGCTTCGTCGCGGTGCCGCCGCTGGCGCAGCGCGTCACCGATCTGACCGGCACGCTGGCGCCGGCGCAGCGCAGCGCGCTGGAGAACGTGCTCGCCGAATACGAGCGCACGCGCGGCAGCCAGATCTTCGTACTGATGGTGCCGACCACCGATCCCGAGACCATCGATGCCTATGGCATCCGCGTGGCCGACGCGTGGCGCGCCGGCCGCCAGGGCATCGACGACGGCGTGATCGTGCTGATCGCCAAGGACAATCCGCCCGGCCTGCGCAAGATGCGGCTCGAAGTCGGCCGCGGCGTGCAGGGCTCGCTGACCGACGCGATGTCCAAGCGCATCCTGCAGGACATCATGGCGCCGCATTTCCGCCAGAACGATTTCTATGGCGGCCTGGCCGCCGGCATCTCGGCGATCCAGGCGACCATCGACAAGGAAGGCCTGCCCGGCCCGCAGACGCGCCGCCAGGCGCAGCAGAGCGGGCTCGCGGACTGGCTGCCGGTGCTGTTTCCGCTGCTGATCATCGCCTTCTTCCTGTTCTCCGCCACGCGCGGACGCCGCCGGCAGATCGTGGTCGGCCGGCGCGGCTGGGATGCCGCCGCAGGCGGCCTCGGCGGGCTGGGAGGACTCGGTGGCCTCGGTGGCGGTTGGGGTCGCCATCATGGCGGCGGCGGTTTCGGTGGCGGCGGCTTCGGCGGCGGTGGCGGCTTTGGCGGTGGAGGCGGCGGCGGCTTCGATGGCGGCGGCGCTTCCGGCAACTGGTAAGGGAACGACATCATGCCTACCCGTTCTCCTTCCCCCGCCGGCGGACTGCGGCGCGCCCTGCGCCATGCGCTGACCCCGGTCTCGTTCGCGCACCGCCACTTCCCGCCCGATGCGCTGGCGCGGCTGCAGCGCGCCGTGCGCGACGGCGAACGCCAGCATCGCGGCGAAGTGCGCGTGGTCATTGAATCGAGCATGCCCGCGATGCAGGCCTGGGCCGGCGTGACGCCGCGCGATCGCGCCCGCGCGCTGTTCGCCGCGCTCGAGGTCTGGGACACCGCCGACCACACCGGCGTGCTGCTCTATATCAACCTGGCCGATCATGCGGTCGAGCTGCTCGCCGACCGCGGCATCGATGCCCGCGTCGAGCACGAGACCTGGGCCGCGCTGTGCCAGTCGCTGGCACATGGTCTCGCCAGCGATCTGTCGATCGAGCCCGTGCTCGCCACGGTGGCACAGGTCCACGCGCTGCTGGCCCGGCACTTCCCGCAGCACGGCGACGGCAATCCGAACGAGCTCGACGACCGGCCGATCGTGCTGTAACGGGGGGCGCCGCTACCGGCGCTCCCGCCTTCCTGGCGCACCGGCGCACCGGCGCTCCTGCCCGCGGGCGTTCATGCGCGCCTGCGCCGCGGCGTTCCCGCGTTATGCCGCGGCCGCGCCGCGATACCGCCGCGCGCCCATCCAGTACCAGATCGCGGCCAGCGCCTGCAGCCCGACCAGCACGGCCCATGCGGCCAGATGCGCGCGCACCGGATAGCGGCCCGCCACCGCCGGCCACAGGTCCAGCACCATGCCGATGCCGAGCTGGCAGAGGAAGATCGCCAGGAACACCGTCAGCGTCAGCGCGGTGGTCGCGCGCCCGATCATCGCGCCGTCGAACTGGCGCGCCAGCACCGCGTAGGTCAGGATGCCGGTCGAGCCGAACACGCCGTAACCCGACCACAGCAGCCAGGCGGGCAGCGGCGCGCCGGCCATCAGCAGCGCCTGCACCACGATGAACATCGTCATGCCGGCGCCCGCGAACGCGTACAGGCTGACGCCGAGCCGCTCCAGATGGCGCGCGGCCCAGCCGGTCACCACGCAGCCGCCCATCATCGCGAAGCCGATCAGCGAGACAAGCCTCGCGGCCTGGGCCGGCTCCACGCCGCCGACATCGCGCAGGAAGGCGCCGACCCACAGGCTCTGCACCGCGAGGAACACGCCCTGGTTCAGCAGCGTCAGCGGCACCACGCGCCAGAACGGCGCGCTGCGCAGGATCGCCACGGTGCCGCGCCATTGCGCGCCCAGGCTCTCGCGTGCGCCGGGCCGCGCGGCCTCGGGCGCGCCGAACCACAGCAGCGGCGCCATCGCCAGCGTGACGCCGCCCAGGCCCATGCAGACCGCGCGCCAATCCACCAGCGACAACAGCCAGTCGAGCGGCGTACCGACGACCACCGCGCCGAGGCCGCCGATGGCCATCACCAGCCCGTTCAGCAGCGGCATGCGCGACAGCGGAAACCACATCGACAGCGCCTGGATCGCGGCGCCGAGGCAGACGGACACGCCCACGCCGATCAGCATGCGCCCCGCCGCCAGCGCGGCCATGCCCTCGCCCAGCGCGAACAGCAGCGTGCCCGCGGCCGCCACCAGCAGCAAGGCCGCCTCGGTGCGGCGCGGACCGAAGCGGTCCAGCAGCAGGCCGGCCGGCAATTGCGCGCAGGCAAAGCCGAGGAAGTAGCAGCTGGTCAGCAGCCCCAGATCGCTGGCCGACAGTCCCAGCTCGCGCGACAGGTACGGCGCGAAGCCAAAATTGACGCCGCGATAGACGTAGGAGACGAAGAAGCCGAGCGAGAAGATCGCCAGCACGCGCCAGCGCAGGCCGTTGGCCGCGGCCGGAAGTCCGGAAGGAGAAAGCGTTGCGGTTGTCATGCGCGGATTGTCGGCGCTCCGGCCCGCCGGCACCAACGAAGAATTCCCGCTCGGATTGTGAGTAAAATTTGACGGCCGACGTTCGATTGTGCCGCTGTCTCCATCTCGGTTTCCTCGATCCCGGCTTCGCCCCTCCCGGTTTCCTCCCTCCCTTCCCTCGACACCATGGCCCAGGTTCCGCATCTTCCTCCGCTGCAGGCGCTGCGCGCGCTGGAGGCGGCGGCGCGCCATCGCAGCTTCTCGCGCGCCGCGGAGGAACTGGCGCTGACGCACAGCGCGATCAGCCACCATGTGCGCGCGCTGGAGCAGAGCCTGGGCACCAAGCTGTTCCAGCGGGCCGGCGCCCGCATGCTGCCCACCAGCGTCGGCGCGCGGCTGGCCGAGCGCGTACGCGCGGCGCTCGATGGCCTGCAGCAGGCGCTGAACGAGGCCGGCGGCGAGGGCGAGCAGCCCGCCGTCCGGCTCGAGGTCAGCGTGATGGCGGACCTGGCCAACGCCTGGCTGATCCGGCGGCTGCCCAGCCTGTACGAGGCGATGCCGATGCTGGACGTGCACCTGCGCCTGCATGCCGAGATCCCGCCGCCGGACCCGTATTCGGTGGACGTCGGCATCTGGCACCAGCGCGTCGACCTGCCCGGCTTCGAATGCCACCGGCTGATCGAGGACACCGTCATCGCGGTGGCCAGTCCCGCGCTGCTGGCCCGCTATCCGGGCTTCACGGTGGCCGACCTGCCGCGCCTGCCGATGCTGCGCTTCGCGCTGCGTTCCTGGCGCGACTGGCTCGAGCAGGCCGGCCTGCCGACGAACGAGCCGGAGCGCGGGCCGATCTTCCAGGATGCCGGCATGCTGCTGCAGTCGGCGGTGGCCGGCGTCGGCGTGGCCACGGCGCGCGCGCTGCTGGCCCACGACTATCTGGTCAGCGGCGCGCTGGTGCAGATCGGGCCCACGCGCATTCCGTCGACGCTCCAGTACTGGATGATCTGGCGCGAAGGCCATCCGCACGAAAGCGCGATCCGGCGCATGCACGCGTGGCTGCGGCAGCAGATCGAGGCGTCGCGCGTACCCGATGCCGGCGCCGCCGACTGACACAGCGGCGTATCGGCGACGGGCACCGGGTATTCCTTCGGCGCCGCTTTGTTTCAGGATCGGAACACTTTGGCCAGCCCGCGCAGGGCCATGCCGTAGGCGCACCGCCTACGCCGAATGGATGAGACCGGTCGGCGTTGGCGCCCCGCATGGGCATCGGGCGCCCTCTGCCCGCCCCCGGTGCCCCATGCGCCGGGCCGCCCATCCGGGCGATGCCGCGATGGCGTGGCGTATGCAGGGTTCCGCCTTGCCGTTTCACAGGTGGCACCACGCTGTAAAGCAAACGCAACCATTCGGCATCTCGGCGGACGCGCTGTCACATCGGCGAAAACCCTGCCTGGTCAATCGTGCCGATGAAGCCATCCGCCGGAGCGCATCCAAAGAACCGCCTCCTGCGCCACTTTCATCCCGAAGAATAAGAATCGTTCGCCTCATCCTTCGCGACTGATGCACTGGAGTGCATCACGCCGAAACAGGCCACCGTTCCAGGTCGGATACATGGTGTTACAAGATTTCATCGATGTAACAAGTGCGCAGAAATAAACGCAATAAAAATCAAGGACTTATAGTGCGTGGCACGCTCGTCGCTGGGTGAATCGTTACAAAAACGCGTGCGGTCTCGCAAGAAGGCACGCGGCAACGCCGGGCGGCAAGGCGGCACCACGACCGCTACCGCCCGACGCCGCAACACAGGCGATGCGCCACTGGCCACTGGTCATGTTTGAAGCAGCGGTCAGGCAATGGGAGGTTGCACATTGCCTGGTTGGGGATGGGCATCTTCGCGCGAGCGGAGAACGGCGACGGGCACGTCTGTCTGGGACGGCCCGCCGCCGGCCGGAACCGTGGCAGGCGCGGGACGTTGTCCGCGTCTGCCTCGGCAATAAGAAGAATCCGGGGGAATCATCATGAGCGGCGCCATCACCCGCCCGCTGCTGTTCGTATCGCAGCACCACGAGGCCAATCTTTGCCGCTTCCTCAGCCAGCGTGGCTGGAAGCTGCTGTTCGCCGCCACCCCGCACGAGGTGGAAGCACACCCGCTGGAGGAGCAGCCGATCGCCGGCCTGCTCGACCTCGGCGGCGATATCGGCGACGCCGATCTGGAGGCGCTCGAACCCTGGTTCGCGCAGCCCAACATTGCGTGGATCGCGATGGTCGGCTGTCGCGACCGGCTGACGCCGACGGCGCGCCGGCTGCTGGGGCTGTATTTCATCGACTATCTGACCGCGCCATTCGAATCGGCGACGCTGGCCCAGGGTCTGGGCCACGCCTGGGGCATGGTCCAGCTGCGCCACGACAGCCTGGCACCCAACGCGCGTGTACCGGGCCCGGCCGGCATGGTGGGCGAATGCGAGGCGATGCAGGCCTTGTTCCGCGGCATCGCCAAGGTTGCGCGCTGGGACGCGCCGGTGCTGATCGGCGGCGAATCGGGCACCGGCAAGGAACTGGCCGCGCAGGCGATCCATCGCGCCTCGCCGCGTGCCGCGCAACCGTTCGTCGCGCTGAACTGCGCCGCGATCCCGCCCGCGCTGCTGCAGTCCGAACTGTTCGGCTACGAGCGCGGCGCGTTCACCGGCGCGCTCAAGCGCAAGCCGGGCCGCATCGAGCTGGCCCAGGGCGGCACGCTGTTTCTCGACGAGATCGGCGACATGCCGCTCGAGAGCCAGACCAGCCTGCTGCGCTTTCTCGAAACGGGCTGCATCGAACGGCTGGGCGGCACGGACTCGGTCGCCGTCGATGCGCGCATTGTCTCGGCCACGCACGTCGATCTCGAGGCGGCCGTAGCGGCCGGCCGCTTCCGCCAGGACCTGTATCACCGGCTGTGCGTGCTGCGCATCCGCCAGCCCGCGCTGCGCGAGCGCGGCAGCGACATCGTGCTGCTGGCCGAGCATGTGCTCGGCGAGATCCGGAGGCAGGCGCCGGCACGCATCAAGGGGTTCTCCAACTCGGCGATGCGCGCGATGGCCGTGCATCCGTGGCCGGGCAATGTGCGCGAGCTGATCAACCGCATCCGCCATGCCGCGGCAATGTGCGAAGGCGGCGTGATCCGCCCCGCCGATCTGGACCTGCAGCCGCCCGCCGAGGCGCATCCCTGCACGCTCGCCGCGGTGCGCGAGGCGGCCGAATGCAACGCGATCCGCGAGGCGCTGCAACGCCATCACGAGCGGCTGATCGATGTCGCCGCCGAACTGGGCGTGTCGCGGGTGACGCTGTTCCGCTTGATGCGCGACTACAAGCTCCAGATTCGCAGGCAGGACCTCGGGCTGGTGGTACGCGAGGGCTGAGCGCTGCTGCGCCCTCGCCGCCTGGACCCCGCACCCGGCACCCTGCCCTGCGCCCCCATCGAGTCTGCCCGCATGCCATCCGCCACCGCCCGGCCGTGCGCCGCCGTCCGCCACACCGGCTTGCGCTACCTGCTGGTCGGCGCCAGCAATTCCGTGCTGGGCTTCGCCGCCATCTGGCTGGCGCTGCGCGGGCTGGACTGGCATCCGGCCGCGGCCAATGCCGCCGGCTATGCGGTCGGCTTCCTGTGGAGCTTCGCGCTGAACCGGCGCTGGACCTTCGCGCATCGCGGCCATGTTCTGGCAAGCCTGGGGCGCTTCGGCGCGGTCTGCGCGCTCGGCTACCTGGCCAACCTGGCGACGGTGCTGGCCCTGTCGAACGTGCTGGCGCCGCGCAGCCTGCTGGCGCAACTCGGCGGCATGGCTGTCTATACGGGGCTGACGTACCTGGGGGCGCGGCATTGGGCGTTTCGCGGACATGTGGGCTGCACGCAGCGGAAGAAGATCGGCCGCGCCACGCGCATCGCGGCAGCGCGCGCCGTCATGGCCAACGCGCCGTTCGTCGTTGCCGTCGCGGCCGGCTCCGCCCTGCCCTGGCTCGCGCCCTATCCCCCGATGATCGACCTGCCGCAGCATGCCGGCCAGATCGCCGCGCTGCGCGACCTGCTGGCCGGTACCTCGCCATGGCAGCAGGACCTGCGCATCAATCCGTTCACGCCCTACCTGCTCGGCTATGGCGCGGCGCTGGCGCTATCGTGGTGGATGCCGGTGACGGCCGCGCTGAAGCTGCTGCTGTCGCTGGCCTATCTCGCCTGTATCGGCGCCTGTATCGCGCTGCGCCGGCAGCTTGGCGCCGATGCGCGGCTGGACTGGCTGTTCGTGCCGGGATTCTTCGGCTTCGCCTATGAATGGGGCTTCCTGACCTTCCTGCTGGCGGTGCCGCTCGGCCTGCTGTTCCTGCTGCCCGCATGGCGCCATGCGCGTACGCCCACGCTGCGTACCGGCGCCATGATCGTGGCCGGCGGCGCGCTGCTGTTCGTCGCGCATGGGCTCGTCTTCCTGTTCGCCTGCGCGGTGGGCGGCGCCTGCACGCTGATCGGACTGGGTGGCATCGTTTGCCGTGCCCGCCGTAGCGACGGTGCCCACCGCGCCCGCTCCTCGCACACGCCGCGCATCGTGCTGCGCGCGCTGATGCCGTACGCGCTGCTGGGCCTGGTCGCGCTGCTGTACGCATGGCACGCGCAGCGGTTCGACGCCACGCTGGATTACGCGTGGCCCGCGGTCGAATGGCGCTGGGACTGGATGCGCGTGCCGTTGCTGCTGGTCTCGCCCTGGGGCGCGTGGTCGACGCATCTGCCCTTCGCGCTGGCCACGCTGCTGATGCTGGCTGCGCCGTGGGCGATGGGCCTGCGGCCGCGTTGGCGTCTACCGCAGGCCTGGCTGCCTCTTGCGGCCGTGCTGCTGGTCTGGCTGTGCGTGCCGCACTACGCGATGCGCACCGCCTTCCTGTTCCAGCGCTTCGGCATCCTGCTGCTGCCGTGCTATGCGCTGCTGTTCGCGGCGCCGACGAGCACGAACGGTCCGCGCCGCGCGATGGCTGCGCACTGGTGCGCGCTCGCGCTGTGCGCGGCCTGCGCACTGCACCTGGGTTGGCAGGCCAGGCGCACGCTGGCTTTCGGCGCGGAGACGCGCGATTTCGACGCGGTGCTCGGCGCGGCCGCGCCGGGCCAGCGTGCGCTGATGCTGGTCTTCGATGCGGGCAGCGCGGCCGCCGCGCATCCCGGCGCCTATCAGCACTTCCCGCTGTGGTACCAGGCGCGGCGGCACGGACTGGTCGACTTCAACTTCGCCTGGTTCCTGCCGCAGATCGTCCGCTATCGCAGCGGCCATGCGCCACCGCTCGATCCCGCCGACATGCTCGACAACGCGTTTCCGGCCAACTTCGACTGGCACCGCCACGATGCCGGACGCTATCGCTATCTGTTCGTACGGCGCGCGACGCCGCTGCCCGCCGGCTATTTCGCCGCGGCCGACTGCCGCGTGGAACGGCTGCGTACGGCCGGCGACTGGTCGCTGTACGCCACGCGCGATTGCCCGCCGCCATCCGGGCGGCCGCTTCCCTAGGAGACCACCATGTCGCCGCAAGCCTATCTCGAAATGGCGCAGACCGAAGCCGATCACTGGTGGTTCCGCGCGCGCCGCGACATCGTCGCCGCGGTGCTCGAGCAATTGGCGCTGCCGCCCGGCGCCGCCATCCTGGAGATCGGCGCCGGCACCGGCGGCAATCTCGACATGCTGGCGCGCTTCGGCACCGTCAGCGGCCTCGAGATGGACGCGATGGCCCGCCGGCTCGCCGTGGCCAAGACCGCGGGCCGCTATGCCATCGCCGACGGCCGCTGCCCCGACGCGATGCCGTACCGCCCGGGCAGTTTCGACCTGGTCTGCCTGCTCGACTGCCTCGAACACATCGCCGACGATGCCGGCGCGCTGCTGGCGGTGCGCTCGCTGCTGCGGCACGGCGGCGCGGCGCTGATCACGGTGCCGGCGCATCCGTGGCTATGGAGCCGGCATGACGTGTTCCTGCACCATCAGCGCCGCTATCGCCGAACGGCGCTGACCACGCGGCTCGGCAACGCGGGACTGTGCGTGGAAACGGTGAGCTACTTCAACACCGTGCTGTTTCCGCTGGCGGTGGCGGCACGCTGGCACGACCGGCTGCGCGACCTGCTGCACGCGCGCCTGCCCGAGCATGGCGTGCCGGGCGAGGCCGGCGGCTCGACCGGCACGGCGATGCCGCCCGCCCTGCTGAACGCGCTGCTGTACACGCTGTTCCGCAGCGAGCGGCACTGGCTGCGGCGCGGCACCTTGCCGTTCGGCGTATCGCTGCTCGCGGTCGCGCGTGCCGTCTGACAACAGGGAGCAAAGCAGAACGCCGCGGAATCAGCGCGTGCGGGCCCGTTGCACCGCGGACAGCTCGATCACGCGGCGGCCGCCGAGCCCCTGCGTCGCCGGCCGCTCCTGGTAGCGCCGGCGCACCAGATAGATAGGACGGCCCTTGGTCTCGTGATAGATGCGGCCGACGTATTCGCCCACCACGCCGACGCCGATCAGCTGCAGCCCGCCGAAGAACAGCAGCGCACACAGCAGCGAGGCGTAGCCCGGCACGTCGACGCCGAGCCACAGCGTGCGGCCGACGATGAAGCTGCCATAGCAGAAGGCGGCGAAGGCGACGGCCACGCCGATATAGGTCCAGCAGCGCAGCGGCACCGTGCTGAAGCTGGTGATGCCCTCCAGCGCGAAATTCCACAGCCGCCAGCCGGAGAACTTCGACTGCCCGGCGCTGCGCGGTTCGCGCGTGTACGGCAGCGTCACCGTATGGAAGCCCACCCAGGCGAACAGGCCTTTCATGAAGCGGCGCCGCTCCGGCAGGCTCTTCAGCGCGTTGACCACGGCGCGGTCCATCAGCCGGAAGTCGCCGACGTTCTCGGGCAGCCGCAGTTCCGACATGCGGTTGTGCAGCCGGTAGTAGGCGCCGGCGGTCACGCGCTTGAGCCACGAATCGCAGGCACGGTCGATGCGCTGGGCCAGCACCACCTCGGCGCCTTCGCGCCAGCGCGCCACCATCTCGCCGATCAGTTCGGGCGGGTCCTGCAGGTCGAAGTCGATCGGCACCACCGCATCGCCGAACGCCTCGTCGATGCCGGCGGTCAGGGCGGCCTCCTTGCCGAAGTTGCGGGTCAGGTCGATCACGCGGATGCGCGCATCGGCGCGTGCCTGCGCCAGCAGCCGCGGCAGCGTGTCGTCGGCGCTGCCGTCGTTGACGCAGACGATCTCGAAGCGGATGCCCGGGATCGCCTCGAGCACCGGGATCACACGCGAGAAGAACGGCACGATGGCGTCGCTCTCGTTGTAGCAGGGCGCCACCACCGACAGCAGCCGGGTATCGCGGTGCCACGGCGTCTGGCGGTCGGGGCGCGCGGCGCCCATGGATCCGGCCGGCGCGCCGACGGCCCCCTCGGTCGTACCCTCGCCGCCGAGGCCGCCATGGAAGACACCGTGACAGCCCCCATGAGGGCCGCCATCAGAGCGGACGTGATTGCCACCGCCGACATTGCCGCCCTTGGGGGCGCCCTCGACGGCGCCCCCGGCGGTTCTCCTCCCTGCCCCCGTGTCCTCGCGGCGGCGCTGGCTTGCGGCGCCGAGCCTGTCATGTCGCGACATGTCCCGTCCCCCCGCCCTTGCTGCCCGTATCGGTGTCCGTCCGCCAGGCGCGCCGCAGCACCGCGGCCATGCCCAGCGCGAGCAGTTGCACCCCGCCCTGCCACAGCTGCGCCAGCGCATTGGCGAACATCAGCATCGGCGTGCACCACAGCGCGACCAGCAGCAGACGCTCGCCCGGCATCCAGCCGCGCCGCACGCCCTCCCCCGCCAGGCCCGCCACCGCCATGCCGAGCCACGCCAGCTCGTAGTACCAGAGATAGGGTGTGGCCAGCATCGCCGCCAAGGCCAGCGCGGCGGTGCGCAGGCCGGTGTCGCGATGGCGGCGCCATACGCAGGCCAGCGCGCCGGCCGTCGCCAGCGTCAGCACCGCCTGCAGCGCATAGGCCAGCGCGGGCGGGCCGCCGGCAAGCCGCACCGAGGCCACCAGCGTCGGGCTGACGTACCAGGCGCGGATGCCTTCCTGAATCAGCAGGTCGGTGACCTGCGCGGTGGCGCTCGCGAAGGCCGGCACCGTCTGCCAGCCGAACGCCGCGACGCTCCCGGCGGCCAGCGCTCCCGCCGTGACCGCCGCGGCCGCCAGCGCGCGCCATTCGCGCCCGGCGATCAATGCCACCGGAAACATCAGTGCCAGCTGCGGCTTGATCGCCAGCAGGCCGATCAGCACGCCGGCCAGCAGAGGCCGGCGCGGCAGCAGCACCAGCGCCCATGCGGCGAGCGCCGCGGTCAGCAGCGCGTTCTGGCCGATGGTCGCCGCCAGGAACAGGCCAGGGAAGCCGAGCAGCGCCATCACGATCGCGCCGCGCGCCGCGCGTGGCGGCGAGGCGAGTGCGGCCAGGCGCAGCAGCGCGGCGACATAGCCGGCCGCGGACAGGCCGATGAAGGCGACGTAGCTCCATGCGAACGGCAGCAGCGACAGCGGCAGCACGACCCACAAGAAGGTCGGCGGATAGAGCCACGGCAGATAGAAGCCCGAGTCGGCCGGCACGGCGCCATGCGCGGCGATCACCGGCTGCAGCTGCGCATAGTCGTAGACCGCCAGCGCGCCGGCGCCTCGCAGCAGATGCGAGGCGCTCCAGAACACCGAGAAGTCGGCACCTGGCCGAACGATGGTGTCTGCCGTGAAGCCACGCGTGATCCAGGCCCATGCCACCAGGATCAGGCATTGCGCCAGCAGCATCGCGCCGGCGTACAGCCGCACACGCTCCAGCGTCAGCCAGTGTCCGCGCGCGGCGGGCAGTGTGTTGGCAATCGAGGCGCGTTCAAGGGTCATGGGGTCGCTCGGAAGGGGAATGGGCACGGCGACGCGGCATCGCGTGTCCTTGTTCTATCAGACGCGGCCCGCGGCGCAAGGCGCGCCACCCGACGGGGCCGCGACGATCGAGGCGGTTTGCACGCCGGCGTTTCCGCGCGGAAGCACGGCACGGCGAACCGCTGCATTCGCCGATGCGAGCGGCCGATGCGAGCGCGCGCTGGCGCGCCGGCGCGGTGCTTGCGGTCGCCTGGCCATCGTGTCCGTCAGCGCGCCAGGCGTGCCGACGCGGCTTCATGCAACGCCGCGGCACGCGGCAACGTTTCAAGTGGGAAACACGGCGCCGGCGCAAACCGGCTGCGCCAGACGGATGGCAATCGCCGCGCAACGGGCGGGCACGCATCATCGCCATCCTCGTGCGAAAGGATGAGGCGGGCATCCCGGCACGCCGCCACGTCACCGCCGCCTCATGGCGCGCCTCATCCTTTGCGGCGAGTGCCGGACGGAGGCGCGCGCCGCATCGCCGAACCATCATCGGCCAATCGTCCACCCATCGCACGGCATCGCGTTTCCGCTCGGAAACGAGCGGCCGTCCACGGGCCTGCTTTCGGCCTGCCGGTCGACACCCCGCTTGCTGCAAGGCCTTATCGCACAACGATTTCGCATCGGCTGGCAAAGCTCTTGCCTTGATGTGGCCACACGGTCGCCGGCACAGCGCCGCCGGCCCCGGCAGCAGTTCCGAATCACGCGGCGGCAGCGCGAGCGCGCCGCAAGCGACAGGACATTGACCATGCTGACGAACCCGCACCGCCTCACGCAGCCTCCCGCCTCGCGGGGATCGCGGCCGCACCGCGCGCCGCGCCTGCGCTGCATGCATGGCGCCGATGCCTCGTCGCCGCGGCACGCCGCGCCGCGGCATGCGCGGCGCGACCACACGCATCGCCGCGCACGCCGCCTGGCGGCGAGCGGCCACCCGGCCCATGCGGACCGCCATCGGGGCGGTCATCCCACCGGACACTGCGGCGGCCATGGCCGCTGGCCCTTCGATGCCTGCGCGGCATGCGGGCCGCCGCACCGGCGAGCGCGTGCCATCACGCATCGCAGCGGGCAACTCCCCGCTGCCAACCGTAGCCAATCGACAGAGTAGTGCCCTGCATTCCAACCAAGGAGAGAGCCATGCAAGACCTGATGCAACAAGCCAAGCAGTTCGTCCAGGACGAAGACGGCGTCACCGCGATCGAGTACGGCCTGATCGCCGCGCTGATCGCCATCGTGATCATCGCCGGCGTCAAGCTGGTCGGGCAGAACCTGAGCGCGGTGTTCGACAAGGTGCAGTCCGCACTGAAGTAAGGGGCGCGCTCCGGGCGCCAAACCCGCGCCGGCGAGATCGGCGCAAGCAAAACCCCGCGGGGCCACACGCTCCGGCCCCGCGGGCCTGCGACACCAAAGGGAGACACCGATGCGCGCGCTACCGAATGCCATCCGCACCTTCGTCGATGAAGACGGCGCCGTCACCAGCATCGAGTACGCATTGATCGCGATGCTGATCGCGCTGGTGATCATCGTCTCGGTCAGGGCCGTCGGCGAAACCCTGAGCACCATCTTCGACAAGGTCGCGTCGTCGTTCTGAACGACGTGCCCATGTCGCATCGAGCAATCCGCATCGAGCAATCCGCATCGAGCAATCCGCATCGAGTGACTCGCACCGAGCGACCTGCACGAATGCCCCGCACCGAATCACCGGAGCCAGCCATGTCCCACCCGCACCTCGCCACGCTGATCGGACCCGCCGCGATGCTGCTGGTGCTGGCCGCGGCCGCGACCGACCTGCACAGCCGCCGCATTCCGAACTGGCTGACCTTCGGCGCCTGGCTGCTGGCGCTGCCGGTGCTGATGGCGACGACCGGCGCGCTGGCCGGCGCGCTGGCCTGGGCCGGCGGCTGGCTGACCGGACTGGCGATGTTCCTGCCGATCTACCTGCTGCGCGGCATGGCTGCCGGCGACGTCAAGCTGATGGCCGCGGTCGGCGCGTGGCTGGGCGCGGGCATGGCCTTCGACATCGCGCTGGCCGCCTTCGTACTCGGCGGCGCGTGGGCCCTCGCGTGGGCGCTGCTGCGCCGGCGCGGCCGCGAGCTGGGACGCAACATGCTGAACATCCTGCGGGCGCCCGGCGGATGGAATCCGGACCGGTGCAAGCCCGGCGCGCTCGATCCATCGGTATCGGTGGGCGCGATGCCCTACGGCATCGCCATCGCCGCGGGCACCGTCGCGATGCTGTTCGCGTCGGCGTAGCGGCCATGGCGACCGGCGAACCGGCCCATCGGGCAGGCAACCAGCACAGATCGGGGGATCTCATGATCGAGCAACAGCCGACCACGCCGCTGCACCGGCTGCCGACCGCGGCCGATGCCGGCGACCCTGCGCCGGCCGAGGCGGCGGAGACCGCGCAGCCCCAGCCCTGGCACGTGGCGCCGCGCACGGTCGCCGATACCGGCATCGACATCACGATGCTGGCGAGCCTGCTGATGAAGGCGGCTTACCTGTACCGCGACGTCACGCTGCTGCAGCTGTCCGAGACGCTGCGCCTGCCCGGCTCGGTCATCGGCGAGATCGCGACCTCGTGCGTGCGCGAACGCCTGCTCGAGATTGCCCATCGCGGCGCCAGCGACCTCGACGTGCGCTACCGGCTCACCGATGCCGGCTACGCGCGCGCCGCCGAACTGGCCGCCCGCTGCAGCTATGCGGGCCCGGCGCCCGTCACGCTGGACGCCTATCTGGAAGCGGTGCGGCGCCATTCGGTGCGCCAGGCCAGCGTGTCGAAGGCGGACGTGGCCGCCGTGCTGGGCGACATGGTGGCCGCGCCGCACGTGGTCGACGAGGCCGGCATCGCGCTGAACGCAAGCGCGGCGCTGCTGCTGTACGGCCCGCCGGGCAGCGGCAAGACCTTCCTGGCGCGGCGGCTGCGCGAGCTGATGCCCGGCGCGGTGCCGGTGCCGCACGCGCTCACCGTGGCCGGCGAGATCATCCAGGTATTCGATCCGCTGGTGCACGTGCCCTTCGACGAGGGCACCAACCCCGGATGGCGGCGCGGCGCCGACCGGCGCTGGACCATCTGCCATCGTCCGGCGGTGCTGACCGGCGGCGAACTGACGCTCGACATGCTGGACCTGCGCTACGACCAGGTCGCGGGCTACTACCAGGCGCCGCCGCACATGAAGGCCAACAACGGCGTCTACATCGTCGACGACCTGGGCCGGCAACTGGTCGGCGTCAGCGAACTGCTGAACCGCTGGATCGTGCCGCTGGACCGCGGCATCGACATGTTCACGCTGCACAGCGGCGTGCGCTTCTCGGTGCCGTTCGATGTGTGGCCGGTGTTCTCGACCAACCTGGAGCCCAGCGCGCTGGGCGACGACGCCTTCCTGCGCCGGCTCGGCAGCAAGCTCTATATCGGCCCGCTGGCCGAGGACGACTACCGCGAGGTCTACGCGCGCGCCGCGCACGCGCTCGGCCTGCACGGCGCCGACGAGGTGTTCCGCTTCCTGCTCGACGGCCTGCACCTGGCCGACGGGATTCCGCTGCTGGCCTGCATCCCGGGCGACCTGCTCAAGCTGATCGACTCGGCCCGGCGCTACCACGGCGACCCGCCGCGCGTCACCGAGGCGGCGCTGCGGCGCGCCTGGCAGGCGTACTTCGGCCGCGAGGCCGGCGACGGCATGCGCTGGCGCAGCGGTGAGCGAACGGCGCGGCGATAGCAGATCGGACGGACGCCGCGCCGACAAGGAAACGCGGAAGAACGCAGCGAACGCGCAGGGAATGAGGGAACGAGGGAAACGAGGGCGACCTCAGGGAGAGCTTCCATGAAAAACGCACGGGCAATTCTGATGCTTCTGGTCGCACTGGCCGCGGGGGTGGCGGCGGTGATCGCGGCCTCGCGCTGGCTGATGCAGCAGTCGTCGAACTCGGTGGCGCAGGTGGTGGTGGCCGCCAGCGACATCAATCTGGGCCAGCCGATCGGGCCCGAGCAGTTGCGGATGGTCAGCTGGCCCAGCGGCAGCGTGCCGCCCGGCGCCTTCACCAACGCCGCACTGCTGCAGGGGCGCGTGGCCAGGACCAGCGTGCTGCGCGGCGAGCCGCTGCTCGAGGCCAAGCTGGCGCCGCAGGGCACCAAGGGCGGGCTGTCGGCGGTGATCGGCGAGGGCAAGCGCGCGATCACGGTGCGTGTCAACGATGTGGTCGGCGTGGCCGGCTTCGCGCTGCCGGGCAACCTGGTCGACGTGATCGTCAACACCGCGGCCGAGGCCAGGCGCAACGGCGCCGCCAGTGGCAACGGCGAAGCCAGCATCTCGAAGATCGTGCTGGAAAAGATCCTGGTGCTGGCGGTCGCGCAGCAGGTCAGCCGCGACGACACGCAGCCGAAGGTGGTCAATGCGGTGACGCTGGAGGTCACGCCCGAACAGGCCGAAAAGCTCGACGTCGCGCGCAGCGTGGGAACGCTGTCGCTGGTGCTGCGCAATCAGGTGGATCTGGCCGCGGTCGATACCGAAGGTGCAACGAAGACCACGCTGCTGGGCACGCCCGCCGCGGCGCCGGCAGCCGCGCCGCTCAAGCCGGTCAAGGTCAGCGCGCCGGTGCGTGCGCGCCCTGCCGCGCCGGCCCGATCCGGCCACTGCATCGGCGTGCTGTCGGGCGTGCAGGGCAGTCTCGAATGTTTCTGAGCCGGAGGGTTTCAGCCGGGACGGCAGCGGCATGACTGGGCATGCCGCGCAAGGCGGGTCGCACGTCAGGAACGATGTGCAGCGAATCGGGCAGCACCAATTCTCTCCGGGGGGAGATATGAAAACAAACCATGAGCAGAGGGACCGCGCGCGCACGGCGCGCACGCTGGGCGGCGCGGGCACGGCCTGCCTGCTGCTGGCTCTGGCCGGCACCGCCGGCGCGCAGACGGCAGCCGAAGCCGGCGCTGTGGCCAGGGGCACCACGCCCGCGGCCGGCACCCGCGCCGGCAGCAATGCCAATGCCAACGCCAATACCAACGCCAACGCCGGCATCGCCGCCGGCGCGCCAATGCAGATGACGATCAGCATGGCGCCCGCCCGCGCACCGGTGCCCGCCGCCGATACGCGCGGGCCCAACTGCAGCGGCGCGGTACGCGAGGAAAGCCATGTGGTGGTGCCGATCGGCAAGTCGACGCTGATCCCGCTGCCCGAGCCGGTGCGCAACCGGACCGTGGGCAATCCGGAGATCGTGCAGGCGACCATGGTGTCGCCGCAGACGATGTATGTGCTCGGCCGCAGCCTGGGCACCACCAACATGATCGTGCAGGGGCGCAGCGGCGCCTGCAGCGTGATCAATATCGCGGTCAATGTCGATGCCGGCGGGCTGCAGGGCTCGCTGGCGCAGCTGATGCCCACCGAGCGCGGCATCCGCGTCGCCACCGCCGCCGACAACCTGGTGCTGACCGGCAGCGTCTCCAGCGCGCAGGCAGCCCAGCAGGCGGTGGAGATCGCGCGCGCCTATGCCGCCGTCGCGCAGGGCGACAAGGAGGCGAAGAACGGCGGCGTGCTGAACATGCTCAGCGTCGATACGCCGCAGCAGGTGATGCTCGAGGTCAAGGTCGCCGAGGTGTCCAAGACCCTGCTGAACCAGCTCGGCTCGCAGCTGAACCTGCAGGGCGGCTTCGGTTCGTGGACCGGCGGCCTGCTGACCTCGCTGCTGACCGGCTCGCGCACCGCGATCTTCGGCAGCAAGGCCAACAACCTGCCGCTCGACATCGCGATCGACGCACAGAAGAACGACTCGCTGGTCAAGATCCTGGCCGAGCCGAACCTGGTCACGCTGAGCGGCCAGGAGGCGAGCTTCCTCGCCGGCGGCAAGATCTATATCCCGGTGGCGCAGAGCAACGCGGTGGTCGGCGGCGTCCCTACCATCACGCTGCAGGAGGAGGAATTCGGCGTGGGGCTCAAGTTCACGCCGACCGTGCTGGCCAACGGCCGCATCAACCTGAAGGTCGCGCCGGAAGTGTCCGAGCTCTCGCCCACCGGTGCCACGGTGACGGGAGCGACGCTGACCGGCCAGACCATCCTGCCGGTGATCACCACGCGGCGCGCCTCCACCACCGTGCAGATGCGCGATGGCGAGAGCTTCGCCATCGGCGGGCTGCTGCAGAACAACGCGCGCGGCACGCTGAAGGCGCTGCCCGGCGCGGGCGAGGTGCCGGTGCTCGGCGCGCTGTTCCGCAGCACGTCATTCCAGCAGGACATGTCCGAACTGGTCTTCATCATCACGCCGCGGCTGGTGCAGCCGATGCAGCATGCGGGCGCGCCGCTGCCGACCGACAGCTTCTCGACGCCGAATCCGCTCGAGCTCTACCTGCTCGGCAATATGGAAGGCTCGGCCGGCCAGCGCGCGGCCACCCCGGCCACGACGCCGGCAGGCAGCGCGCCCGCACCGCAGTCGCCGGCACAGCGATCGCCGGCGCCGCAGCCCGCCGCCCCGCAGCCCGCCACGCTGGCGCCGCCGCCGTCGACGCCCGCCTCGCCGTCTCCGGTGCCGCGCACCGCGCTGCCGGTGGGCCGGCCGCTGGGCGAGGCGCCCGCCGCGGCGCTGTCCGCGACACCGGCCGCTGCCACTACCACTGCACCGGCAGCGTCAGCGGCGACGCGCGCGGCACGGCCGGCCGCGCTGCCGACAACCGCCGCACGCGAGGAATCGCAGGCCGAACGCATCGCCCGCATCGAGGCCACCGCCTCGCGGCTCGCCAGGGCACGCGCCGCCGCCCCGGCGGGAAACGACGTCACCGGCGCCACCGACGGCAAGCCGGCCGCACTGAACTGAGCGCCACCGCAAGGAGAACGCCATGAACCAGCCTTCGCAATCGTCCCGCCTGCGCGCGCGCGGCCGCCCCGCGGCCCTGCTCGCCGCCCTGCTCGGCGCGCCGCTGCTCGCGGCCTGCATCAGCACCACGCCGATCTGGGACAGCCGCTTCGGCCAGTCCGTCAATGCGGTCAAGCAGGCCCAGATCATCAATCCGAATGCGCCGGCCGGCCTGCCTTCGCTGACCGGCGTCGACGGCAGGGCCGCGGTGGCCGCGATGGGCAATTACGACCGCTCGCTGCAACGCCTGTCGCCCGCCGGCGCCTATGGCAATGGCGCCGGCATGCAGGGCGGCATCGGCATGTCCGGCGGCATCGGCACGCGCTGAACGCGGCCGATGCAGGGGCGCAAGCCATTTCGCCAAGCCATGGAGGAACCCATCATGAAGCCGAACACAGCGGGATCGCGCATACGCCGGCGAACCGCCATGCGGCAGCGCCAGCAGGGTGCCGTCGCGATCATCGTCGCGCTGGCGCTGGTGGCGATGGTGGGCTTCCTCGGCCTGGCGCTGGACCTGGGCAAGCTCTACGTGGCCAAGAGCGAGTTGCAGAACGGCGCCGATGCCTGCGCGCTGGCGGCGGCGCGCGACCTGACCGGCGCCACGCCGCTGGCGGTGTCCGAGGCGGCCGGCATCACCGCCGGCTATCGCAATCTGGCGCTGTTCCAGAGCGAGTCGGTGCAGTTCACCGCCGACAGCAGCGTGACCTACAGCGACGCGCTGGCCAACCCCTTCTATCCGAAGAACAGCGTGCCCTATGCGCTGGACACCATCAAATACGTCAAATGCGCGGCCTCGCGCGCCGGCATCGCCAACTGGTTCGCCCAGGTGCTGAACCTGCTGCCGGGCGGCAGCGTGGGGCCGAGCACGGTGTCCTCGTTCGCGGTGGCCACCGTGGGCGCCGCGCAGACGGCGTGCGCGATCCCGGTGTTCGTCTGCAAGCCCGACACCATCAGTCCGCCCGAACCGCCCTACACCGTGGGCCAGTGGCTGGTGTCCAAGCTCGACGCAGGCAACAAGGGCGAGTATGGCGGCGGCAATTTCGGCTGGGCCGACCTGGCGGGCGGCAGCGGCACCAAGAGCCTGGCCGAGCAGCTCAAGGGCTCGGGCCAGTGCAACCTGCCGGCGCTCGGCACCGAGATCGGCACCACCGGCAACAAGTCGTCGCTGGCGGACGAGTGGAACAGCCGCTTCGGCATCGTCAAGGCCGGCAAGGTCGCCGGCGTGCCCGACTTCACCGGCCACGCCTACAACGACACCACCTGGCCCGCCAAGGCCAATGCCTATCCGGACTTCACCGCCAGGCGCAAGACGTTTGCGCCTTACCAGGGCGACAGCATCGCGATGATCGATACCAAGGGATCGCCGTCCAGCACCGCCGCCCATCAGGGCGGCGCCGACCGGCGCATGGTGCTGGCCCCGGTGGTCGACTGCAGCGGCTTCGCTGTGTCGGGCACGCACAAGGCCAGCGTGCTGGAGTGGGCCTGCCTGCTGATGATCGAGCCGATGCAATGGGGCGGCAACATCAACTCGGTGCGGCTCGAATATCGCGGCGTGTCGAGCTCGATGGGCAGCCCCTGCGCGACGCAGGGCATCCCCGGACTCGGCAGCGGACCCGGCCCGCTGGTGCCGGTCCTGGTGCAGTAGCGGCCGGGCACATCGACAAGCGACAGGAGGCCATCGTGAAGACGCCGATCCCCCGCTCCGCTGCCGGCAATGCGGCGGGCCATGGACCGCGCCACAACCTGCGCCGCGGTCCGCGCCGACTGCGCCGCGCCGGCGCACGCGAACGCCAGCGCGGCGTGGCCGCCGTCGAGTTCGCCATCCTGTTGATCCCGTTGCTGCTGATGCTGTGCGGCGTCGCCGAATTCGGCCGCGCGATCTACCAGTACGACGCGCTGACCAAGGCCACGCGCGGCGCCACCCGCTACCTGTCGCAGTTCTCGCCCGACGACGCCGGCTACCCCGCCGCGCAGGCCAAATGCCTGGCGGTGCATGGCAATACCGGCTGCACCGGCAGCCCGCTGGTCGGCGGCCTGAGCACGTCGATGGTGGTGATCTGCGATCGCGTCGACGCGCGTGGGTGCCCGGGCATGGCCTTCGCCAACGTCAATACCTACGACAACGGCGGCGGCGCCGGCGTGCCGGCCGGCACCGTCAACCTGGTGGCCGTCAAGATCACCGGCTTCGCCTATACGCCGATCCAGCCGCTGATCGATGCCAGCGGGCTGGTGTTCTCCGATGTGATGACCGTGATGAGGCAAGTGCTATGAATCCCGCTGTCCGCCCATCCGCACCGATGGCATCGCCATATCGGACGACATATCGGACGACACGTCGGCCGCCACATCGGTCGCCACACCGCACGCCAGCGCGGCCGCCAGTGGGCGCACCGCGGCCTCGCGCGCGCCAGCGCGGCGCCACCGTGGTCGAGTTCGCGATCGTCGCGATGCTGTTCTTCACGCTGCTGATCGGCGTCGTCGAAATGGCGCGCGTGCTGTTCCACTGGAACACCGCCAGCGAAGCGACACGCTGGGGCGCGCGCATGGCCGTGGTCTGCGATGCCAATGCCGCCATCATCAAGACCCGAATGGCGGCGCTGATGCCGCAGCTGTCGCCGTCGAACATCGCGCTCGACTACGAACCCGCCGGCTGCGACAGCGATCCCGATACCGCGCGCGCGAGCTGCGCCAGCGTGACGGTCCGCGTCACCGGCCTGACCGTGCGCACGCTCGTGCCGATGATTCCGATGACGCTGCCGGTGCCGCCCTTCGCCACCACGCTGTCGCGCGAAAGCATGAACAGCGCGACCGGCGGGCCGGTCTGCAGCTGAACGTGGGCAAGCATTGCCGCGCCCGCCGCGGCGCGCAGGACAACGAACAGGAGAAGCCGTCATGCTGACGATTCTGATCGCCTCCGAGCAAACCGAACGGCTGGCCGAAATCGCGCGGCTGTGCGCGCAGTGCGGGTCGTTCCAGACGCTGGCGCTGAGCGAAGCGCCGGCGCGCATCGCGTCGCATGCGAGCCAGCTGGCGCTGGCCGACATGCTGGTGATCGCGCACGACAGGATAGGCCCGGCGCAGATGCAGGGCATCGAAACCATGCGGCAGCAGCATCCGGAGCTGCCCTGCATCCTGGTCACCGATGCGGTCGAGCCCGAGCTGCTGATCCAGGCGCTGCGCACCGGCATCCGCGACGTGCTGGCGTGGCCGCTGGAGCAGAACCAGCTCGGCGACGCGCTGCGCCGGCTGCAGGCGGCCAGCACGCAGCGGCGCCGCCGCAGCGCGCGGCTGGTGTCGCTGCTGTCGTGCAAGGGCGGCGCCGGCGTCAGCTTCCTGACCGGCAACCTTGGACATGCGCTGGCCGCCCAAGGCAAGCGCGTGCTGGCGCTGGACCTGAACCGGCAGTTCGGCGATCTGGTCCACACGATCTGCGACCGCACGCCGCCGGCGACGCTGCCCGACGTCTGCGCGCAGATCGACCGCATGGATGCGGCCTTCCTCGAAGCGTGCCTGACGCCGGTGGCCGAGGGCTTCGACGTACTGGCCGGCGCGGTCGATCCGATCAAGGCGGCATCGGTGCGCAAGGAACAGGTCGAATGGATCCTGTCGCTGGCGCTGCCGCACTACGACTTCGTGCTGGTCGACGCCGGCCAGGCCATCGATCCGGTGTCGATCGGCGTGCTGGACCGCAGCGACCGCATCGGCGTGGTGCTGCAGCCGACCATCGCGCATGCCCGCACCGGCCGGCGCCTGCTCGACATCCTGCGGGCGCTGCACTATCCCGACGACAAGGTGTGCCTGCTGCTGAACCGCGACGACCGCCGCAACGAACTGGACCGCGCCGCGCTGGAGCAGATCTGCGGCACCCCGGTCTGGCAGGCGCTGCCCGAGGACGCCGCCGCGGTGAACGCGGCGATCAGCCACGGGGAGCCGGTGCTGGCGATGCACCGGCGCAGCGCCATCGCGCGCGCGCTGCAGTCGCTCGCCACGCAGCTGGCCGCGGCCGAGCCGGAACCGCGCGCGGGCGGCGAGCCGTTGTCGCTGCGCCGGCTGCTGCTGCGGGTCAAGGCGGCGTGAGCGCGGTAACCCTATCGCTTCGTCGTACGCCACCTCGCCGCGCGCGCCCACACACCACACGCACCCACCTCTCGAGCCGGAGACCGCCATGTCGATCCGCGAACAACTGTCGAACGCCAGCCCGGGCTTCGCCGCCCTGCCCGTCAACGGCCACCCGGCCGCCGCGCTGCCCGTGGGCAGCGGCTATCGCGCGCTCAAGCGCGCCGTGCACGAGACCGTGCTCGAGCGCGTCGAGCTCGAGCGGCTGGCCCGCATCCCGCTCGAGCAGGTCCGGCACGAGATCGGCCTGCTGGTGGGCGCCATCGTCGACGAGGACAAGGTGCTGCTCAACGACGCAGAACGCCGGCAGCTGATCGGCGAGATCTACGACGAAATGTTCGGCTTCGGCCCTCTGGAGCCGCTGCTGCGCGACCCCACGGTCTCCGACATCCTGGTCAATACCGCGCGCCAGACCTATGTCGAGCGGCGCGGCAAGCTCGAACTGACGGACATCACGTTCTACGACGACGCCCACCTGATGAAGGTGATCGAGAAGATCGTCTCGCGCGTCGGGCGCCGCATCGACGAGACCAGCCCGATGGTCGATGCGCGCCTGCCCGACGGCTCGCGCGTCAATGCGATCATCCCGCCGTCGGCGATCGACGGTCCGCTGCTGTCGATCCGCCGCTTCGCCGTCAATCCGCTGCAGATCGCGGACCTGATCGCGTACCACAGCCTGACGCCGCCGATGGCGCAGCTGTTGCAGGCACTGGCGCACGCCAAGGTCAATCTGGTGGTGTCGGGCGGCACCGGCAGCGGCAAGACCACGCTGCTGAACATCGTGTCGGGCTTCATCCCGGCCGACGAGCGCGTGGTGACCATCGAGGACGCCGCCGAGCTGCAACTGCGGCAGCCCCATGTGCTGCGGCTGGAAACGCGCCCGCCCAATATCGAGGGCAAGGGCGAGATCACGCAGCGCTCGCTGGTGCGCAACGCGCTGCGCATGCGCCCCGATCGCATCATCCTCGGCGAGGTGCGCGGCGCCGAGGCGCTCGACATGCTCAATGCGATGAACACCGGGCACGAGGGGTCGCTGACCACCATCCACGCCAACACGCCGCGCGATGCGCTGACACGGCTGGAGAACATGGTCGGCATGGCGGGCATGAACGTGCCGCCGAAAGCGATCCGGCAGCAGATCGCCTCGGCCATCACGGTGATCGTGCAGGCCGCGCGCCTGACCGACGGCAGCCGCAAGATCGTCAGCATCCAGGAGATCACCGGGATGGAGGGCGACGTGATCAACATGCAGGAGATCTTCACCTTCCAGCGCACCGGTGTGGGACAGGACGGCACCGTGCGCGGCCACTTCCGCGCGACCGGCGTCTATCCGCGCTTCGCCGAGCGGCTGCGCGTCTACGGCGTGGGGCTGCCGGACGAGACCTACGATCCCGCGCGGCGTTTCGAGATCTAGCACCTGCCGGACTGACGGAGAGCGATCATGGACCTTGGCCGATTCGGGCAACTGGGGCAACTGGGGCAATTGGGACAACTGGGACACTACGCGCTGTACGCCTTCGGCGTGCTGCTGTTCATCGCGGTGGTGCTGGCCATCGAGGCCGTCTACCTGTGGTGGAACAGCCATCATGGCGCCTCGGCCCGCCGCATCGACGCGCGCATCCGCGCGCTGTCGGCCGGCGGCCAGCTCGGCCGCGAGCAGATGTCGATCCTGAAGGAGCGGATGCTGGCCGGCAGCCCGCGGATGCAGCGCCTGCTGATGCGGGTGCCGCGGGTGGCGGCGCTGGACCGCTGGCTGCAGCAGTCGGGCAGCAGCTGGTCGGTCGGGCAACTGCTGGGCTTCAGCGCCGCCAGCCTGCTGATCGCCTTCGCCGCGCTGTCGCTGCTGCCGCTGCCGTTCTCGCTGGCGGCCGGCGGCGCGCTGCTGGCCGCCGCGCTGCCATGCCTGCGCACGCTGGCGCAGCGCCAACGGCGCCTGAAGCGCATGGAGGCGCAGCTGCCGGACGCGATCGACATGATCAGCCGCTCGCTGCGCGCCGGGCATTCCTTCGCCGGCGCGCTCGGCACCGTCGGCCAGGAGATGAAGGCCCCGCTCGGTCCCGAGTTCCGCCTGGCCTTCGAGGAGATCAACTACGGCGTCTCGCTCGACGATGCGCTGACCAGCCTGGCGATCCGGGTACCGGTCGGCGATCTGCGTTATTTCGTCATCGCGGTGCTGATCCAGCGCGACAGCGGCGGCAACCTGGCCGAGGTCCTCGACACCATCAGCCGCCTGGTGCGCGAGCGGCTCAAGCTGTTCGACAAGATCCGCGTGCTGTCCGCGGAGGGCCGGCTGTCGGCATGGATCCTCGGCCTGCTGCCGTTCGGCACCGCCGGGCTGATCTCGGTGCTGAACCCCGGCTTTCTCGACGTGCTGTGGCAGGACCCGGCCGGCATCCGCATGGCGGGCACGGCGCTGGGGATGATGGCGCTGGGCGTGCTGTGGATGCGCAAGATCATCCGCATCCGGGTATAGGAGAAATCATGCAAGCCATGCAGACACAACAATGGCTGTTGCTCGGCCTGGTGTTCGTCGCCGCCTTCGGCGCGGCGCTCGGCCTGATGCTGGTTTGTTCGCCGAACCGGCTGCGTGCGCGGCTGGAGCGGCTTGGCGGCGCCGGCACGGGCGCCGCGGGGACGGCGGGAACGTCGGCACGCAACGAGTGGGGCGCGCGGCTCAGCGAGTGGGCAAGGCCGGTGTCGCGCCTGGCGCTGCCGAAAGAGGGCTGGGAGAACTCGGCGCTGCGGGTGCGCTTCATGAACGCGGGCTGGCGCGGCGCCGCCGCGCCCACGCTGTACTTCGCCGCCAAGACCGTGCTGGCGCTGGCACTGCCGCTGGCGGCGCTGGTGGCGACGGTCGGCACGCCGCTGGCCAGCGACGGCGCACTGCTGGCGGTGCTGCTGATCGCGATCTGCGCGGTCGGCTACTACCTGCCCAACGCGGTGCTGGCGCGCCGGATCGCCCAGCGCAAGCGCGCCGTGTTCGAGGAGTTTCCCGATGCGATCGACCTGCTGACCGTCTGCGTCGAGGCCGGGCTCGGCCTGGACGCGGCGCTGATGCGCGTCGCCAGCGAACTGTCGCTGCGCTGCCCCGTGCTGGCGGGCGAGCTGGAACTGATGCTGCTGGAGATGCGTTCGGGCTTTTCCAAGGAAAAGGCGCTGTCCAACCTGGCGCTGCGCACCGGCGTCGAGGACGTCGAGCGCTTCGCCGCGATGCTGGTGCAGGCCGATCGCTTCGGCACCAGCCTGGGCGAATCGCTGCGGGTGCTGTCCGACATGCTGCGCACCAAGCGGCGGATGCTGGCCGAGGAACAGGCGGCCAAGATCGCGCTGAAGCTGCTGTTCCCGCTGATCTTCCTGATCTTCCCCTCGCTGCTGGTGGTGCTGCTCGGCCCCGCCTTCATCCAGATCGTGCGCGTGCTGCTGCCGACCATGACCGGACAGGGCGGATAACGCCGCCGGGCTTCGGCCCTCGGCTGGCCGCCATCACCCCAGGCAGTGCGGACAGCCTTTGCCCGGACCCGGTCCGGGCTTTTTCGCTGGGAGTCGTTCTGCCGCGCCGCGGCGCGGGAACCCGCGCACTTGACCGGTACCGCCGCATGCTGAACACTCCGAAGGCACAGGCCCATTGGAGGCCGGCTGGAGGCGGCATGAAGCTACGCGTTCTGAGCGATCTGCACCTGGAACACCATACCCCCGAAACGGTCCCCGACTGCGAGGCCGATGTCGTCGTGCTCGCGGGGGACATCGCCAACGGCCGCCATGGCATCGACTGGGCGGCGCGGCACCTGCGCGGGCCGATCGTCTATGTGCCGGGCAATCACGAGTACTACGACAGCACCTTCACCCGGGTCGATGCGCAAATGGCCGCCGCCGCGGCCGCGCATCCGCAGGTGCATCTGCTGACCGGCGGCGTGGCGGTGTTCGAACTGCCGGGCCAGGCGCCGGTGCGCGTGCTGGGCACGACATGGTGGGCCGACTACGCGCTGTTCGGCCGCGAGCGCATCGACGACGCGATGCAGGCCTGCGCCAGGGTGATGCTCGACCACCGGCTGATCTCGGTCGAGGACGACAGCGCGGACGGCGGCGAGGACGGCGGCGCGCACGACAGCGCGGATGACAGCGCGGACGGCCGCGGCGGCGGGCACGGTGGCATCCGCCGCTTCACGCCCGCCGACGCGCTGGCGCGCCATCGCGCCGAGTCGGCGTGGCTGGCCGGCGAACTGGACAAGCCCTTCGACGGCGCCACCGTGGTGGTCACCCACCATGCGCCGGACCTCGGCAGCCTCGACCCGCGCTATGCGCACGACCTCGCCTCGGCCGGCTTCATCTCGCGCCGGCCCGACCTGGTCCAGCGCGCCGACCTGTGGATCCATGGCCATACGCACACCAGCTTCGACTACCGCGTCGACCGCGCGCGCGTGGTCTGCAACCCGCGCGGCTATGTGCGGCGCGGCGACGGGGCGCTGGAGAATGCGAAGTTCGATTGGGGGTATGTGGTGGAGGTGTGAGGGTCGGTTGTGGTTCTCGCGGCCTTCTCTCGGGTTGGGGACAGGGAAGAGCCGCCGATAATCCCGCACCCGTCAGCCATCCCGACCGCCCCATACGCTCTGCCACGGCAAGGAAGGAAGCCCAAAACAAAAACCCCCACGGGCTTGCACCCGCGGGGGTTTCGACTGAAGCGACGACTCGCGCCGTCTCGGCAGTCTGGGCAGTCGGCCGAAGCCGACAGCCGGCGTGATTACATCATGCCGTCCATGCCGCCCATGCCACCCATGCCGCCCGGCATTGCCGGCGCCGACTCTTCCTTCGGCGTTTCGGCGATCGCGCAGTCGGTGGTCAGCATCAGCGATGCGACCGAAGCGGCGTTCTGCAGCGCGGTGCGGGTCACCTTGGTCGGATCCAGCACGCCCATCTCGACCAGGTCGCCGTACTCGCCGCTGGCGGCGTTGTAGCCGAAGTTGCCCTTGCCTTCGATGACCTTGGCCACGACGACCGAAGCTTCTTCGCCTGCGTTCAGCACGATCTGGCGCAGCGGCTCTTCCATCGCGCGCAACACGATCTTGATGCCGGCGTTCTGGTCGGCGTTGTCGCCGGTCAGGCTCGAGATCGCAGCGCGGGCACGCAGCAGGGCCACGCCGCCGCCCGGGACGATGCCTTCTTCAACGGCAGCGCGGGTGGCGTGCAGCGCGTCTTCGACGCGTGCCTTCTTTTCCTTCATTTCGACTTCGGTGGCGGCACCGACCTTGATCACCGCAACACCGCCGGCCAGCTTGGCCACGCGCTCTTGCAGCTTTTCGCGGTCGTAGTCCGACGTCGCTTCCTCGATCTGGGCACGGATCTGCTTGACACGGCCTTCGATCGCGGCGGCGTCACCGGCACCGTCGATGATGATGGTGTTTTCCTTGCCGATCTCGACACGCTTGGCTTGACCCAGGTCTTGCAGGGTCGCCTTTTCCAGCGTCAGGCCGACTTCCTCGGCGATCACGGTACCGCCGGTCAGGATGGCGATGTCTTCCAGCATGGCCTTGCGGCGGTCGCCGAAGCCAGGCGCCTTGACGGCGGCGGTCTTCAGGATGCCACGGATGTTGTTGACCACCAGGGTCGCCAGCGCTTCGCCTTCGACGTCTTCGGCGATGATCAGCAGCGGACGGCTCGACTTGGCCACTTGCTCCAGCACCGGCAGCAGATCGCGGATGTTCGAGATCTTCTTGTCGAACAGCAGCACGAACGGGTTGTCGAGCTGGACGACTTGCTTGTCCGGGTTGTTGATGAAGTACGGCGACAGGTAGCCGCGGTCGAACTGCATGCCCTCGACGACTTCCAGCTCATCGGCCAGCGACTTGCCGTCCTCGACGGTGATCACGCCTTCCTTGCCGACCTTGTCCATCGCTTCGGCGATCAGCTTGCCGATCACTTCGTCGCTGTTGGCCGAGATCGCGCCAACCTGGGCGATTTCCTTGCTGGTCGTGGTCGGCTTGCTCAGCTTCTTGAGCTCTTCGACAGCCGAACCAACGGCCTTGTCGATGCCGCGCTTCAGGTCCATCGGGTTCATGCCGGCGGCAACGTACTTCATGCCTTCGCGCACGATCGACTGGGCCAGCACGGTCGCGGTGGTGGTGCCGTCACCGGCGTTGTCGCTGGTCTTGGAAGCGACTTCCTTGACCATCTGGGCGCCCATGTTCTGCAGCTTGTCCTTCAGCTCGATTTCCTTGGCGACCGACACACCATCCTTGGTCACGGTCGGGCCGCCGAAGCTGCGCTCGAGCACCACGTTGCGGCCCTTCGGACCCAGGGTCACCTTGACCGCGTTGGCCAGGATGTTCACGCCTTCGACCATCTTGTGGCGAGCGCTGTCGCCGAACACTACGTCTTTAGCTGCCATGTTCTAGATCTCCAGAATTCTGTACGGGAAATGTCCCGGGCGCGATTGCCGCCGCGGCGGAACCGAGGCGCCCAGGGGTTCCGGACGCGCGGCGCCCGGACAGCGACATCACTTGTTGATGACCGCCATGATGTCTTCTTCGCGCATGACCAGCAGTTCCTGGCCATCCACCTTCACGCTCTGGCCGGCGTACTTGCCGAACAGGACGCGGTCACCCACCTTGACGTCGAGGGCGATCGAGGCGCCCTTGTCATCCTTCTTGCCCGGGCCGACGGCCAGCACTTCACCCTGATCGGGCTTCTCGGCAGCATTGTCGGGAATCACGATGCCGGAAGCGGTCTTGGTTTCGTTGTCCAGACGCTTGACGATCACGCGGTCGTGCAAAGGACGCAGATTCATACGGACTCCTTAGTACAAGTGAGCATTTATTTGCAAAGTGGCCACCGCGGGAGTGCGGAGACCCTTGAAATCGGACGCCGGATGCAGGCTACAGCACGCTGTTAGCACTCGCACCCGGCGAGTGCTAATTATAGGGACGGGGTTTCGGGTTTTCAAGACGAGGCCTGAATACGGGTTTACCCGCAGAAAGGAAGGAAAAACGTCGCGGCCCCGCGCCGGGCAAGGCCGGACGGGCATTGTCTCTTATATTGTGCGGCCGGTATTTTTTCAGGCGGATGTCGCCCGGGGAGTCGATCTCCCTCTACCGTCGTCCCCCCTGCAAGCGGCGACCCGGCGATTGTCGCCTTTCGAGCCGAGACACTGGGCCTCGCCGTCGCGGGGGGAGACACGAAAAGCTCAGGCCCCGCCCCGCAGCTGAGGCAAGACCGTCTGCGCGCAGGCGTCGATCCAGGCCTGCTGGTTTCCGCAGACGTTGTGCAGGAAGACCGCGTCGGCGCCCATGGCCAGGTCCTCGGCCAGCCAGGCCGCCTGCTGCGCGGCATCGCAGGAGATGCGGACCGCGCGCTCGATGTCGTCCGGGGACACCGTCCGCGCGCGGGCATCGAATTCGGCGGGGGTCGCCAGGTTCGCCGCCGTTTCGCTGTCGAACACATTGGTGCGCCACTGTTCGTAGGCCATTCGGCGGGCCGCCTCGTCGCCCTGGGTGGGGTCGGCATAGGCGATCTTGGCCTGGATATGGACCGGCTTGGCCTCGCCGCCGCCCTCGCGGAAGGCATCGATCACCGCGCGCATGGTTTCGCGTGGGGCCGAGATCGTGATCAGGCCGTCGGCCCACTGCCCCGCCCAGCGCGCGGTCTGCGCGGTCAGCGCCGCGGCGAAGATCGGCGGCGGACGCTGCGGCAGCGTATAGAGCCGCGCGCGATCGACCACGATGCTGCCGTGGTGCGTCACCTCCTCGCCGCGCCACAGCGCGCGCATCGCGTCCACCGATTCGGTCAGCATGGCCTGCCGCTCTGACTTGGACGGCCACGGCCGGCCGGTGATGTGTTCGTTCAGCGCCTCGCCGGTGCCCAGCGCGATCCAGAAGCGGCCGGGAAACATGGCCTCCAGCGTCGCCGCGGCCTGCGCGACCACGGCCGGGTGGTAGCGGCCGAACGGGCACGCGACCACGCCCGTGGGCAGATCGACGGTCGCCATCGCGGCGCCGAGCCAGGACCAGGAATGGCCGCTCTCCCCTTGCCGCTCGCTCCACGGATGGAAGTGGTCGGAGCTGCTGAGCGCGTTAAAGCCGGCCAGCTGCGCGGCACGCGCGTAGCGCAGCAGATCGCCCGGCGAGAACTGTTCGTGCGAGGCGTGATAGCCGATCAAGGGCATGGCGGACTCCTGGGCGGGATTGGGGATGGGCCGGTCGTCTTCCGGTCGTCTTCCGGTCGTGTTCTGGTCGTGTTCTGGTCGTGTTCTGGTCGTGTTCCGGTCGTGTTCTGGTCGTGTTCTGGTCGTCAGGTGAACGACAGTGGCCGGCAGTGGCCGTCAGCCGGCCGCTGCCGGAACCGGATAGGCCAGCGTGGTCATCAGCGCCAGCGCGGCCTGGCGCGAATCGAGCCGGGTGTGCTGCACGACGATCGGCACGTCGGACTCGATCACGCTGGCGTAGTCGGTGTCCTCGGGGATCGGCTCGGGGTCGCGCAGATCGTTGAAGCGCAGATGCAGCGTGCGGCGAGCCGGTACCGTCAGCCGGTAGGGGCCCACGGGCTCGCGGTCGGCATAGAAGATCGTCACGGTGACATTGGCCTCGGTATCGCCGGTATTGAGCAGGCAGGCCGCCTCGTGGCTGTTCAATTGCCGGCTCGCGGCCGGGTCGGTCGGCGGCAGATAGCCTTCGGCAATCACCCAGCGCCGTTGTCCGATCGCTTCCATCGGTTTCTCCTTTGTTGTTCGCCAGTGGCGGGATTGGCAGTGTCCAGGCCGTCCACCGTGTCGACGATCACGGCGCAAAGCACGGCCGCTGCCGCAGCCAGCGATAGCCGTAGGCACGCAGCTTCAGCGCATGGGCCCCGTTCTGCTGCGGCGGATACGGGCCGTCGACCAGCATGTCGCGCAGCTCGCCGACCTCGACATCGGGCAGCCCCACCTCGACGTCCTGGCCCGACAGATTGGCGAAGGTGAAGACCACCTGTCCATCCAGTTCGTGCCGCAGCGCCAGCACCGCCGGGCAGCCCACGTCCATCACCGTGCATTCCCCGTAACCGATCTCCGGCATGCCGAGGCGCGCGCGGATCATCTTGCCCGTCCTGGCCAGCAGCGAATCGTCGCGCAGCGTTTGCTCGTAGATATTGACCTTGTCGTAGGCGAACGGCCCCTCGCGGATCACCGGCACCGGCAGCGAGTCGGGATCCGCGGGCGAGAAGCCGCCATTGACCTCGTCGGACCATTGCATCGCGGTGCGCACCGCGTGGCGTTCCTTTTGCGACAGATCCTCCCCCATGCCGATCTCCTCGCCGTAGCGCAGGATCGGCGTGCCCGGCAGAGAGAACAGCAGCGCATGGACCTGCGCGATGCGGCGCTGGTCGCCATCGAGCATCGGCGGCAGCCGGCGGCGGATGCCGCGGTTGTAGACGCGCATGTCCTCGTCCGGCGCGAAGCGCTGCATCACCTCTTCCCGCTCGGCCTCGCTGAGCCGCTCCAGGTCGAGCTCGTCGTGATTGCGGACCCATACCGCGTATTGCGCGCGCTCGGGCGGGTCGGGCTGCTCGCGCAGCGCGCGCTCGATCGGCTCGGCGCGCTCGCGCGCCAGCGCCAGGAACAGGAAGTTGTTCAGGAAGAAGTTGGACACCAGCGTCAGGCGATGGCCCTTGCCGAAGTAGCGCGCGTAGTCCTCGGCCGGCACGTCGACCTCGCCGAGCAGCACCGCGTCGGAACGACGCAGCGTCGCGAACGCGCGCAGGTCGTTCAGCAGCCAGAAGCCGTCGTCGCGCGGGTCCGCCTCCTTCGCCCCGTCGATCATGTGTCCCGCCGCGTCGATGCGGAATCCCGATACGCCCAGCCGCAGCCAGAACGACATGATGTCCTCGATCTCGGCGCGCACCGCCGGGTTGGCGATATTGAGATCGGGCTGATGCGAATAGAAGGCGTGCCGGTAATATTGCCCCGCCTCCTCGTCCCAGGTCCAGACGCTGTCCTCGACGGTCGGGAAGATCGGCTTGACGTGGGTCTCCTCCGGCTCGTCGGCCCAGACGTAGTAGTCGCGGTACGGCGAATTGCGGTCGCGCCGCGCCTCCTGGAACCAGCGATGCTGATCGGACGTGTGGTGCGCCACCAGTTCCACCATCACGCGGATACCGAGTTCCTCGGCCTTTTCCAGCAGCGCGACCATGTCGGCCAGGTCGCCGAAGCGCGGGTCGACCGCGAGATGGTCGGTGACGTCGTAGCCGCCATCGCGAAACGGCGACTGGTAGAACGGCGACAGCCAGATGCAGGTCACGCCGAGCCCGCGCAGGTATTCGAGATGCGCCGTCAAACCCTGGAGATCGCCCCAACCGTCGTTATTGCCGTCGCGAAATACGCTGACGTCGATTTGGTAGATGATCGCATTGCGGTACCAGAGCGAACGCATGGACTCTCCTTCCTGACGATTGAACGGCGACCTCGGGCGCGCGGTGCCGCGCCGCCCGCATCGATTACGGCTGCAGCGGCTGCCGCTGTTGCTGCGGTTGCGGCCGTGGCCGATGCAGCGGCTCCAGCAGGACGGCTTGCTCCGGCTGCAGCATGCCGTCGAAACAGCGGTCCGGACCTTCCGGCAGGCTGTCGATCGCGACGCGCCAATCGCCCTCGAGATCGATCGGCAGCGGCCGTTCGGCGAAGTTGATGCAGACCACGCGCTCGTCGTCGCCATGCCGGCGGCGATAGGCCAGCACCTCGGGCGGCGACGGCAATTCCTCCCAGCTGCCCAGGCGCAGCGCCGGGCTGGCGCGGCGCGTCTCGATCAGCGTGCGGTACAGATGCAGCATCGACGAGGGCTGCGACCATTGCGACTGCACCGACAGCGTCGCGGCCTCGGGCGGGAACGGCAGCCAGGTGCGGGCCGCGCGCCAGCCATGTGGCGGTGCGAAGTCCCACGGGATCGGGCCGCGCGGACCGTCGCGTCCGCCCGGATCGACGCGCTGGCCCGGCTCGACCACCACGTCCTCGAGCCCCAGTTCCTCGCCCTGGAAGATGAATGGCGTGCCGCGCAGCGTCAGCAGCATCACGGCGGCGGCGCGGGCGCGGCGCATCGAGCCGCCGTAGCGGGTGCGATGGCGCTCGTTGTCGTGATTCGACAGCACCCAGGTCGGCCACGCCTGCGCCGGCTGCAGCAGCGCATCGACCTCGCGGATGCAGGTGCGGAACACCACCGGGTCCCAGGGCGCATCGAGCGGCGGGAAGTTGAACGACATGTGCAGCTCGTCGCCGGCGCCGTAGTACTGCACCACGGTGGCGGTCGAGCGGATATTGACCTCGCCGACCAGCACGCGATCGCCGGGATAGCTGTCGACAGCTTGCGGATGCCGCGCAGCACCTCGTGGCTGTACGGGTCGTCGTTGAAGTCGGCCAGCGGCTCGCCCGCCAGGCAGCGCGGATGGTCGGCGAAGGTCGGGTCCTTGCCGGTGCAGTGCGCGACGTCGATGCGAAAACCGTCGACGCCGCGGTCGAGCCAGAAACGCAGCACGCCGTGCATGGCCTGCACGACCTCGGGATTGCGCCAGTTCAGGTCCGGCTGCTGCGGCAGGAACAGGTGCAGGTAGTACTGGCCGGTGGCCTCGTCCCAGGTCCAGGCGCTGCCGGCACCGAGCGCCGCGCGCCAGTCGTTGGGCTGGTCGCGCCAGATGTACCAGTCGCGCTTCGGGTTGTCGCGCGACGAGCGCGATTCGATGAACCACGGATGCTGATCCGAGGTGTGGTTCGGCACGAAGTCGAGCAGCACGCGCAGGCCGCGCGCGTGCGCCTCGCCGATCAGCCGGTCGGCATCGGCCAGCGAGCCGAACACCGGATCGACATCGCAGTAGTCGCTGATGTCATAGCCCGCGTCGGCCATCGGCGAGCGATAGATCGGCGAGATCCAGATCGTGTCGGCGCCCAGCGCGCGCACATGGTCCAGCCGCTCGATGATGCCGGCCAGGTCGCCGACACCGTCGCCATTCGCATCGGCGAAGGAGCGTGGGTAGATCTGGTAGACCACGGCGCTCTTCCACCACAGCGAGGTGTCGCGCGTCGCTTCGACGGTCTGCGAGGGATCGGCGGGCGGGCCGGGCATGGCCCCGGCCGGTACGGTGGCACGGACGTTCACATTCATGGGCACGCTGGCAATGACGGTTGTCATCCGCCCATCGATGCAGCTTCCATGCCTGTCTGGCGGCATCTGCGGGTTCGTCCGAGGCCCCACCGATATGGACGCCGAGGCGCCGTGGGACCGATGCGCAAATCCTGCGCGCGCGCGGTAATTTTTTCCGACGGGGGATCAGGGGGATGGAAGGGAGGCGGAAAGCGTGCCGACGGAGGCGGCTGGAGGAGCGGACACCGGCGCGGACAGCGGCGCGGCAGGTTTCAAGCGGCTAGGACAACAGCCCCGAGTCCTCGATATACCCGAGGGCCTGCCGTATCTCCCGGCGTGCCTTCAGGCTGTAACAGACCTGCCGGTCCCGCACCGTCAGCGCAACGATGTCCGCCTGCAGCAGCTCCTGGAAGATCCGCCCCGCGCGGCGCAAGTTCAGGCCGACCGCCGCGGCCAGGTCGGCAGCGGGCATGCCGTCCTCGCCGGCCTCCAGCAGCGCGCGGCAGATGTCGGCACGCGCCGGATCGGTCAGCAAGGCATAGCTCAAGGTGGCTTCCTGCTTGGGGTCCATGTCCGTACATTAGGCGCCACATCCGGCAATGGCAAGCCGCGTTCGGGGGATGACACACGGCCGCATCCACGTGCCGCTTGAACAAGGCAAACAAAAGCGGCCGGCCCCAACCAGGGTCGACCGCTTCCGCTTTCCGCGACGCAGCAGCCGCCGCCTACGCCATCACGAACGGCAACTGCCGCTGGCGCTTGCCGGTCAGCTTGAACACCGCATTGGCGACCGCCGGCGCGATCACTGGTACGCCCGGCTCGCCAAGCCCGGTGGGCGGGTCGTCGGACGGCACGAAGTGCACCTCCACCGGCGGCGCATCATTGATGCGCACCGGCGGGAAGTCGCCGAAGTTGCTGTTCCTGACCGCGCCGTTGTCGATCTCGATGGCAAACCCGGGCCGGATCATCGCCAGGCCGAACACACAGCCGCCCTCGATCTGCGCGCGCGCCGACAGCGGGTTGACCACGCGATTGGCATGCACGCCGGCGGTCACGCGATGCACGTGCGGCTGCCCGTTCTGCAGCGAGACCTCGACCACATAGGCCACCGCCGAATCGAAGGACTGGTGCACCGCGACGCCCCAGGCGCGGCCCGTCGGCAGCCTGCGCTTGCCGTAGCCCGACTTCTCCACCGCGAGCTGCAATGCCGCCCGCTGCCGTGCGCCCTTGACCGGATCGAGCTGCGCGAGCCGGTAGGCCACCGGATCCTGCTTCGCCACCGTCGCCAGCTCGTCGATCAGCGTCTCCTTGACGAAGGCCGTGTGCGTGTGGCCAACCGAGCGCCACCACAGCACCGGCACCTGCACCTTCGGGTGATGGACCGACAGCCGCAGCGGGAAGCCATAGTCATGGTCGACGATGCCCTCGGTCATGGTGTGGTCGACGCCGTCCTTGACGAGGAAGGCCTCGAACGGCGAGCCCATCGTCAGCGACTGGCCGACGATCGCGTGCTCCCAGCCCAGCACCCTGCCCTGCGCATCGACGCCGATGCGCGCGCGGTGCAGATGCAGCGGCCGGTAGTAGCCGCCGCGGATATCGTCCTCGCGGCTCCAGATGACCTTGACCGGCTCGCGATGGCCCTTCGCGACCCAGGCGCGCATCACCTGCGCGGCCTCCACCAGATAGTCCGAGGTCGGCACCGCACGGCGGCCGAAGCCGCCGCCGGCCATCATCGTCACCACCGAAACCTGCTCGGGCGGCAGGCCGAAGGCCTTGGCCAGCGCGCCTTGGTCGACCGTCTGGAACTGCGTGCCGGCCCAGACCTTGACGCGGCTTGGCTTGCCGCCCGCCACCTCGGCCTGCATCGTGCAGTTCAGGGGCTCCATCGGCGCGTGCGCCAGATACGGGAAGCGGTACTCGGCCTCGATGGTGCGCGCGGCGCCCGCCAGGTCGAAGGCATCGGCGCGCGGCGTCCTGCCGGGCTGGCGCGCGAGCTTCGCGTATTCCTCGTACAGCGCCGCGGTCGAGACCGTCGAGCCGCTGTCGTCCCATTCGGCCTGCAGCGCATCGCGCCCCTGCTTGGCCGGCCAATAGCCGTTGGCAATCACCGCGACGCCGGTGCCGCCGCCATCGGTCGGTACCTCCAGTACCTCGGCCACGCCCTTGATCGCGCGCGCCGCGTCGGCATTGAAGCGGCGCACCTTGCCGCCGAAGCGCGGCGGGCGCGCGACCACGGCGACCATCAGGTTGTCGAGCTGCGTGTCGATGCCGAAGCCGACCGAGCCGTCGAGCTTGCCGCGCGTGTCCAGCCGCGGCGTCGGCTTGCCGATCAGCGTGAAGCGCGACGGATCCTTCAGCGTGACCTGCTGCGGCACCGGAAGCGCCATCGCGGCCTGCGCGAGCTCGCCGTAGGTCGCGCGGCGATTGCCGGCGGTGACCACGCCTTGCGCGGCGGTGCACGCGGACGGCTCCACCTGCCACTGCTGCGCGGCGGCGGCCACCAGCATCGCGCGGGCACGGGCGCCGAGCTCGCGATACTGCTGGTACGAGTGCTTGACCGCGGTCGAGCCGCCGGTCATCTGGATCCCCATCGCGGGGTCCTTGTACGGATCGCCGGCCGGCGCCAGCACCGCGCGCACGTTGCGCCAGTCGACGTCGAGCTCCTCGGCCAGCGCCATCGGCAGCGCGGTGTGCACGCCCTGGCCGAATTCGAGCCGGTTGACCGCGACCGTCACGGTGTTGTCGGGCGCGATCACGATGAAGGCCTGCGGCGCGGCGGCCGGGCCCTTCGCGGTGGGCGCGGCAGCCTCGTCGGCGCGGACTTCACCCAGCGGCGCGATGCCCAGCGCCAGTCCGCCGCCGGCCATGCCGGTCAGCTTCAGGAAGGTGCGCCGGTCGATGCCGGCGGCCGGCGCGTCATGGCTGTCGTGCGCGCCATGGGCGCCATGGGCGCCATGGGCGTCATGCGGGCCGTCGCCGGCACCGCCGGATAGCGCGGCAATCCGCGCGCCAAGTCGTTGCATTTGCATGGTGTCTCCGGTAGCCGATCAGCCCAGCGTCTTGGCCGCGTCCTTGATGGCGGCGCGGATGCGCTGGTACGTGCCGCAGCGGCACAGGTTGCCCGCCATCGCCTGGTCGATATCCGCATCGGTCGGCTTGCGCTTGTTGCGCAGCAGCCCGATCGCGCTCATCACCTGCCCGTTCTGGCAATAGCCGCACTGGGACACATCGTTCCTGACCCAGGCATCGAGCACCGCGCGGCCGACCTTGTCGGTGCCGGCGCCTTCGATCGTCGTGATACGCGCGCCCTGCAGCGCGGAGATCGGCGTCACGCAGGCGCGGATCGGCTGGCCGTTCATGTGCACCGTGCAGGCGCCGCAGGCCGCGATGCCGCAGCCGAACTTGGTGCCCGTCATATGCAGCTGATCGCGCAGCGCCCACAGCAGCGGCGTGCTCGGATCGGCGTCGACCTGCATCGGCTTGCCGTTGATTTCCAGCGTCGTCATGGGGATCGTTCCTTGTCATGCCGCCCCCTTGTCGAACCGCCAGCCACGCGCGCCGCGACAGGGGGCGGAATGCCGGTGGCGCGCTAAAACGACGCAAGCATAGTGCAAAGTCGCGCGTTTGTTTGGCGCGGAATCGATGCTGTCAGCGGAGCGCAAGGTTGATGACAGCCTGGTGTCAGATTGGTCGCGCTGCCGGGAAAGACGCTGGGTCCCCGCCTGCGCGGGACGCCCGGGACCAGGCCAAATTCCCGATGTTGCGGTCAGCCGGGCGGAGCATTCATTGAGCCAATGAACCGTGGACAAGTGGTGTAAAGCCACCGATAGCGGGCAACGGAATGGCTATTGCGCGTACTAGGGAGCATCCGCCAGGTTCCGAACCCAGGCGCCAAAGTTCTCGTTCTCGAATTCGTACAAGCCCCGAGGCGACTTTGACACGACGCCCTTCTCGTCGAGGCGTGCGAGCGCCTTCTGCACGTGGGCAGCGCCAAGGACCTCGATTCCAAGTTGCTCCCTGAAGGCTGCGAGCAGGGAGCGTGCGAAAGGCTTGACGGCTGGGTTGTTCGCAAACTCTTTTACCAAGAGACGTTCCAGGGCGCTCAAGTTCGCCCACGTGGCCTCGTGATTCTCGGCCAGCGCCAGCTTCTCCAGTTGTAAGGCAACCGCCTTGGCAAAGCTCATCTTCGGCTGCATCATCAGCGTCACGGCGACTTCGAGCAGCGGCTCCGGTCGCTGATGGAACTGCTTGAACGCTGCCTTTGCCTTCTTCAGATCGAGTGTGCGGCCGGTGGAGGCGGCAAACTGCTTGGCGACGAACTCGACAAAATCGTCGTCCAACAGCGGAAAGTCCTGCAGCGGGTGGCCTGCCGAGTAGAGCGGAGCCCGCGTATCGGTAAAGACGTGACCCAGTTGGGTGCGCGACGAGCCGGTGAACACTACGCGGAGCCGTTTGTTGTACTTGGTCAGAGCCGTGCGAAGGGCACGCGCCACATCCTCGCCCTCCTCACTGCGCCCCAGAGACTGGGCCTCGTCGATCAGCAGCAGAACCTGACTGTCGTTTGTCAGGCGGCCAAGCAGGTCATCCAGTCGCAGCGCCATGTCGACGGCCAGCCGCCCCTTCTCGTCACCCAACTCGATCGTCCCTTCGACGGATCCGGCGCCGACGGATGCCTTCCCCTTGATGGACTTGATCGAAGGCGACAGTTTCGCCTTCAACCTGCCGGCGAACGTCCTCGGCGTCTTGGCAGTCTCCAGGGCGTGCAATAGTGCGGCACCAGGAGTTTGCCTGGTCTGCCAGAGATCGACATATACGACGAGGTAGCCGTCCTTCTCCGCGGCAGGGGTCAAGTCATGCCGCAGGAACACGGTCTTGCCTGTGCGCCGTGGCGCGAAGATGGTCAACGAGGCAAGGATTCCCGCGTTCAGCGCCGCCAGGTACGACCGGGCGAGTTGAGGTCGGGGGAAGTGCCAGAGGTCCGTGAGCTTCATGGCATTACACCGAATTATACGTGGTTGGCATAATTATACCCACGACGGATAATTATGGATAATTCAGGATCCCGATAAGCGGCGGGCGCCACACCTGGATGGAGTTGTCCAGGCCTATCCAAGTGCTCTGGGACCAAGACGGCGCCAGCGCTGACCGCGATGTCGCTACCCCTACACGCACGTCTCGATACCGCTTGCGACGAGAGATAAGAATGATATTGCTTCTGCCGTTGACATCGCCTGCCCCTGCGCCAAGCTCCGCGATGGTGCCGTGGTGTCGCAGGACAAGTGCGCGAGCGTGGCGGCGATTAAGCTCGAAGTTGTCGAAACGATGCGCGATAGTCGATCGGCTCCAGATGGAGGTGGCGGCTCACATCGCCACGGAGCATGTAGAGAGATGGCGATTGCCGGAAACTGAAGATGCGATACAGGAAGAAGGCGTCCCCCATTTCGCGGGCGCAGCGTAACTCATTCCGGCTAATGACAAAGGGGGACTCGTGGGGTCCGTTGGTCGTCTTCACTTCGATATAACGCGGAGCCCCCGGTGCATCATATGACAGGATGTCATAGCCCATGCCGTCGCCAAGCTCGTCCGAAATCCATTCAACCCGGTCGAATAGCTCGGGGCAACCTGCGTCTGTCAGGCGTCGCTGCTCGAACGCGATAGCCCATTGTTCGCCGGCGCGACCCAGTCGCCTGTTAACTTCGTCCCGTGCGGCGAAATCGACCTTCCTGGGCATTGGGACCCAGGGCCGTTGGTCGTCATTGACCTTGATGATCCGCACGCGCGGAGGGTCAACCAGCACAGCTCTGAAGGGTTGCTCCGCTGGGTCTCGCGCTTCCTGAAGCGCATTGACAATTTGCGTCAGAGTATCGGGGTGGGTCAGGATGAACTGATGGACCTCCTTGCGAAGCAACAGCTGCACGTTACCCCGAGGCTTGTAGCCGGGGATGAAGGGCAGATCCATATCGTGGAGAACCGCGCTGATGTTCTGATGCTTGAGCTCCACCGCGGCTTTGCTTCGTCCGTTGAGGCGCTCACGCAGTGAGGCATTGAACTGCGTCTTGGTGTAGGGATGCCCCCGTGCTTCGAGATTCAACATTTCGAAGTACGATGAAACGGTCGCCCTCACCTCTTCAAGCGACCAATCTTCACCCGTCCGCGTCACTGCAAAGCCGAGTGCCTGCAGTTTCACCGCGATCGCGTCGCCATTGGTGAGGTCGGTCGGCTTCAGTGGGCCGCTCTCTGGAAATTGCTTGCCAAACGCGACGGCAACGATGGCCTTGGCGTCGCACAGCGTGCCGGTTTGTGGATCGCGAACGAGATAGTCCCGAGCCTTGCCAAAGCCGTAATGTTCGAGGAATCCGGTTCTCCCCTGTGCAACGAACTCATCGAGAGCGGTCTGGATCGCTGCGGGGCTCTGCAGCTGCGAAAGCAGAGTTGTCATGGCGCCTGATTGATCGAGATGGCAGTGTTGTACTCGTTTCGCTGGATGACCGGCATGATGGCAAGGGGCCAAATATGCCTTCGATAGAGCAGCGCAACAGCGCGCATTGTGCCATCGAGTGACAGCCGTTGACCGAGGCACCGGCGATGAGGGCACGACGTCGACGGGCGGAGGGTGGTCCATCGGCATCTGCGATTACCGACCCTTGTTCCCCTTCCTGTCCGATGGGCGTTCAGCATTGCGGGCGAAAGGAAGGTGCGTCGAACTGGGGAAAGCGGCAACCGCCGCCTGGACTGCTGGCCCCTCATTGGTGTCGAGTGACGTCGGCGGCCAACTCGATGTCGAATTGAGCGGGGTATGAAAAACCGCCCGCATCGGCGGGCGGCGTGGGGCAAGGCGTCGAGCCCGGGCGCTCAGGCCATCGCGCTGCGCTGCCCTTGCGCGCGGCGCAGGCCCACCCACTGCAGGCACGCGAACACCGCCACGCCCCATGCCTGCAGCAGCACGAAGGCGCTGCCCAGCCAGGTCGGCGACAGCCAGCCGGCGGCCAGCAGCAGCATGCAGTCGATCGCCCACAGCGCATTGCAGGCGATCACCGCAAGCACCAGCGCGCGCGGCATCGGATTGCGCGTCGCCAGCAGGCCGACGATGGCGGCATAGGGCAGCAGCACCAGGCCGGCATAGCGCAGCCAGGACGCCGGAATGGCGAACCAGTTCGACAGCACGTTGGCATCGAACACCATCAGCAGGCCCATCAGGCCGCTGACGATGGCGTCGGCAATCAGGACATTGCGCAGCAGGCGGGTCGGTTGGACGGTTTGCATGGTCGATCTCCGTAGGGTGAAGGGAAGGCGAAGGGAAAACGAAGGGGAAAAACGAATGGCGGTTGCGATGGCTTCATCATCGTCGCTGGCCGCGCGCAATGCGATGACCTGCAAGGTAATCGCCGCAATACCGCAGCACTACCGCCGCCATTCCACCGCCATTCCACCGCCATCCCGCCGCTATTCCAACGCCATCCCGCCGCTATTCCAACGCGCTACCGCCGCCCTACCACCGCCCTACCGCCTCCATCCCGCGCCGGCCCCTACCTCAAAACGCCGCCGAACGCCATCCCCAAATGCGCCCCGACTTTGCGCCTTATCGGCGCTTGGCCGACATCGTGCCGACGCTATAGTCGCCCGATGCTGCCGGTCCCGCGTCCGGCATGGCCCCCCGTTGCCCGGCACCGCGCCGGATGGCACGGGATGCCTCCTGGCCCCGCACCTTGTCCGCCCGTCGCCGGCACCACGCCATGCGCCAACACACCTTCCCATGACGTCCGCTCAGGAAGCCCCGCCCCTGCCCGCCCTGCCTCGCTGGCAGCGCGTATCGCTTGCGTCCGCGCTGTTCTTCCTGCTGGCGATCGCCGGCATCGCGCTGACGCGCTATCCCGGCAATGCGGCCATCGTCTGGCTGGCCACCGCGTTCGGCGCCGGCGTGGCGCTGCACCAGCGGCCGCGCGAGCGCGCCTGGATGCTGGCAGGCATGCTGGTGTCGGGCGTGGCCGCCAATGCGATGTTCGGCGACCCCTGGTGGCTGGCGCTGGTGCTGGGCGCATCCAATATCGCCGAGATCCTGTTCGTCGCGTGGCTGGCGCCGAGCATCAGCGGCGGGATCGGCCGGGCCAGCGCGGTGCCGCTGGCCCGCTTCGCGCTGATGCTGGGGGCGACCTGCACGCTGGCGCCCGTGATCGGCGCCACCATCGGCGCCGCGGCCATCTCCGCCGCCTATGGCCGGCCCATCGGCGACATCTGGTCGACCTGGTGGAGCGCCGATGCGATCGGCATGCTGATGCTGGTGCCGCTGTCGGTCACCTACTCGCGCGAGCGCCTGCGGGAGACCTTTTCCCGCGCACGCCTGCCGCGCGTGGCCGGGCTGCTGCTGTTGACCGCCTCGGTCGGCGGCCTGTCGGTGCTGCAGACCCACGACCCCTTCGGCGTGCTGTCGCTGCCGCTGGTGGTCGCCGCGCTGTTCACCAACCCCTTCACCACCGCATTGCTGACGCTGCTGTCGATGCTGGTCACGGTGATGCTCGGACTGGCCGCGGCACAGGCGGGCCTGGTCGACGCGCCGGCATTCCTGACCCATGCGATGAAGCTGTCGACCAGCCTGATCCTGGTGTTCCCGGTCTGCATCGCCTACCTGAGCGAGCAGAATCGCCGCGACCGCAGCGAGCTGCGCGGCAGCGAACGGCGCTTCCGCCAGGCGATGCAGCATTCGGCGATCGGCATGGCGCTGGTCAGCCTCGACGGCCGCTGGCAGCAGGTCAATCGCGCGATGTGCGAGCTGTTCGGCTACAGCGCGGCCGAGCTGAGCCGCATCGCCTTCCAGGACATCACGCACCCGGACGACCTCGCCGCCGACCTGGCGCAGCTCGAACGGCTGGTGGCCGGCCAGACCGACAGCTACCGGATGGAGAAGCGCTACCGCCGCAAGGACGGGAACTTCATCTGGACGCTGCTGGCGGTATCGCTGGTGCGCGACGAGGCCACCGGCGCGCCGCTGCATTTCATCGCGCAGGTCGAGGACGTCCATGAACACAAGCTCGCGCAGCAGCGGCTCGAAGCGCTGTCGCGGCGCACCGAGCTGGCCGTCGAAGCGGGCCGGGTCGGCATCTGGGAATGGGACATCGCCGCCGGCACGCTGTCATGGGACCGCCGCATGCACGCGCTGCACGGCACCGAGGCCGCTGGCGGCGCACCGGACCTGGACGGCTGGATCGCGATGGTGCATGCCGACGACGTGGTGCGCGCGCGCCACGAAATGCGCCAGGCGGTCAAGGGCACGCAGCCCTTCGACACGCAGTACCGGATCGTGCGGCCCGACGGCGAGGTTCGGCATATCCGCGCGATGGCGGTGGTTTCGCGCGCCGACGATGGCACGGCCCTGTCGATGGTCGGCACCAACTGGGACATCACCGAGCACCATCGGCTGACCGAGGCGCTGTTCGAGGAGAAGGAGCGGCTGCATATCACGCTGCGATCGATCGGCGATGCGGTGATCTGCACCGATGCCGCGCTGCGCATCACCTTCATCAATCCGATCGCCGAGCAGCTGACGGGCTGGACCATGGCCGAGGCCGACGGCCGGCCGCTCGCCACGGTCTTCCACGTGGTCGACGAGACCACCGGCCAGCCGATTGCCTGCCCGGTCGCCAAGTGCCTGCAGACGCTGCGGCCGGTCTATCTCGAAGACGGCGCGGTACTGATCAGCCGCCATGGCGAGCGCCACGACGTGCAGGATTCCGCCGCGCCGGTACTGACGCCGCGCGGCGACGTGATCGGCGCGGTGCTGGTGTTCCAGGACATCACCACCGCACGCGCGCTGCAGCGCAAGCTCGCGCATTCGGCGATGCATGACGCGCTGACCGGGCTGCCCAACCGGATCTGGTTCGAGCAGCGCCTGCGCGAGGCCTGCGAGTCGGCGCGCGAGTTCGAACAGCAGCATGCGCTGTGCTTCATCGATCTGGACCGATTCAAGATCGTCAACGATACGGCTGGCCACGCGGCCGGCGACGTGCTGCTGCGCGAGCTGGGACACGTGATCCGCAGCCAGGTGCGTCCGGGCGATCTGCTGGCGCGCCTGGGCGGCGACGAGTTCGCACTGCTGCTGCGCAACTGCTCGGTGGACCAGGGCGAGCGCGTCTGCCTGAAGGTCATCGATGCGATCCGAGCGCGGCGTTTTCCGTGGGAAGGCCGCGTCTACGACGTCGGCGCGAGCGTCGGCATCACGGCGATCGATCGCGAGGCGCCACCGCTGGGCGAGCTGATGAGCCGCGCCGACGTGGCCTGCTACGCCGCCAAGGCGGCGGGCCGCAATCGCGTCTCGGTCTATCGCCGCGACGAAAGCGATGCGCGCCGTCACCATCGGGAGCTGCAGGTGGCCGCGGGCATCCACTCGGCGCTGGAGGCCAACCGCTTCCGGCTGTTCGCACAGGAGATTCGCGCGCTGGCGCCGGAGGCCGGGGGCACGCCGCCTGCATCGACGACAGCATCGTCCTCTGCATCGGCGTCCGCATCGATGCCGGCATCGGCGTCCGCATCGGCATCCGCATCTGCGTCCGCATCGCCGGCTGCGTCCTCCCCTCCGACCCATATCGAGATCCTGGTGCGCATGGTCGATGAGCACGGCAGCCTGGTGATGCCCGGCGCCTTCATCCCGGCGGCCGAGCGCTACGACCTGATGGGCCATGTCGACCGCTGGGTCATCCAGCACGTGCTGCGCGATTTCGGCGCACGGCTGCTGGCGGTGCCCGGGCTGTCGGTGTCGATCAACCTGTCGGCCAATTCGCTGGGCGAGCCCTTCCTGCTGCCGTTCCTGCATGCCGAGCTGTCGAACTCGGTGCTGCCGGCCAGCCGCATCCGGCTGGAGATCACCGAGACCGCGCTGATCAACAACATGGCCGCGGCCAACCGGCTGGTCGCCGACATGCGCAAGGCCGGCTGCACCATGGCGCTGGACGACTTCGGCGCCGGCCTGTCGTCGTTCGCCTATCTGAAGCAGTTCCCTGTCGACTACCTGAAGATCGACGGCAGCTTCATCCGGCATCTGGCCGCGAGCGCCGTGGATCGGGAAATCGTCAGTTCGATCAACGACATCGGCCATCGGCTGGGCATCCGCACCGTGGCCGAATCGGTCGAGGACGAAGCCACGCTGGACGTGCTGCGCGAGATCGGCGTCGACTATGCGCAGGGCTATGCGATCGGCCGGCCGATGCCGCTGGAGGACTACCTGGCGCGCTGCGCGGGCAGCGTGCCAGGCGAGACGGCGCAGCGGCAGTCGCGGTAGCGACGGCTCGCCGCGGTTTGGCCGCGGTTTGGCCGCGGTTTGGCCGCGGTGTCGCCGCGGTGTCGCCGCAGTTTCGCCGTGGGGTCCCGCCGGGCTCGCGGCAGGCTCGCGGCGCGGTCGCGGACGATCGCCGCAGATCGCCGCTGCCGGCCCGGCCTGATCAGCTCGCACTGGCGGTGGCGGCCATCCGGTGCAACAGCGGCACGCGGTCGTCGCGCACATCGCTTTGCACGTCACGCTGCGCATCGTCCGGCGCCTCCCCCGGCGGCTCCGACGCGCCATCGGCATCGCGCGTCGAGACAGCCTCCTGCTCGCGCCCCGGATCGATGCAGCGGCCGTCGAGATGACGCAGCACCAGCTTGATTGCCAGCCGGCATTGCTCAGGCGTCTGCGCGGACTCGATCGCGGCCACTACTTCGGCATCCGCACCGAGGGTGCGCATCAGCGCGCGTGCCAGGCTGCGCTCGGCCAGCGCCTGCGCGGAACCGCGCGCCTGCAGATGCTGCATCACGCGTGCCGCGATCAGATGGCGGTGATCGGCCGCGTTGCCGGCATCGAGCTGCGCGCAGGCCGCGGCGATCGCCTTGGAGGCGGCGGCGTCGTTGCCGGCGGCGGGCGTCAGCACCTGCCGGGCCGTCAGTGCGGCGTCCCGCAGCGCGCGCCGGCTCTTGACCCATTTCACCATCCGGTAGACCGCGAAACCGAGCCAGCACAGCCCCAGCACCCCGCCCACCACCATCAGCCCCGTGCCCGCGGTAGCCGCGGTCACGGTGGTCAACGCGGCCACCGTCAGTCCGAGCACGGCGCCGTTGACGCCCAGCGTGCCGGCACCGTACGCGATGCGCAGGCCGGCCTTGCGCACATCCTTGTTCGCGGACTCGATCGCCTCGCCGATCTGGCTGTCGCAGTACTGCATCACGGTGCGATAGAAGTCCGCGGTCTGCCGCAGTTGGGCGGGGTCGGCCTCGCCGACGATGCGCTGCCGCCGCGGGGACAGCGGCTGCGCCTTGCAGACGGTGGCCGCAGCGCCGTGGCGCTCCAGGTCAGCCAGGGCGGCGGCCAGCGGCGAACGCCGCAGGACCTCGCGCCGCTGATGCAAGGCCGCGCGCTGCCTGGCCGAGTCTCGCCACTGCATGACACCGGTGACGATTTGGGCCGTCGACATGGCCACCGACGCCGCGCATCCCGCGATGCCGGTCCACGGCAGCGCGGCTGCCACGGTGGGAAGCATCCGGCTGAGCACCTGCAGCACACCGGACGAGGCGGCGACGCCCTGCACGACGGCGTCGCGCGCCAGCGTCAGGCCGCTGCTGAACAGCTTGCCGTCGTTGTCGCCGCGCTCCGCGCGCGAATGGCGATACAGCAGGAAGGCGTCGAGGCTGCCGTCGTCGCGCAGCGCCTGCCGCTGCTGCCGCCGCACCGCGCGCTCGGCGGGCAGCGCCGCCTCGGTCCGCGAAGCCAGCCGCTGACGCAGCGCCGCTTCGCACCGGGTGTGGTCGGCGGCGGTATCCCGGAGCCGCGCGTCCAGACGGCCGCGCTTGCGCACCACCTTGACGAATCGTGCGATCGCCACGCCAGCCTCCAGCGCCGCCAGCACCGGCATCGCGATTCCGATCCGAAAGCTGCACGTGGCGAGGATGCCGGCGCTCGGAACATCGCGCAGCATGGCGGGCAGTTGCGCGCCGCGCACGCCAGTCAGCGCGGCGGCCAGCAGCCCCCAGAACGGATAGAGCACGCATTCGGTCTTGCCGAGCCGGCCGATCGGCTTGGTGGCCTTGTCGGCGGTGATGCGGCACGCCACGCCGGCGAGCACCGCGGCGTCGGCGCCGACCTTGCCGGCGGCCGCAGGCGGCGGCAACGGTCCTTGCCGCAACGGTCCTTGCAGCGGCCCCTGCGGCAATGGGGCCGTCAGCGGCAAACCCGTGAAGGAAGGTGCAAAGGCAGTCGTAGGCATGATGGTCGTCCCCGCAACGGCCGCCAGGCGCTGCTGGCGACACATCGCAAATACACTGCAGACACAAGACCGACGCACCGTATGGTGCGGCGCACTATCGAATTCGGGATGGCGGGAATGTACGACGTGTGCAACTGCAAAAGTCACGCGGAATGCGTGCTTCTTTAGTTTCCGGGCAAGCGAATCGGAAGGACCTCACCTCGATCTTGATCCGCAAAGGTGGGATGGCATCGTGCGTGAACGCACAGAGACCGGAAGTGCGGCCTCGCTACGCTGGGACCACGCCCGCTGGGCCCATCCGCGCTACCGGAAAAGACAGGAGACCGCGCCATGCCGCCACGCAGGCCCGCCCACGCACCCGACGCCCGCATCGAAGGCATGTTCAGCCGCATCGAGGCGATGACGCTCGAGGACTGCCCGATCGAACCGGGCTGGGTGCGCGCCGGCCGGCCGCATGCGCGCGCCGCGACCCATGCGATGGCGCGCGACGGACTGGCGTCGACCCATCTGTGGGAATGCAGCGCCGGCGCGTTCGCCTGGCGCTTCAGCGTCGAGGAGACCGTGCTGATCCTCGACGGCGAGGTGCGGGTGACCAGCCCAGGCGGACAGGTGCGCACGCTGCGGGCCGGCGACGTCGGACATTTCCCGGCGCACACGACCTGGCTGTGGGAGGTCGACCGCCATGTGCGCAAGATCGCCTTCTGCCGCCGCGAGGTGCCGTGGCCGCTGAGGCTGGCGACGCGGGCCCTGGATCGGCTGCTCGAACGTGCCCGGGCGCTGAGGTCGGACAGCGGCCCGGAACCGCGCGGCGGCCGGGACGCCGGGATGTCGTCGGCGCCTTGAGGGCCTGCAGGTCCTGCGCGACCGGGGGATTTGGGGCCCGGAGCACCCGGGCACCTTGAGCACCTTGAAGCACCTTGAGTACGGAGCACGCGGAGCACTGAGGACCTGCGGACCTGAGGACCAGGCCATCTCCCGTCCGCCGTTCGGAAATCCGAACACGCCCACATCACGCCCGCTCGGAAATCCGAACGCGGCCGCCAGCGCGCGAAACTTTTCCCTTTCGTTTCAATCACTTGCAGGCTGCTGTCAGCCTGGCAAAGCTGGCACGCCTCGTGCGAACTAGGCCCCCCATCTATAGCGCCGCCGCCCCCGGCTGCGCCACAACGATGGAGGAAACGACATGGCAGCCCCCACCCCGCCCGCCCGGCCCACACAGCGCCCCCGATTGCGTCCCCGCCGGCTGACCTGAAGCCGGCCCGCGTCGCCGCACGGGCGCTCCGGCGTCCGTCGAGCTGTGCGGGGCGGTACGCCGCCTTGCGCGTCTTTCGTTTCCCAAGCTGTCCGGCCCGCGCCGGACGCCCCAGGTTTGAATCACGATGAAACTGAACCGACTGCCCACCCTGATCCTGTTCGCCATGCTGCTCGGCCTGCTGGCCGGCACCACCGCGCACCACCTCGCGCCCGATGCCGCCGCGGCCAAATCGATCGCCGGCCATCTGTCGATCCTGACCGACGTGTTCCTGCGGATGATCAAGATGATCATCGGCCCGCTGGTGTTCGCCACGCTGGTCAGCGGCATCGCCAGCATGGGCGACGGCAAGGCGGTCGGCCGCATCGGCCTGAAGGCGATGGGCTGGTTCGTGATCGCGTCGGTGACCTCGCTGCTGCTCGGCCTGGTGATGGCCAATCTGCTGACGCCCGGCCATGGCATGAACCTGCCGCTGCCGCCGGCCGACGCCACCTCCAACCTGAAGACGGGCGCGCTGAACCTGCGCGACTTCGTCACCCACATGTTCCCGAAGAGCATCGCCGAGGCGATGGCCAACAACGAAATCCTGCAGATCGTGGTGTTCTCGCTGTTCTTCGGCTTCGCGCTGGGCGCCGTCAAGGACGGTCCGGGCAAGCCGCTGCTGGCGGCGATCGATGGCCTGGCCAAGGTGATGCTGAAGGTCACCAACTATGTGATGGCGTTCGCCCCGGTCGGCGTGTTCGGCGCCATCGCCGCGGTGATCACCGCCGAGGGCCTGGGCGTGCTGACGGTCTACGCCAAGCTGCTCGGCAGCCTGTATCTGGCGCTGGCGCTGCTGTGGGTCGCGCTGATCTTCGGCGGCTATCTGTTCCTCGGCCGCGACGTGTTCCGCCTGCTCAAGACGCTGCGCGCGCCGCTGATGATCGGCTTCGCCACCGCCAGCAGCGAGTCGGCCTATCCGAAGGTGATCGACCAGCTGACCCGCTTCGGCGTCAAGGAGCGCATCACCAACTTCGTGCTGCCGCTCGGCTACTCGTTCAACCTCGACGGCTCGATCATGTACACCTCGTTCGCGGCGCTGTTCGTCGCGCAGGTCTATGGCATCGAGCTGACGCTGACCCAGCAGATCACCATGCTGCTGGTGCTGCTGGTCACCAGCAAGGGCATCGCCGGCGTGCCGCGCGCCTCGCTGGTGGTGGTCGCCGCCGTGCTGCCGATGTTCGGCCTGCCGGAGGCCGGCATCCTGCTGGTGCTGGGCATCGACCATGTTCTCGATATGGGCCGCACCGTCACCAACGTGCTCGGTAACGCCATTGCCACGACCGTCGTCGCCAAAAGCGAAGGCGCGATCGGCGCGCCGGTGCCGGAAGAAGCGGACGACACCGCTGAAGACGGCGCTACCGACCTGGCACCCGTCCAGGTCCTGGCGAGCAAGTAGCCTCCCTGCCTGCTCCACGGGGCGTGCCAGGGGCCCGACCGCCAATCCGGCGGCCGGGCCTTTTTCATTCGGGGGTTTTGCCCTCTCCCCATCGCGCTCCGGAAGCGGAAGAAGAAGCCGGGGAACGAAGCCGAAGCCGGCGTCCGGGCCGGCTCACCGGGTGTGATAAAAGAGAGCGCATGCAGATAACCGCCATGCCGAACCGCCAGTCTTCCGCCGTGTCTTTGCCCCGTTCCGGCCCTGCCGCCGCTGCTGTCGGCACCGCCGCTGCCACCGCTGCTGCCGTCCTCTCCCGCCCGGCCCGCCCTGCGCACCATCGTCCGCCCCACCGCGAGCGCGGACTGGCCGCCGCCGCGCAGCTGCTCGCGTTGCTGGCGCTGGCCGGGCTGGTGGGCCTGGCCGGCTGGCTGGGCTACCGCTATACCTTCGACGCCGCGCTGGCCCGCCAGGCCGAGCGCGGCCAGGTGCAGCTGCGGCTCTACGGCCAGGCGCTGTCGAGCGAACTGGCGCGCTACGACTTCGTGCCGAGCCTGCTGTCGCTGGACGACGAGATCAGCTCGCTGCTGGCGCGGCCCGAGGATTCCGCCCGCGTCGCCGCGGCCAACGCGCACCTGGCCGCGGTCAATGCGCGCGCCGGCACGCTGGCCGTGTTCGTGCTCGACCGCCAGGGACGCGTGCGCGCCACCAGCAACTGGCAGCGCCCCGACAGCTATCTGGGCGAAGACCTGAGCTTCCGCCCCTACTTCCAGGCCGCCATCGACGGCCAGTTGGGACGCTTCTACGGCGTCGGCACCACGCGCGATGAATCGGGCTACTACCTGTCGGCGCCCCTGGGCAATGGCAACGGCCAGCGGCCCAGCGGCGTCGCGGTGGTCAAGGTCGGCCTCGAGCCGCTGGAGCAGCGCTGGCAGAGCGCCGACATGCAGATGCTGCTGTCCGACGAGAACGGCGTGGTGATCCTCGCCTCCGAGCCGTCGTGGAAGCTGCGCGCGCGCCGGCCGCTGAGCGCCGCGCAGCGCGAGCGGCTGAACCGTAGCCTGCAGTACAACCGCGCACCGCTGGACCTGCTGGAGTTCACCCGCGTGCGGGCGATGAACAACGGCGACGCGCTGGTGCGCATGCGCCGCGGCCCGTCGATGCTCGAGCAGAACGCGATGCTGCCCGGCACCGAATGGCAGCTGACGCTGCTGACCGATACCTCGCAGGCCCGTATGGCTGCGCTGAACACCGCCGCCCTGTGCGGGGTGCTGACCGCCTTCGTGCTGCTGCTCGGTGCCGCCTGGAACGTGCGCCGGCGCATCGTCAGCGAGCGGCTGGCCGCGCGCGCCGCGCTCGAGGCCGCCAACAGCGAACTCGAACGCAAGGTCGCCGAACGCACCGCCGACCTGACCAGCGCCAACCATCTGCTGCAGACCGAGATCGCCGAGCGCATCCGCACCGAGCGCGAACTGCGCCAGGCCCAGGACGGTCTGCTGCAGGCCGGCAAGCTGGCGGCAGTCGGACAGATGTCGACCGGCATCGCGCACGAGCTGAACCAGCCGCTGGCCGCGCTGCGCACGCTGTCGGGCAACACCCAGAAATTCCTTGCGCGCGGCGACCTGGCCACCGCGCAGGCGAACCTCGGCACCATCATCGGCCTGGTCGAAAAGATGGGCCGCATCACCGGCGCGCTCAAGTCCTTCGCCCGCAAGCCCGGCCGCAACGGCAAGGGCAGCGCGCTGCTGGCCGATGCGATCGACAACGCGCTGTTCCTGCTGGAGACGCGCGTGCAGGCGGTGCAGCCGCAGATCGTGCGCGATGTCGACCGCACGCTGGCGGTCGCCTGCGATCCCAATCGGCTCGAACAGGTGCTGGTCAACCTGATCGGCAATGCGCTCGACGCGATGGCGGCCGGCCCGGCGCAAGGTGCCCAGCCGGCCCGTCTCGAGCTGCGCGCCGCGGTGGCCGAAGGCATGGTCCGCTGCACCGTCCGCGACAACGGCCCGGGCCTGTCCGAGGAAGCGTTCGCGCGGCTGTTCGAACCCTTCTTCACCACCAAGCCGGCGGGACAGGGTCTGGGCCTCGGCCTGACGCTGTCAGCCGGCATCCTGGACGAATACGGCGGCACGCTGGTCGCCAGCAATCATCCCGACGGCGGCGCCTGCTTCACGATGGTGCTGCGGATGGCCGGCAAGGAGACACACAATGGCGCCCAAACTCAATGACCTGTCGGTACTGATCGTCGAGGACGACGCCGACGTCCGGCTGGGCTGCGAACAGGCGCTGCGCCTCGAAGGCATCGCCACGCGCGCCGTCGGCACGGCCGAGGCCGCGCTGCAGACGGTGGCGCCGCACTTCCCCGGCATCGTCGTCAGCGACATCCGCCTGCCCGGCATCGACGGCATGGCGCTGCTGGCGCAGCTCAAGGCCCGCGACGCCGCGCTGCCGGTGGTGATGATCACCGGCCATGGCGACGTCGGCCTGGCGGTGCAGGCGATGAAGCAAGGCGCCTACGACTTCCTGGAAAAGCCCTTTGCCCCCGAGCGGCTGGTCGAGGTCGCGCGCCGCGCGCTGGAGCAGCGCCGCCTTGCACTCGAGGTCGCCGAACTGCGCGACCGGTTGGCCGGCCGCGAACGGCTCGAGGCGCGGCTGATCGGCGTGTCGCCGGCGATGGAACGGCTGCGCCGCCTGATCGCCGAACTTGCCGACACCAGCGCCAATGTGCTGATCCACGGCGAGACCGGCACCGGCAAGGAACTGGTGGCGCGCTGCTTGCACGACGCCAGCACCCGCCACGCGCGCAACTTCGTGCCGATCAACTGCGGCGGGCTGCCGGAGCAGCTGTTCGAGAGCGAAATCTTCGGTCACGAGGCCGGCTCCTTCACCGGCGCCGCCAAGCGCCGCATCGGCAAGATCGAACACGCCGAGGGCGGCACGCTGTTCCTCGACGAAATCGAGAGCATGCCGATGTCGATGCAGATCAAGCTGCTGCGCGTGCTCCAGGAGCGCGTGGTCGAACGGCTCGGCTCCAATACGCCGGTGCCGGTGGACGCCCGCGTGGTCGCGGCGACCAAGGCCGACCTCAAGGCCCTGGCCGACGCCGGCCAGTTCCGCGCCGACCTCTACTACCGGCTCAACGTGATCACGCTGGAACTGCCGCCGCTGCGCGAGCGGCGCGAGGACGTGCCGCTGCTGTTCGACCACTTCGTCGCGCAGGCGGCGCTGCGCTTCGAGCGCGACGCGCGTCCCGCCTCCCCCGCCGAACTCGCACGGCTGGTCGCCTATCCGTGGCCCGGCAATGTGCGCGAGCTGCGCAACCTGGCCGAGCGGCATGTCCTGGGCCTGGGCTGCAATCCCGAACAGGGCACCGAGGAACCGGCCCTATTGCCGCTGGCGCAGGCGGTGGAGCAATTCGAGCGGGCATTGATTGCGGATGCGCTGCGCCGGCATGAGGGAAACCTTAGCCGGGCTAGTGAGGCGTTGGGGGTGGCCAAGACGACGTTGTTCGACAAGGTCAGGAAGTACGGGCTGTAAGCCGCCGTCGGCAGCCGCCGGCAGCCCCCGCCCGGGCCCGCGCCCTCTGTCGGCTAGCGAACAGAGCGGCGGCCACCGCAACAGGGATACTCAGCGCAAAAGCGCCGCGGCCACGATTCTCGGCGCCATGCCCGGAGCGGCCGCACGGCGGCCGGCCCGGCCCGTTCCCTGCCAGGAAGCCACGCGATGAAGCCCGATCCCAGATCCTGCGCCGGCATGTCGAGCCACCGGTCGCCGTTCGAGAGGACCGTGCTGACGCGCGGCAAGGCGACCCTGATCACCTATATGGGCGCCGGCGATTCGCACCCGACGCTGGTGCTGTGCCAGGTCGAGCGCCTGCGCGAGAGCGACCTCGAGCCGCTGGAGAAGCTGCAGTCGTTCTGCACGGCGCGCCATGTGCTGTTCGCCGTCGTGGCGCCCGACGAGGCTGCGCGCGGCATGGCGGAGACCTTGCAGCGCTGGGGCATCATGGTGTTCCTGAAGGCGCCGACCGACGACGAAGTCGAAGCCTTCGTGCGGGTGCAGCGATTGATGCGCCATCCGGCGGTGTGGATCTGAACCGCGGGCGGCGCTTGCGCTCGGGCCGGTCGCCCAGTCAAGACGCTCAGTCAAGCAGCCCAGTCAAGCAGCCCAGTCAAGCCGCTCAGTCGAGTCGCCCAGCCGCGCCGCTCACCCCGGTCGCTTAGCCCGGTCGCTCAGCCCGGTCGCTCAGCCAGGTCGTTGGCGCGGCTCCCTCAAGCGGCCGCCCGCCGCGTGACCGGCGCGCCGTCGGCTTCGTCCTGCCGCATCAGCCAGCCATATAGATCCCGCGTATCGTCGGGCGTCGCCACCAGCTCCACATAGCGCCCCGCGTGCCGCGCGCAGGCGGCGGCGTGCAGCCAGCGCAGCGTCGAATAGTCTTCCAGCGCGAAGCCCACCGAATCGAACAGCGTCACGTCCTCGACCGCGGTGCGGCCCGGCACCTCGCCATTCAGGATTCGCCACAGCTCGATGACCGGGAAGTCCGCCGGCATCTGCTGGATCTCGCCTTCCAGCCGCGACTGCGGCTCGTATTCGACCGCGACGCGTGCGCGCCGCAACAGCGCCGGGTCGAGTTCGGTCTTGCCGGGGCAGTCGCCGCCGACCGCGTTGATATGCACGCCGGGCGCGATCTGCTCGTCGCGCAGGATGGTGGCGCGAGTCTTGTCGGCGGTCACCGTCGACACGATGTGCGCGCCGGCCAGCGCCTCGTCGATCGACGCCATCGGCACGATGCGCAGTTCGCCCGCTTCGGTCAGGCCGGCCAGATTGCGCTGCAGCTTGGCGGTCGCCGCCGGGTCCACGTCGTAGGCGCGGATCTCGCGCACGCCAAGCATCGCGTGGAAGGCCAGCACCTGGAATTCGGCCTGTGCGCCATTGCCGATCAGCGCCATCGCGGTGGTGCCGTGCGGGGCCATCGCCCTGGCCGCGACTGCGGATGTCGCCGCGGTGCGCAAGGCGGTCGCCAGCGTCATGTCGGCCAGCAGCAGCGGAAAGCCGGTCGATACCTCGGCCAGCGCGCCGAACGCCATCACCGTCGGCATCGCGTGCGCGGCGTTGCGCGGATGGCCGTTGACGTATTTGAACGCGTACTGTTCGCCGTCGGTGACCGGCATCAGCTCGATCACGCCGATCGGCGAATGGCTGGCCAGCCGCGCGGACTTCTCGAAGCGCTGCCAGCGCAGGAAGTCCTGCCGCACGTGCTCGGCCAGCTGCCGCAGCGCGGTCTGCACGCCGATGCTGCGCACCAGGGCCGCCACCGCCGTCGCGTCCAGGAAGCGGGTCATCGCGGTCTCCTTCATCGTCGTCTCCTTGTGGTTCTGTGCTGAAGCCATGGCCCTGGCGCCGTCGGTACGGTCAGGCCGCCGCGACGCTGGCCCGGCCGCCGGGCGCTTGCTCGATCCCTTGGCGCGCCCCGCTGCTGCGATCGAGCCGCAGCGTCATGCAATACGCGCCGCCGCCGGAAAGCATGAACGGCGCGAGATCGACCTCCTGCACGCGATAGCCGCGCTTGCCGAGCGCATCGCGCAGGCGAGGCGTGGTGCGCGCCATCACGATGCGGTCGTGCAGATTGACGGCGTTGACGCTGAAATGCCGCAGGTCGTCGGCGCTGGCCTCGATGCGCTGGCTGGCCGGCAGCCGCGCGTGCAGCTCGCGCAGCGAGGCCTCGGTGAAGGCCGGCGGGTAGTACAAAATTTCGCCGCCGGCCAGCGGGCAGAAGCAGACGTCGAGGTGGTAGCTCTGCGCGGTGGCGAGCTCCAGGGCGACCACTTCGCGTCCGAAATAGGCGCCGACCGCATCGGCCGCGCAGCGGGCGGAACGCGGCCCGAAGCCGGCCCAGAAGTGGCCGCGCACCGCGTCCCAGATGCAGTCGCCCGCGCCCTCCTGGTAGCAGCCGTCGGCCAGCGTCGCCACCTCGTCGAGCAGGCCACGCTCGCGCAGCCCGGCGAACAGGCGCGCGAACGGCGCTTCCTCGCCCTGCCGCTGCGGGTAGCGAAAGCGCGCCAGCAGCGCGCGGCCGTCGAGCACCACCGCGGCATTGGCAGGAAACACCATGTCGGGCAGGCCGGGCTCGCCCGCGGCGACCTCGACCGCGAAGCCGGCCGCTTCAAGCGCGTCGCGCAGATCGGCGAACGCGCGCAGCGCGCCCCGATGCATGCCCTGCGGATCGGCGGCCCAGCGCAGCGGATCCATCCACGGATTGATGCTGTACGACACGTCGTAGTGGGTCGGCTCGACAAGCAGGATGGTGGGTTCGGTGATCACGCCGCGCTCCTTCCGGTTCGGGTTATTGTCGGAATGGATTGTGGTGCACACGCGTGCCAGCGGATAGCGCACAAACTGCGCAAAAAGCGCGGTCCCTATGACAGAATGCCGGCATGGGCCGGCGTTTTGCCAAGCCATCCGCCGGGAACCTGCGAGCCGGCATGGGCCGGCGTTTTTCAAGCCATCCGCCGCGAGACCTGCGAGCCGCCATGGACGATATCGACCGCCAACTGCTGGCACTGCTGCGCGACAATGCGCGCACGCCGACCACCGCGCTGGCCAAGGCGCTGCGGCTGTCGCGCGCGACCGTGCAGAACCGGATCGACAAGCTGCAGGAGGCGGGCGTGATCGTCGGCTACACCGTGCGGCTCAAGCCCGAGGCGGAGCCGCACCGCATCCGCGCGCTGACGACGATCTCGGTGGAAGGCAACCGCATCGGCAAGGTATTGCAGGCCCTGCGCGGCGAGCCGAACGTGCAGACGCTGCATACGACCAACGGGCGCTGGGACATCATCGCGGAACTGCGCGCGGACACGCTGGAGGCGTTCGACCGGACGCTGGACCGGATCCGGCTGATCGAGGGGATTGCGGCGACGGAGACCAGCATCCTGCTGTCGACCTACAAGCTGTGAGGGCGGTCGAAGGTCAAGGGGATGGCGATTGCCATTGACCCCTGCCGGGGTGATTGGCGGACAGCGAAGGAAAGCAGCGTTCGCCATCCAGCGGCGAAGTCTCACTTTCGTGATCCCAAAGACACATACTGAAATTCCGATATATTGACGTGTTTCCCGCTCCCAATGCGGGTAGTTGGAGATCTGTTCGAATGACGTCCGGCAATCCGGTTGAAAAGTCGATGGAGCGGGTCCCGCCGGGCCCTGCCGTCACCGACCGCGCCGAGCTGGACCGGCTGGTGGCCTGCGAGTATTGCGACGCGGTCTACCGCCGCCTCGTGCTCGGCCCCGGCGAACGCGCGCAGTGCCTGCGCTGCGGCGGCGAGCTGTACCACGAGAGCCGGCGCGCCTACCGGCGGCTGCTGCCGCTGGTGCTGACCGCGCTGATCCTGTTCATCGTGTCGAACGCCTATCCCATCGTCGAGATGGACCTGCAGGGCGTGCGCACGCGCACCACGCTATGGGGCGCCGTCCAGGCGCTGCAGGCCGACAACATGACGCTGGTGGCAGTGCTGGTGTTCGCCACCACCATCGTGTTCCCGCTGGCCGAGATGCTGATGATGGCCTATCTGCTGGTGCCGCTGATGCGCGGCACCGTCCCCCCGGGCTTCGAACGCATCATGCGCGGCATCCGCCAGACCCGCCCGTGGGGCATGCTCGAGGTCTTCATGATGGGCGTGCTGGTCACGCTGGTGAAGCTCTCGACAATGGCCCAGGTGCTGCCTGGCATCGCGCTGTGGTCGTTCGGTGCGCTGGTGATCGTGCTGGCGACGATGCTGACCTACGATCCGCGCGACCTGTGGCGCCATGCCGAGCGGCGCCAGGGGGAGGCGCAGCGATGAATCCCCGCGATCCCAAACCCTCGGTGCGCCAGCGCGCGCTGCGCCGCTCGCGCGAGGTGGTCGCCGGCGTCGTGCAGGAGCTCGCCGACGACGACGAACGCACGCCGCTGCCGGAGGTGCCGACCGCGACGTCGATGGGCCTGCTGTCCTGCCACGCCTGCGACGCGCTCAGCCCGATCGACCAGGAGGGCCAGCCGTGCCGCCGCTGCGGCGCGACGCTGCACCATCGCAAGCCGGCCAGCCTGACGCGGACCTGGGCCTTCCTGCTGGCGGCCTACATCCTGTACATACCGGCCAACGTGCTGCCGATCATGATCACCCGCTCGATCCTCGGCACGCAGGAGGACACGATCCTGTCGGGGATCATCTATCTGTGGTTGTCGGGCTCGCGCATGCTCGCCATCGTGGTGCTGATCGCCAGCATCGTGGTGCCGCTGCTGAAGATGATGATCCTGACCTTCCTGCTGCTGTCGGTGCATCTGCGCTCGACCTGGCGGCTGCGGCAACAGACGAAGCTGTATGGGCTGGTCGAGCTGATCGGCCGCTGGTCGATGCTCGATATCTTCGTGGTGGCGCTGCTGGCCTCGCTGGTGCGTGCCGGCGCGCTGGCCCAGGTCGACCCGGGCACCGGCGCGGCGGCGTTCGGCATGGTGGTGGTGCTGACCATGCTGGCCTCGCTGTCGTTCGACCCGCGCCTGCTGTGGGATGCGCACGACCACGCGGAGGACCACGCGCATGGCCGCGCGGCCGGCCACGCGCAACGCGAGGCGCCCGGAGGCGCCGCCCCGGCTTCGGCACGGGCGAACGACTGAGCCGCCGCGACGGCTGCCGAACATCGATACCGATACCGACCGATACCGATACCGATACCGATACCGATCCGATACCGAACACCGATCCGATCACCCATACCGAACACCGACGTACGCTGGACTTTTATCGATGCCCGATCCGGACAACCTTTCCTCCTCTCCTCCGCCCGCGCGGCCGCCACAGCCCGGCGAGCCGGCGCGCCGGCGCCGCGCGCGCTGGCTGCCATCGGTGGTCTGGCTGATTCCCATCGTCGCCGCCGTGGTCGGGCTGTCGCTGCTGTTCCATACGCTGTCGCAGCGCGGCCCCGAGATCCAGGTCACCTTCCGCACCGCGGAGGGGCTGGCTCCGGGCAAGACGCCGGTGCGCTACAAGGACGTCGATATCGGCCTCGTCAAGTCGGTGCGGCTGGCGCCCGACCGCTCGCATGTGGTCGCGACGATCGACCTGACCAAGGACGCGGACAACTTCGCGGTCAAGGACACGCGTTTCTGGGTGGTGCGGCCGCGGCTGGCCGTCAGCGGCGTATCGGGACTGGAGACGCTGCTGTCCGGCTCCTATGTCGGCGTCGACGCCGGCAAGTCCGAGGAAAGCCAGCGCGAGTTCGTCGGCCTGGAAACCCCGCCGGTGGTCACCACCGACTCGTCCGGCAAGCAGTTCGTGCTGCGCGCCGCGGACCTGGGTTCGCTCGACATCGGCTCGCCGGTCTACTACCGGCGCGTGCAGGTCGGCCAGGTGGTCGCCTATCAGCTCGAACCGGCCGGCCGCGACATCACGCTGCGGGTCTTCATCAACAAGCCCTACGACGAACTGGTCACCGCAGACACGCGCTTCTGGCATGCCAGCGGCGTCGACCTGAAGCTCGATGCGGGCGGCTTCAAGCTCAATACGCAGTCGCTGGTGACGATGCTGCTCGGCGGAGTCGCCTTCCAGGCGCCGCCGAACTCGAACGTGACCGAGGCCGCCAAGGAGAACACCCAGTTCCTGCTGGCGGGCGACCAGGCCGACGCGATGAAGGAGCCCGAGGAACTGGCGCCGACGCTGGCGGTGCTGAACTTCGAGCAATCGGTACGGGGCCTGGCGCCCGGCGCGCCGGTGGACTTCCGCGGCGTGGTGGTCGGCCAGGTGCGCTCGATCGGCATCGATTACGTGCGCGAGACCAAGTCGTTCCGGCTGCCGGTGGTGGTCGAGCTCTATCCGCCGCGGATGGGCTTCCGCGAGCGCGACCTTGCCGACCGCGAGCGCGCCCGCCAGCTGATGCTGGGCCTGATCCAGCGCGGCCTGCGCGCGCAGCTGCGCACCGGCAACCTGCTGACCGGCCAGCTGTACGTGGCGCTCGACTTCTTCCCCAACGCCAAGGCGGTCAAGCCGCCGGCCGATACCGCGATCGCCGAGCTGCCGACCATGCCCGGCGCGCTCGACGAACTGCAGGCCAAGCTCGGCAGCATCGTCGGCAAGATCGAGAAGGTGCCGTTCGATGAGATCGGCCAGGATCTGCGCAAGACGGTGGCGCAGCTGAACACGACGCTGGCCAGCGCGGACAAGCTGGTCGCGCAGCTGCAGGGCGACGTCGCGCCCGAGGTGCTGGCGGCCCTGCAGGACGCGCGCCGCACGATCCAGTCGGCCAACGGCACGCTGGCCTCGGACGCGCCGCTGCAGCAGGACACGCGCCGCATGCTCCAGGAACTGACGCGCACCGCGATCTCGCTGCGCACGCTGACCGACTACCTCGAACGCCATCCCGAAGCGCTGCTGCGCGGCAAGACGGAGACTCAACGATGAAGGGCTCGCTTATCCTGTCCCGCCGGCTGCGGGCCGCGACGTTTGCCACGGCCTGCGCCGGCGCCCTGCTGCTCGGCGGCTGCGCGTCGTCGTCGGAGCCGCGCTACTACACGCTGGCGCACGGCGGCGAGGCCGCTGCGGCCGGCGCGGCGATGCCCGCCACCGCGGTGGTGAGCGGCACCAGTTCGCCCACGGGCACAGGCACGGGCACAGGCACGGGCACAAGCGCCGCCAGCCAGCCGCTGTGGATCGAGGTCGCGCCGGCGCGCGTGCCGGAACGGCTCAATCGCCAGCAGATCGTGATCGGCGGAGCCGACGGCCGCGTGACCCCGCTCGACATGGCGCGCTGGTCGGCGCCGCTGCCCGACGAGTGGCGCGATGCGCTGTCGCAGCGCCTGCAGATCGTGCTGGGCGCGGTCGATGTCTATCAGCAGGGCTTGAGCGGCGTGCAGCCGCTGTACCGCATCACCACCGAGGTGGTGCGGCTCGATGCGCAGCCCGGCACGCGGGTCGGCGCCACCGTCAACTGGACCGTGCGCCGCCTGCCCGATGGCCGCACGCTGGCCGGACGCACGCAGGCCGAACTGCCCGCCACGGGCAGCGGCGACGACGTCGCCGGCGTGGTCGCGGCGATGCGGCAGGTGGTGGCCGACACCGCCACGCAGATCGCGGCCGGCGTGGCGTCGTTGCGGACGGAGCCGGCGACGGTCAGCGGCAAGCCTTAGCGCGTCGGCGCCGTCAGCGCCAGCCTCCAGGGTCGCCAGGCGCTTCAGCCTATCTGGACTTTCAGCGGCTCCGGCACCTTCACGCCTCCAGGTCCTTCAACCTCTCCGGGTCCTTCACCGCCCCGAGGGCCTTCAGCGCCTGGCGCCGGCGCCCGCCGCGGCCATCGCCGCCAGGCACTGCGCCGGCCCGCCCTGCACCAGCTGCACCGAGCAGGCCAGCATCAGGTTCTTGCCCAGGCCGAAGTCCTCGACATGAAAGCCGCGCGCGTCGAGCGGCCTCCCCTCGGCGTCATGGCCCACCGCGGCGCGCTCCACGATGGTGCCGCGGTCGCCGGTATAGGCCCACACCGGCTTGCCCAGCGCCACCGCAAAGCCCACCTCGAAGGCCGTGCCGGAATCCGGCTCGGCCGGCCCCCGAAAGTCGTCCAGATTGGCCATCACCAGATCGGCACGGCGGATCAGCGCGACATTGGCCTGGTAGATCCAGCGCGCCGCGGCCTCGCCGGCCAGGCCGGATGGCAGCTGATGGTCCAGCGGAAACAGGCCGGTGAAGCCGTGCTGCGCACAAAGATCCTTCAGCGCCTGGCCATGGGCCATCGCATCGGGACGGAACACATCGGGGCCGGCGAGGTAGACGGTGGGCATGGGGTTCGGATGCGGGATAGGCGGTAGAGACGCAGTTTTTGCCGACAAACGTGGTCGTCCACGCGAATACGGGGACCCGGTGGCGCTTGAAGACGCCGGATTCCCCCTTTCGCGGAAGCGACGGCATGGTGCTGCGCGGCAAGCACGCCAGCAAGCCCGCCGGCGAGGCCGCCGGCACGGACAAGAGGCCGTCCGGCAGGATACACTCTGCTGTCTTTTTCCCGTATCCACTACACCATGCCTGCCATCGACCTGATCCAGATCGGCCCGCTCGCGCCGCACCTCAACGCCACGCTGCAGGAGCGCCACGGCGCCGCCGCGCTGTGGGAGCAGGACGACTGGCCCGCCTGGCTGCGCGAGCATGGTGCACAGGCGCGCGTGGTGGTCACCTCGGCCCGGCACGGCTGCAGCGCCGCGGTCATCGACGCGCTGCCGCAACTGGCGGCGATCGTCAGCTTCGGCGTCGGCTACGACAGCATCGCGCTGGACGCGGCCCGCGCGCGCGGCATCCAGGTCAGCAATACGCCGGACGTGCTCAACGATTGCGTGGCCGACCTCGCCTTCGGCCTGATGATCGATGCCGCGCGCGGCATCTCCCACGGCGACCGCTTCGTGCGCGACGGCCGCTGGCACCAGGGCCCGTTCCCGCTGACGAGCAAGGTATCCGGCAAGCGCCTGGGCATCCTGGGCCTGGGCCGCATCGGCGAGAAGGTCGCGCGCCGCGCGCAGGGCTTCGACATGGAGATCGCCTACAACAACCGGCGTCCGCGCGAGGGCGCGCCGTGGCGCCATGAACCCGACCTGCTGGCGCTGGCCGCATGGGCGGACTTCCTGGTGGTGACCTGCGTCGGCGGCCCGGAAACCGAAGGGCTGGTGTCGCGCCAGGTCATCGAGGCGCTCGGGCCGAAGGGCGTGCTGGTCAATGTGGCGCGCGGCAGCGTGATCGACGAGGACGCGATGGTCGAAGCGCTGCGCGATGGGCGCCTGGGCGCCGCCGGGCTCGACGTGTTCCGCGACGAACCGCGCGTGCCGCCGGCGCTGATCGGGCTGGACAACGTCGTGCTGGCCCCGCACATGGCCAGCGGCACGGTCGAGACGCGCGGCGCGATGCAGGCGCTGATGCTCGACAATCTGCGCGCCTTCCTCGAAACCGGCAAGGTGCTGACGCCGATCGTGTAAGACCCTTCGGCGGGCTTGCCGCCCTGCCCGATGCCGCGGCGCGGCGTTCCCCGGGAGCGCCGCGCCGCGTGATTTCGCGTTTGCCGATTCTCGATTCCCGTTTCCCGATTCCACGCCTCGCCCTCGCGCCAGCCATGCCACGGCATTTTCTTTACCTGTTCGTCTTTATCGCGCTGTACGCGTGCTTCGACCTGGTGTTCGACTACGACGAGGCCGAAGGGCTGCAGCACGTCATCATCGATGCGATCGGCACTTCGATCACGCTGGCCGGCGTCTTCATGCTGGCGCGCGAACGGCTGCGCACCGATCAGGAAATCCGCCAGCTGCGCGCCTCGCTGGGCGAGGCCGAGCGGACGCTGGCGCAGCGCGACGCGGCCGCGCATCAGGCCGGCCTGCAGATGCGGCATGCGATCAGCAGCCAGTTCGATCGCTGGAACCTGACCACCAGCGAGCGCGAGGTGGCCTATCTGCTGATCAAGGGCCTGTCGCTGGAAGAGATCGCCGGCGTGCGCGACAGCAAGCCGAAGACGGTGCGCCAGCACGCCACCAACATCTACGCCAAGGCCGGCCTGCGTGGCCGGCACGAACTGGCGGCCTACTTCCTCGAAGACCTGCTGGTGCCCGAGGTGCCCTGAGCGGGGGCCGATTTACCGCGTCCAGGGTATCGGCTGCCCTGCGCCGGCGTGCATTGACGCCCCGCTATATACCACCGTATATTGCGCTCGATGTGACTCGGGTGTCCCCCAGCGCCTGGCCTCTGCGGCTGGGCGCCTTCGATGGCCCCGGCCGCTGTCCTCACCGACTCCCCGAATCCGGAACACCTGCCATGCCTGCTCGTCGTTCTCCCGCCATTGCCGCCGCGCCCATCCGCGCGCGCTCGCGTCTGTCAGGCGCCTTCGTTGCGGCGGCGCTGGCGATGCTGGCGATCCTGCCGGCCCGCCCCGCGGCGGCCGCCGAACTGGTGGTGTCCGCCGCGGCCAGCCTGACCAATGCCTTCCGCGCGGTCGCCACCACCTATGAGCAGGCGCATCCGGGCACGAAGCTGATACTCAATTTCGGCGCCTCCGACGTGCTGATGCAGCAGATCGTGCAGGGCGCGCCGGCCGACGTGTTCGCCTCGGCCGACCAGCAGGCCATGGACAAGGCGCAGGCCGAGCACGTGATCGTGCCGAGCTCGCGCCGCGATTTCGCCGCCAATGCGCTGGTGCTCGTCGAGCCGGCCGACAGCACGCTGAAGCTCGCCTCGCCGCGCGACCTGCTGCGCGACGACGTGCGGCGCGTGACCTACGGCAATCCGGCCTCGGTGCCGGTGGGCCGCTACACGCGCGACGCGCTGGAGGATGCCCGGCTGTGGCAGGCCGTCTCGGCCAAGGGCGTGCCGGCGCAGAACGCGCGGCAGGCGCTGGACTACGTCGCGCGCGGCGAGGTCGATGCCGGCTTCGTCTTCGCCACCGATGCGGCCGTGACGCCGGGCAGGGTCCGCGTCGTCGCGCACGTGCCGACGCGCACGGCGGTCACCTACCCGATCGCCGTGACCGCCCGCTCGCGCCAGAAGGACGAGGCTGCGCGCTTCGTCGATTTCGTGCTGTCCTCGGAAGGCCAGGCGCTGCTCGCGCGCCACGGCTTCCGGCCGCGCTGAACGTCGCCCTGGACTACCCGCTGATGGAATCGGTCTGGGTCCCGCTGGCACTGTCGCTGAAGGTGGCCGGCTGGGCCACCGCGATCAATGCGGTGCTCGGCGTCGCCGCCGCGGTGGCGCTGTCGCGCTGGCGCTCGCCGCTGCGCGACCTGGTCGACGCCGTGCTGACGCTGCCGCTGGTGCTGCCGCCGACCGTGCTCGGCTATTACCTGCTGGTGCTGGTAGGACGCCGCGGCGTGTTCGGCGAATGGCTGTCGTCGCTGGGCATCGAACTGGTCTTCACGTGGCAGGGCGCGGTGCTGGCCGCCACCATCGTCGCCTTTCCGCTGGTACTGAAGTCCGCGCGTGCGGCCATCGAGGGCGTCGATCCGCAGCTGGAGCACGCCGCGCGCGTGCTGGGCGTCAGCGAGACCGGCATCGTCTTTCGCGTGACGCTGCCGCTGGCGGTGCGCGGCATCGCCGCCGGCGTGCTGCTCGCCTTCGCGCGGGCGCTCGGCGAATTCGGCGCGACGCTGATGGTGGCGGGCAATCTGCCCGGCCGCACGCAGACCCTGTCGGTGGCGATCTACGAAGCGGTGCAGGCCGGCGACGACGACACCGCCAATCTGCTGGTGCTGGTCACCTCGCTGACCTGCGTGCTGCTGCTGGTGATCGCAGGCCGCCTGGTGCCGAGCACGCGCCAGGCGGTGCGTTGAACGGAGGCTGCATGTCTGCCCCCCTGCCTGGCTCCCTCCCGGTCACCGCACCTCCGGCTACGACGCTGCAGGTCGAAGTCAGCAAACGGCTGGATACCGCCGACCGGCATTTCGCGCTGGATATCGGCTTCTCGTCCACCAGCCGCCGCATCGCGCTGTTCGGCCCCTCGGGCGCCGGCAAGACGCTGACGCTGCGCGCCATCGCGGGCCTGCTGCGGCCGGACCGCGGGCGCATCGTGCTCGGCGAGCGCACGCTGTTCGACGTGGCGGCGGGGGTCGATGTGCGGCCGCAGCAGCGGCGCGTGGCCTATCTGTTCCAGGACTATGCGCTGTTCCCGCATCTGACCGTCGCGCAGAACGTCGCCTTTGGTCTCGCGCGCGGCTGGCGCAATCCGCCGCGCGGCAAGAGCCATGACGATGCCGAACGCTGGATCGACGCCTTCGGCCTGCGCGAGGTTCGCGGCCACTATCCGGCCGAGATTTCGGGCGGACAGAAGCAGCGCGTGGCGTTGGCACGCGCGCTGGCGACGCGGCCCGATATCGTGCTGCTCGACGAACCGTTCTCCGCGCTGGACCCGGCGCTGCGTGCGCGCATGCGGGCCGAACTGCGCGCGCTGCAGACCAGCCTGGAGGTGCCGATGCTGGTCATCTCGCACGATCCCGACGATGTCGCGGCGCTGGCAGACCATGTGATGGAGATCCGCGACGGGCGGATCTATGCGCCGCAGGGCTTGAGCGCTTAGTGGCGTTGTGGGGAGAGGGGCGGTCTCGAACCACGGCGGGCGGCCCTGCGAGCGCCGCTTGCCCTCCCCCAGCCTCCCCCAAAGCGGGAAACGGACAAACCGTGGACCTCAGTCCATCGTCCCCAGGATCACGCTCGACGCCTTGAAGATCGCCAGCGCCGGCGCGCCTTCGGTCAGCCCCAGCTCGTCCAGTCCGGCATGCGTGACGATGGCCGCGATGGTGGCGCCGCCATCGAGCGCGAGCACGACCTCGGCATTGACCGCACCCGGCACGATGCGCGCCACCGTGCCGGGCAACTGATTGCGCGCCGACAGCCGCAGCCCGGGCGACGGCACGCCGATCAGCACCGACGACGCCTTGACCAGCGCGAACGCCTCGCTGCCCGGCGCCAGGCCCAGCGTCTCGACGCTTTCATGCGTGACCGTGGCGACCACCTGCTGCCCGCCGGGCAGGGCCAAGGTGACCTCGTCGTTCACCGCGCCGGTCCGCACCTCGGTCACGGTGCCGAACAGCCGGTTGCGTGCACTGGTCTTGATCATCAGTCGCCGGATCAGATGGATATCGTGTTGCAGCGCGTCGGCGGCCGTCGCGTCGAGCTGCTCGCTGACGCGCGAGAGCTGCGCGACGAAGGCGCGGTGCTCGGCCTCGAGCGCGCGGTAAGTGCGCACCAGCCCCTCGCCGCGCGGCGTCAGCATGGTACCGCCGCCGCCCTTGCCGCCGGCGGCGCGCACCACGAGCGGTTCGCCGGCGCTGTTGTTCATCGCGTCGACCGCGTCCCACGCCGCCTTGTAGCTGAGTCCGACCGCCTTGGCGGCCGCCGTGATCGAGCCGTGTTCGGCGATCGCCGCGAGCAGCGCGATGCGGTCCTTGCCGCCGAGGTCCCGGCTGCCGGCGCGAAACCAGATCTTGCCCTGTAGTTCGAGCATGAGGGTGGCGCCGCCACGGACGGCGCGAGGGTGTCGGAACGGCGCTATGTTACCGCGCCGGTCGGGCGGGGCCGCGCTGGGACGCGCTGGGACGCGCTAGGACGCGTTGGGCGGTGCTGGCCGAGCCAAGCCGGGCCGGGTTGGGCTCGGTTGGGCTGGGCCGCTGGCCAAGCCGAGCCGAGCCACACCCGGCCACGCCGAACCAAGCCGGGTCGCGGCGCCGCCGGCAAGGTATGTCATCACGTGATACATTGACGGCTTTTTTGCGCGACGCTTTTTTTGCTGCGTCGCGGCACGCGCTGGCGCCTTCATGTCCTCCCGAACCTCTCCCCTTCTAGCCCTGGCCGGCGAAGTCCGGTTGCGCTGGCGCGGCTGGCTGGCCGCCTTCGTTCCGATGCCGGTGGCGGCAAGCAGCCGTGAGCGGTTCAAGAGCTGTCTCGGCGCGATATTCGCGCTGGCCTGCACGGAGTGGATCAGCCGGCATATGCTGGGCGGGCACAACCCCTGGTTCATCGCGCCGATGGGCGCCTCCGCGGTGCTGCTGTTCGCCGTGCCTTCGAGCCCGCTGGCGCAGCCGTGGTCGGTGATCGGCGGCAATCTGCTGGCGGCGCTGGTGGGCGTGACCTGCGCCCGCTGGATTCCGGACCCGGGCCTGGCGGCCGCCGTTGCGGTGGCCGTGGCGATCGGCCTGATGTTCCATCTGCATTGCGTGCATCCCCCCGCCGGCGCGGTCGCCATCACCGCGGTGTTCGGCGGCCCGGCGGTGGCCAAGCTCGGCTATGCCTTCGTGCTGTTCCCGGTCGCGCTCAATTCGATGCTGATGCTGCTGATCGCGCTGTCGTTCAACAACCTGACCGGCCGCCGCTATCCGCATCGGCCGCCGCCTGCGGTGCCGGGACATGGCACCAGCGATCCGCCGCCGGGCCAGCGCGTCGGCTTCACGCGTGCGGACCTGGACGAAGTGCTGGCGGCGCGCGGCGAATTCCTCGACGTCGACCGCGACGACCTCGAGGAGATCCTGGTCGCCGCCGAGCTGCGCGCGTTCGGCCGCCGCTTCGGCGACGTGCGCTGCGGCGACATCATGTCGCGCGACGTGGTGGCGGTCCACGCCGACCAGCGCATCGGCGAGGCATGGACGCTGCTGACGCGCCACCGGCTGCAGGCGCTGCCGGTGGTGTCGCCGCGCCAGCGCCGGCTGGTCGGCCTGATCGCGCTGCCGGACCTGTTCGTCGGCGACCCCGCCAAGGGCCAGCGCCGGCCTGACGGTCTGGTGCGCGACGCGATGCTGACCGAGCTGCCGACCGCGCGCCCCGACCAGCCCATCGTCGAGCTGGCCGGCGCGATGTCGGATGGCGGCTGGCACCTGATGCCGGTGGTCGACGAGCAGCGGCGGCTGCTGGGACTGATCACGCAATCGGACCTGCTGGCGGCATTGCTCAAGCGGTGACGGGAGCGACGGCTCCTCTCCCGGGCCCTCTCCCCGGCCAGTTCCAGCCAGCGAGACGGGGCGAGCGACCCCACATCGCGGTTTCCATCACACAACGCTGGCAAAATAGCGGCCCATGAAACGTCTCTGGTCGCATCTTCTGGGCTTGCTCGTGCTGGTGGTGGCAACCTGCGCGCTGCTCGGCACGCTCGCGGTGGTGGTCGCCAGCCGCCAATTGCCCCCGCTCGACGCCATCGCCGCGTTCCGCCACTCGGCCGGCTACGTGCCGCTGGACAAGATGCCGCCCGCGCTGACGCAGGCCGTGGTCGCCATCGAAGACGAACGCTTCTATTTGCATGACGGCATCGACTACGTCGGCGTGATCCGCGCCGGCGTGGCCAATCTGTCCGACGATCTGTCGCAGGGCGCGTCGACCATCACGATGCAGGTCGCCCGCAACTTCTTCCTGTCGCGCGAAAAGACCTACACCCGCAAGCTCTACGAGGCGCTGCTGGCTTACCGCATCGAGGGGGCCTTCAGCAAGGACGAGATCCTCGAGCTGTACATGAACAAGGTCTATCTCGGCGAAGGCGCCTATGGCTTCGCGCAGGCGGCGCGGACCTATTTCGGCAAGCCGCTGGCCGAGCTGACCCTGGCCGAAGCCGCGATGCTGGCCGGCCTGCCCAAGGCGCCGTCGGCCAACAACCCGGTCGTCAATCCCCGCCGCGCACGCCAGCGGCAAGCCTATATCCTGCTGCGCATGCTGGAACTGGGCCGCATCGACCGGCACCAGTACGATGCCGCGCTGCTCGAACCGCTGCGGCTGCGCTAGGTCATTCTCCTTGCCCGCGCTGCTCGAACGGCTGAGGTAGCTGCGGGCTTTCCCCCTTCCGGCACCGCTGTCAGCGCCCACCCGACGGCGCCGCCCGGCGCGCCATGCTAGCCTGCTGGCAGCCGGGTTCCGCCTGCGCCGAACCCGCTCGCCACGCCGCGACGGCGGATTCTCGGGGAGGCAACGATGGATGGCATCTGGTCAGACATGCTGAGCGCGCTGCGCACGGAGTTCGCCGACATTCCCGACATCGAGGAAGCGACCCGCGTCGTGCTCCGGCTCGGCATGGCGATGCTGCTCGGCGCGATGATCGGCTACGAACGCGAAGCCGCCGGCAAGGCGGCCGGCCTGCGCACCCATATGCTGGTCGCGCTCGGCTCGGCGATGTTCGTGCTGGTACCGCTGCAGGCCGGCGTGCCGCTGGCCGACATGAGCCGCGTGCTGCAGGGCATCGCCTCGGGCATCGGCTTCCTCGGCGCCGGCGCCATCATCAAGCTCAACAGCGAAGAAAGCATCAAGGGCCTGACCACCGCCGCCAGCATCTGGATGGTGTCCGCCATCGGCGTCGCCGCCGGCATGGGCCGCGAGGCCACCGCGCTGCTCGCCACGATTTTTACGCTGGTGATTTTGGAGATTCTGCAGCGGGTGAAGTAGCGCCTTTGCCCTGCCGTCAATCCACCAAGGCCGCGTAGCGGACCGCGGGTCATCCGCTGACATCCATGCGGTCGGGGTGCGCCGGACCGCCCTGCTGACGCTGCCGCAGGCGTTTCCCGAGCTGCAGCGCCAGCGATCGCATTCAAGCCGGCGCTCGGGCCGGTGTCCAGCCGGCCGGCCCTCAATAGACGCTTGAATCAGTGCCTCAATACACCTGCGGCACCCACATCTCGTCGGGCACCGGCTGGCGCGCGTAGTCGTTGCTGCGCTGGCGCTCGGGCAGCACGATGTTTGGCTGCTCGATCTCGCGATAGGGAATCAGCGTCAGCAGATGGTGGATGCAATTGAGCCGCGCGACCTTCTTGTCGTCGGCATGCACCACCCACCAGCGCGCCTCGGGGATATGCGTGCGCGCCAGCATGATTTCCTTGGCCTTGGTATAGGCCTCCCAGCGGCGGCGCGATTCGAGGTCCATCGGACTGAGCTTCCACTGCTTGAGCGGATCGTGGATGCGCGACAGGAAGCGCAGCTCCTGCTCCTCGTCCGAGATCGAGAACCAGTACTTGATCAGCCGGATGCCCGAGCGCACCAGCATCTTCTCGAACTCGGGCACCGTGCGGAAGAATTCCTCGTACTGGTCGTCGGTGCAGAAGCCCATCACACGCTCGACGCCGGCGCGGTTGTACCAGCTGCGATCGAACAGCACGATCTCGCCGGCCGCCGGCAGATGCGAAACATAGCGCTGGAAATACCACTGCGTGCGCTCGCGATCGTTGGGCGCCGGCAGCGCAGCCACGCGGCAGACGCGCGGATTGAGCCGCTGCGTGATGCGCTTGATCACACCGCCCTTGCCCGCGGCATCGCGCCCTTCGAAGACGATCACGATCTTCTGGCCGGTGGCGACCACCCAGCTCTGCAGCTTGACCAGCTCGCCCTGCAGGCGGAACAGCTCGCTGAAATAGTGCCGGCGCGATTCCCGGTCGGCCGCGCCTCCGGGCAGCGATTCGGAGTTCAGCAACGCCTGCGCGTCGCCATCCTCGAGCGCGAGCTCGAATTCCTCATCGTAGTGGTCCGCCACCTCGCGGTGAATGCGGCGTACCAGTTCCTCTTCGCTCGGGGTCATCGTCGCGCTCCTTCACGTCCATCACGTCTATCACGCCGCTCACGTCGGCCACGTCCTCGGCGACCGCCGGCAATGCCGCCACCGGTCCCGAAGGCCCGCCGCCGGAAGCCGGAAACCGGCAGCCGGCCGGTCGTCCGCAGCCCGCGGGCTCGCCAGCGTAGCCGCCCGGTATGTCAGCGCCGTGAAAGCACGCGGCCGAGGCAACGTCACGGCGCTCCACAAGCGTAGACCAGAAAATCGCGCAGCAGCTGCGCGGGCTCGCTCAACGGCTCGTCGCGCCGCCAGATCAGCCCGACCTCCATGTCCGGCACCGCGTCGGCCAGCGGGCGCGCCTCGATCTCCTTGCCCTCCAGCGACCACGGGCGGAACACCATGTCCGACAGCACCGTGATGCCGAAGCCGTGCGCGACCAGCCCGCGCAGCGCCTCCATCGAGGTGGTGCGAAACGCAATGTCCGGCGTCAACCGCTTGCTCTTCCAGTAGCGCAGCGTCGAGGTTTCGCCCTCGTCGACCGTCAGCAGGATGTACGGGTAGCTGGCGACTTCCTTCAGCGTCGGCGCGCCGCCCTGCAGCAGCGGATGGCCCGGCGGCGCCCACAGCTGACGGCGGGAGCGGATCAGCGTGCGGTGGGCGAAGCGCTGCGGGCGCGAGACGTTCGACAGCAGCACCACGCCGAGCTCGATCTCGCCGGACAGCACCGCCTCCTCGATGTCGACCCGGTCGAGGTCGCGCAGGTCGAAGACGATCTCCGGATAGTGCGAGCGAAAGCGGGCCAGCAAGGCCGGCAGCAGATAGCCCAGCACCGTGTAGGAGGCGGCGAACGACACCGTGCCCTGCTGGCTCGGGCCCTGCAGCGAGGGTTCGCGCAGCATGTCCTCGACCGAATCGAGAATGCCCGCGACCCGCTGCAGCAGCCGGTGTCCTTCGGCGGTCAGCGCGACGCCATGCGGCAGCCGGTCGAACAGGCGCACGGCCAGGCGCTGCTCCAGCGCCAGCACCGCATTGGTGATGGCCGACTGCGACACGTGCTCGCGCGTGGCCGCCATCGAGAACTGGCCGGTCTCGGCGGCGGCCTGGAAATAGCGCAGCTGCCGCAGCGTGATGTCGCGGGCCAGCGGCGCCGGACGGGTCTTGGCGTCGCGCGAGGCCCCGCCGGTCATGGCGGGGGAAATGGCGGGAGAAGTGGGTCGGGTAGCCATGCGATTTCCAAATATCAGCGCTCTGAATTTGTGATTTTACGATAGCGAGGCGCTTTCCTACACTCGTTCGGCAAACCAGAACGCGCAGATCCATGGATCGAATGCGCGCACCGCGCAAGACCACGCGCACACGGCGCCCGCTCGCGGAACCGCATCCCGAGCGCGCACAAAAACCGCATACCGAACGATACCGCCCGACCTTGTCAGCGAGATATCGGGCGAGATATCGGGCGAGCTATCGCCCCCCGCCGGAGACACCCCCCATGAACAGTCCGCTTTCGCCCGCGCAGCAACAGGCCCTCGCCGACGCGCTGGCCAACGTCAGCCTCGACGACAAATACACCGTGGAAAAGGGCCGCATCTACCTGAGCGGCACCCAGGCGCTGGTGCGCCTGCCGATGCTGCAGAAGGCGCGCGACCGCGCGGCGGGGCTCAATACCGCGGGCTATGTCTCCGGCTACCGCGGCTCGCCGCTCGGCGGGCTCGACCAGGCGTTGTGGCAGGCGAAGACGCATCTGGCGGGCAGCGACGTGGTGTTCCAGCCCGGCCTGAACGAGGACCTGGCGGCCACGGCCGTCTGGGGCACGCAGCAGGTCAACCTGTTTCCCGGCGCCACGCGCGACGGCGTGTTCTCGATGTGGTACGGCAAGGGGCCCGGCGTCGACCGCTCGATCGACGTGCTCAAGCACGCTAACTCCGCCGGCTCCGCGCCCCACGGCGGCGTGCTGCTGCTGGCCGGCGACGACCATGCCGCCAAGTCCTCGTCTGTCGCGCACCAGTCCGAGCACGTGCTGATCGCGGCCGGCATTCCGGTGCTCTACCCGTCCACCGTGCAGGAATACCTCGACTACGGCCTGCACGGCTGGGCGATGAGCCGCTATTCGGGCCTGTGGGTGGCGATGAAGTGCGTCACCGACGTGGTCGAGTCGAGCGCCTCGATCGAGATCGATCCCGAGCGCGTCCAGGTGGTGCTGCCGCAGGACTTCGCGATGCCCGAAGGCGGACTCAATATCCGCTGGCCCGATCCGCCGCTGGCGCAGGAAGCGCGGCTGCTGGACCACAAGTGGTACGCCGCGCTCGCCTATGTGCGCGCCAACAAACTGAACCGCGTGGTGGTCAATTCGCCGCGGGCCCGCTTCGGCATCATGACCGCGGGCAAGGCCTATCTCGATGTGAGGCAGGCGCTGACCGACCTCGGCCTCGACGACGACACCTGCGCGCGCATCGGCATCCGCGTGATGAAGGTCGGCTGCGTGTGGCCGCTCGACGCGCAGGACGCGCGCGAATTTGCCACCGGCCTCGACGAGATCCTGGTGGTCGAGGAGAAGCGCCAGATCCTCGAATACGCGCTGAAGGAAGAGCTGTACAACTGGCGCGACGACGTCCGCCCGCGCGTGTTCGGCAAGTTCGACGAGCGCGACAACGAGGGCGGCGAATGGTCGGTGCCGCGCGGCCACTGGCTGCTGCCGGCGCACTACGAGCTGTCGCCGGCGATCATCGCCAAGGCGATCGCGCGCCGGCTCGACAAGGCCGACCTGCCCGACGACGTGCGCGCGCGCATCGCGGCGCGCGTCGCGCTGATCGAGGCCAAGGAGCGCGACGCGTCGCGTCCGCGGCTGTCGGTCGAACGCAAGCCCTGGTTCTGCTCGGGCTGCCCGCACAACACGTCGACCCGCGTGCCCGAGGGCTCGCGGGCGCTGGCCGGCATCGGCTGCCACTACATGGCGATGTGGATGGACCGCAATACCGACACCTTCAGCCAGATGGGCGGCGAGGGCGTGGCGTGGACCGGCCAGATGCATTTCACCGACGAGAAGCACGTGTTCGTCAATCTGGGCGACGGCACCTACTTCCATTCGGGCCTGCTGGCGATCCGCGCGGCGATCGCGGCGAAGGCCAATATCACCTACAAGGTGCTGTTCAACGACGCGGTGGCGATGACCGGCGGCCAGCCGGTCGACGGCGTGCTGACCGTGCCGCGTATCGCGCATCAGGTGCTGGCCGAAGGCGCGCGCGAGATCGTCGTGGTGACCGACGAACCGGAGAAGTACGCCGGCGGCGGCGGGCTGCCTACCGGCATCGCCGTGCATCACCGTGACCGGCTCGACGACGTGCAGCGGCGCCTGCGCGATACGCCGGGCGTCACCGTGCTGATCTACGACCAGACCTGCGCGACGGAGAAGCGCCGCCGCCGCAAGCGCGGCGACTATCCGGATCCGGCGCGGCGCGCCTTCATCAACGACGCGGTATGCGAAGGCTGCGGCGACTGTTCGGTGCAGTCCAACTGCCTGTCGGTCGAACCGCTGGAGACGCCGCTCGGCACCAAGCGCGCGATCAACCAGTCGTCGTGCAACAAGGACTTCTCCTGCCTGAACGGCTTTTGCCCGAGCTTCGTGACGGCCGAGGGCGCGCAGGTGCGCAAGCCGGCTGCGGCGGGGACACAGACTGGAACACAGACCGGGACGAAGGCGGGTGCGATCGACCTCGACGCCCTGCCCTCGCCCACGCTGCCCGCGCTCGAGCGCGCCTACGGCATCGTCGTGACCGGCGTGGGCGGCACCGGCGTGGTGACGATCGGCGGCATCCTCGGCATGGCGGCGCATCTCGAAGGCAAGGGCGTCACGGTGCTCGACATGGCGGGACTCGCGCAGAAGGGCGGCGCCGTGCTCAGCCATGTGCAGATCGCCGCCACGCCGCAGGGCCTGCATGCCACCCGCGTCGCCACCGGCGAGGCGCGGCTGGTGATCGGCTGCGATGCAATCGTGTCGGCATCGGCCGAGGTGCTGTCCAAGGTCTGGCGCGACATCACCGCCGCGGCGATCAACAGCGCGCGCACGCCGACCGCCGACCTGATCGCCAATCCGAAATGGCGCTTCCCCGGTGCGTCCGCGGAGCAGGACCTGCGCGACAACATCGGCGAGGCCTGCGCGTTCATTGACGCCAATGCGTGGGCCGTCCGGCTGCTGGGCGATGCAATCTTCGCCAATCCGCTGCTGCTGGGCTTCGCCTGGCAGCGCGGCTGGGTGCCGCTGTCGCTGGCCAGCCTGACGCGCGCGATCACGCTGAACGGCGTCGCGGTACAGAAGAACCTGCTCGCCTTCGCTTGGGGCCGCGCGCTGGCGCATCGCGGCGAGACGGCCGTACGCGCGGCGCTCGACGGCGCGGGCCAGGCTTCGCGCCAGGCCGGCGCCGCGCCGACGCAGGTGCTGCCGCTTCCACCGACGCTGGACCGCCTGATCGAGGACCGCGCCGCCCTGCTGCGCGCCTACCAGAACGACGCCTATGCCGCGCGCTATCTGGCTGCCGTCGACAAGGTACGGCAGGCGGAGCTGGCGCTCGGCGCCGACCGCAAGCTGCCGCTGACCGAGGCGGTCGCGCGCAACCTGGCCAAGCTGATGGCCTACAAGGACGAGTACGAGGTCGCGCGGCTGTACGCCGATCCGGCCTTCCTCGACAAGCTGCGCGCGCAGTTCGACGGCGAGCCCGGGCGCGACTATCAGCTGAATTTCTGGCTGGCGCCGCCGCTGCTGTCCGGCGAAACCCGCAACGGCCGCCCCGTCAAGCGCCGCTTCGGCCCGCGCACGATGACGCTGTTCCGGCTGCTGGCCAAGCTCAAAGGGCTGCGCGGCACGCCGCTCGATCCCTTCGGCCGCACCGCGGAGCGCCGCGAGGAGCGGCGGCTGGTGGACGAGTACCTGGCGATGGTCGACGAGTTTGCGCGCAGCCTCGATGCGCAGCGGATCGACACGGCGCTGGCACTGGCGGCGCTGCCCGACGATATCCGCGGTTTCGGGCCGGTGAAGGAGGCCAGCATGCGCAAGGCGGCCGAGCGCCGGGCCGAGCTGATGGCGCGTTACCGCGGTGGCGTGGTCGCGGACGGCGAGCGCGCCGCGGCTTGAGGTTGCGTTGTCGCGGCGGCGACGTCGCGAAGACCGAGCGTGCCGCCGCTTGATGCCAGCGTTATCGCGGCGGCGGCGCGACGCGGCCGGCGCGCACCGGCTTGATGCCGCGAGCGCGCGGGTCGGCTACGTCATCACGGCATCACGTCATCACGGCATCAAGCCGGCGCCGCGGCACGCGGCGAATCGCCCCGCTCCCATTGCGCGCGCAGATCGTCGAACGACAGCAAGCGGCCCGCGATGGCGCTGGCTGCGACCGTCGGCGGACTCGCCAGCCACACCTGCCCCGGTCCCGAACGGCCGGGGAAATTGCGATTGACCGAACTGACCGTGACCTGCTCGGGCGCGGTCGACGAGCCCGGCCCGCAATTCGCGCAGGCGCCGCAGGAAGGCTGCAGGATCTTCGCGCCGACCGCGTCGAACGCATCCAGATAGCCCTGCGCGATGCAGTAGTCGCGCACCGCCGTCGTGCCGAACTGCAGGTACAGCGTGACGCCGGCCGGCACCTGCAGGCCGCGATCGGCGGCCCAGCGCAGCACCGCGTGATAGTAGTCGAAGTCCTCGCGCTTGCCGGCCGTGCATGAGCCGCCGTAGGCGATATCGATCCGCACCGGCTCGTGCGTTTCCGACAGCGCGGACAGCGCCAGGCCGTTGCCTGGATCGCCGGGGCGCGCCACCATCGGGGAAAGGCCGCTGCAATCGACCTCGATCGTCGCGGCATAGTCCGCGCCCTCGTCGCTGCGCATCCACGGCTCGATCGCGAAATCGACGCCGCGCCGGGCCTTCAGGAAGCGCACCGTTTCCGCGTCGGGCGCGACGATGCCGGTGAAGCCGCCGAGCTCCGCGCACATATTGGTCAACGTCGCCCGTTCGTCGGTCGACAGCGCCGACACCACCGGGCCGGTGAACTCGAACACCTTGCCGACGCCCGCGCCGCTGCGAATCTCCGGCAAGGCCAGCAGATGCAGCACCACGTCCTTGGCCGTCACGCCGGCGGGCAACGCGCCGTCCAGCACGATCCGCAGCGACGCCGGCAAGGTCATGCGCACCGCGCCGGTCACGAAGGCATTGGCCATGTCGGTCGTGCCGACGCCGAACGCCACGCAGCCGAGCGCGCCGCTGTGCGGCGTGTGCGAGTCGGTGCCGACCACCAGCTGCCCGGGCAGCGCGTAATGCTCGGCCATCATCGCATGCGAGATGCCGGCGACATTGCTGCCGTCGTCGCGCAGCGCCTCGTCCTCGGTCAGTGTCCGGTGGACCCGCAACGCGTAGTCCGCGACGAAGCGCCGCTGGGCGTCCCGCATCTGCACGACGTTCCCCACCAGGCCGCCGCGCACATGGGCGGGACTTTGCTCGACGTAAGAGGTGTGGTCCTCGAACACGACGACCCGCTCGGGCGCGTGCAAGGTAAGCGGCCGACCCAGCGCGGCGTGCAGCATATGGGCCGCCATGCCGGTGTAGTACTCGTGGATGAAGCGCCAATCGGCGCGCACGAAGATGCCGTCGCCCGGCGCGGGATCGGCCGGCGTGACCGCGGTCGCGATCGCATGGCGGGCGACGATCTTCTCGAACAGCGTACGCGGTCGCTCAGCGGCCGGCGGCGTGGGCTGCGTGGGCTGCGTAGTCTGCGTAGTCTGCGTAGGCTGCGTGGGCTGCGTGGGCTGCGTGGGCTGCGTGGGCTGCGTGGGCTGCGTGTGCTGCGCGGACTGCGTGGGCTGCGTGGGCCGCGCGGCCGGCGCGCGGTCGCCGGCGAGGCCGCGCAGATGCCGCTGGCCGAAGCGCAGCAGGCCGCCCTCGCGCAGGATCTGCGCGGCCAGCGCATCGCGGCCGGCCAGCAGTTCCTCAAGGGCGATCGCCTCGCCCGCCAGCAGGCGCGGGATCAAGCCAAAGTCCGTCGAGGTCAGCAGGCCGATATTGTCGGCGTTCTGCCGATAGATCCGTTCGAAGCTGCGGGCGATCACCAGCCGGATGCCGGCCAGCTTCTCGGCCGCGGGACTGTGCTCGCGCGACGAGCCCTTGCCGTAGCGGTTGCCGGCGACGGTCACGGCAAACCCGCCCTGCCGGATCGCATCGACGCCGATCGGCTGCGCGCCGCCCGCGCGAAAGCCGGTATAGGGATAGCGCCCGAGCTTGTCGTCGAAATGGGTCAGGATCGGGACCGGCGTGATCTCGTCGGTCGAGACATCGTCTCGCAGCGCGCCGGCCTGCTCCAGCGTCAGCGCCTCGCCGTGCAACTGCCGTTCGATGGTCCGCGGGCAATCGGCAAGGAACAGAATGCGGCCATCGATCTGCAGGCGGTCCATCGCGGTCTTCTCCAGTCTCATCGGTGAACGTCGGCACAGTGCCGAACATCGCCGAATCTACGCGCGGCGTCGCGTGGCGGCCAAGCGCCGATGCGGCATCGGGGTTATCTTCGGCAGAGATATCCGGGTAAACGCGCGGCCCGGCCGCCGACGGGACAGCCCGGCGAAAACGGCGCGCGGCGAGCCGCCCTTGTCCCGCGCCGCGGTTTTGCGGGACACTTGCGCGGCCAAGGCAAGAGCCATCGGGCCGTTCCATGGTGATCCCATTGCGGTCCCATCGCCGTCCCATGGCGATCCCATGGCGATCCCGCGGCCCGCCCATGGACGCCCGATGGCCGCCCCATGATCGCCCCATGATCTCCCCATCGTCGCCCACTCCTAAGTCCGAGTCCGCATGCACCGCATCGATCCCGTCAGCATCCAGCTCTTTCTCGCCGCCGCGCGGGAAGGCTCCATCAAGCGCGCCGCCGAAACCGAGCACATCGCGCAATCGGCGCTGAGCCGGCGGATCGCCGATCTGGAGCGCAGCTTGGGCGTGACGCTGCTGGTGCGCTCGCCCACCGGCGTGGCGCTGACCGAGGCCGGCGTGCGCGCGTTGGAACTGGGCCGCAAGCTGAACGAGGACATCGCCGCCTTCGCCCGCGAGGTGCAGGACCTCGGCGACCAGGTGGCCGGCACCGTGCGGCTGTCGGCCAGTCCTTCGTCGATCGTCGGCTTCCTGCCCGAACGGCTGCACGCCTTTCGCGCCAGCCATCCGCATGTCGATATCGCGCTACACGAGCGCTCCACCAGCGACACGCTGCGCGCCTGCCTCGACGATCATGCCGACGTCGGCGTGGGCGTGGCGATCGACGGCGCGCGCGGGCTCGAATCGTGGCACTTCGCGCAGGATCCGCTGATGGTGCTGCTGCCCGCGGGTCATGCGCTGGCCGACCGCGCGGGACTGCGCTACGCCGAGGTCCTGCAGTATCCGCTGGTGATCGTGCAGCAAGGCGGGGCGCTCGATACCGAGCTGCGCGACCGGGCCGCCGAGGCGGGCCTGCCGATGCGGCAAAGCGTGGCGGTGTCGAGCTTCGAGGCGGCGTGCCGGATGGTCGAGGCGGGGCTGGGCCTGGCGGTGATTCCGCACAGCGCGACCACTGCCTACGCGGGCACGCGGGGCTTCGTGCGGGTGCCGCTGGACGAGCCGTGGCGGCAGCGCGAACTGCGCGTCTACGCGCCGCGCAAATCGCCGCGGCTGCGGGCGGTGGATGCGCTGATTGCCGCCCTGCGGGCCTGACGGCCGGCCGCTCTGTCCGCATCCCCTCCGTCTGCACCGGCCGCACCGTCAGCGCCGTCGGCACCGTCCGCCCCAGACTGACGCCGCGCGGACCGATATCGCGGAACGCGATACCCGGTCCGTCGCAACAGCATTTCTTGCCGGCAAGCCGACCGCTCTAGACTGGCGCGCAGAGGAACCGCCCACAGGTTCCCGCCTCGCGACAACGGAGACAGCATGCCCCCCTTCCTTCGCACAATCGGCCGCCTGCGCCGCACCTTGCCTTCCCTGCGCCACGCCCTGCTTCCCCTGCGCCGCGGCGTTCGGCTGACCTCGTCCCTGACCGCGGCCGCCACCTTCGCCGCTGCCTTCGCTGCCGCATTGGCCGCCGCTCCCGCGGCCCACGCACAATCGCCCGATGGCAAGCCGCTGCGGCTGATCGTGCCCACCCAGCCCGGCTCGCAGGCCGACGCCGTGGCGCGTGCGCTTAGCGAATCGATGGGCCGCCAGCTGGGCCACCCGATCGTCATCGAGAACATCGCCGGCGCCGGCGGCATCCCGGGCACGCAGCAGATCGTGCGCGCGCCCAAAGACGGGCTGACGCTCGGCCTGGTGTCGTCGAACCACGTGATCAATCCCGCGATCTACCGCTCGATGCCGTTCGACTCGCTGCGCGACATCACGCCGATCACGGTGATCGGCACGCTGCCGCTGGTGCTGGTGGTCAATCCCTCGGTGCCGGCCAACAACGTGCAGGAACTGATCGCGCTGCTCAAGAGCAAGCCCGACCAGCTGAACTACGGCTCATCGGGCAACGGCACCGTGCTGCATCTGGCCGCCGAACTGTTCTCCAGCGAGGCCAAGGTCGAGGTCCGCCACGTGCCCTACAAGGGCGCGGGAAACTACACAACCGACCTGCTCAGCGGCCAGGTGCAGATGGGCTTCCTGACGGTGCCGGCCGTGCTGCCGCAGTTGAAGGCCGGCAAGCTGAAGGCGATCGCGGTGTCCACGCCGAAGCGCATCCCGATGCTGCCGGAGGTGCCCTCGCTGGCCGAGTCCGGCCTGCCGCGCTACAGCTTCGACGCCTGGCTGGCGATCGTCGGCCCGGCCGGATTGGCGAAGGACAAGACGGCCGACCTGCAGGCAAGAATCAAGGCCGCGCTCGACGAGAAGCCGGTGCAACAGAACCTCGCCGCCCAGGGCCTCGTCATCATCGGCAGCACGCCGGATCAGGCGGCGCCGTTCTTCAGCAGCGAGCTGGAGAAGCACGCGCGCATCGTCAAGCAGGCGGGAGCGACGCTGAATTGAGCGGCGGCGCCATGCGTCAATGGCGTTCTGACCCGCCGTACCCACGGGCCATCCGCTGCAGATCGACCAGCCGGTCGTACTCCTCTGCGGCAAGCACACCGAGTTGCACGGCGGCGTCCCGCGGCGACACGCCGTGGGCCATCGCATGCCGGACAATGCGTGCGGCCTGATCGTAGCCGAGCACGGGGTTGAGCGCGGTCGCCGCCAGCAGCGGGCTGTCCAACTGGCGTGCCAACCGCGGCAAGTCGGGCTCCAGGCCGGGAATCACCCGTTCGGCCATCACACGTGCACTGTCCGACAACAGCCGGATCGACTGCAGCACGTTGTAGATCAGCACCGGCTTGGCCACGTTCAGTTCGAAGTTGCCCGAGGCGCCCGCCATCGTGGCCGCGACATGGTTCCCGGCGACCTGCATGCCGGTCTGGATCATGACCTCGGCAATGGTCGGATTGCGCTTGCCGGGCATGATCGAGGACGTCAGGCCGTCCTCCGGCATGATCAGTTCGCCGATGCCGCAGTTTGGCCCCGAACTCATCCAGCGCAGATCGTTCGCGATCTTGATGAACGAAGCCGCGATGACGTTCAGCATGCCCGACAGTTCGAGCAGCGCGTCGTGTGCAGCCATGCCTTCGACCTGGCAGGGGTTCGGCCGGAACGCATGCCCGGTCAGGCGGCCAAGCTCGGCGGAGAACGCCTGCGCGAAGCCGGCCGGTGCATTCAGTCCCGTGCCTGCCGCGGTCCCTCCCTGCGGCAACGTCAGCAGGCGCGGCAGCGTGCCTTCGATGCGCGCGATTCCGTGATCGATCTGCACGGCAAAGCTGTCGAAGCTCCTCCCCAGCGTGGTGGGCACCGCATCCATCAGATGGGTACGGCCCAGCTTCAGAATGTCCGCGAAGTCGGTGGCGCGCGCCCGCAGCGCATCGCGCAGCTGCGCCAGCGTGGGCAACAGGCGGCCCCGCAGTTCGAGCACCGCGCTCAGATGCATCACGGTCGGGAAGCTGTCGTTCGAGGACTGCGAGCGATTGACGTGGTCGTTGGGATGCACCGGCTGCCTGGTTCCGAGCGGCTCGCCCAGGCGCTCGTTGGCCCGGTTGGCAATGACCTCGTTCGCATTCATGTTGGTCTGTGTGCCGGAGCCGGTCTGCCAGATGGTCAACGGGAAGTGGTCATCGAACATGCCGGCATGCACTTCGGCCGCCGCATCGACAATTGCCGCCGCGATACGCGGCTCCAGCTCGCCGCACTGCAGGTTGGCGGCCGCGGCCGCCATCTTTTGCAGCCCGAATGCGTGGATCAGGCAGGCGGGGAATCGCTCGGTGCCGATGTCGAAAACAGTCAGCGCGCGCTGCGTCTGCGCGCCCCAGTAACGGTCGGTGGGAATCTCGACCGGGCCAAAGGCGTCGTGCTCGATCCGAAACGGGGACATGACGCTCATTCCAGCGAGATGTTGGCCTTGGCCGCCAGTACCTTCCAGCGCGCCACCTCGGCCTCGGTGTGCTTGCCCAGCGCGGTGGCCGTGTACTTGTCGGCGGGCAGCATCTGGATGGCCTGTGCCGCCAGCCGGTCGGTGAACGCCTTGTCCTTCATCACCTTCAGATAGGCCTGTTGCATCCTGTCGATGGCGGCGGGCGCCGTACCCTTCGGTGCATATATGCCGTACCACGTGGCGGCCTCGAAGCCGGGAACGACGGTCTCGGCGATGGTCGGCACGTCTTTCAGTTGCGCAACGCGGGTGGCGGAAGTTACCGCCAGCGCGCGCACCTTCGCCTCGGTGATCTGCGGCAGCGCGGTATTGGTCTGGTCGAACATGCCGTCCACCTGTCCGCCGATCACGTCGATCAGGGCCGGGCCCGCGCCCTTGTACGGCACCAGCGTCATCTTGATTCCCGCCGAGGACGCCAGCATTGCTGCAATCAGATGCGAGGTCGAGCCCATGCCGGCATTGCTGATGAACAGCTTGCCCGGATGCTGCCGGCCGTAGTCGATCAGGGCCTTCACGTCCCTGGCTGGATGGTCCTTGCGCACCATCAGCACCATCGGCGTGTCGGGAAAGCGGAAGACCGGAGCGAAGTCCTTGACCGGGTCGTACGCCAGCTTCTTGTACAGCGCGGGCGCAGCGCCCATGTAGCCCATATGGCCGACCAGCATGGTGTAGCCGTCGGCCGCCGCACGGGCGGCCTTGGCGGCCCCGATCGTGCCCCCCGCGCCCGGCGTGTTTTCGATGATGATCGACTGCCCGACTTCGCGCGAAACGCGATCGGCGATGGTGCGGGCGAGCGCGTCCGTCGGTCCCCCGGCGGCGAACGGGACGATCCAGGTGATCGGCCTTGTCGGCCAGTTCTGCGCGTGAGCGGGGGCAGCAGCAATCAGGGCCGCGATGGCCAGTGAGCCCCGTAACAGGGCGGCGAACGGTTGCATCGGTTGTCTCCTCCAATGGGTATTTGCCGTAGTGGGTACGGAATTTCGCGACAGCTCGTCAGCGCGTCAGCGCGTCAGCGCGACAGCTCGTCAGCGCGACAGCTCGTCAGCTCGTCAGCTCGTCAGCTCGTCAGCTCGTCAGCTCGTCAGCTCGTCAGCTCGTCAGGGGCATGTTCCCCGCATCGAACCCGGGACCTGCGCCGCGTTGATTGCCAAGGCGGTCGTCGACCTGCGCGGACAGCGCCAGCGCGCGGTCGACCATTTGCGGCGCAAGGCCAAGGTAATTGGCGGGGTCCACCATCCGTTCGATGGCGGCACGATCGAAGTGCCGGGTCACCGCCGGCAGCGCGAGCAGCGCCTCCGCCAGCGTGCCGCCCGCCTCGTTGACGGTGCGGCAGGCGTCGTAGACGATGTCATGCGCCTGCTGGCGGCCAATATGCGGAGCCATCTGCATCATCACGGCCTCCGCCACGATCAAGCCCCTGGAGATGCCAAGGTTGTGCGCCATGCGAGGCGCATCGACGATCAGCCCACCGAGCGCGAATCTGGCCTGGTGCAACGCACCGGCGGTCAGGATGAAACTCTCGGGGACGGCGATCCATTCGGCATGCCACGGCCCGGTCGCGCGCTCGAAGTCCTGCACCATCGCGTCCAGCATCAGGCCGGCGTGCTGGCGCACCGCCTTGGAGGCCGCCAGCATCAGCTCGCTGGAAATCGGATTGCGCTTCTGGGGCATGGTGCTGCTGGCTCCCCGGCCCTTGACGAACGGCTCGTAGACTTCTCCGAACTCGGTGGACGCCATGATCATGATGTCGAGCGCGATCTTGCCGAGCGAGCCCGTGATCAGCGCCAGCAGGTTGACCGCTTCGGCAAGGCCATCGCGCGCCACGTGCCACGTGGTCGCCGGCACACCCAGGCCGAGCTCCTCCGCCAATGCCCGCTGCACCGCGAAGCCATGGTCGCCGAGCGAAGCCAGGGTGCCCGCGGCACCGGCGAACTGGACCAGCGCAATCCGAGGGCGCAGTTCCGCCAGGCGCTGCTGATGACGGTCGAACATCGCCAGCCAGATCGCGACCTTGTAGCCGAACGTCACCGGCAGCGCCTGCTGCAGATGGGTGCGCCCCGCCATGGGCGTATCGCGGTGCGCCTTGGCCAGGTCGGCCAGGATGCGCCGCAGCGCGCGGATATCGGCGTCGATGCTGTCGAGGCCGTCGCGTACCTGCAGCGCCACGGCGGTGTCCATGATGTCCTGCGTCGTCGCGCCCCAATGGACATACCGCCCTGCCTCGCCGCACATCCGGACCAGCTGATGCACCAGTGGCAGGATCGGATAGCCGACAATGTCGGTTTCCTCGCGCATCTGCTCGAAGTCGATCCGGTCGATGCGGGACTCCCGCGCGATGGTCTGCGCTGCTTCCGCGGGAATGACGCCTGCCCTGGCCTCGGCTTTTGCCAAGGCGATCTCGACGTCGATATAGCGCTGCACGAGCGCGCCGTCGGAGAAGATGTCGCGCCTCGCTCTGGTGCCAAAGGCGTCGCGGAACAGGGCGGAATCGACCACGGTGCTGGCGGCGGGAATCGTGTAATCGGGCATGGTGCGGGCGGCGAGGAGTCGTTAAAAATCATCGATATGTTCGAACATATTGGCATTAAATATGTTCGAACATATTTCGGGAAATGGGTGTAAACCCGATGTGTCTGCCCGAGCGGAACCGGCCGCGGGGCTGGAACAATGCAAGCCATGAGCAAAAGAAACGCTGCCGACATCACTCGCGAACTGCTGGACGACATCACTGGGGGTCGCTTTCCGGTGGGGGCGCTGCTGCCCACGGAATTCGAGTTGTGCGAGCAATTCCAGGCGAGCCGCTACACGATCCGGGTAGCGCTGCAGGAATTGCAGGAGATGGGATTGGTGTCGCGCCGCAAGAACGTCGGCACGCGAGTGGAAGCCACGCGGCCGAAAGCCGTGTTCAAGCCGACCTTGTCGTCCGTCGAAGACCTGATGCAATTTGGCGAGGCACACCGCCGCGTGGTGCAGTCGGTGGAGACCGTGGCGGCCCCAGCGGACGTTGCCGCTGCCCTCGGCGGCTCGACCGATACGAAGTGGCTGCGCATCTCCAGCGTGCGGCTCGACGGCGAAGCAAACGCGACGCCGATCGCATGGACCGACGTGTTCATCGATGCGGCCTACACGGACATCGGCGCGATTGTTCGCGACATGCCCGACGTGCTGGTCAGCTCGCTGATCGAATCACGCCATGGTCGGCGGATTGCCGAGATCGAACAGGAGGTGCGGGCGTCCACGCTGACGGACCAGCGCATCGCACGCGCGCTTGGACTGGAACCGGGGGCTGCGGTGCTGAAGATCGTGCGCCGCTATATCGATCACGCCGGCGATACGTTCGAGGTATCCGTGTCCATTCATCCGGCAGAGACCTTCTCCGTGACCACGCGGATGACGCGATCGGCAGGGTGAAGATGCGCGAGGAACTGCGCGCGGCTGGCGTTCCTCGGCACGGAAGGAGGCGCTGGTCTGCATCGGGAGCACCAGCGTCCCAAAAAAACAAAAGCCCTCGCAGAGAGGGCTTTCTTGCTTGCGCTTGCTGCTTGCGCTACGGGAACGCTCAGCCAGCGAAGTTCTTGCTGACGAAGTCCCAGTTCACGACGTTCCAGAAGGCCTCGACGAACTTCGGACGGGCGTTGCGGTAGTCGATGTAGTAGGCGTGTTCCCACACGTCGCAGGTCAGCAGCGGCTTGGCGTCGGTGGTCAGCGGGGTGGCGGCGTTCGAGGTCGACACCAGGTCCAGCGAACCGTCGGCCTTCTTGACCAGCCAGGCCCAGCCCGAACCGAAGGTACCGACCGCGGTCTTGGTGAACTCTTCCTTGAACTTGTCGAACGAGCCCCACTTGGCGTTGATGGCGTCGGCCAGCGGGCCGGTCGGCTGACCGCCGCCTTGCGGCTTCAGGCAGTTCCAGAAGAAGGTGTGGTTCCACACCTGGGCGGCGTTGTTGAAGATGCCGCCGGACGATTTCTTGACGATCTCTTCGAGGGTCGCGTTCTCGAATTCCGTGCCCTTGATCAGATTGTTCAGATTGGTGACGTACGTCTGATGATGCTTGTCGTGATGGAACTCCAAGGTCTCCTTGGACATATGCGGGGCCAGCGCATCATGGGGGTACGGCAGCGGGGGGAGAGTATGTTCCATTGTTCTGTCTCTGTGGGTTGTGGGACGGGAGACACCGATTGTAGGTGACTTGCCATAGTGGCGCAAACCAGCGGCAAAACCCCTTCAAGGCGCGGCAGTATGCGGCTGCGCGCCCCGCCGCGCCGCGCCTGTGGGGCACCTTCCGGGGCAACTCAGCCGGCCATCGCGGCCTGTAGATCGGCCCTATAGATCGAGCAGTTTGGCCTGCACGCTGGCGATGCCGATATCGGCCACGCCCTCGGCCAGATGGACCTCGACGCGGCCGCCGGCGCGCAGCTCCGACGGGGCCCGCAGCGCCTTGCCGCGCGGGTCCAGCAGCACCGCATAGCCGCGCTCGAGCGTGCGTTGCGGCGCCAGCAGTTCGAGCGCGCCGGCGGCGCGATGCAGGCGCTGCGCGGCACGTTCGTGCTGGCGTTCGCTGGCTGCCTGCATGCGCGCGGCGAGCCGTGCCAGTTCGGCCTGGCGCGTGCCCGCATCGGGACGCTGGGCCGTCCACCGCATCGACCACAGCTGCAGCCGATGGCGCCGCGCCACCACGCTGTCGCGCCATGCCGCGCGCAAATGTCGCGCGAGATTGTCGAGCTGTCCGCGCCGCTCCTGCAGTTGCGCCTGCGGGCTGCGCACGCGCCGCGCCAGCCAGTCCAGATGTTGGGCGCGCCGCTCCAGCTGGCGGCGCATGCATTGGCCGAGCGCGTCGCGCGCCCGCGCGGCCTGCGCCAGCAGATGCGCGCGATCGGGGCTGACCAGTTCGGCGGCGCCCGTCGGCGTCGGCGCGCGCACGTCGGCGACGAAGTCGGCGATGGTGAAGTCGGTCTCGTGGCCGACGCCGCAGACCACCGGCAGCGTGCAGCGCGCGACCGCATGCGCGACCACTTCCTCGTTGAACGACCACAGGTCCTCGATGCTGCCGCCGCCGCGGCACAGGATCACCACGTCGCACTCGGCGCGTTCGCTGACGGTGTCGAGCATCGCCGCGATCTTGTCCGCGGCACCGGCGCCCTGCACCGGCACCGGATAGACCAGCACCTGGATATGCGGCGCGCGGCGGCGCAGGGTCGTCAGCACGTCGCGCAGCGCCGCGGCCTGCAGCGACGTGATCACGCCGATCGTGCGCGGATGCGAGGGAATCGGCCGCTTGCGTGCGGGATCGAACAGACCGTCGCGCGAGAGCTTGTCCTTCAGGCGCAGGAAGGCCTCGTACAGATTGCCGACGCCGGCGCGCCGCATCGCCTCGACGCTGAGCTGCACCTCGCCGCGCGCCTCGTACATCGACACCAGCGCGCGCACCTCGACGGCCTCGCCTTCGCGCACCGGAAAGTCGACATGCTGGTTTCGTCCGCGAAACATCACGCAGCGGATCTGCGCGCGGGTGTCCTTCAGCGAGAAATACCAGTGCCCGCTCGCGGCGCGCGTGAAGTTGGAAATTTCTCCACGCACCCAGGCCAGCGGAAAGTTGCGTTCGAGTACCGATGCGATCGCATGGTTCAATTCGCCGACCGGGATCACATCGCGCCCGCCGGGTGCCGTCCGGGAGACTGGCGAAGGCGGAAACGAGAATGGTTCAGACATGGCAAATCGCCGCCGAAGCGGCGTCAGATGGACATGTCCACAGCATAACCGCTATGTCAAGCCCATCGCTGTAGGGTGGCTGAAACGGCCTGTATATCGAGGGGCTTGACACAAGCCATTGATTCTTAATGACTTTCCCGAACATCACTTTTTAAGCAATGTAAGAATTTCTCTTACGCGTCAATCACTTACCATTTGTCCACACCAGCTTGTTCACAAAGTTATCCACAGGAACTCTGGACAACTACAGAGCGGTAACACGGACCGTACGGCGGCACACACTGCCTCGTGACCGAAACGTCGCTCTCGCACCGAAACCGAAGCACCCGGTTCGGGAAGCGGCGAAGCTCGCGGCCTGCCGTGTTGCCACTTTATTAGGCAGCCCGGGGAATTCCGTTACGGATCAAACCCTTGCCTCGCTTCTCCCGCGCTTATCCACAGGCGCTCCACAACACTGTCCCGTTGAGATGTGGAAAGAAGTCGACTTTTGAATTTTTGTTGCCCAACGCCGACGCCGCAGGCCGTTTGAAGCCATCTGCACAATTTTTAAGCAAGGCGTCGGAATACCATATGGATCAAGGACTTGGCACGCTTGTCAGGCGTCTGTCCACACTTGTTCCACAATCCTGTCCCGCTGCGGTGTGGAAAGCCGGGACGCGGCATCGGCAGGATCGGCACGTCCCGTGGCCTCGGACAACCACGGCGCGCCCGCCGCCGCTTCTGCCCATATTTTAAGCAAGCCGGCGTTCGCCCTTTTGAATCAAGGACTTGGCGAGGCTGTCCGCCTGCTTTCCACAATCCATCCACAGCACTGTCCCTGCCGGGTGTGGACATGTCGGCGAAGTGGATGGCAGGTGGATGGCGCGCGCCATCGCGGCTTGCCCCGCGGGGGGCCGCGCGTTAGAGTGGCGCCTGTTTTTTTACGCCGGCCTGCCGCAGTCCTTCCCTTCGCGCCGGCGACTCGGGGTGTCCTTGTGTTTTCCATCATTGAAGCGGCCGGTTGGCCGATCTGGCCGTTGCTGCTCGCCTCGGTCATCGCGCTGGCGTTGATCGTCGAACGTTCGCTGAGCCTGAAGCGCAGCAAGGTGCTGCCGGCGAAGCTGTACGACCAGGCGCTGACGGTGGCGCGGCAACGGCGCGCGACGCCGGACGTGGTCGACTCGCTCGAACGCGATTCGCCGCTGGGCCGGGTGCTGGCCGCCGCGCTGCGGCACGTGATCGCCCAGCCCGACACCTCGCGCGATGCGGCCAAGGACGCCGTCGAGGAAGCGGGCCGCGCGGTGGCGCACGAACTGGAGCGCTATCTGAACGCGCTGGGCACGATCGCCTCGGTCGCCCCGCTGATGGGCCTGCTCGGCACCGTGATCGGCATGATCGAGATCTTCGGCAGCCAGGGCGGCACCGGCGCAAACCCTGAACAACTGGCGCACGGCATCTCGGTGGCGCTGTACAACACCGCCTTCGGCCTGATGGTCGCGATCCCCGCGCTGATCTTCTGGCGCTATTTCCGCCGGCGCGTCGACGACTATGTCGCCGAGCTGGAATCGCGCGCGGCCACCTTCCTCGACGCGATCCTGCCGCAGCGGCGCGCCTGAGACGGATGGCGGCCATGCGATTCCGTACCCGTGCCAGGCGCGACGAGCCGGAGATCAATCTGATCCCGCTGATCGACGTGCTGCTGGTGATCCTGATCTTCCTGATGATCACGACCACCTATTCGCGCTACACCGAGCTGCGCATCCAGCTGCCGACCGCCGAGGCGGAAACGGCCCTGCAGCGGCCGCGCGAGATCGTGGTGTCGGTGTCCGCCAGCGGCGAATACGCGATCGACAAGGAGCGCGTGGGGGCGCGCGATGTCGCGGGGCTCGCCGAGCGGCTGCGCGCGCTGGCCGGCACGGCGGCGGCGCAGGCACCGGTGCTGATCGTCAGCGCGGACGCCCAGGCCAGCCACCAGTCGGTGGTCAACGTGATGGAAGCCGCGCGGGTCGCCGGCCTGTCGCGGCTGACGTTCGCGACGCAGAGCGGCGGGACGCGCTAGGCGTCCTGCCTTCCCACGAAGGCCCGGGCGGGAAGCAGCATCATCCCGACCCGATACACTCTGGCGAAAACCGTTCTTCCTGGAACCCGATGCCCGCTGCCCGCCATCTCCTGTCCGACTTCGTTACCCGCCAGTGGCAACGCCGCGGCTGGTTCGCCTGGCTGATGCTGCCGTTCGCCGGCCTGTTCGGCGCGATCAGCGCGTTGCGGCGGCTGGCGTATCGGCGCGGGTGGTTCGAGTCGACGCGGCTGCCGATGCCGGTGGTGGTGGTCGGCAACGTGACGGTCGGCGGCACCGGCAAGACGCCGGCGGTGATCGCGCTGGCCGATGCGCTGTGCGAGGCCGGGCTGCGTCCCGGCGTGGTCTCGCGCGGCTATGGCGTCAAGCTGGAACGGCCGCGCCGCGTCAAGGCGACCTCGAAGGCCGAGGACGTCGGCGACGAACCGCTGCTGATCGCGCGCTCGACCGACGTGCCGGTCTGGGTCTATCCCGATCGCGTGGCCTGCGCGCAGGCGATGCTGGTCTCGCATCCGGGCATCAACGTGCTGCTGCTCGACGATGGCCTGCAGCACTATCGCCTGCAGCGCGACTTCGAGATCGTGATGTTCGACGGCCGCATGGGCGGCAACGGCTGGCTGCTGCCGGCCGGGCCGCTGCGCGAGCCGCTGTCGCGCCGCCGTGATGCCACGCTGATCAACGATCCGTATTTCCGCGCGACGCCGGACCGGCCGGAGGTCTACGGCATGCGGCTCGAGCTCGAGCAGGCGTGGCAGCTCGCCGATCCGACCATGGTGCGGCCGCTGTCGACCTTCGCGGGGCGGCGCGTGCTGGCGGCGGCCGGCATCGGCAACCCGGAACGCTTCTTCGCCAGCCTGCGCGGCGCGGGCCTGCAGCCCGAGACGCTGCCGCTGCCGGATCATTACGATTTCGCCGAAGACCCGTTCGTCGACCATCCGGCCGCGCAGGCCGCCGAGGTGATCCTGATCACCGAGAAGGATGCCGTAAAATGCGACCGGCTTCGCGAGCCGCTCGACCCGCGCATCTGGGTCGTCCCCACCAGGCCCGTGATCGATCCGGGTCTGATCGATCGAATTCGCCGCACGGTCATCGCGCGCTGCCAGGCAGCGCCGACCGCGGCCACCGGCGCCGCTGCCGCGGCCAGCCACACCAAGGAACACCAAGATGGACAACCGGCTGCTTGAAATCCTGGTTTGCCCGCTGTGCAAGGGCAAGCTCGAATACGACCGCGCGGCGCAGGAATTGATCTGCCATGCCGACAAGCTGGCCTATCCGATCCGCGACGGCATTCCCGTGATGCTGGCCGACGAGGCCCGCCAATCGGTGCCTGGCCGCGCCATCGATCCGACCTGAGGCCTGGCTTCGATGTCGCTCGCCGATTTCTCCGTGGATTTCACCGTCGTCATTCCCGCGCGGCTGGCGTCGACGCGTCTGCCTAACAAGCCGCTGGCCGACATCGGCGGCAAGCCGATGATCGTGCGGGTCGCCGAGCGCGCCCACGCCTCGGCGGCCCGCCGCACCGTGGTCGCCACCGACGCGGACACCGTGCGCGCGGCCTGCGCCGAGCACGGCATCGAAGCCGTCATGACGCGCGCCGACCATGCCACCGGCACCGACCGGCTGGCCGAGGTGGCCACCCTGCTGTCGCTGGACGACGATGCGATCGTGGTCAACGTGCAGGGCGACGAGCCACTGATCGCGCCGGCGCTGATCGACGCGGTGGCCCGGCATCTCGCTGCGCATCCCGAATGCGCGATCGCCACCGCCGCGCACCCGCTGCACGAGATCGGCGAGGTCTTCAATCCGAACGTGGTCAAGGTGGTATGCGACAGCGCCGGCCGCGCGCTGTACTTCTCGCGCGCGCCGATCCCCTGGGCGCGCGATGCCTGGTCCGGCGTACCGTCGGCCCCGGCCGCGAGCGCGCAGGTGCCGCTGCCCGACATGCCGGTGCTGCGCCATATCGGCCTGTACGCCTATCGCGCCGGCTTCCTGCGCCGCTTCCCGACGCTGGCCGCCGCGCCGCTCGAGCAGACCGAAGCGCTCGAACAGCTGCGCGCGATGTGGCACGGCGAACGCATCGCGGTGCTGGTCACCGAGGCCGCGCCGGCGCCCGGCGTCGATACCCCGGCCGATCTCGAACGCGTGCGCGCGCTGTGGTCCGAGGCCGCGGCGCAGCCCGGCCGCTGAGCGCAAACGGGCGCAATCCCACGCGGGGCGGGCCATTCGCCCGCTCCGGTTTACACACCGTTGACCGCCGCGGCGGGCCGGATTCGGGCTCCCTCGTGGCATAATGCTCGCCAATAAAGAGCCGCTGTCGCCGTCAATACGGGCGACGACGCAAGCTCGGTGGGGAGATGAAGAATGAGCCGTCCGGCTTGCGCCCATGCCAACCGCATGCGGGCCGCGCCGGTCACCAGCCATGGCGGCGCCTGCGTGCCTGACCATCGCGCGGTAAGCCACACGTCAAGTTTCGGCGTTACCCTCCTTCCATTCCCCCGCAATACCGGATTCAAAACTCTGAGGACCCGTAAATGCGTTTGATCCTGTTGGGCGCGCCCGGCGCCGGCAAAGGCACGCAAGCCAAGTTCATCTGCGAGAAGTTCGGCATCCCGCAGATCTCCACAGGCGACATGCTGCGCGCCGCGGTCAAGGCCGGCACCCCGCTGGGCATCGAGGCCAAGAAGGTGATGGACGCGGGCGGTCTGGTCTCCGACGACATCATCATCGGCCTGGTCAAGGACCGCCTGAAGCAGGACGATTGCCGCAACGGCTATCTGTTCGACGGCTTTCCGCGCACGATCCCGCAAGCCGAGGCGATGAAGGAAGCCGGCGTACCGATCGACTACGTGCTGGAGATCGACGTGCCGTTCGACGCCATCATCGAACGCATGAGCGGCCGCCGCGTGCATGCCGCCTCGGGCCGTACCTACCATCTGAAGTACAACCCGCCGAAGACGGCCGGCGTCGACGACGAGACCGGCGAGCCGCTGATCCAGCGCGACGACGACAAGGAAGAGACCGTGCGCAAACGTCTCGATGTCTACGCGCAGCAGACCCGCCCGCTGGTCGACTACTACTCGGACTGGGCCGCCAAGGGCGCTCCGGGCGCGAGCGTCGCGCCGCCGCAGTATCGCAAGATCAGCGGCGTCGGTTCGGTAGACGAGATCACCGCGCGGGTGTTCGAGGCGTTGAAGTAAGGCGCCGAAGTTCGGGCGATCCGGAAGAACGCTCCGGAAGAAGCAAAGGCGGCCACTGGCCGCCTTTTTCTTTGCCCCGGTTTCTTCGCCCCGGTTTCTTCGCCTTGGTCGCTTTGCCGTTGGTCGCTTTGCCCTTGGTTGCTTTCTTGCCCTCGGGGAGCGCCTAGCCCCCATGGGCCCGGGACCGCGGCGCGTCGGCCGTCTCCGCGCGATGGAAGATGCCCTCGCGCCAGGCCGCCTGGGCGCCGTCGCCGTGCAGGTAAAGGAAGATCGTTCGATAGGCCAGCTCGAAGCCGGCGTGCTTGAGCAGCGTGGTCGACAGCTTCGGCATGCCGAGCGCCTGCAGCAGGGCCGACGTTTCGAGCCGGGACGCCTTGCCGGCGGTCTTGTCGGCGGTCTTGTCGGCGCTCTTGCCAGCGCTCTTGCCGGCAGGCTTGTCGGCCGCATCGTCGATCAGCAGCCGCCGCGTCAGCACCGCGGCCTGCCAATAGCGATTGCCGGACAGCGCCGGGCAATCGCGCCGCAAGGACTCGAGCTGCGCCACGCTGCATTGCGACAGCCTGTCCGCGCACAGGCCCCGCGCGGCGCCGCGCCGGACCGCATCCGCCAGCCGTTCGCGCTCGCGCGTATCGGCGCGGCCACGCATGAAACGCATGGCGATCCTGATCAACGTGAACAGGAACCAGGCGCCGCCGAGCACCCCGCCGATCGCCACCAGCGCGGCGCCCACGGGAGTCGCAAGCACCGCCGTGCCCAGTATCGACACCATCGCCATGCCGGCGCCGGACAACAGCACGGTGCCGACGCCATAGGCGATACGCCCGACGGACCAGCGCGTCAGCTCGCCCGCACGCTGGCGCCAGCGGCGCTGTCCGTCGGCAAACCAGCGCAGCGCCTCGCTGGTGGCGGGCGATTGCAGCCGCTTGCTTCGGGCCGGATCGGCCGACAAGCGGCGCAGATTGTCGCCGACCGCCTGGCCGATTTCCCGCAGCGCCCCACGGCGCCGCCTGGCCTCCGCCAGTTCGCCGATGCCGCAACCGACATGGGCCAATCCGATCGCGGCGCCGAGGCCGAAGGAGAACACGTCGCCGGGGATCAGGCCCAGGTCCAGCGGCGCATCCCAAGCGCTGTCCACCAGCGGACTCGCTTCGTAGCCGACGCGCAGTCCCTGCAGGCCGCTGTCGCGCAGGCAGGCGACGGCGCTGCCGCGCAGCCGCCGCGTCGCGCTGCGATCGGCGCGCGTGGCGGCGTCGTGCTCGAGAAGGTCGGCGGCATGTTGGCGCAGGATGGCGTCGCGTTCTCGATCGATGGCCGCCAGTTCGCGCTCGATCACGCCCAAGGCGGCCTTGCCGAGCGCGGCGGCATCGCGGTTGCCGGCGGTCAGGGCCTGGCGGAACGTGTCCGGAATGTACGCGGCGCCGTCCTGTCGGAGCCGATGCGCGGCGAGGGTCGGCGCCGGTGCGCCATCGTGCCGAGCCGGGGTCGCCAGGCAGGCGCGGATCCAGTGGCGCGTCGTCTTCAGGGCGGCCTTGCGCCGCTCGACCTCTTCCGGCAGCCGCGCCCGGGCCAACGAGGCGACCGCAAGGCGATAGCCGGGCTCGGACGCGCAGACGCGCCGCCAGGTCTTGACCTTGTCCGCCGCCGTCCCGGCCAGATCCACCACGCCCAGCACGGCATCGCCGGCCGGCAGCAGCTGGCTGGCCTCGACCAGGTCCGGCGAAATCGCGTCAGTGGCCTCGAACAGCGGCTCCACCTCCTGCACGGCCGACGACATCAGCGACACGCCAGTGGTATCCAGATGCAACGTCAAGGTCGGCCGCGCCGCGCGCAGATCGCGCATGAACTGCCGCAACAGGCCGGCTTTCCCCTCCGGTTCGGTCGGATCGCGCCGGATCGCGGCAGCCGGTGGCGCCGCCTTCGCAGACATGGGGTCGCAGGCCGGGAAATCTTCGAACCGATCCGCGCCTGGCGATGACGGACGGCTGCGAATCCAGGATGCGCGGAGCTCGCTCACGGCAGGCCTCCCGAGGTGTGACGTGGGCGCACTCTAGCCAGTCAAGGTGCGGACATCTCGCGCTAACGGTTGCGGGCTTACGATTCTCGTGACCGCTATCGGGGCGCCGGCCGGGCCTTTACAATACGGCGCGATGCTTGACGTTTACGTAAACGTTATATTCAGCGTTACGTCCGCCGTGAAGTTTGGTGCGATGTTTCTCACCTTCAGGCGCCGGCGCGGTATCGGTCGGTGCCCCCCAACCCCGAGGAGACAGTTCATGCAGATCCGAGACAACGTATTCATCGTGACCGGCGGCGCGTCCGGCCTGGGCGCGGGCACCGCCCGCATGCTGGCCGAACAGGGCGGCAAGGTCGTCATTGCCGACCTGAACGAGGCCGCCGGCAACGCACTGGCGCAAGAGCTGGGCGGCCGCTTCGTCCGCTGCGACGTGACCTCGGAAACCGATGGCCAGGCCGTCGTCGACGCCGCGGTGGGCCTGGGGCGGCTGGCCGGGCTGATCAACTGCGCCGGCATCGCGACCGCCAACAAGACCGTCGGCAAGAACGGTCCGCATCCGCTGGACGCCTTCGAGAAGACCATCCGGATCAACCTGATCGGCACCTTCAACATGATCCGGCTTGCCGCCGCGGCGATGGTGCAGAACACGCCGGACGAGGGTGGCGAACGCGGCATCATCGTCAACACCGCCTCGGTGGCGGCCTTCGACGGCCAGATCGGCCAGGCCGCCTATGCCGCCTCGAAGGGCGGCGTGGTCGGCATGACGCTCGCGGTGGCGCGCGACCTGTCGCGCGACGGCGTGCGCTGCATGACGATCGCGCCGGGGATCTTCGAGACGCCGATGCTGCTGGGCATGCCGCAGGAGGTGCAGGACGCGCTCGGCAAGATGGTGCCGTTCCCGCCCCGGCTGGGCCGTCCGGCGGAATACGCCCAGCTGGTGCAGGCGATCATCGGCAACACGATGCTCAACGGCGAGGTGATCCGGCTGGACGGCGCGATCCGGATGCAGCCGAAGTAAGCCGGCACTCTCCGGGGAACGGCGGCGCGGCGGCAGCGGAGCAGCAGAGAAGCAGCACGGCGGTAAGCCGTGAGCCGTGAGCCGTGAGCCGTGAGCCGTGAGCCGTGAGCCGTCAGCCGTCAGCCGTTAGCCGTGAGCCGTGAGCCGTAAGCGTGAGGCGGTGCGGCGGCGAGGCGGTGCGGCGGTGCGGCGGTGCGGCGGCGAGGCGGCGAGGCGGCCCTTCACCGCCGCCCGGGACGTGAGCGCGCGGCCGGATTGTGCTGTGCATGACACGGCGGCCGGTGGCAGTGACTACAATCGCTGTACCTCATAGGCCTCAAAGGGAGTGCAGCATGCCGCCACGTTCGCCGGTTCCGCCGTTCCTTTCCACCGCAGCCGCCCATCAGGCATTGGCGCCGACGGCCATGCTGGCCGGCGCGCTGGCAGCGTTGCTTCTTGCCGGCTGCGCCGCCCCACAGGCTGGCAAGGAGGCCGGCACAGCGGCGGCGACCGCAGCCGCTGCCAGCGCCAGCCCCAGCGCAAGCGCAAGCGCAAGCGCCAGTGCCACCCGCAGCGCGAGCGCCACCTCCCCAAGCACCACCACCCTCCCCCCGGCCCCCGAAGGCGCCTCCGGCTGGACCGACAAACCCGGCTGGACCGCGAGTTCCTTCATGGTCGCCGCCGCCAATCCGCTCGCCACCCAGGCCGGCTACGACATGCTCAAGGCCGGCGGCACCGCCATCGACGCGGCCATCGCCACGCAGATGGTGCTCAATCTGGTCGAGCCGAATTCCTCCGGCATCGGCGGCGGCGCCTTCCTGATGCACTTCAACGGCAAGCAGGTCCAGGCCTACGACGGCCGCGAGACTGCGCCCGCCGCCGCCACCGACCGGCTGTTCTACGGCCCCGACGGCAAGGTGATGCCGTTCCGCCAGGGGCTGGTCGGCGGCCGCTCGGTCGGCGCGCCGGGCGTGCTGCGCATGCTGGAGCTGGCGCATCGCCAGCATGGCAAGCTGCCCTGGCGGCGGCTGTTCGAGCCGGCGATCCGGCTGGCCGAGCAAGGCTTCGCGATCAGCCCGCGGCTGGCGACGATCATCGCGCAGGACCAGGACCTGATGAAGGACCCGACCGCGCGCGCCTACTTCTACAACGCCGACGGCACGCCCAAGGCCGCCGGCACCGTGCTGCGCAATCCCGAGCTGGCGGCGGTGCTGCGCAGCGTCGCGGCGCGCGGTGCCGACGCCTTCTACCGGGGCGACGTCGCCCGCGATATCGCCGCCAAGGTCCGCTCGCATCCGACCAACCCCGGCGTACTGACCGCCAAGGACATCGCCGACTACCGTCCCAAGGTGCGGCAGCCGATCTGCACCGACTACCGCCAGTGGACCGTCTGCGGCATGCCGCCGCCGTCGTCGGGCGGCATCGCGGTCGCGCAGATGCTGGGCATCCTGCAGGCGCTGCCGCCGGCGCGCCAGATCGCGGCGGCCAGGCCGCAGCGCAACGCCGTCGGCCTGGAGCCGTCGGTCGAAGGCGCGCATCTGTTCGCGGAAGCGGGCCGGCTGGCCTACGCCGATCGCAACCAGTACGTTGCCGATACCGACTTCGTGCCCCTGCCCGGCGGCGACTGGCGCAGCCTGGTCGATCCGCGCTATCTGGCGAGCCGCGCCGCGCAAATCGGCGAACGCAGCATGGGCAAGGCCAGCCCGGGCACGCCGGCCGGCGCGACGGTGGCGATGGGGCGCGACCGCGCGCCGGAGTTTCCGTCGACCTCGCATATCTCGGTGGTCGACCGCTACGGCAATGCGCTGTCGATGACCACCACGATCGAGGACCAGTTCGGCTCGCGCCAGATGGTGCGCGGCTTCCTGCTGAACAACCAGCTGACCGACTTTTCCTTCGCCGCGGAGGAGGACGGCAAGCCGGTGGCCAACCGCGTGCAGCCAGGCAAGCGGCCGCGCTCGTCGATGGCGCCGACGCTCGTGTTCGACCGCCAGACCCGCGAGCTGGTGATGACGGCCGGCTCGCCCGGCGGTTCGGCCATCATCAATTACGTGGCGAAGACGCTGGTCGGTACGCTCGACTGGGGTCTGAACGTGCAGCAGGCGATCTCGCTGCCGAATGTGGGCTCGCGCAACGGCCCGACCGAGCTGGAGAAGGGACGCGTGTCGGACGCCCTGGTGGAGGGCCTGAAGGCGCGCGGCCACGACGTGCGCGTGATGGACCAGACCTCGGGCCTGCAGGGCATCATGCGCGTGCGCGTCGACGGCAAGCCGATGTGGTTCGGCGGCGCGGACCCGCGGCGGGAAGGGGTGGCGATGGGGGATTGAGCGGCGATGGGGGGAAACGGCACGGCGACCACCGCTGCCGTCCCCGCCCGTTTCACGCGCGGGACACGCCAGCAAAGCGGCGCCGTCGGCATGAGCCGGCCACCGCCATCGCTGCAACGTTGCTGTCCCTCGCCCCTCATGGGCACAGGGTCATGGAGCGGGCAAGCTCCGCTCTCTCCCAAACCTCACGCCGCCGGAATCGGCATCGTCCTGACCATCTCCCACACCGCCGCGGCCGCCGGCGACAGCGAGCGGTCCTCGCGGCGGACCATCACGATGCGCCGCTCCTCCTGCGGCACCAGCGGGCGCCACACCAGATTGGACGCGGCCGGCAGCGGCAGCGAGAACGACGGCAGCACCGACGCCCCGATGCCCGCCTGCACCATGCCGAACACGCTGGCCGAGTGGCCCAGCTCCTGCACCACGCGCGGCGTCACGCCGTGCATCGCGAACACGCGGTCGATCAGCGGGCGGCTGCCGGAGGCGAAATCCAGCAGCACCAGCGGCACGCCGTCGAGCGCGGACCACGACACCGTGTCGCGTCTTGCCAACGGATCGTCGTCGCGGCAGACGAAGCAGAACGGATCGGTGCCCAGCGGCACCGTCTCCAGCCCTTCGCTGGCCAGCGGGTCGATCAGCACGCCGAAATCGACCGCGCCGGCGCGGATCTGCTCGAGCCCGTCGGCCTGCACGTTGTCCCGCACCGACAGCCGGACCTCCGGATATTGCCGCGCGCACGCGGCCACATAGAGCGGCATCAGCCGTGCCGAGATGGTCGGCGCGCTGGCGATCACCACCCGGCCGCGGTAGCGCTCGCCGAGCTGACGCGTCTCCTCCAGCGTGTCGTCGAGCTGGCCGAGCAGCCGCTCCAGCGCCGGCACCAGCGCCTGGCCGGCATCGGTCAGCACCACTTCACGCGTGGTGCGGTCCAGCAGGCGCAGCCCAAGCGCCTCTTCCAGCTCCGCCACGCCCCGGCTGACCGCCGGCTGCGTCAGCCCGACCGCGTCCGCCGCCCGGCTGAAACTGCCGTGCGACGCCACCGCCAGGAAGACCCGCAACTGCCGCAAGGTGTAATTCATGCGCCAACCATATCAATGAATACGACAAATGAATTTGCATTCTAGACAGGACTATCGTCCAATACCAGCGTTAACCCTGATTCCACCGTTTTCTGTCTATTTCTTCTTCTTTTAAACCCTTCGTTCCGGCGCGCCGCTCCGGTGCGCTTCAGTCCACGCAGTCATGTCCTTCCTGCTGAATCCCTTCAAGAAACTCTACGATCTGATCGACGGCTTCGTGCTGATCATGCTGGCCGCGATCGCGCTGGCGCTGGCCGCCCCCGAGGTCGGCACCGGCGACGGCCCGCTGCACCTCGGGCTGGTGACCAGCCTCGGCGTCGCGCTGGTGTTCTTCCTGCACGGCGCCGCGCTGTCGCGCGACAAGCTGGTCGCCGGCGCGCGCCACTGGCGCCTGCACACCTTCGTGCAGGCCTTCACCTACGTGGTGTTCCCGCTGATCGGCGCGGTGCTGATGTTCGCGCTGCGCGACCAGCTGCCGGCCGATCTGCTGCTGGGCGTGTTCTTCCTGTGCGCGCTGCCGTCCACCGTCTCGTCGTCGGTGGCGATGACCTCGATGGCGCGCGGCAACGTGCCCGGTGCGATCTTCAACGCGACCATCTCCGGCCTGATCGGCATGGCGCTGACCCCGCTGCTGATGGGCCTGGTGATCAGCGCCAGCGGCGCGTCGATGCCGCTGGGCAAGGCCCTGACCGGCGTGGCGCTGCAGCTGCTGCTGCCGTTCGCGCTGGGCCAGCTGGCCCGTCCGGTAATCGGCGCCTGGCTGGGGCGGCACAAGGCCATCACCAGCAAGATCGACCGCGGCGTGATCGTGCTGATCGTCTACTCGTCGTTCTGCGATGCCACCTCCGAGGGCCTGTGGCACCAGTACAGCTGGCAGACCATCGCCGCCGTGATGGCGCTGGCCGCGGTGCTGCTGTTCGCGATCCTGGCCACCACCACCTTCGTCGCTCGCCGCCTCGGCTTCTCGGTCGAGGACGAGATCACCGCGGTGTTCTGCGGCTCGAAGAAGAGCCTGGCCAACGGCATCCCGATGGCCAAGATCCTGTTCGCCGGCCACCCGGCGCTGGGCCTGCTGGTGCTGCCGCTGATGGTCTATCACCAGCTGCAGCTGATCGTCTGCTCGGTGATGGCGTCGCGCTATGCCAACCGCGAGCAGATCGAAGGCGCGGTCGCGCGGGCTTGACCGGGACGTCGGCGCCGTCCGGTGCCGACGCTCCCGCGACAGCGAGAGCCCAGCGTCCTGACAAGCCACCGGGTCCCCGCCTTCGCGCGGACGACAAGCGTGTCAGCAATAGGAAAGGCCGGCGATTTGCCGGCCTTTTTCTTTTGATCGTTGCGTCGATGGCTGGGCGCCCTCACACCGACGGGCTGCGCGCGAGCGGCGGATTGCGCGCGAAGTAGCCGCGGATGCCACGCAGGATCGCGTTGGCCAGCTGCTCCTGGTGGGCCTCGTCGTTGAGCTTGCGCTCCTCCTCCGGGTTGCTGATGAAGGCGGTCTCGATCAGGATCGACGGGATGTCGGGCGCCTTCAGCACGGCAAAGCCCGCCTGCTCGACATGCGCCTTGTGCAGCTGATGCATGCCGCCGATCTCGGACAGCACCGCCTTGCCGACCCGCAGGCTGTCGTTGATCTGCGCGGTGGTCGACAGATCGAGCAGCACGCGCGCGACCTGCGCGTCCTTGTTGTTCATGTTGGCGCCGCCGATCAGGTCGGCCGCGTTCTCCTTGTTGGCCAGCCAGCGCGCGGCCGAGCTCGAGGCGCCGCGCTCGGACAGCGCGAACACCGAGGCGCCGCGCGCCTCCGGCTTGACGAAGGCATCGGCATGGATCGACACGAACAGGTCGGCCTTGACCCGGCGCGCCTTCTGCACGCGCACGTTCAGCGGCACGAAGAAATCGGCGTCGCGCGTCATCATCGCCCGCATATTGGGCTGCGCATCGATCTTGGCGCGCAGGCGCTTGGCGATCTGCAGCACCACGTCCTTCTCGCGCGAGCCGGCGGCGCCGATCGCGCCGGGGTCCTCGCCGCCGTGGCCCGGATCGATCGCCACCGTCAGCAGCCGGCGCATCTTGAAGCGCGACGGCGCGGGATCGTCGGCCGGATCGCTCTTGCCGGACTTGTCCTGTGCGAGCGGTGCCTGCGGCGGGGTCGGCTGGGTCGGCTGGGTCGACGCAGAGCCCGCGGGCGGCTTCGGCCTCGCGGCCGCGACCGGCGGATTAGCCGGCAGCGGCGGCGTGGCGGGGGTCTTCGCCTGGTCCTCGAACTGGCGCACCAGCGCGGCGATCGCATCCTCTTCGCTGCTCGACGGCGCGCCGGCCACGCTGTCGGCGCCCTCCGTGGCCGGCGTCGAGGCGAAGCGGCGCTGCTTGTCCTCGGTCTCGCGCACCAGCTTCCACAGCGGATCGGGCGGATTGACCGGGTAGAGATCGAACACCAGCCGGTTGCGGTACTGGCCGATCGGCCCCAGCGTGAAGACCTGCGGCGCGATGTCTTCCTTCAGGTCGAACACCAGCCGGACCACGCGCGGCCGGTTCTGGCCGACGCGCACCGACTGGATATAGGGATCGTTGGGAGTAATCTTGGCGACCAGCTCGCGCAGCGTCGGCGACAGGTCCAGGCCATCGATATCGACCACCAGCCGATCGGGATTGCGCACCATCGTGTGGACCGCGGCGAGGCGCTCGTCCGATTCGATGGTGACCCGCGTATAGTCCTCGGCCGGCCAGACACGGACCGCGACGATGCCGGCGCCGGCCGCGATCTGCGGACCCGCCAGCGTCAGCACGACCGTTCCGGCGCCGGCTTTCAGGCATTGCGCCAGCCATTTGCGGCGGGCGAGCAGCAGTTCATCGGGACGGTCGGTGGCGAGGCGCTTGATCAGCATGCGTGCAGCAGGAGAAGTCCGGTTGGAGTATAGGCCCGCAGGATCGCGACTCGCCGATCGGCGGCCTCATCGCTGGGCGAGGTGTCCGATTGGAGCAACAGGTGCAGGTCGGGTTCCCCAAGCAGCGACGCGGCCTTCTCCGCCCACTCGACCAGATTGAAGGCCGGCTCGGCAAAACAGTCGCGAAATCCCGCGTCGAGCCATTCCTCGGGATCGGCGAAGCGATAGAGATCGAAGTGATAGACGGTCAGCGGCGAACCGTCGGCGCGGGCGACCTGGTACGGCTCGCACAGCGTGTAGGTCGGGCTGCGGACCTTGCCGGCATGGCCGAGCGCGCGCAGCACCGCGCGCGACAGCGTGGTCTTGCCCGCGCCGAGATCGCCCGAGAGCTGGACGTGCACCGTCTGCGGCGGCATGGCGCGCACCGCGCCGGCGAGCGCCGCGCCGAGGCGGTCGGTGGCCGCTTCGTCGGGCAGGATCACGGTGCGTTGTTCGAGCAGGGGCATTGCGTACAATTGACGGATGATCGACCGAGCAGCACAGGCGCCTGACGCCGTTCTCAGCGGGACGCCAGCGGCGCAGCACGCCACCGGCGCGGATCCGCATGCGCTGGTCGCGCAGATTCGCGCCTGGGGCGCGGCGCTCGGCTTCGACGACGTGCGCGTCGCCGACGTGGACCTGAGCCATGCCGAAGCGGGTCTGCTCGCGTGGCTGGCGCAGGGTTGCCATGGCGACATGGATTATATGGCGAACCATGGCCTGAAGCGCGCGCGGCCGGCCGAACTGGTGCCCGGCACGGTGCGCGCGATCGTCGCGCGCATGCCCTATCTGCCCGCCTCCACCGATGACGAAGACGATCGCAACGACGGCAACGACGGCGATCGCGACGACTGGCGCGAGCGCGAATTCGCGCGGCTCGCCCAGGTCGAGGCCGGCGGCACCGCGGCCACGATCTCGCTGTACGCGCGCGGCCGCGACTATCACAAGGTCCTGCGCACGCGCCTGCAGCAGCTGGCCGGCCGCATCGAGGCCGCGATCGGCCCGTTCGGCTATCGCGTCTTCACCGACTCGGCACCGGTGATGGAGGTCGCGCTGGCCGGCCAGGCGGGGCTCGGCTGGCGCGGCAAACACACGCTGCTGCTCGATCGCGACGGCGGCTCGATGTTCTTCCTCGGTGAGATCCTGGTCGATCTGCCGCTGCCGATCGACCCGCCCGCCTCCGCGCATTGCGGCCAGTGCCGCCGCTGCATCGACATCTGTCCGACCCAGGCCATCGTCGGCCCGTACCGGCTCGATGCGCGCCGCTGCATCTCCTACCTCACCATCGAGCACAAGGGCGCGATTCCCGAGCCGCTGCGCGCGCCGATGGGCAATCGCGTCTACGGTTGCGACGACTGCCAGCTGGCCTGCCCGTGGAACAAGTTCGCGCATCGCGCGACGCTGCCGGACTTCGCCGTGCGCAACGGCTTCGATGCGCCCGACATGGTGGCGCTGTTCGGCTGGAGCGAGGAGGAATTCAATCGGCGGCTGGAAGGCAGCCCGATCCGGCGCATCGGCCACGAACGCTGGCTGCGCAATCTGGCGGTAGGTCTTGGCAATGCGCTGCGCGGGGCCGGCGAGCCGGCGCAGGCCGAACGCATCCGCGCGGCCTTGCTGGCGCGCGCCGGGCATCCCTCGGAGCTGGTGCGCGAGCACGTGGCATGGGCGCTGGCGCAGCGGCCGCAGTAGCAGCGCGCACCACCATGGTCGCCGTCACGGCCACGATGCCGGTTGCAGTGGGGCCGCTGCAGTTATTGCTGCTGTCGCTATTGCTGCTGTCGCTATTGCTGCTGCCGCTATTGCTGTCGCTGCAGCCGCCCCAGCCGCCTAGCTGACCAGCGCCAGCCACATCGGCGCGGTGAAGATCGCCGACACCGTCATCGCCGAGATCGCCGCGGCCACCATCGGCCCGTTGCCGCCCATGCGGACCGCGAGGATGTACGCGCTCGAGGCGGTCGGCATCGCGGCATAGAGCACCGCGATCTGCAATTGCAGCGGCGACAGCGGCAGATGGCGGCCGACGGCCCAGGCGAAGGCCGGCATCGCCAGCAGCTTGACCCCGGTCCACCAGGCCACCGGCCCGATCGTGCCGACCGCGCCGCGCATCTGCAGGCCGGCGCCGACCGTCATCAGGCCCAGCGCCGTCGAGGCCGAACCCAGCCGGGCCAGCGTCATGCCGAGGACTTCGGGCGGATGCAGGCCGAGCAGATTGGTGATCAGGCCGCCGGCCGTGGCCAGGATCAGCGGATTGCGCGCCAGCTCGCGCCACAGCCGCGCCTCGCCGTGCCGGGCCAGCGCCCACACCGCGGCCACATTGCACATCGGCACCACGCAGCCGACGATCACCGCCATCATCGCCAGCCCTTCGCTGCCGCCCAGGCGGGAGGCCAGCGCCAGCGCGATATACGAGTTGAAGCGGAACGCCGTCTGCAGCCCGGAGGCGAAATCGACCGGGTTCGGCCGCAGCACCCACTTGACCGCGTAGCCGGCGGCCATGCCGAACACCGTGGTCAGCACCGCCAGCCCAAGCATCGCCGAGGTGGTCGAAAAATCGAATACCGCGCTGTTGGTCGCCTGCAGCAGCAGCGCGGGAAACAGCACGAAGTAGACCAGCCGTTCGACGCCGGACCAGAAAGCGCGGTCGAACGAGGTATAGCGCACCAGCAGCCAGCCGATCAGGATCAGGCTGAAATCGGGCACCATCAGCAGAGCAGGCGACATCGGCGTCTTGTTGTTGTCGGGACGCGGGGGCGCGTCGGAGGATGTCAGGAAGGATGGCAGGAGCCCCGTGCGGACGGCGCTCCGCGAGCGAGGCGAAGCGGCCCGGAGTGCGCCCTAGGGCAGATACGGATTGGTATTGTTTCAGAAAACCCGGAAGATGGCACGCTCCGGATTTCCGTCGATCTTGTTCCGCCTGCCATTCCGTTCTCGATGTACCGCCCCGCCATGCCCGCCCCCCGCCGCCCTTCCGCCCGCGTTTCGTTCGCTCGGACCGGAGGAACCGCACGGACCGCACGCCGCCTGCGCCAGTGGCTGGCGATCTGCTGCGTGGCCGTCGCGGGCGCGCTGCCGATGGCCGCTGGCGCGATGGAGATCGAGGGCGTGCGGCTGGACGAGGCGACGCGCCTCGGTGGCAAGGAACTGCAGCTGAACGGCGCGGGCCTGCGCTCGGTGTTCATCGTCAAGGGTTATGTCGCCGCGCTGTACCTGCCCGAGAAGGTGCGCAACGCCGCCGTGGTGCTGGGCGCCAAGGGTCCCAAGCGGCTGCAGATCCGGCCGCTGCGCGAGGTGGAATCGAGCACCTTCGTCAAGGCGCTGAACGAAGGCATGCGGGAGAACCACAACGAGGCGCAGCTGGAGAAGTTCGCCGATCGCCTGCACCAGCTGGAGCAGGCGATGAACCAGGTCGGCACGGCGCGCAAGGGCGACGTGATCGACTTCGACTACACGCCGGACAGCGGCACGGTGATCGCCGTCAATGGCACGCCGCGCGGCAAGCCCATCCCCGGCGAGGATTTCTACCAGGCCGTGCTGCGCATCTTCCTGGGCGAACGCCCGGTCGATCGCGACCTGAAGCGCGGCCTGCTCGGCGGCTGACGGGCCGCCGATGCATCGCGCCGGCGCGGCGGGCCCTACCGGGTCCCTGGCCGGCATTTTCAGTTCTGGACGGACACTCTCCGTCCGGCTTCACGACGGGAGACACGATCTCATGCAAACCAAGCACATTGCCCTGGCCCTGGGTCTGGCCGCCTGCGCCTCGCTGGCACAGGCACAGAGCAACTATCCGACCAAGCCGATCAAGCTGATCATTCCGTTCGCCCCGGGCGGCACGACGGACATCGTGGGCCGCGGCGCGGCCGACCAGATGAGCAAGATCCTGGGCCAGCCGGTGGTGGTCGAGAACCGCGCCGGTGGCGGCGGCTCGATCGGCGCCGACGCGATCGCCAAGGCGGCGCCGGACGGCTACACGATCGGCATCTCGACGGTGTCGACGATGGCGGTCAACCCGGCCTGCAATCCGAAGCTGTCGTACGACCCGATCAAGGACTTCAAGCCCATCACGAACCTGGCCAACGTCGCCAACGTGATCGCGGTCAACCCGAACTTCCCGGCCAAGGACTACAAGGAATTCCTGGCCACGCTGAAGGCCAACCCGGGCAAGTATTCGTACGCGTCGTCGGGCACCTGCGGCTTCGGCCACATGCTGGGCGAGCAGTTCAAGGTCTCGACCAAGACCTTCATGGTCCATATCCCCTACCGCGGCGCGGGCCCGGCACTGAACGACGTGCTGGCCGGCCAGGTGCCGATCATGGTCGACAACCTGCCCTCGTCGATGCCGCACATCAAGGCCGGCAAGCTGCGCCCGATCGTGGTGGCCGCCGAGAAGCGCCTGGACTCGCTGCCGAACGTGCCGACTTTCGGCGAAATGGGCCTGAAGGAGCCGAACGATCCGGCCTGGTACGGCCTGGTGGCGCCGGCCGGCACGCCCGACGACATCATCAAGAAGCTCAACGAGGCCGCCGTCAAGGCGCTGCAGGACAAGGGCTTCCGCGAACGCCTGATCGCCGCCGGCGCCGAGCCGTCGGGCAACACGCCGGCCCAGCACGCCGCCGAGATCAAGAAGGAGTTCGACAAGATGCGCAACCTGGTCAAGGTGCAGAACATCAAGCTCGAGCAGTGATGGCCTGACGCAGGCCGCCGTCCATCGGCCGGCGCCTGTCTGCAGGATCGAAGAGGGCTCCGCGGAGCCCTCTTTTCTTTGCCAAGCCGCGAGGTCGAGGCAACAGGCTCGCCTCTCCCGCCAGCGGGAAAGGCGCACCCGATCAGCACGGGGAGCGTCAAGGCACTAGAATCCGGTATCCGGATCGACCGTTGTCACGCCATGCATTCCCATTCGGATCCGTCCACGGATTCCCCGCCCGCGCCGCGCCCCGACACCGACAGCAATGCGCAGTTGCGCGACGCCAGGCTCGCCGCCCGCTTCGATGCCATCCTCGCCGCGCCGTTCGGCCGCATCGGCGTGCGCGCGGACGCGCAGTGCGTCCACGCGATCCATTTCCTTCCCGAGCGTTTCGCACCGCGCGACTCCGACCTGCCGCCGATCCGGCAGCTGGCGGCGCAGCTCGAGGCCTACTATGCCGATCCCGATGCGCCGCTCGACGTGCCGCTCGCCGGCACCGGCACCGACTTCCAGCGCCGCGTCTGGCAGGCGATCCGCAGCGTGCGGTGCGGCCGCACCGCGACCTATGGCGAACTCGCGGCCAATATCGGCGGCACCGCGCGCGCGGTGGGCCAGGCCTGTGGCGACAACCCCTTTCCGCTGGTTGTGCCCTGCCATCGCGTGGTCGGGGCCAAGGGTCTGGGCGGCTTCGCCCATCACGGCGAGGACGGCTTCCATCTCGAAGTCAAACGCTGGCTGCTGCGCCACGAGCGGGTGATGCTGCTGTGAGCGCGCGGCACCACAGCACGGCGGCGCTGGCGGACCCGCCGGTGCCGAACAATGGCCCGAACGGTGGTCCGAACGATGGACCGAACGGTGGCCCGAACAACGCCCGGAACGACGACCGGGAGGCCCAGCTCGAAGCCGACATCGCCGCCGACCTGACGCTGGTCGACCGCTTCTGCGACGCGCTGTGGCTGGAGGACGGCCTCGCGCGCAACACCATCGACGCCTACCGCCGCGATCTCGCGCTGCTGGCGCGCTGGCTGCGCGGCGAACGCGGGGTGGCCCTGCTGGCGGCCGACGACGGCGCGCTGTCCGGCTACTTTGCCGCGCGCCATCCCGACACGCGCGCCTCGTCGGCGAACCGGCGGCTCGCGGTATTCCGGCGCTTCTTCCGCTGGGCGCTGCGCGAGCATCTGGTCCAGACCGACCCCTGCCTGCGGCTGCGCGCCGCCAAGCAGCCGCCGCGCTTTCCGAAGACGCTGAGCGAGGCCCAGGTCGAGGCGCTGCTGCAGGCGCCGGACATCGACACGCCGCTCGGCCTGCGCGACCGCACGATGCTGGAGCTGATGTACGCCAGCGGCCTGCGCGTGTCCGAGCTGACGCAGATGAAGACGGTGGAGATCGGCCTGAACGAGGGCGTCGCACGCGTCGTCAGCGGCAAGGGCAACAAGGAGCGGCTGGTGCCGTTCGGCGCCGAGGCCGGCGTCTGGTTGCGCCGCTATCTGGCCAGCGCCCGTCCCGCGCTGCTCGGCCAGCGCGGCAGCGACGCGCTGTTCGTGACCCAGCGCGGCGAGGCGATGACGCGCCAGGCCTTCTGGTACCTGATCAAGCGCTATGCGCGCCAGGCCGAGATCCACGCCCCGCTGTCGCCGCACACGCTGCGCCATGCCTTCGCGACGCACCTGCTGAACCATGGTGCCGACCTGCGCGTGGTGCAGCTGCTGCTGGGGCATGCCGACATCTCGACCACGCAGATCTACACGCACGTCGCGCGCGAGCGGCTGCGCGTCCTGCATCAGCAGCATCATCCGCGCGGATAGTCGCGCCAAGGCGCGGCGCATCCCCAGGCACGACAAGACGAACCCGGCAAGACAGAGCAAGACAGAGCAAGACAAGGCAGACACGGGCACAACATGGCCAAGTCCAGACACATCTCCGAAACGCCCGCCACGCAGATGCTGCGCCAGCACGGCATCGCGTTCGGCGAGCACCCCTACGACTATGTCGAGCACGGCGGCACCGAGGAATCGGCGCGACAGCTCGGCGTCGACGAGCACCACGTGGTCAAGACGCTGGTGATGGAAGACGACAAGGCGCAGCCGCTGATCGTGCTGATGCATGGCGACCGCACCGTCTCGACCAAGAACCTCGCGCGGCAGATCGGCTGCAAGAGCGTGCAGCCGTGCAAGCCCGAGGTCGCGCAGCGCCACAGCGGCTACCTGGTCGGCGGCACCTCGCCGTTCGGCACGCGCAAGCGGATGCCGGTCTATGTCGAGGAAGGCGTGCTGGCGCTCGAGCGCATCTATATCAACGGCGGCCGGCGCGGCTATCTGGTCAGCATCGAGCCGGCCGTGCTGACCACGCTGCTCGGCGCCAGGCCAGTGCAATGCGGGCTGGCGGAGGGCTGAACACGCCCGCGCGCCGGCCTGTGCGTTCCTCCGTGCCCGGGTAATCACGGTCGTGAGCGCCACGCCGGCGCGCTACAATCGCGCCAGTTTTTTGCTCCCGTTGCGGTTCTCCTCCGCCCTTCCGCTGCTTTTTCGACCCCGTCTTCGACCCCGCCCATGGCCAATCTCGCCAATCCGCTGTTCGCCCTGCTCGCCTACCTGATCGGTTCGATCTCCTTCGCTGTCGTGGTCAGCAAGACGATGGGGCTGCCCGATCCGCACTCCTACGGCTCCGGCAATCCGGGCGCGACCAACGTGCTGCGCACCGGCAACAAGAAGGCGGCGCTGCTGACGCTGCTCGGCGACGGCCTCAAGGGCTGGCTGGCGGTCTGGCTGGCGCAGCGCTTCGGGCCGGACTACGGCGTCGACCAGACCGGCATCGCGCTGGTCGCGGTGGCGGTGTTCCTCGGGCATCTGTTCCCGGTGTTCCACCGCTTTGCGGGCGGCAAGGGCGTGGCGACCGCGGCCGGCATCCTGTTCGCGATCCATCCGTGGCTGGGGCTGGGCACGCTGGCGACCTGGCTGATCATCGCCGCCTTCTTCCGCTACTCGTCGCTGGCCGCGCTGGTGTCCGCCGTGTTCGCGCCGTTCTTCTACGTGCTGATGTTCGGCACCGACGTGGTTGCCGCGGCGATCCTCGCCATCAGCGCGCTGCTGATCCTGCGCCATCGCCAGAACATCGCCAAGCTGCTGGCGGGCCAGGAAAGCCGCATCGGCGAAAAGAAAAAGCCGCAGCAGTAAGCCGCGGCTGCACGTTGCTCGTCGCCTCCGCGCAGGCGGGGCCCCGGTCTTTCGCCCGCACGCGATCCATCGCAAGTCACCGGATCCCCGCCTTCGCGGGGACGACGGCATGCCTCAGGCCGCCTTGGCCAGCTGCGCGAACGGGAACACCATCTCGACGCGCAGGCCGCCCTCGGGCCGGTTGGCCAGCGTCAGCCTGCCACCGGACTGGCGCACCAGCCGATCGACGATCGCCAGCCCGAGGCCCGAATGCGCATTGCCGCCGCGGGCCGGGTCCAGCCGCACGAACGGCAGCGTGACCTTGTCGAAGGCATCCTCCGGAATGCCGCCGCCCGCGTCCTCGACCACCAGCTGCCACCCCTCCGCCACGCGCGCGGTGCGGATGCTGACCGGCGGCGCGCCGTAGTGGTAGGCGTTGTCGACCAGGTTGCCGATGATGCGATCGAGCTGCGTGGCGATCAGCCGGAAGCCTTCGCCGGCCTCCAGCGACAGGTCCACCGGACGCTCCTGCTCGGCGAGCGACGCCGCCAGCTCCGCCATGCGGCGATCGACCGGCACCGGCCGCGCGGTTGGCTCGGCGCTCTGCGCGAAGGCCAGGAACTGCTCCACGATCGCCGACATCGAGTCGACGTCGCGCGTGACGCCCGCCGCCGCCTTCGGATCGGCCAGCATCTCGGCGCGCAGCCGCAGCCGCGCCAGCGGTGTCTTCAGGTCGTGCGCGATGCCGGCCAGCATCGTGTTGCGCTCCTGGTCGATGCGCGCCAGGTCGGCCACCATCTTGTTGAAGCGCTCGATCAGCTGGCGCAGCTCCAGCGGGCCGCGCTCGCGCAGCGGCGCCACCGGCTGCTGGCGCGACAGCTGCCCGGCGGCATTGGCCATTTCGCGCACCGGCCGCTGGATCTGCCATGCGATCAGCAGCGCGAACACGATCGCCACGCTGACCACCAGCATCGCCCCGGGAATCAGCCGGTTGTCCAGCGGCGGGTTATGGACCCACAGGATCGGCATCGCGATCCAGTCCTGGCGCGTCGGCAGCTTGATCCAGATGCGCGGCGTGTCCTCGTCCTCGATACGCACCTGGGTGCCCGGCGGCAACCGGCCCGAGAAGCGTTCGACCAGCCGGCGCGAGCGGTCGGTCGGCGCGCGCGCATGTTCCTCGGCGCTGGCCTCGCCGGCGACCTCGACCAGGCTCGGCAGCTTCGCCGGCGGCCTGGCGTCGAGCGCGCGCTGGATGCTGTCGAGCTGGAACAGCATCTGCTCGACCGAATATTCCATGCGCTGCTCGCGGCGGTCCATGCGCAGGATCGCCAGCCACGAGAAATGGCTGATCACCAGCACCGCGGCAATCAGCAGCGCCATGCGGCCGAACAGGGTGTCGATGCGCAGCTTCATGACGCGGCCTGGTCCGCCTGCTCTGCCTCGTCGGGCACGAAGGTGTAACCGCGCCCGCGCACGGTCTGGATATAGCGGGGCCGCTGCGCGTCCTCGTCGAGCAGCCGGCGCAGGCGCCAGATCTGCACGTCGATGCCGCGGTCGCTGACGCCGCTGGCCGCGCCGTACATCAGCTCGACGATGCGCTCGCGCGACAGCACTTCGAGCGGATGCATCAGCAGCAGCTTCAGCAGCGCGAATTCGGTGTCGCTGATCGGCAGCGCCTGCCCGGAGCGCACCAGCGTGCGCTGGCGGAAGTCGACCTTGAACGGGCCGAAGGTCGCGCTGTCGCGGTCCTCGGGCGCCGCCGCCGGACGCGCCAGCTTGCGGCGCAGCACCGCGTTGATGCGGGCCAGCAGCTCGCGCGGGGAGAACGGCTTGCCCAGATAGTCGTCGGCGCCGATCTCGAGGCCGACGATGCGGTCGATCTCGTCGCTGCGCGCGGTCAGCAGGATCACCGGGATATCGTCGTTGCGGGCGCGCAGCTTGCGCAGCGCGGTCAGGCCGTCGACCTTGGGCATCATCAGGTCGAGCACGATCAGGGCCGGGCGTTCGCGTTCGAGGCGGGCCTGCAGGCCGTCGCCGTCGTGCAGCACCGAAACGGCGAAGCCTTGCTGGGTCAGGTACTCGCGCAGCAGGTCGCGCAAGTCGGGATCGTCGTCGACGACCAGGATCTGGGTGGGCTGATTGGGTCGCATAGCCGGATGATAAACAGGCACGCCGGCCGGGCCGCCGCAATGTTGTTTCGGCAAGTTACACGGGGCGCGCTGGTAATTATCTGTAATAAAGCCCTTCCCCGCCGACATAGGTCTGCCCCGCCTCACGCCGTATCCTTGCCACGTCGCCGCAGGTCGCCCCCGCTCCGCATCCGGAGCCGCCTCCGACCGTTGCGGCATACTTCTGCGTCTTTCCATCGATCGACAGGGCCGCGCAGCGCCGCGTGCGCAGGCCCCGCATCCGGATCTGCTTCAGGACCCGCTCCAGGACCCCAGTGAATGGCCAATTCCGATTCCAACCAGCCCGCCAAACCCACGACGCACGGCGAGAATCATCCGATCGATGCCTCCACCGAGGCGCCCGCCGGCCGGCCCGCTGATGGCCGCGCTGACCGCCCCGCTGATGGCCCCACCATCCGCCCGGATGCCGGCCCCGAGCGCCGCAACGGCCCCGTCCCGCCATCCGAGCCTGGCCATCCGCGCCGCCGCCGCGGCATCTGGATCGCCGGCCTGCTGGTGCTGCTGCTGGCCGGCGGCGGCTGGTACTGGTACAGCCACCGCGGCGCGCCCGATGCCGGCCAGGCGGGCCAGCCCGGCCCGGGCGGCCGCATCCCCGGCGGACCCGGCGGCCCCGGTCGCGGCATGAGCGGCCCGGCCGCGCCGGTGGTGGTCAGCCCGGTCGTGCAGCGCGACATGGACGTGGTGCTCAACGGCCTTGGCAACGTGACCCCGGTCGCCAACGTCACGGTACGCGCGCAGGTCTCCGGGCCGCTGCTGCGCGTGCTGTTCAAGGAAGGCCAGATGGTCAAGGCCGGCGACCTGCTGGCCGAGATCGACCCGCGCCCGTTCCAGGCCGCGCTCGACCAGGCGCTGGGGCAGCTGGCGCGCGACCAGGCACTGCTGCAGAACGCGCGCATCGACCAGCAGCGCTACCGCACGCTGCTGGCGCAGGATTCGATCGCCAAGCAGCAGGTCGACACGCAGGACGCGCTGGTGCGCCAGTACGAGGGCGTGGTCAAGACCGACCAGGCCAACGTCGACAACGCCCGCCTGCAGCTGGGCTACACCCGCATCAAGGCGCCGACCTCGGGCCGCATCGGCCTGCGCCAGGTCGACCCGGGCAATATCGTCAGCACCTCCGACGCCAACGGCATCGCGCTGATCACGCAAATCCAGCCGATCGCCGTGCTGTTCTCGATTCCGGAAGACAACCTGCCCAGCGTGCTCAGACAGCTGAACGCCGGCCAGACGCTGCCGGTGCAGGCCTGGGACCGCCAGGCGCGCAACAAGCTGGCCGACGGCACGCTGCTGACCACCGACAACCAGATCGACACCACCACCGGCACGGTGCGGCTCAAGGCCGTGTTCCGCAACGACGACGGCATGCTGTTCCCGAACCAGTTCGTGAATGTGCGGATGCGCGTGGATACGCTGGCCGGCGCCACCGTGGTGCCGGTCGCGGCGATCCAGCGCGGCCAGCAGGGCACCTTCGTCTATGTGGTCGACCAGGAGAACAAGGTCAAGGTGCAGACCGTCGCGCTCGGACCCAGCGACGGCGAACAGACCGCGGTGCTGCGCGGCCTGCAACCGGGCCAGCGCGTCGTGGTCGACGGCGCCGACCGCTTGCGCGAGGGCATGACGGTGCAGACCGTCGATCCGGCCGCGCGCGCGGCGGCGGTGGCGCCCGCCAGCGAGCCGCGTGCGCGTGGCCGCCGGCGTGCGGGCGGCGCTTCGGGTCCGGAGGCGGCCGGTCCGCGTGGTCCGCGCGAGCAAGGCGGCGCGAGCGCGCCGGCCGCGGGGTCGGCACCAGGCGCGGCGCCCGACGCGGCCCCGAGCGCAGCCCCAAGCGCAGCCCCAAGCGCAGCCCCAAGCGCGACGCCGGGTGCGGCTCCGCGCGCGGCCTCCGCCGCCGCGCCGGCACCACGACAATGAGCCCGCGCCGTAACGAGGACGCTGCATGAACCCGTCACGCCTATTCATCGAGCGGCCGGTCGCCACCGCGCTGCTGATGCTCGCGATCCTGCTGTCCGGGCTGGTCGCCTACCGGATGCTGCCGCTGTCGGCGCTGCCCGAGGTCGACTACCCGACCATCCAGGTCACCACGCTGTATCCGGGCGCGAGCCCCGACGTGATGACCTCGGCGGTGACCGCGCCGCTGGAGCGCCAGTTCGGCCAGATGCCGGGCCTGAAGCAGATGTCCTCGTCCTCGTCGGGCGGCGCGTCGGTGATCACGCTGCAGTTCGACCTGACGCTGCCGCTGGACGTCGCCGAGCAGGAGGTGCAGGCCGCCATCAATGCCGGCAGCAATCTGCTGCCCGGCGACCTGCCGATGCCGCCGGTCTACAGCAAGGTCAATCCCGCCGACGCGCCGATCCTGACGCTGGCGATGACCTCCGACACGCTGCCGCTGCCCAAGCTGCAGGACCTGGTCGATACGCGCGTGGCGCAGAAGATCTCGCAGATCCAGGGCGTGGGCCTGGTCACCATCAGCGGCGGCCAGCGCCCGGCCGTGCGCATCCAGGCCAATCCGACCGCGCTGGCCGCGCTCGGCATGTCGATCGACGACCTGCGCACCGCGATCGGCGCGGCCAACGTCAACGGCGCCAAGGGCAGCTTCGATGGCCCGGCGCGCGCCTCGACCATCGACGCCAACGACCAGCTGCGTTCGGCCGACGAATACCGCCAGATCATCATCGGCTACCAGAACGGCGCGCCGATCCGCATCACCGACGTGGCCACCATCGTCGACGGCCCGGAGAACTCGCGGCTGGCCGCGTGGGCCAACGGCAAGCCGGCCATCGTCGTCAACATCCAGCGCCAGCCCGGCGCCAACGTGATCGCGGTGGTCGACCGCATCAAGGCCATGCTGCCGCAGCTGCAGGCCTCGCTGCCGGCCTCGGTCAAGGCCGAGGTGCTGACCGACCGCACCACCACCATCCGCGCCTCGGTGCACGACGTCGAGATCGAGCTGCTGCTGGCGATCGCGCTGGTGGTGATGGTGATCTTCCTGTTCCTGCGCAACGTGCCGGCGACCGTGATCCCCGGCGTGGCGGTGCCGCTGTCGCTGGTCGGTACCTTCGGCGTGATGTACCTGGCCGGCTTCTCGATCAACAACCTGACGCTGATGGCGCTGACCATCGCGACCGGCTTCGTCGTCGACGACGCCATCGTGATGATCGAAAACATCATGCGCTACATCGAGAAGGGCGAGTCGCCGATGGCGGCGGCACTCAAGGGCTCGAAGCAGATCGGCTTCACCATCATCTCGCTGACCTTCTCGCTGGTGGCGGTGCTGATCCCGCTGCTGTTCATGGGCGATGTGGTGGGCCGGCTGTTCCGCGAGTTCGCGGTGACGCTGGCGGTATCGATCCTGATCTCGGCGGTGGTGTCGCTGACGCTGACGCCGATGATGTGCGCGCGCATGCTGCGCCATGTGCCCGAGGACCAGCTGCCGCGCTTTCATCGCGCCACCGGCGCCTTCTTCGACCGCGTGATCGAGCGCTACGGCCGCGCGCTGAACTGGGTGCTGGGGCGGCAGCGCGCGACGCTGCTGGTGGCGATCGGCACGCTGGCGCTGACGGTGGTGCTGTACCTGGCGATTCCGAAGGGCTTCTTCCCGGTGCAGGACACCGGCGTGATCCAGGGCGTCACCGAGGCCTCGCAGAGCATCTCGTTCCAGGCGATGGCGCAGAAGCAGCGCGCGGTCTCCGAGGTGGTGCTGAAGGACCCGGCGGTGCAGAGCGTGTCCGCCTTCATCGGCGTCGACGGCACCAACACCACGATGAACGCCGGCCGCATGCTGATCAACCTGAAGCCCAAGGGCGAGCGCGACGACATCGCGACCGTGACCGACCGGCTGCAGGCCGCGGTCGAGGAAATGGGCGGCGTTTCGCTGTACATGCAGCCGGTGCAGGACCTGACCATCGAGGACCGCGTCTCGCGCACCCAGTACCAGTTCACGGTGGAAGACCCCGATCCGCAGACGCTGGCGACCTGGGTGCCGAAGCTGGTCGAGCGGCTGAAGGAGGAACCCGAATTCCGCGACGTCGCCACCGACCAGCAGAACAACGGCCTGCGCGTCTATGTCGACATCGACCGCGACGCGGCCGCGCGCTTCGGCATCACCACCGCGGTGATCGACAGCGCGCTGTACAGCGCCTACGGCCAGCGGCTGGTATCGACGATCTTCACGCAGGCGAGCCAGTACCGCGTGGTGCTGGAAGCGATGCCCGAATTCCGCGACAACCCGCAGGCGGTGGCCGAGCTCCGGCTGCCCTCCTCGTCCGGCGGACAGGTGCCGCTGGGCGCGTTCGCCCGCATCAGCGAGCGCACCGGCCCGCTGGTGATCAACCACCAGGGCCAGTTCCCCGCCGCGACGATCTCGTTCAACCTGGCGCCGGGCGCGTCGCTGGGCCATGCGGTCGACAAGATCAAGCAGGTCGAGCAGGAGATCGGCCTGCCGATCTCGATGCAGACCACCTTCCAGGGCGCGGCGCTGGCCTTCAGCGCGTCGCTGTCGAACACGCTGTGGCTGATCCTGGCCGCGGTGGTCACGATGTACATCGTGCTCGGCGTGCTGTACGAGAGCACCATCCATCCGGTGACGATCCTGTCGACGCTGCCGTCGGCCGGCGTCGGCGCGCTGCTGGCGCTGCTGCTGGCCGGCCATGACCTGGGCATCATCGCGATCATCGGCATCATCCTCCTGATCGGCATCGTCAAGAAGAACGCGATCATGATGATCGACTTCGCGCTGGAGGCCGAACGCGAACGCGGCATGGCGCCGCGCGACGCGATCTTCGAGGCGTGCCTGCTGCGCTTCCGCCCGATCCTGATGACGACGATGGCGGCGCTGCTGGCCGCGCTGCCGATGATGCTGGGCACCGGCATCGGCTCCGAGCTGCGCCGGCCGCTGGGCATCACGATGGTGGGCGGCCTGCTGGTCAGCCAGGTGCTGACGCTGTTCACCACGCCGGTGATCTACCTGGCGTTCGACCGGGTCGCCGGCCGGCTCAAGGGCTGGCGGCGCCGCCGCTTCGGCGATCCCGACGCCGACGTCGATGCGGACTTCGGCCCGGGCGGCACCCCCGGAGCCCCGCCGCCCGTCGACACGCCGAGGGCGCCATGAACCTGTCGGCCATCTTCATCCACCGGCCGGTCGCGACCGCGCTGCTGACGCTGGGCATCCTGCTGGCGGGGCTGGCCGCGCTGCGGATGCTGCCGGTGTCGCCGCTGCCGCAGGTCGACTATCCGACCATCTCGGTGTCGGCCTCGCTGCCGGGCGCGAGCCCCGAGACGATGGCCGCCACCGTGGCGACGCCGCTGGAGCGCGCGCTCGGCTCGATCGCCGGCGTCAACGAAATCACGTCGAGCAGCTCGCTCGGCTCGACGCGGATCGTGCTGCAGTTCGACCTGTCGCGCGACATCGACGGCGCCGCCCGCGACGTGCAGGCAGCGATCAACGCCTCGCGCGCGACGCTGCCGAGCAGCCTGCCGGGCAACCCGACCTACCGCAAGGTCAACCCGTCGGACGCGCCGATCATGATCATCGCGCTGACCTCGCCGACGATGACACGCGGCCAGCTGTACGACGCCGCCTCGACCATCCTCGCGCAGAAGCTGTCGCAGATCGAGGGCGTCGGCCAGGTCACGATCGGCGGCGCCTCGCTGCCGGCGGTGCGGGTCTCGCTCAACCCCACCGCGCTGAACAAGTACGGCATCGCGCTATCCGACGTGCGCAACGCGATCAGCGCGACCAATGCGAACCGGCCGCTGGGCGTGGTCGAGAACGACAGCAAGGCCTGGCAGATCTACGCCAACGACCAGGCGATGAAGGCGGAAGACTACATGCCGCTGATCATCCGCTATGCGACGCCGGGCAGCTATTCGACCACCACCGCCGGCGCGCTGATCGCCAGCACGTCGAGCGCGACCTCGGGCGGCACGGTGCGCACCACCACCGTCAACGGCGTGACGACCACCACGGTGACCGCGGGCGGCACGACCACCACGACCGTCAACAATGCCAGCGGCAGCAATGGCGCCACCAGCGGGCCGAACGCCTTCGCGGTGCCGGTGCGGCTGTCCGACGTCGCCACCGTGACGGACTCGGTGCAGGACGTGCGCAACGCCGGCTCGGCCAACGGCGAGCCTTCCGTGCTGCTGGTGCTGAACCGCTCGCCGGGCGCCAACATCATCGAGACCGTCGACCGCGTCAACGAGATGCTGCCGACGCTGCGGCAGATGATCCCGGCCGCGATCTCGATGGACGTGATGATGGATCGCACGCCGACCATCCGCGCGTCGCTGCGCGAGGTCGAGCACACGCTGATCATCTCGGTGGCGCTGGTGATCATGGTGGTGTTCCTGTTCCTGCGCAACGTGCGCGCCACGCTGATTCCCAGCGTCGCGGTGCCGGTGTCGCTGATCGGCACCTTCACCGTGATGTACCTGGCCGGCTTCTCGCTGAACAACCTGTCGCTGATGGCGCTGACGATCGCCACCGGCTTCGTCGTCGACGATGCGATCGTCGTGCTGGAGAACATCTCGCGCCATCTGGAGGCCGGCATGCGGCCGGTGCAGGCGGCACTGCGCGGCGCAAGGGAGGTCGGCTTTACCGTGATCTCGATGAGCCTGTCGCTGATCGCGGTGTTCATCCCGCTGCTGCTGATGGGCGGCATCATCGGCCGGCTGTTCCAGGAGTTCGCGATCACGCTGTCGGTGGCGATCCTGGTCTCGCTGGTGGTCTCGCTGACCACCACGCCGATGATGTGCGCGCGGCTGCTGCGCGAGCCGCAGCGGCAGCGCCCGCCTGGCCGCTGGTATCGCGCCAGCGAGCGCGTGTTCACCTGGATCAACGAGCGCTATGCGCGCTCGCTGTCGGTGGCGCTGCGGCACAGCCGCCTGGTCTGGCTGATCCTGCTGGTGACGATCGGCCTGAACGTCTGGCTCTATGTGATCGTGCCGAAGGGCTTCTTCCCGCAGCAGGACACCGGCCGGCTGATCGGCTTCATCCGCGCCGACCAGGCCACCTCGTTCCAGGCGATGCGCCAGAAGCTCGACAGCTTCATCCGCATCGTGCAGTCCGACCCCGCCGTGGTCAACGTGACCGGCTTCACCGGCGGCTCGCAGCGCAATACCGGGCAGATGTTCGTCACGCTCAAGCCGCTGTCGGAACGGACCGAGACCGCCAACGAGGTGATCGCCCGGCTGCGCGGCAAGCTTGCCAGGGAGCCCGGCGCCAACCTGTTCCTGGTGCCGGTGCAGGACATCCGCATCGGCGGCCGCCAGAGCAGTTCGCAGTACCAGTTCACGCTGCGCTCGGACGACCTCGAGGTGCTGCGCGCCTGGGAGCCCAAGGTCCGCAATGCGCTGTCGAACCTGAAGGAGCTGGAGGACATCGACACCGACACCAACGACAAGGGCCTGCAGACCTCGGTGATCGTCGATCGCGACACCGCGTCGCGGCTCGGCGTCACGATGCAGCAGGTCGATTCGCTGCTGAACGACGCCTTCGGCCAGCGCCTGGTGTCGACGATCTACCATCCGCTGAACCAGTATCGGGTGGTGATGGAGCTCAGTCAGGAGTACCTGCAGGGGCCCAACGCGCTGAAGGACATCTATGTGGTGACCGGCGCGGGCAATCGGGTGCCGCTGTCGGCGTTCGCGCGCGTGGTGCCGACCAGTACGCCGCTGGGCGTCAACCACCAGGGCCAGTTCGCGGCCTCGACGATCTCGTTCAACCTGGCCGAGGGCGTGTCGCTGTCGCAGGCGACCGAGCGCATCCAGCACGAGATGGCCCGCATCGGCGCGCCCGAATCGCTGCAGGCGAATTTCGCCGGCACCGCCAGCGCCTTCCAGGAGTCGCTGCGCAGCCAGCCGCTGCTGATCCTGGCGGCGCTGATCACGATCTATATCGTGCTCGGCGTGCTGTACGAAAGCTACGTGCACCCGCTGACGATCCTGTCGACGCTGCCGTCCGCGGGCGTCGGCGCGCTGCTGGCGCTGCTGGCCTCGGGCACCGAGTTCAGCGTGATCGCGCTGATCGGGGTGATCCTGCTGATCGGCATCGTCAAGAAGAACGCGATCATGATGATCGACTTCGCCATCGATGCCGAACGGCGCGAGGGGCTGACGCCGCGCGAGGCGATCTATCGCGCCTGCCTGCTGCGCTTCCGCCCGATCATGATGACGACGATGGCGGCGCTGCTCGGCGCGGTGCCGCTGGCGCTCGGCCGTGGCGACGGCGCCGAGCTGCGCGCGCCGCTCGGTATCTCGATCGTCGGCGGCCTGCTGGTCAGCCAGCTGCTGACCCTGTACACCACGCCGGTGGTCTACCTGACGCTGGACCGCTGGCGCCTGAAGTGGCAGGCCTGGCGCAACCGCCGCCAGGCCCGTCGCAACAGCGGCGGCGGCGCGCCGTCCGCGCCCACGCCTGCCGGATTCGATTCGTGACGATGACCCAGAAAGCGATGACCCGCCCCTTCTCCCTGCCCCGCTGCGTCGTGATGGCCTGCGCGCTGCTGCTCGGCGCCTGCGCGGTCGGCCCCGACTACCAGCGGCCCGATGCGCCCGTGACGCCCACCTTCAAGGAGGCGCCGGCCGAATGGGGCCAATGGAAGCCCGCCGAGCCGGGCGACGCCAGCCAGCGCGGCGACTGGTGGACCGTGTTCGGCGATCCGCACCTCGACGCGCTGATGGCGCGCGTGAAGATCTCCAACCAGACCATCGCCGCCGCCGAGGCGCAGTACCGGCAGGCCACCGCGATCCTGCGCGCGGCGCGCTCGGGCTACTTCCCGGTGGTCGGCGCGCAGGCCAGCGTGGACCGCTCGCGCAGCGGCAACGGCAATATCAGCAGCGGGCAGACGGCGACGCTGTCGGCCAGCTGGGAAGTGGACCTGTGGGGCCGCGTGCGGCGCCAGGTCGAAAGCAGCGAGGCCAGCGCGCAGGCCAGCGAGGCCGACCTGGCCTCGACGCTGCTGTCGACGCAGGCCACGCTGGCGCAGACCTATTTCCTGCTGCGCGTCGCCGATGCGCAGCAGGCGCTGCTGCAGCGGACCGTGGCCGACTACGAGAAGTCGTTGCAGCTGGTGCGCAACCAGTACCAGGCCGGCATCGCGCAACGCTCCGACGTGCTGCAATCGGAGACGCAGCTCAAGAGCGCGCAGGCGCAGCTGATCGACATCCAGATCGAGCGCGCGCAGTACGAGCATGCGATCGCGGTGCTGACCGGACAGCCGCCGGCCGCGTTCTCGCTGGCGCCGATCGACTTCACCGAGACGGTGCCGCGCGTGCCGGTCGCGGTGCCGTCGCAGCTGCTCGAACGCCGCCCGGACATCGGCGCGGCCGAGCGCCGCATGGCGGCCGCGAACGCGCAGATCGGCGTCGCGCAGGCCGCGTATTACCCGACGCTGAGCCTGTCGGCCGCGGGGGGCTTTACGTCCAGTTCGCTGGAGCGCTGGCTGTCGCTGCCGAACCGGATCTGGTCGTTCGGCCCCGAACTGGCGATGACGCTGCTGGACTTCGGCGCGCGCAGCGCGGCCAAGGAACAGGCCATCGCGGTCTACGACCAGACCGTGGCCAACTACCGCCAGACGGTGCTGACGGCGTTCCAGGAGGTCGAGGACAACCTCGCCGCGGCGCGCCTGCTCGAGCAGGAAGCGGTGGTACAGAACGAGGCGCTGCAGTCCGCGCGCGAGGCGCTGTCGCTGGTCAACAACCGCTATCGCGCGGGTACTGCAGGGCTGCTGGACGTGCTGACGGCACAGACCGCGGCCTATACCGCCGAGCGCACCGCGCTGTCGATCGCCGGCCGGCAGTTGAGCGCCAGCGTGGTGTTGATCAAGGCGCTGGGCGGCGGCTGGCAGGGGCCGGGGACGGCGGTGGCGAAGGAAGCCGGGGACGGCGCGGCGGTGGCGCGCTGAGCGGTGCGCCGGCGGGATGCCGGCGCCCTTGCCCTCTCCCCCGCCGCCCCTCTCCCGCTTGCGGGAGAGGGGAGAGAACCGGCGTATTCACCCACGCATCGCCAGTTCCAGCGATACCGTGCTCCCCTCTCCCGCTTGCGGGAGGGGGGGCTGGGGGAGAGGGCAAACCCGCCTGCCACCTTGCTGCGCAACTCATCCCCCTGCGCGCCGCCGTGGCGCCGGCTGCGGCAGCGGCTGGTGGCTGACCCGCTCCTGCAGCCACGCGCCGGCCTTGCCGAGCGGACGCTGCTTGTGCCAGACCAGCTCCATCGCCACCGGCCAGTCCTGATCGTCGAAGTCGAGTTCGGGCGAAACGAGTTGCGCGGCGGCCGGCGAATTGGCGGCGACGTGCCACGGCACGAAGGCCCAGCCCAGTTCGCGCTTGACCAGCTCGACGATGACCCAGTGGCTCTCGACCCACCAGACCTCGGCGGCCACGCGCAGGCGCATCTTCTCCTCGCTGTCGCTGCGCACCGCCACCATCAGCTGGCGATGGCGCTTGAGCTCTTCCCAGCCGACCCGCTGCTGCGCCGCCAGCGGATGGTCGGGCGCGCAGATGATCTGCATCGGCACCCAACCGAGCCCGCGGAACGCCAACGCGGGCGGCAGGACCTCCTGCCGCCACATCAGGCCCAGGTCCGCGCCGCCCTCCAGCACCAGCCGGCTGACGTCCTCCATCACCGGGAACAGCAGCTCCAGCTCGACCGCGGGAAACCGGTGCGAGAACTCCTCCAGCAGCACGCCCAAGGTCTCCTCGGGATACAGCTCGTCGACCGCCAGCACCAGCCGGCTTTCGACGCCCTCGCCCAGGCTCTTGGCCACGCCGCGGAAATGCTCGCAGCGCTCCAGGATCACGCGGGCCTCGACCAGCAGGCGCTCGCCCGCCGGCGTTAGCGCGGGATAGCGGCCGCTGCGGTCGAACAGCGCGTTGTCGAGATCGATCTCGAGATTGGACACGGCGGTGCTGACCACCGACTGGGCCTTGCCGAGGCGGCGCGCCGCCGCCGAAAACGAGCCGGTCTCGGCCGCGGCGACAAAGGCTTGCAGTTGTTCAAGGGACAGGCTCATGGCAGATGCTCGGCTGGATGCGGATGAAGCGGAGGAAGGCCCCATGGTGCCACAGTTCCGGCGACCCATCTGTATAAGCGATACTTCCCAACTTGTATCTGCTGCTCTACCCGATAGACTCGGCGTCATTGTCTTTCATGGAGCAGCACAATGCGCGGTACGCTCGACAGAATCCGTCACACGGTCGGCTTCGAACTGATCGGCCTGCTGATCTTCGCGCCCCTGGGCAGCTGGGTGTTCGGCTACGCCCTGCACCAGATGGGCGTGATCGCCGCGGTCGCTTCGCTGGTCGCCGCGGTCTGGAACTACGTCTACAACCTGATGTTCGACAAGGCCATGGTGCGGCTGACCGGCTCGGTGCGCAAATCGCCGGCGGTGCGCGTCTGCCATGCGCTGCTGTTCGAGCTGGGCCTGCTGATCGTGTTCCTGCCGTCGGTGGCGTGGTATCTGAAGATCAGCCTGCTCGATGCGCTGCTGATGGATCTGGCGGTGGCCGGCTTCTACGTGGTCTACGCCTTCGTCTACAACTGGGCCTACGACATCGTGTTCCCGGTGCCGGGCCGCGCGGTCCCCGGCGAGGCCTCGGGCAGTGAGCCGGCCTGACCGGCGCGAGGCCAACACAGACGGCATCAACGACAACGCCCCGGCCATCGGCCGGGGCGTTCTGCTTTTTGGCGCCGCCAATGCGCGACGAATCTGCGGGCAAGCCGCGCGCCCTGCGGTGGCGCGCTGCGGTGGCGCGCTGTGGTGGCGCGCTGGGGTGGCACGCTGCAAGGGCTCGCTGCGATGACTCTGCTGGCGGCGCCCTCGCGCGATCCCTGCTTCTTGTCCCTGCTTGTTGTCCCTGTTTCTTATTTCTTCTTGTCGTCGGTCAGCACATTGCCGACCACGCCGCCAAGCGCGGCGCCGCCCAGCGTGGCGCCCGGCCCGCCGATCAAGGTCGCGCCCGCGACCCCGCCCACGCCCGCACCGATGGCGGTGTTGCGCTGCTTGGCGGTCATGTCGGCGCAGCCCGCGGTGGCGAGCAGCGTGGCCAGCGCGAACGACAGGGTAAGGGTACGCATCGAGAGCTCCTTATACGGGCGAGAGGTACTTCGATTGTGCGGGGGCATGGCCCACGGCAGGCAGACGATGGCCACCTATGTCGGTGTCAGATAAATCCCACATGGGTCGCCGCACCGTTGGCGACGGCGGCGTGGCGCGACACCTTGTCATCGGTGCGCGTTAGACTTCGGGCGCGCCACTGCGAGCCCGACCATGCTGCCGATTCTCATGCCGCTTCTCCTGCCGATCCGCCTGCCGATCCCCCTTCGCCTCTGCGCCTTGCGCCGCCCCTTCGCGGCAGCGCTGCTGCTGTGCCTGAGCCCGCTGGCATGGGCGGCGCGGCCGCTGGTCACCGACGACGCGCGCATCGTCGATCCGCAATCGTGCCAGCTCGAATCGTGGCTGCGCTTCAACCGCGACGGCACCGAGCGCTGGGCGCTGCCGGGCTGCAATTTCACCGGCAACTTTGAATGGACGTTCGGCGGCGCGGTGCAGCGATACGGCGACGGCCACGGCAACGCGATCACCGACCTGCAGTTCCAGGGCAAGACGGTGCTCAAGCCGGTCGAGACCAACGGCTACGGCGTCGCGCTGACGCTCGGCATGACCGAATACCCGAAGGCCGAGCGGCGCAGGACCCCGGGCGGGCTCTATCTGAATCTGCCGCTGACGGTGTCGATGCGCGACGACCGCCTGCTGCTGCATGCGAACCTCGGCGCCACCCACGATCGCGCCGAACGGCAGACCCGCATGACCTGGGGCGTGGCCGGCGAGGCGGCGGTCAGCGAGCGCTGGGCCATGATCGCCGAGAGCTTCGGCGAAAGCGGAGACAAGCCGTGGATCCAGCTGGGCGCCCGGGTGTGGATCGTGCCGCAGCGCGTCCAGGTCGACATGACCTGGGGCACGCAGCTGAACCAGCCGCGCGAGACGCGCTTCGTGTCGATCGGCCTGCGCCTGCTGTCGCCGAGCTGGGGCAACTGATCCCGGCCGGCGTACCGGCTCGCGCTTGCGCACGTCGACGATTTAGTTATACTCCATAACAATTCGTCGACCATCAAGATCGAAAGCGGATCGCCCGTCGCGCGCAGGTCCGCCACAGGAGACACCATGCGCATCGCCATCGCAGGCGGCGGCATCGGCGGGCTGACGCTCGCGCTGCTCTGCCATCGCCACGGCATCGACGCCGAAGTCTGGGAAGCCAGCGAATCCCTGAAGCCCCTCGGCGTCGGCATCAACCTGCTGCCCCATGCGGTCCGCGAACTGGCCGAGCTCGGCCTGCAGCCGGCGCTGGCGCAGATCGCGATCGAGACCAGCTCGCTGTCCTACTACAACAAGTTGGGCCAACGGATCTGGCACGAGCCGCGTGGACTCGCCGCGGGGTATCCCTATCCGCAGTTCTCCGTGCATCGCGGCGAGCTGCAGATGCTGCTCTATCGGACCGCGGTGGAAAGGCTCGGCGCCGAGCGCGTGCATACCGGCCATGCCTTCGAGACGGTGCACGACACCGGCGCGCGGCCCGGCTCGCCGGTGCGATTCACGCTGCGCCGGCGCGCCGACGGTGCCGAGGTGCAGGCCAGCGCCGACGTGCTGGTCGGCGCCGACGGCATCCATTCGGCGGTGCGGCGGCAGTTCTATCCGAGCGGCGACGAGCCACGCTTTTCGCGGCGGATGCTGTGGCGCGCGGTCACCGAGGCGCCGCCCTATCTCGATGGCCGCTCGATGTTCATGGCCGGCCACCAGGACCAGAAGTTCGTCGCCTATCCGATCTCCGAGCCGCTGCGACGGCAGGGCCGTTCGCTGATCAACTGGATCGCCGAGCTGCGCGTGCCGGACGACGCGTCGGACACGCCGCCGCGCAGCGACTGGAACCGGCAGGTCGACAAGTCGGTGTTCCGCGAGGCCTTTGCCGGCTGGCGCTGGGACTGGATCGACATTCCGGCGCTGATCGACGGCGCTGCCGCGATCTACGAATTTCCGATGGTCGACAAGGACCCGCTGCCGCGCTGGACCTTCGATCGCGTCACGCTGCTCGGCGACGCCGCGCATCCGATGTACCCGATCGGCTCGAACGGCAGCGCGCAGGCGATCGTCGATGCGCGCCATCTGGTCGACTGCCTGCTCGGCACGCCCGATACCGGTTACGCGCTGCGCGAGTACGAGGCGGAGCGGCTGCCGCGCACGGCGGGCATCGTGCTGCGCAACCGGCTCAACGGTCCCGAGCAGGTCATGCAATTGGCCGAGCAGCGTGCGCCGCAGGGCTTCACCGATATCGAGCAGGTCATTGCGCGCAGCGAACTCGAGGCGATCGCATTGCGCTACAAGCAGTTGGCGGGATTCGATCGCCAGTCCGTGCAGGGCGGCGCCCGCTGACCGCCCGCGCCATCATAAAAAAGGGAGACATTCGATGACACTTCGCCGCACCACGCTTGCGCGCCTCGTTCTGGCGCTCGCCGCCACCGGCGCGCTTGCCGGCCCCGCGCTGGCCGACGTCACCGTCGGCGTCAGCATTTCGTCGACGGGGCCGTCGGCATCGCTGGGCATTCCGCAGAAGCAGTCGCTGGGCCTGCTGCCGCAGCAGATCGCCGGGGAGACGATCCGCTATGTAGTGCTCGACGACGGCTCCGATCCGACCCAGGCGACCAAGGTCGCGCGCCGCTTCGTCAGCGAGGACAAGGTCGACATCATCCTCGGCTCGTCCGCGGTGGCGCCGTCGATTGCCATCGCCGAGGTCGCCGACGAGAGCAAGACCGTGCAGTTGGCGTTCTCGCCGATCGAACTGAAGCCCGGCCGCGGCGAATGGACCTACCGGCTGGCCCAGCCGATCAGGCTGATGGCCGACGCCGTCGCCGCGACCGCCAAGGCCAGGGGCGTCAAGACGATCGGCTTCATCGGCTTTGCCGACGCCTATGGCGAGACCTGGCTGAAGGAATTCACCACCGCGGCGGCGGCCAACGGCATCCGCGTCGTCGCCACCGAGCGCTACGCGCGCTCGGATACCGCGGTCACCGCGCAAACGCTGAAGCTGATCTCGGCGCGCCCGGACGCGATGCTGATCGCCGGCGCCGGCACCGGCGCCGCCCTGCCCCACACCACGCTGCGCGAGCGCGGCTATCGCGGGCCGATCTACCACACGCACGGCGCCGCCACCAAGGACCTGATCCGCATCGGCGGCAAGGCGGTCGACGGCGCCATCCTGCCGGCCGGCCCGGTCATCGTGCCCGAGCAGCTCGCCGCCGACAGCGCGCCGAAGAAGCCGGGCCTCGACTACGTGAACCGCTACGAGAAGCAGTACGGCGCGGAGAGCCGCACGCAGTTCGGCGCGCATCCCTACGATGCCGGCCTGGTGCTGCAGCGGATCGTGCCGGTCGCGCTGAAGCGGGCCAGGCCGGGCACGCCGGAGTTCCGCGCGGCACTGAAGGCGGCGCTCGAAAGCGAGCGCGAGATCGTGGTCTCACACGGCGTGCTGAACTACACCAGCCAGGACCACTTCGGCTTCGACCAGCGCGGCCGCGTGATGCTGACGATCGACAACGGCAACTGGAAGCTGCTCAAGTGACGACGGCCGATTTGGTGTTGCCCACGCCGAAGCTCGAGCATGTCGCCGACTTCAGCTTCCGGCTCGATCCGGCGATCGAGGTCGGCGCCAGCGCGGTGGGGCAGCGGCGCGTGATCCCGATTCTCGATGGGGTCGTCGATGGACCGCTGCTGCGCGGCCGTGTGCTGTCCGGCGGCGCCGACTTCCAGCTGGTCCGGCCGGACCTTGGCGACGGCGTCACGGTCGCGGAGATCGAAGCGCGCTATGTCGTGCAGACCGATGACGGCGCACGGATCTACATCGTCAACGCCGGCCTGCGCAGCGGTCCCGCCGATCTGCTGGCGCGCCTGTCCGCCGGCGAGACGGTCGATCCGTCGCGGATCTACTTCCGCACCGCCCCGCGCTTCGAAACGCAGGCGCCCGCCTATCGCTGGCTGATGCAACACACCTTTGTCGCCACCGGCGCGCGGTTCCCGGACCGCGTGCAGATGCGATACTTCCGCGTCGCCTGAATGGATCGCGGGCTTCGCGTCCGCCATCCCCTGCTCCATGTCCGCTTCGCCGCCCTCCTCGCCGCCCTCGCCCTCGTCCCCTTCTTCCCGGGCCGCGCGCAAGACCCGCGATACGCTCGCGCCCGACCCCGCCACCGAAGCCGGCGGCTTCGATCCGCATCTGCCGGACGTCGACTACGGGGTTCTGGACGGCCTGATCGGCTACGCGATTCGCCGCGCGCAAATCCGGCTCTACGAAGACTTCGTGCGCTCGCTGGCGCCCTGGAACATCACGCCGCCACGCTTCTCGGCACTGGTGCTGATATCGCGCAATCCGGACCTGAAGTTGACCGACCTGGCCAGGATCATGGGCATTGCACGTTCGGGGGCGGTGCTGCTAGTCGATGCGCTGGAGGAAATGAAGCTGGTGGCGCGACGGCCGGCCGCCAACGATCGGCGGGCGTTCAGCCTGGTGTTGACGGCGGCGGGACGCCGAACGCTGGAGGCGGCAACCCGGGCGGTTTGCGACCACGACGTGAAGATGGCGCGCGCCCTGTCGGAGCAGGAACAGCAGACGCTGAGAGGGCTGTTGGCGCGACTCGGCTGAGGCTCTCGCCTCCCCGACAGCCGCCGGATATCGCGACGCCGCCCGGGGTCGCTGAACCATCGGTTCAAATTCTTTAGCGGCCGCCACGATTAGAACAGCGGCGTCGCAGTGCGGTGGGTAGGCTTCGCTGTCCTGAAGCCCCAGCCAACGTTGCCGTCCATCGTTGGCGTTTCTCCACCCCACCGCCGCGACGACATGTTCCGTATCTTTGCCCAGCCTCGCTCCACCGAAAATCCCGCCGGCTCCCTCCCGGACACCAGTTCAATCCACTCCGAAGCCCATCCTCAGCCGCATGAGATCGAGCCGTCCCGCGTCGATGCCGCGGCCGCCAATGGCGCGCAACACGTGCAACCCACCGGCGCTGTCGAGCACCCGCCGGCGCCCCGTGTGATCGACCTGCTCGATGCCGGCTGGCAGGAGCTCACAAACGCGGTGCATTCGTTGCCGGATACGAGCCGCAAGGCCGAGATCCTGAGCAGCGCGGCACGATGCGGCAAGAAGATCGCGGATGCCCAGTCTGCCGCTGCCCGCATCGAAGCATGGGATCTGCAGCAACACAACGACGTACGTATCACGCGCCAGGAACTGCTGCGGCTGCGTGCCGATATCAAGCAGTGCGCGAAGTCGGTGGGCGATGCGCTGGCCGACCTGGATCAACTGGCCACCGATGTTCGCGACTATCCGGACAACGAGGCGCCCGGCGCCAAGGCCATCCTGTTGCTGGGCATCGCCGGCATCGCCAGCGCACTGGCGATGCTCGTCGTCACGGTCGCCTTCCCTCCTCTCGGTCTCGTGCTGCTCGGAGCGCTCGCTGCCGGGGGCGCGGCGGGGGGCGGCTATCTGATTCACAAGATATGTCAGGCCGCATCCGCTCACGAGGGCTTCGAAAGAGCGAACAGCGACGTGTCCGGCGCCCTCCGGCAATCGCTCGAACAGGCCAGGGCCCTGGAAGCCCGGTTCAACGACGAATTGCTGCCCGCGTTGATGCGGAACGCGAAGCTCCGATCCACGGAGGACCTGCAGGAATTCTTCGCCGACCAGATGGCGCTGAATCGGTTTGCCAGTTATGGCGATGTCACGAAGCAAAGGGCGGAATGGCGGCGGGATCTGATTGCTCAGTTGCAGGCCGACATTCCAAGGGATCAGTCGGAACTGGTGTATCCGTGCGAGATCGCCAACGAGCGATTGATTCCGCCAGGCTTCGGTGAGGGGCTTGCAGGGCTGCCGGTGGAGCAGCAGCAGAAGGAGATCCAGAATCGTCTGCCGGGGGCTGTGGATATCGCCATGGAGAAGATCCACGCGGCCGCCGAGGGCAACGATGACACGTTCGATGCCCTGCTGTATCTGATCACGCAGCGGCCCCGCAGCGCGGTGGAGAACGCGGCGACGATCGCGCTGGCCAGGGCCATTGGACTTCCCGAGGCGATCACGACCGCCGCGGGGCAAAAGATCAACCTCGTGCAGATAGCGTGCGATGAAAGCGGAAGAGCGATCGGCGGCACGATCACCTACAAGCTATACCAGCCGGCGCCCGACATCGGCACCGCGTTGCATATCATGCCGCTGGCGGCCGGCAACATCGTGCCGGCGCCGGAAGATGCCGGTCTTCGTGCTGTCGCGACGTTCGCGTTGGAAGGCCGGAGCATCAAGATCACGTCGCTCAAGTTCAAGGCGACGCTTTCCATCCTTGCAGCCTGCGCCGAAATGTTCGCGCACGAGATCGACCGGTTGGCGCAGTCGGGCGACCCGCGGCATTTTGTGTTTGACGAGAAGCCGTCCAGCAGCAACGTTCCGGTACCCGGCGATCTGTCCGCTGGCGGCGGCTGAGCACTGACGAGCGAGCCCGATCGGCAGACCGGATCGGCTCGACGGCGGTATCGGGGCAATCCATGATTCAAACCTGGGAGGGAACTGCATATGCCATTGGTACCGACAGCATCGACGCACACGGCCAGGCCGCACGATCTCTACGGAACGGACCATCACGACCGGCCACATTCCAATCGACCCGGATATCTGGGCGCCCTGCCGACGGAATTGAAGCTCGCGGTGATCGATGCCGATCCGGACGCCGCGCTTGCCTTGATGGATACCACGCACGAATTCGAGGTGCTGGTTTGCGGCGGACCACTGCGCCCGCTTTTCCAGTACTTCGAACGGTCGCCCGGCCGCCTGCGGTCCTTCTTGCAGGCAGGTATCCGCTCGGGAAAGACGGCCAGCCAATTCGTGCGCCTGGCGACGGTATTCGACGAGGTGACGAGCGCCCCGCCCGAATGCATTCGTTATGCCGCGCGATACCTGGTGGAGTTGGGAATGCTGACTCCACGAATCTACAACGCCATGTGTCCCGAATTCGTGCATCTGCTGTGCGACAAGGACACGTTGACGTTCTCGTTTTCGCGCCACTTTCCCTTGCTCAGCGAAGGCGAGTTGGCCGAGCATCAAAACATGCTGCAGCCGTACGCCGACGAGCACGCGGTCAATCATGTTTCCGAACTCGATATCGTCCTGCTTCGTATTGCACCCGCGCTCGGTGAAAGAGGACTGCTCGGACTTGCTTTTGAACAGTTGTTCGATCGGGACCGCTTCGGCCGCTTTCTGGTCCCCAACGGATTCGCTGATCGTGAGGAGGCCTACACGTATTCAAGAATCGACTCGGCGGCTCTTGCACAAATGTTGAAGCGGTTCTATTGCGCGCTGGACCTTCGGGTCATCAATTTCGACCGAAGCGCGCGGGATGGTGCCCTCTACCGGACCGCCTTCGGCAGCGCGGGAAGCTCGTCCGCCGGCTGTCAATCCACGGCGTCGCAGTCATCGCCCCGTGTCCGTATTCTTCCCGGGGCAGGCAGGCGTCACACTCGGGACGACCAGCGAATCTGGCTGTTTCAGCTGTTCCGCCAACTCTGAAGCCAACGCACGGAAGCCGGGATCTGGCAGCGCTTCCTCGCCACCATGAGCAGGTGAGTCGGGCATCGGGGTCGCATCGTTGCAGACGACTACGGTACCATGCTGCCCATGCCTGCTCGCCCCCTTCTCGCCCGCAGCATGGTGCCATTCCTGGCGTTTGCCCTGGCAATCGGCGCCGCTGCCAACTCCGAAGCCGCCACCAAGCGGTCCAAGTCAAAGGCCGCCGCTGCCAAGGCAGCGGGGCCCTCGTCGTCGACAAGGGTGGCGGCATCCAAAGCCAGGCTGCTGTCGCTCGCACAGGATCAAACGGGCCTGCCACCGTCCGTGCTGCTGGCGTTGCGGCAGGCGGGCGTACCGCTTTCCGCCACCAGCTTCTACGTCGTCCGCCAAGGCGCGCCGACGGCCACCGCCAGCTGGAACGCCCAGACGCCGATGAACCCGGCCTCGACGATGAAGCTGATCACCACGTTCGCCGGCCTGCAACTGCTGGGCCCGAGCTACCGGTGGCAGACCTCGCTCTATGCGGATCGCGAGCCCGGCGCGGATGGCGTGGTCGGCAACGTCTATCTGCGCGGCCAGGGCGACCCGAAGCTGGTGCCCGAGGAAATGGCCAAGCTGGTCGCCGGGGCGCTGCGCGCGGGCGTGACCACCATTGCAGGCGACATCGTGCTCGATCGCAGCTACTTCCAGAATGGGCTCGACAACGGCGGCACCATCGACGGCGAGACCCATCGCGCCTACAACGTGGCGCCGGACGCGCTGCTGTATTCGTTCAAGACCCTGTCCTTCACGCTGACGCCGGATGCCGCCACGCAAACGGTCGGCGTTTCCGTGACGCCGCCGCTCGCGCAACTGCGCTTGGACAATCGGCTCGCGCTGACCAACGGCCGCTGCGGCGACTGGCGCGCCGGCGCGACGCCGACGCTGTCGCCGCAGACGGACGGCACCGTGGTGGCCGCGTTCGAGGGAAGCTACTCGGCCGATTGCGGCGAGCAGGTGCTGAACTTTGCCGCGCTCAGTCATGACGACTTCATCGGCGGCGGCTTCATCGCGCAATGGCTGGCGGCCGGCGGTACCTTCGCCAGGCCGCCCGCGGTCCGCAGCGGCCGCGTGCCGCGGCCCGCGTTCCGGCTGACGCGCCACTACGGCATGCCGCTGGCCGACATCGTCCGGGACATCAACAAGTACTCCAACAACGTGATGGCGCGCCAGCTGTTCCTGACCGTCGGCGCGGAGATCGATCGCGGCGGCCCGGCCAGCACCGCGCGCTCGGCGGCGGTGATCCGCCGCTGGCTGTCGCACCAGGGCCTCGACATGCCGGGGCTGACGTTGGACAACGGCTCGGGACTGTCGCGGCAGGAACGCATCAGCGCCTACGATCTGGCGCGCCTGCTGCAACAGGCGCTGGCGAGCGAGGCGGCGCCGATCTTCGTGAACTCGCTGCCGGTGCTGGGCGTGGACGGCACGCTGCGCAACCGGTTGACGCGCAGCAGCGCGGCCGGGCATGGCTATCTGAAGACCGGCACGCTGGCCGATGTGCGGGCCATCGCAGGCTATGTCGATGCGGCCGACGGCGGACGCTATGTCGTCGTCAGCCTGATCAACCATCCGAATGCATCGCAGGCGCAGCAGGCGCATGACGCGCTGCTGGAGTGGGTGTATCGGGGCGCGCCGGCGTCCGCGGCGCATTGACGGTCCAAAGCACTAACGAACGGTCTGGAGCACCAACGGTCTGGAGCACCAACGGACCACGGCACTGACGCATTGACGCACTGACGCATCGACGCATTCCCACACTAAGGCATTCACGCACCGGCGCACCAGCGCGCCGCCACCGGCCGCCCAGCGCTAGTCCTGGAACGCGGCGGCGGCACGCTGCAGACGGTCCCGTACGCCCGCCCACTCGTGCCCCTCGGGCAGGGGCTCGACGTACAGCCGGGCGAAGCCTTCCTTGTCGAGCCGGCGCAGCAGCCGGTACAGCTCCCGCGCATAGGCCCTGGCATCCGCCGGGGCCTGCACCCACACGCAGCGGGGATCGTCCGCCGGCGCGGCGGCGACCCAGGCCACGCGGGCATCGGCCGGCAGCGTGGCGAGGTCGCGTGCGAGCGCACGCGTATCGGCCAGATACAGAGGCGTGCGCGGCGCGTAGTGGGCCTTCAGCGTGCCGGAGGCTCGCGGCGCGGCCGCATCGGGCGGCAGCGGCGCGGTGCCGAGCACGTCGGCCATCATCGCCGGCGTGATCGCGCCCGGGCGCAGCAGCACCGGGCCGACGCCCTGGTCAAGCCGCGACAGGTCGACGATGGTCGATTCGATGCCGACCTCGACGCCATCGCCCTCGAGCACATAGACGCTGTCGCCGAATTCCTCGCGCACATGCTGCGCGGTCGTGGGGCTGACCTGGCCGAACTTGTTGGCCGACGGCGCCGCGATGCCGCCGCGGCCGCGCTTGAAGCGCGACAGCAGCGCCTGCGCGACCGGATGCGAGGGGCAGCGCAGGCCGATGCTGTCCTGCCCGCCGGCGACATCGGCGGGGATATGCGCGGCACGCTTCAGGATCAGCGTCAGCGGCCCGGGCCAGAAGGCATCGATCAGGCGCTGCGCGGCCTCCGGTACCTCGTCGGTCCAATGGCCGATGTCGGCGCCGTCGACCACGTGAACGATGATCGGATGGTTGGACGGCCGTCCCTTGGCCGCGAAGATGCGCGCCACCGCCTCCGGGTTCTCGGCATCGGCGCCGAGGCCATAGACGGTTTCGGTCGGAAACGCGACCAGCTGCCCGGCCTCGAGCAGGCGCGCGGCCTCGTCGAGTTCGGCGGCGGTCGGCATGCGGGAGGCATCGGAAGCGGCGGCCATCGTCATCACCCTGTGCAGGAAATCAGGGCGCGATATGCAGGATCTGCAGCGCCGCGTCGAAGGCGCGCTGCGCGTCTTCGGCACGCTCGCCGATGCAGTTGACGTGGCCCATCTTGCGTCCGGGCCGCGCATCGCTCTTGCCGTACAGATGCAGCTTGGCGCCGGGCTGGCCAACCACCGCATCCCACGCCGGCTCGCGCTCGAGCCCGTATTCGTACCAGACGTCGCCCAGCAGGTTCAGCATCTTGCCGGCCGAATGCTGGCGGGTGCTGCCCAGCGGCAGCCGGGCCATCGCCCGCACCTGCTGCTCGAACTGGCTCGTCTCGCACGCATCCATCGTGATATGGCCGGAGTTGTGCGGGCGCGGCGCCATCTCGTTGGCGACCAGGCTGCCGTCCTGCAGCACGAAGAACTCGATGCACAGCACGCCGACATAGCCCATCTCGCCGGCGATGGTCGCCGCGGCGGCACGCGCGCGGTCGGCGATCTCGGCCGACACCTGGCGCGACGGCATCACCGTCGAGAACAGGATGCCATCGCGATGGACGTTCTCGGCCAGCGGCCATGTCGCGGTCGCGCCGTCGACGCCGCGCGCGGCCAGCACGGAGACCTCATAGGCCAGCGGCAGCATCTGCTCCAGCACGCACGGCACATGCTGCATCGCGTTCCAGGCGGCGCGCACGTCCTCGCGGGTCTTGACGCGGGCCTGGCCCTTGCCGTCGTAGCCCATGCGCGCGGTCTTCAGGATGCCCGGCAGCAACTGTTCGGGCAGCTGGTCGATATCGGCATCGTGCTGGATTACCCAGTGCGGGGCCGGCGGCACGCCGGTGCGCTCGGCGCAGGCGGCGAAGAACTTCTTCTCGCCGATGCGGTTCTGCGCGATCGACACGCAGTGGCCGCGCGGCGCGACGAACGCGCCGAGCTGCTCCAGCCGCTCCAGCGACATCGACGGCACGTTCTCGAATTCGGTGGAGACCGCCTGGCACAGCTTCGCCATCTCGGCCAGCGCGGCCTCGTCGGTGTAGGCCGCGCAGATATGCCTGTCGGCGACCGCGCCGGCCGGGCTGTCCTGGTCGGGATCGAGCACGCAGACCTTGTAGCCCATCGCCTGGGCGGCGTGGGTGAACATCCGGCCCAGCTGGCCGCCGCCGAGCATGCCGAGCCAGGCGCCGGGCAGGATCGGCGCGTTCGGGCCGCCGACGCCGAATTCGGCGCGCGACTCCGGCGTGTGCGCTTCGATCAGATGGGGATGGATATCGGTGGGCATGCTCGTGCGGATTCCAGGGGAACGGTTCGCGGCCGCCGGCGACGGCCGCGGGGCGTGATTCAGCGAGTCGGCAAATCAGTGAATCGGTGACTCAGTCAATCGGTGAAGCGGATCGGCGTCGGGCGCTCACAGCGGCAAGGTCATCGCCCGCGCCGCTTCGGTCTGGCGCGTGCGGAACGCTTCCAGCGCCGCGGCCAGCGCGTCGTCGGTGGCCGCCAGCGTGGCGATCGCGTGCAGCGCGGCATTGGCCGCGCCCGCCTCGCCGATCGCGAAGGTGGCGACCGGCACGCCCTTGGGCATCTGCACGATCGACAGCAGCGAATCCTCGCCGCGCAGGTATTTGGACGGCACCGGCACGCCGAACACCGGCACGATGGTCTTGGCCGCGATCATGCCCGGCAGGTGCGCGGCACCGCCGGCGCCGGCGATGATCGCGCGCAGTCCGCGCGCGCGCGCCGTCTCGGCGTAGCGGAACATCTCGTCGGCCATCCGGTGCGCCGATACCACCTGGGCCTCGAACGGGACGCCAAAATCCTTCAGCATCGCCACGGCGTGCTGCATCACGTCCCAGTCCGAGCTGCTGCCCATCACGACGCCGACCAGCGGCTTGTTTGTCTGGCTCACTTCCAATCCTTGCTTGCGTGGCGTGCCGGCGGCCGCCCGGTTATTGCAGTTCCTGCCCGGTCAGCCGGGTCAGCGCCTCGCGGTACTTGGCCGCGGTCTTCTCGATCACCTCGGCCGGCAGGGCCGGCGCCGGCGCGGTCTTCGGCCACGGCTTGCCGTCGATGCGCACCGCCTCGAGCCAGTCGCGCACGAACTGCTTGTCGAACGACGGCGGGTTGGTGCCCACCTGGTAGGAGTCGGCCGGCCAGAAGCGCGACGAATCGGCGGTCAGCACCTCGTCCATCAGCGTCAGCGTGCCGTTCTCGTCCAGGCCGAACTCGAACTTCGTGTCGGCGATGATGATGCCGCGCGTGGCGGCGTAGTCGGCCGCTTCCTTGTACAGGCGGATCGAGATGTCGCGCATCTGCGCGGCCAGCTCCTTGCCGATGCGCGCCTCGACCTCGGCGAAGCTGATGTTCTCGTCGTGCTCGCCCATCTCGGCCTTGGCCGCCGGCGTGAAGATCGGCTCGGGCAGCTTCTGCGCGTTCTGCAGGCCCGCCGGCAGCTCGATGCCGCAGACGCGGCCGGTCGCCTGGTAATCCTTCCAGCCGGAACCGGCCAGATAGCCGCGCACCACGGCCTCGACCAGGATCGGCTTCAGACGCTTGACCACCACCGCGCGGCCGCGCACCTGCGCGACTTCGTCCGGCTGCACCACGGTCTCGGCGGCGATGCCGGTCTCGTGGTTCGGCACGATATGGGCCAGCTTCCGGAACCAGAAGTTGGCCATCTGGTTCAGCACGCGGCCCTTGCCCGGGATCGGCTCGCCGAGGATCACGTCGAACGCCGACAGGCGATCGGTCGTCACGATCAGCAGCTTGTCGTCGCCGACGGCATAGTTGTCGCGCACCTTGCCATGGCCGAGCAGCGGCAGCGAGCGGATGGAGGACTGATAGAGAGCGTCAGACATAGAAATAGGTCGGCGAGCCGGAGAGAGGGAGAAACAATGAGGGGCTTCGTGCAGTCGCGAAGCCCCATCGGTCGATGCACTGGCCACGCCATGGCGTCGGCCATGGCCCGGCCCTCATGCGCTGAAGGCCGGGCCGCGACGGCTCAATGCACCGCTTGCCGCATGGCCTGATGCACGGCTTACTGCACCACCTGCGACAGCTTGCCCGACTTGTACTGCTCGGCGATGTCCTTCAGCGCGATCGGCTTGATCTTGCCGGCCTGGCCTTCGCAGCCGAACGCGACATAGCGCGCCTTGCAGACCTGCTTGGCGGCCTCGCGGGCCGGCTTCAGGTATTCGCGCGGGTCGAACTTGCTCGGGTTCTCGACGAAGAAGCGGCGGATCGCGCCGGTCATGGCCAGACGGATATCGGTGTCGATATTGATCTTGCGCACGCCGTACTTGATCGCTTCCTGGATTTCCTCGACGGGCACGCCGTAGGTTTCCTTCATGTCGCCGCCGAACTTGCGGATTTCTTCCAGCAGTTCCTGCGGGACCGACGACGAGCCGTGCATCACCAGATGGGTGTTGGGGATGCGGGCGTGGATTTCCTTGATGCGGCTGATCGCCAGGATGTCGCCGGTCGGCTTGCGGGTGAACTTGTACGCGCCGTGCGAGGTGCCGATGGCGATCGCCAGCGCGTCCAGCTGGGTCGCCTTGACGAAGTCGGCGGCCTGCTCGGGGTCGGTCAGCAGCATCGAGTGGTCGAGCTTGCCTTCGGCGCCGATGCCGTCTTCCTCGCCGGCCTCACCGGTTTCCAGCGAGCCCAGGCAGCCCAGTTCGCCCTCGACGGTCACGCCGACGGCGTGGGCCATCTGGACGACCTTGCGGGTCACCTCGACGTTGTACTCGTACTCGGCCGGGGTCTTGCCGTCTTCGCGCAGCGAGCCGTCCATCATCACCGACGAGAAGCCCAGGTCGATCGCGCCCTGGCAGATCGCCGGCGACTGGCCGTGGTCCTGGTGCATCACGACCGGGATGTGCGGATAGGCTTCGACCGCGGCCTCGATCAGGTGGCGCAGGAAGTGTTCGCCGGCATATTTGCGGGCGCCCGCGGAAGCCTGCATGATCACCGGCGCATTCACTTCGTCGGCGGCCTGCATGATGGCCTGGACCTGCTCCAGGTTGTTGACGTTGAATGCCGGCAGACCGTAGCCGTTCTCGGCGGCGTGGTCGAGCAACTGGCGCATCGAAACGAGTGGCATGTCAGACTCCTAAGAAAAGAATGGGGTTCTCGGTATTGGGATGTTCTTCGGGCTGCCGGGCTGTCGCCACGGTCCGCCGCTATCGTGGCAAGTTTCCGTGGGGCGCGGCACCGGGCTGTGTTCCCCAGCGCACCGTGCTCGCCATCATGGTTTGCGTCATGGTTCGCGTCATCGGCATCGCCTCCCGCTTGATGGTCGGCCTTGTGGTCGCCCTTGTGGTCGCCCTTGTGGTCGGCCTCATGGTCAGCCCCAGGCTCGGCATCAAGCTCTCCGTCACAGCCCGACCCGGACGATCTTCAGCGTATTGGTGCCGCCCGGCTGCCCCATCGGCTCGCCGACCGTCAACACGATGAAATCGCCGCGCTGCACCACGCCCTTGGCGAGCAGCAGCTCCTCGGCCTGTTCCAGCGCGGTGTCGCGGTCGGTGCTCGATTCCAGCGGCAGCGGCACCACGTTGCGATACAGCTGCATCTTGCGCTGCGAGGCCAGGTTCGGCGTCATCGCGTAGATCGGCACATGGATGCGGTGACGGCTCATCCACAAGGCGGTCGCGCCCGAGTCGGTCAGCGCGGCGATGGCCTTCACTTGCAGATGATAGGCGGTGAACAGCGCGCCCATCGCGATCGACTGGTCGATGCGGGTAAAGGTCTGGTTCAGGAAGTCGGTGTCGAGCTGGACCACTTCGGACTTCTCGGCCTCGACGCAGACCGCGGCCATCGCCTCGACGGTCTCGACCGGATAGCGGCCGGCGGCGGTCTCGGCCGACAGCATCACGGCATCGGTGCCGTCGAGCACGGCGTTGGCGACGTCCGACACCTCGGCGCGGGTCGGCACCGGGTTGACGATCATGCTTTCCATCATCTGCGTGGCGGTGATGGTCAGCTTGTTGGCCTCGCGCGCGAGCCGGATCATCCGTTTCTGCAGCGCTGGCACCGCGGCGTTGCCCACTTCCACGGCCAGGTCGCCGCGCGCCACCATGATGCCGTCCGAGGCCGCGAGGATTTCCTCCAGCACGCCCGGCCGGATCGCCTCGGCCCGCTCGATCTTGGCGATCATCCGCGCCTTGTGGCCGAACTGCTGGCCCGCCACGGCGGCGAGCTGGCGCGCCATTTCCATGTCGGTGGCATTCTTCGGGAAGCTGACCGCGATATAGTCGGCGCCCAGCGCCATCGCGGTCTTGATGTCTTCCATGTCCTTGGCCGTCAGCGCCGGCGCCGACAGGCCGCCGCCCTGGCGGTTGATGCCCTTGTTGTTGGACAGGTCGCCGCCGACCTTGACGGTAGTGAAGATCTCGTTGCCGATCACGCGGTCGACGCCCAGCACGATCAGTCCGTCATTGAGCAGCAGCAGGTCCCCGGGGCCGACATCGCGCGGCAGGTCCTGGTAGTCGAGGCCCGCGCGCTCCTGGTTGCCGAGCTTGCAGCCGGCGTCCAGCACGAAGGGGTCGCCCGCCTTCAGCGTGACCTTGCCGTGCTCGAACTTGCCGACGCGGATCTTCGGCCCCTGCAGGTCGGCCATGATCGCCACCTCGCGGCCGCAGGCCTGAGCGGCCTCGCGCACCAGGCGCGCGCGCTCGAGGTGGTCTTCGGCCACGCCGTGCGAGAAATTGAGCCGCACCACGTCGACCCCGGCCGCAATCATGCGGGTCAGCATCTCGAGCGTGCTGGAAGCGGGGCCGATGGTGGCGACGATCTTGGTCGAACGGGTCATCTGGTTTCCTTGTCCTTAGCGTGTCGCGGCGGGTTGCCGGCGGGTCGCCGGCGAGCGCTGCAGCTGCGGCCGCGTCCCGCGTCCGGTGAACGGCGGGCGGCCGGGTCCGGCGCTCAGCCCGCGGCGCGCTGCTCCAGGACTTCGAAGGCCGGCAGCTTCTTGCCTTCGAGGAATTCGAGGAAGGCGCCGCCACCGGTCGAGATATAGCCGACCCGGTCCGCGATGCCGTATTTGGCGATGGCGGCCAGCGTGTCGCCGCCGCCGGCGATCGAGAAGGCCTTCGATTCGGCAATCGCTTCGGCCAGCACCTTGGTGCCGTTGCCGAACTGGTCGAATTCGAACACGCCGACCGGGCCGTTCCAGACGATGGTGCCGGCGGCCTTCAGCTGCTCGGCCAGCATCGCCGCGGTGCGCGGACCGATGTCGAGAATCATGTCGTCGTCGGCCACGTCCTTGACATCCTTGACGGTGGCCGCGGCGTTGGCGCTGAACTCCTTGGCGCAGACCACGTCGACCGGGATCGGCACCGAGGCGCCGCGGGCTGCCATGATGTCGATGATGGCCTTGGCTTCGGCGGCCAAGTCCGGCTCGGCCAGCGACTTGCCGATCTTCAGGCCGGCGGCCAGCATGAAGGTGTTCGCGATGCCGCCGCCAACCACCAGGTTGTCGACCTTGTCGGCCAGCGACTTCAGGATGGTCAGCTTGGTCGAGACCTTCGAGCCCGCGACGATCGCCACCAGCGGCCGGGCCGGCTGGCCCAGCGCCTTGCCCAGCGCGTCGATCTCGGCGGCCAGCAGCGGGCCGGCACAGGCGATCGGCGCGTACTTGGCGATGCCGTGGGTGGTGGCCTCGGCGCGGTGCGCGGTGCCGAAGGCGTCGTTGACGTAGATATCGCAGAGCTTGGCCATCTTCTGCGCCAGCTCGTCGCTGTTCTTCTTCTCGCCCTTGTTGACGCGGCAGTTCTCAAGCAGCACCACCTGGCCGGGCGCGACCTCGACGCCGTCGACCCAGTTCTGCACCAGCTTGACGTCCTTGCCCAGCAGTTCCGACAGGCGCTTGCCGATCGGCGCCAGCGAATCGGCCGGCTTGAATTCGCCCTCGGTCGGGCGGCCCAGGTGGGAGGTCACCATCACGGCGGCGCCGGCGGCCAGGCAGGCCTCGATGGCGGGCACGGAGGCGCGGATGCGGGTGTCCTCGGTGATATGGCCGGCGTCGTCCTGCGGCACGTTGAGGTCGGCGCGGATGAACACACGCTTGCCGGACAGTTTGCCTTGGGAAATCAGGTCGGATAGACGCAGGACAGAGGTCATGGCTCTTGCGGGAAAGATCGGAAAAACCGGCATTTTACCTGAACGGGGACCCCCTTTTGCGCAATTGCAACGGGGTTGCGACGCCCAGCGCACAAAGGCAGGTGAAACCCTCATCACATCCTGCTGACGGCCACGCGTCAAACCCGTACCATAGCTTCTCGGCCACCGCAGGCGCCCTCGGGCGCCGCCATCGAGAAGCCGTCCCAATCAAGAAGAAAGAAGAAAGAAGGTCGAAGCCGACCGGGCCGTCGCAAGAGCCTGGCGGCGCATTGCTTTGTCGTCGGAACCAGGGGTAGTCGATGAACCAACGGGAAGTCCATGGCGCAGACCATGGGCGGCGCCAGCCTTTGCACGTGCCGCCCGCCGCCTGCCGCGCCATCGCGTCGATGCGGAGGCGGCAATGAACGACAGCGACATCCACGACACGATCCGCGGGCTCTACGAGGGCATCGTCGATCCGCAGGCGTGGCAGCGCAGCCTGCAGAACCTGCGCCGCGCGAGCGGCAGCACCCAGATGGGCATGGTCGTACTGGACAGGCGCAATGACCGCATGTCGGTGACCGAGCTGGCCAATCCGGTCGAAGGCCTGGCTCAGGCGTACCAGCAGACCTTTCAGGCGCTGGACCCGGGACGATCCTTCGCGCCGCGGATGCCGGTCGGCGGCTGGTACATCGATGCGCGCGAGCTGGGTGCGGGCACCATCGCGCGGCATCCCTTCTACGGCGACTTCCTGCACCGCTACGGCATGGGCTCGGTGATGGCCTGCCTGGTCGATCGCCAGCCCTACTACGAGGTCTATTTCTCGCTGCAGCGGCCAGTCGATGGGCCGCTGTTTGCGTACGAGGACGCGCGGGCGCTGGACTGGGCGATTCCGCATATCCGCCAGGCGATGGCCCTGCGCGAACGCACCAGCGCGCTGACCGCGCTGCAGCGCATGTCGATGCAGCTGCTGGACCAGCTGGCCTTCGGCGTGATCGTCTTGACGGCCGACGCGCGCGTGCTGCTGCACAACAGCGAGGGCGAGGCCTGGGTGCGCCGCCTGGTGCCGAATCCGGCCGCGCCGCGCACCGGTACTGGCGCCGGCACGGGCGACGAATGGAAGCTGTCGCGCCCGTTCACGGCGATGGTCCGCGCCGCTTGCGACGCCAACGCGCCGGTGCCGGCCCAGGCGGCGACGGCGCAGTCGCGCCAGGGCGCCCGCGCCCAGGTCATCGTGCTGCCGCTGCCGCCGTCGCACGCGATGGGGCAGGCCTGGCAGCAGCCGGCCGCGCTGGTCGCGATCCACGACGCCCGCGGCAGCTCCCCGCTGCTGCCGCAGGTGCTGCGCGATCTCTACGGGCTGACGCCGGCCGAAATGCGGCTGGCGACGCTGCTGACCACCGGCATCGGGCTGCCCGAGGCCTGCGAGCAGTTGCAGATCGGCCGCGAGACCAGCCGCACGCAGCTGAAGTCGGTGTTCATCAAGACCGGCACCAACAGCCAGGCGCAGCTTTCGCACCTGCTGACGCAACTGAGCGCCACGCTGAAGGCGCCGCGGGCCGCGCCCGATGGGGGCGGCTGACGTCTGCCCAGCGCCTGCCCAGTGCCTGCCCGACGTCTGCCCGACGTCTGCCCGAGGCTGCCCGATGGCTGCCCGATGGCTGGCCGAGGCTGCCCGATGCTGCCCGATGCTGCCCGACGCCTGCCTTAGGCCTGCCTGACGGCTACGCCAGCAACCGCAGCGCCGTATAGACCGCCATGCCGACCGCGATCATGCCGAGCATCTTGCGGGTGGCGAGGTAGAACAGCGCCGCGGCGATGCCGGCGATCAGCTTGTAGTTTTCCAGGCCGACGGTGAAATGGCCCTGCCAGGTCATCAGGTCGGGCAGGATGATGGCGGCCAGCGCGGCGGCGGGCGCGTAGCGTAGCGCCCGCTGCAGGCGGTCGGGCAGGCTGACGTGCTCGCCGGCCATCAGGAACAGGGCGCGCGTGACGATGGTCACCACCGCCATGCCGATCAGCGCGATCCAGATCTGCCAATGGCTCATGCCTTGTCCTCCGCCGACGACGCGGCATGGCTGGCCCGAGTGCCAGCGTCCTTGCCGAGGTTCATGTTGACCGTGCCGGCGGCCTTGTCGCGCCGCCGCTTGTTTTCGATGCCGCGCAGCGTGGCGCGGGCCGCCATCTGGTCGCTCGCCATGCCGGCCGCGATCGCCCCCGCCACCGCCACCACCAGCCCGAGCCGGTACGGCAGGTCGAAGAAGAACAGCGCCAGCACCGCCGACACCGCGACCGCCATCAGCGTCGAGCGGGAATTGATCGTCGACACCATCACCGGGATCAGCGCCAGCGTGCCGGCCAGCGCCAGCCCCCAGCTGTCGGGAAACAGGCTGGCCAGCAGGATGCCGGCCAGCGACGAGACCTGCCACATCACGAAGTTGGTCAGCGCCATGCCCCAGAAATAGCCTTCCTTGCCGGGCTCGTAGCCCGGCGCCTGGTAGCGCTGCATGAAGAAGACGAAATGCAGGTCGCCGTTGAACGACCCGAGCAGCGTCCGGCGCCACAGCGGCAGATAGCTGAAGTGCGGCTGCAGCGCGGCGCTGAAGATCACGAAGCGCAGATTGACCACGGCGGCGGTCAGCCAGATCGTCCACAGCGGCATGCCGGCGGCGAACAACGGCAGCACCGCCAGCTGGGCCGAGCCGGCGTAGACCAGCAGGCTCATGCCGATCGCCTCGGGCACCGTCATCACCGACTTGCTCATGGCGACGCCGGTCACCAGCCCCCACGAGAAGGTCGCCGGCAGCGACGGCGCGAAACGGCGCGCGCCGGCCAGGAAGCCGGTGCGCTCGGCGGGCGGAAAGCGGGTCCAGAAATGGTGCAGGACGCCTTGCGTGGCACGATGCCAAAGGCGCAGCCAGGCCGGGGGCCGAGGGGATGTCATGGAGCGGACGCGGTGAGGATTCCGGCCGATCGCGCGACGGCGATCCACGCGCCGCGCCGGCATCGCCGGACACCCCGCCGCGAGCGCGGCGGGTAAGGCGCCATTATAGGGCCTGGCGGGAATTGGGTAAGTGGGCGCTTAAATGATGCGGGCGGACAGCAATCACGCGCACTCTTTGGCCGTACGGGACGGGGACGAGGGCATCAATTCCGGTCCCCCGCCGACGCGCCCAGTTCCGCGATTGCCGCGTTCATGTCATCGACCGAAACGGGTCTGCCCGGTTTCGGCACAACGCCCTTCAGCCGCTTGACCGACCGGTGCGCCGAAATTGCCTCGTCGTTGCCTCTGGCTTCGTTCAGTACCGCGCTGCGCATGGCCTCCGCATCTTTTGCCGGCGGCATGCCGAACAGGCGGCGGTATTCGCGCGTGAACTGCGGCACGCTTTCGTAGCCCACGGCAAAGGCGGCACTGCTGGCCGTCATGCCGTCGGCCAGCATCAGGCGGCGCGCTTCGATCAGTCGCAGCTGCTTCTGGAATTGCAATGGCGACAGCGACGTGACCGCGCGGAAGTGCTGGTAGAACGACGATGGGCTCATGCCGGCGACGCCGGCGAGCCGCGCCATCGGCAATGGCCTGGTGAACTCCTCGCGCAGCACCGCCACGGCGCGCGCCACGCGCCGTGCATTGCCTTCCGGCCATCCCAGTTCGCGGATGGCCGCGCCATGCCGGCCGGCCAGCAGCCAGTAGTGCAACTCCCGTACGCGCTGTGCATGGAGTACCGGCACCGCTTCCGGCCGCTCGAACAGGCGCATCAGCCGCAGCGCGGCGTCGGCGACCTCGGCCTCGGTCGGCTGGTACCGCACCGCCCCGCCATCGGCCGCCGGCAGGCTCTGCATCTGCGTGGCGAGGTCCGCGATCACGGCCGGCTCGAGGTCCAGCACCAGCGAGAGATACGGCGCTTCGGGGCTGGCCCGCGTGACCTGGCTGACGGTCGGCACGTCGGCGGTGATCAGCAGCGAGTCGCCCGCCTCGAAGGTGAAGGTCTGCGTGCCCATGGTGACCTGCTTGCTGCCCTGAAGCACCAGGCAGACCAGCGGCCGCGCGATGGCATGGAGCAGTCCGCTGGGCGCGGTCGCCCTGATCGTGGTCAGGCCGGGCACGGGCGTTTGGGCAAGGCCCTCGGGGTCGGCGTAGGCGTCCGTGTACCGGCGGACGGCATCGAGCAGGTCGGCGTTCATGGACGCAGCATAGCGCTGCCCTCCGGCGACGGCGAGCCGGCTCGGAGATTCAGGCAAGAAAGCGGGAGGAATTGGCTAAGACTATTGGCGTCGGAACTCCAATAATTCGAAGCACCATCCACCGAACCAAGGAGTGATCGCCATGACCAGAATTGCCCTCGTGACGGGCGCCAGCCGCGGGCTGGGCCGAGCCACCGCCCTGAGCATCGCCCGCAGCGGCGGGGATGTCATCGTGACCTACCAGCGCCGGGCCGACGAGGCGAACGCCGTCGTCGCCGAGATCGAAGCACTGGGGCGCAAGGCCTGTGCGCTGCAGCTCGACACCGGGGACGTCGGCAGCTTCGCGGCCTTCGCGCAAACGCTGCGCGCCGCCCTGCGCCAGACATGGCAGCGCGACACCTTCGACCATCTGGTCAACAACGCCGGCCACGGCGACTATGCGTTGATCGGCGACACCACGGAAGCGCAGTTCGACGCGCTGGTCAATGTGCACTTCAAGGGCGTCTTTTTCCTGACGCAGACGCTGCTGCCGCTGATCGCCGACGGCGGGCGCATCGTGAACCTGTCCAGCGGGCTGACGCGGGTGTCCTTCCCCGGCTACGCCGCGTACGCCGCCGTCAAGGGCGCGGTGGAAGTGCTGACCCGGTATATGGCGAAGGAACTGGGCGCGCGCGGCATCGCGGTCAATACCGTGGCGCCGGGCGCGATCGAAACAGACTTTGGCGGCGGCGCCGTGCGCGACAACCCGGAGATCAACAAGCTGTTCGCCGAGATGACCGCGCTGGGCCGCGCCGGCGTGCCCGACGATATCGGGCCGATGATTGCGGGCCTGCTGTCGGAGAGCCACCGCTGGGTCAACGCCCAGCGGATCGAGGTGTCGGGAGGACAGGGGATCTGAGGCGGCACGCCTGCAGAACGTGGCCGGCACATGCCGTGTGCATGGCCGGGACATGGCGGGCACATGGCGGGCAGGTGCCGGCGCCCCGGACCCTGACCGGGGCTGCTGCCTGGCGGGGCCGACCGGCGGCGGTGCCGCCAGGCGATCCCAATCCATCTCAGTCGATCGACGCCCCCACCGTCTTGACGACGTTCGCCCACTTCTGGCGGTCGGCCTTCACCGTGGCGCGGAACTGGTCGACGGTCTCGACGCGCGGCGTGTTCCCCGCCTCGACCAGCTTCTGGCGCACCGCCGGGTTTTCCAGCGCGACGCGCACGGCCTCGTTGACCTTGCGGGCGATCTGCGGGTCCAGCCCCTTGGGTCCGAAGAAGCCGAACCAGATCGTGCTGTTGTAGTTCGGCACGCCGCTCTCGGCGATGGTCGGCACGTCGGGGATCACCGGCACGCGCTTGGCGGTGGTTACCCCGAGCAGGCGCACCTTGCCGGCGCGGTATTGCGGCAGCACGCTCTGCACCTGGTTGAAGATGCAGCAGACCTCGCCCTTGAGCACCGCCTGCAGCGCGTCCGGGCCGCCCTTGTACGGCACGTGGACCATGTCGAGGCCCGCGCGCGCGTTGAATTCCGCGAAAGCCAGATGCGTGCCGGTGCCGTTGCCGGTGGACGCGTAGTTGTACTTGCCCGGATTGGCCTTGACCTTCTCGATGAATTCCTTGACCGACTTGACGTCGATCACCGCCGGATTGACGGTCAGCACGTTGGACACCTCGACCAGCGGGGCGATCGGCGTGAAGTCCGCCTCGGCATCGAACGGCAGGTTCTTGTACAGCGCCGGGTTGATGCCATGGGTGGCGGCGGTGCCCAGCAGCAGCGTATAGCCGTCCGGCTTGGCGTGGGCGACCACTTCGGAGGCCACGTTGCCGCCGGCGCCCGGCCGGTAGTCGTACAGGATCGTGGTCTTGAGCGACTTCTGCAGCGAGTCCTGCAATGTGCGGCCGACCATGTCGACGCCCGAGCCAGCGGTAAAGCCCATCAGGATCGTGATCGGCTTGTTGTCGGGCCAGTTGGCCGGACCCTGGGCGTGCGCGGACGGAGCCAACGACAGGCAGGCGAGGCTGCCCAGGCTGGCCAGAGTGGCGGCAAGACGGGTCACGAGGCGGCGGGTCGAAGTGCGGGTCATGGCGGCAGGAATCGAAATACCAGGATGGAAAGGCAGGAACAGAGCCAAAAACGGCTCGGCCGGCGCGGCCCGCTGCCTGCATGCGCTGCGGGGGCCGGATTCCAAAGCAAGTACGATACCAATGAATCGCCACTTTCCAAACGATTGAGTTCGCTTGAGCGTATGCCGTGCCGATATAAGCCCGGCACCACGGCCACTGGATCGGCCCCGATCCCCAGCCTGGCGGCGCCATACCGCCGCCTCGCCGCGTTGGCACGGGGTGTGCCGGGGCTTACAATGTCGCCTTTGCACCTTTTTGACGTTTTTGCGGGAGACGAGCATGTCGATGGCCGATCGTGACGGAAAGATCTGGATGGATGGCAAGTTGATCGATTGGCGCGATGCCAAGATCCACGTGCTGACCCATACCCTGCACTACGGCATGGGCGTATTCGAGGGCGTGCGCGCCTACAAGACCCCGGCCGGCACCGCGATCTTCCGGCTCAAGGAGCACACCCGCCGGCTGTTCAACTCCGCCAAGATCTTCCAGATGGAGATCCCGTTCGATCAGGCGACCCTGGAGGCGGCGCAGCGCGAGGTGGTCAAGGCCAACCAGCTCGAGTCCTGCTACATCCGCCCGCTGGTCTGGATCGGCTCGGAAAAGCTCGGCGTCTCCGCGCGCGGCAACACGATCCACGTGGCGATCGCCGCCTGGCCCTGGGGCGCCTACCTGGGCGAGGAAGGCATGGAGCGCGGCATCCGCGTCAAGACGTCCTCGTTCACCCGCCATCACGTCAACGTGTCGCTGGTGCGCGCCAAGGCCAGCGGCTACTACATCAACTCGATCCTGGCCAACCAGGAGGCGACCAGCCTCGGCTACGACGAGGCGCTGCTGCTCGACACCGACGGCTATGTCAGCGAGGGCTCCGGCGAGAACGTCTTCATCGTGCGCAACGGCGTGATCTACACTCCGGACCTGGCCTCCTGCCTGGATGGCATCACCCGCGACGCGACGCTGACGATCGCGCGCGACCTGGGCATCGAAGTCCGCGAGAAGCGCATCACCCGCGACGAGGTCTATTGCAGCGACGAGGCCTTCTTCACCGGCACCGCGGCCGAAGTCACGCCGATCCGCGAGCTCGATGACCGCGTCATCGGCGAAGGCCGCCGCGGCCCGATCACCAAGCAGATCCAGGACGCGTTCTTCGCCGCCGTCGGCGGCACCAACGAGAAATACCAGCACTGGCTGACCCTGGTCTGATGCCGGCGGCCCGGCCGCCCAAGGCGCCGGGCCCCGCCGCAGCACGAGCCAGAACCCTCCCCTGACAAGACTGACCCCGCAACACCATGACGCAAACCGCAAACGTCGTCGAAATCGGCGCCGAAGACCTTCCGCTGCACTGCCCCACGCCCAATACGCCGACCTGGAACTACCATCCGCGCGTGTTCCTCGATGTGGCGGACACCGGCCAGGCCAAGTGCCCGTACTGCGGCACCGTCTACCAGCTCAAGCCGGGCACCGTGCTCAAGGGCCACCACTGATCGCCCGCTCGTCCGTTCCCGCGCGCGGCCACGCTGGCGTGGCCGCGCCCGCGCCGCAACCAGCGCCGGCCCCGGCCGCCTTACCGGCAGGGGCCGCTTCGCCCGCCGGCGCCGAACGCCCCGTTTCGCTCTCGCCGCTCTGCCGCCCCGGTCACCTCCCGGGCGGCACGGCGGCGCCTTGCTTATGAACAAAGCCCTCGTCATCGCGCCCAACTGGATCGGCGACGCCCTGATGGCGCAGCCGCTGTTCGCGCTGCTCAAGCAACGCCATCCGCGTCTGGCCATCGATGCGCTCGCGCCGAAATGGGTCGCGCCCGTCCTCGCGCGCATGCCCGAGATCGGGCGCGTGTTTCCCAGCGACCTGGCGCACGGCAAGCTGCAGCTGTCGGCGCGGCTGATGTTCGCCCAGCAGCTGAAGAACGAAGGCTACGACGTCGCCTACGTGCTGCCCAACTCGCTGAAGTCCGCGCTGATCCCGTGGCTGGCCGGCATTCCGCTGCGGGTCGGCTATCGCGGCGAGGCGCGCTTCGGCCTGCTCAACATCCGCCACGCCAATCCGCCGAAGGACAAGCGTCCGCCGATGGTCGAGCACTATGCGCGGCTGGCGCTCAAACCCGGCGCGCGGCTGCCCGAGGGCCTACCCGAGCCGCGGCTGCGCGTCGATCCGGCGCGCGTGGTCAAGACCGCCGAGCGCTTCGACATCGCGCCGCAGACCCGGCTGATCGCCTTCTGCCCGGGCGCCGAATACGGTCCGGCCAAGCGCTGGCCCGCCGCGCATTTCGCCGAGCTGGCGCAGATGCTGCGCCGCTCGTACCCGTACGCGCAGATCGTGACGCTGGGCTCGGCCAAGGACGGCGAGATCGCCGCCGAGATCTGCGCCGGCGCGCCCTTCGTGCGCAATCTGTGCGGCCAGACCTCGCTGGACGACGCGGTCGACCTGCTGGCACTGTCCGAGGCGGCGGTCTGCAACGACTCCGGCCTGATGCACGTGGCCGCCGCGCTAAACCGGCCGCAGGTCGCGGTATTCGGCTCCAGCGATCCGCGCCATACGCCCCCGCTGTCACAGGCAGCGAGTATCATGTGGCTCCAGCTCGAGTGCAGCCCGTGTTTCCAGCGCGAATGTCCGCTCGGCCATCTGCGCTGCTTGCGGGAGATCGAGCCCGAAATGGTCTTCGTGGAACTGCGCAAGCTGCTGCACCGGCCCTGATGGAACCACCGCTGACTGAATAGCTGAACTGCGAATAGCTGAACCGCGTGCGCCGACCCGGCGCCGCCAGGCGCGTCCGGCGCGCCGTTGATTGACCCGCGATGGCCGTCCCCGCCCACACCGCCAGACACCGGCGACCGGGACGGCTTCGATTCATGGCCCGGCCTGCCGGCAGGGCCCACCGACCGATCCCGCCATGCCTCGCTTCGCCCGCCTGTTCGATTCCGCCGAAGACATCCTGGAAGCCTTTCGCGAGGCATTGAAGCTGCGCGATGCCGAAGGCGCGCTGAAGCTGTGGCTGGACGAGGATTCGATCACCTGCGTGATGCCCGACGGCCAGCGGCTGATCGGCCACGATCATCTGCGCCAGGCCTTCCTGCAGCTGCTGGACCGCCAGCCGGTGCTGATCGACGTGCTGGAAAGCAGCAGCCATTCGACGCTGGGCGTCTCCATCTTCGACGTCACCGAGGCGCTGCGCTTCGCCACCGACCGCGTCGAGGCCGACCTGTACGTGCACACCACCTACGTGCTGCTGCAGAACCACGAGGGCTGGCGCCTGGCACATATCCATTGCAGCCCGGCCAACGCCGCGCAGGTCACGATCTCGACCGCGACGGCCAAGCAGGCCCTGCACTGAACCGGCCGGGGAAACGCCCGGCATCCGACCACCCGCCGTCATGTCCCGCCCCGCCGACCTGCTCCGGCATCCGCCCTCGCCGCTGGCCGACCCGCACGGTTTCGACGCCCACGCGCGCATGCCATGGTGGCTGCGCGACGGCCATAGCCAGACCATCATCCCAGCGAGGCTGACGCGCCGGCCGCGCGTGAGCTTTCGCCGCGAACGCTGGGACACGCCCGACGGCGACTTCATCGACCTGGACTGGACCACGCACCCGGTCGCGCCCGGCACGCCGCTGCTGGTGCTGTTCCACGGGCTGGAGGGCAACTCGACCAGCCACTACGCGCAGTCGATGATGGCGGCGCTGCGCGAGCGCGGCTGGCAGGGCGTGATCCCGCATTTCCGCGGCTGCTCCGGCGAGCTGAACCTGGCGCCGCGCTTCTATCATTCCGGCGACTACGTCGAGATCGACTGGGTGCTGCGGCGGCTGCGCGAGCGGCATGCGGCCGATGGCCGGCGGCTGTATGCGCTCGGCATCTCGCTGGGCGGCAATGCGCTGCTGCGCTATCTGGGCGAGGCCCAGTCGAGCGCCGGTTTCCTTGCCGGCGCCGCCTCGGTGTCGGCGCCGCTCGATCTTGCGGGCGGCGGCGCGGCGCTGTCGCGCGGCTTCAACCGCGTCTATACGCAGATGTTCCTGCAGACGCTCAAGCGCAAGTCGCTGGACAAGCTGGCCCAGTACCCTGGCCTGTTCGACCGCGCCGCGCTGCTGGCCAGCCGCGACCTCTATGCCTTCGACAACGTGGTCACGGCCCCGCTGCACGGCTTTCGCGATACCGACGACTACTGGGCGCGCGCCGCCAGCAAGCCGGTGCTGCGCCATATCGCGGTGCCGACGCTGGTGCTGAACGCGCGCAACGATCCCTTCCTGCCGGCGCACTATCTGCCGGGCGCGCGTGACGTCAGCGGGCAGGTGCTGCTGGACCAGCCCGAGCATGGCGGGCACGTCGGCTTCCTGGCGCCGCCGCGCGACTGGCGGCGCCATCTGCCGCTGTCGTCGCTGCTGCCGGGCGGCGGCCATACCGACTGGCTGCCGGCGCGCGTGCTGCGATTCTTCGATAGCCTGGGCTGACAGGGTCTACGCTGGGAACGTAGTGTATTGCGGCGTATAGCGGGCGTATAGCGGGCGTATTGCGGGCCTGGTGCAGGCCTGCTGCGGGCCTGGTGCGGCCCTTCTGTCGGCCTGCTACGGGCGGGCGTACTGCAACGAGGCCGCAAGCCGCGCAGCCAAGGAGTTCAACAGGAGACGAGCATGGACGAAATCGTCAAGCAGGCGATGGCCCGCTGGCCCAATGTCCCCTACTGCTATGGCTGGCTCGCGCTGGACCGGCGCGGGCAATGGCGCATCCGCAACGAATACGCGCAGCAGCATGGGCTGTCCGGCGATCCGCTGCGGCATCCCGCGCTGGTGGCCTTTATCGAACGCAACTACGTGTGCGACGAGCATGGCGCCTGGTTCTTCCAGAACGGGCCGCAGCGCGTGTTCGTCGAGCTCGCCTATGCGCCCTGGGTAGTGCGGCTCCACCAGGGACAGTTCCACACCACCTCGCAGCGGGCCTTCACGCCGCGGTCCTGCCATGCCGACGAGCACGGCAACGTGGTGCTGGTGGGCGAGATCGAGGGCGAGATCGAGGGCGGGAATGAGGGCGGGAACGAAGGCGGGAACGAGGGCAGGAACGCGCTTCATGCCGCGCTGCTGCACGACCACGATCTCGACGCGTTCAGCAGCAGCTGCGACTGGCACGGCGAGGCCTGCGGCACGGACCTTGGCGTCTTCCACTTCGGCGGCCACGATCTGCCGATCGAGCCGATCGCCGAGGCCGAGGTGCCGCGGCGCTTCGGCTTCGTGCGGCAGCCGCGGCCGGCACCGCAGCAGCAGACCCAGGAACCGCCGCCGTCCCGCTGAGGCGCGGGATGGCGCGCGCGGCGGCGGCGGGGGCCGCTTTGGCTTCGGCTTTGGCTTCGGCTTTGGCTTTGGCTTTGGCTTTGGCTTTGGCTGCGACTGCGACTGCGACTGCGACTGCGGCTCAGTTCGGCATGCCCTTGTTGTCCTGCCGCTCTTCCCGATACTGCCGCTCGAGCTGATGCAGCCGGGCATCGACCTCGGACAGCGTATAGAAGTCGCCGTCGCCGGCCTTGCGCGCGATCTGCAGCTGCTCGATCGCGGCCTGATAGGCGCCGTCGCGCGCGTACTTCTCGGCCAGCGCCTGATGCTGCTGCACGCGCTTGCCCTGCGCCGCGTAGGCGCGCGCCAGCAACTCCCACCATTCCGCGCGCGCGCTCTCCTCGCGGGTGCGTGAACGCAGGAACGTCACCAGCTCGTCGGCACGGCCGGCTCCCAGCAGCGTCTCCGCATACGACAGCGCGACCGCGTGCGACAGCGGGAAGGTCTTCATCGACGCCAACGCCTGGTGGACCGCGTCCGGCACGCGGCCCTGCGCGCGCGCCAGCTCGATCGCCATCACGTCGAGCATCGGGCTGCCCGATGACGCCCCGGGAATATTGCCGTACAGCCGGCGCGCCTCGGCCAGCGCCTGCTCCGCCTGCACCAGCCGGCCCAGCCGCTGCTCGGCAAACGCAATGCCGTAGTAGATCGCCGGCTGCCGCATCGGCGATGCGCTGGACAACTGGGCCTGCAGCGCGGCGCGCGCGTTCTGGATATCGGTGGGATTGGCTTCCTGCAGGATGCGCGCGCGCACCCGCGCGAATTCGTATTCGGGCGTGCTGCCGACCTTGCGCGCCGGCAGATGGCTGGCGCGGTCCTGCATGTCGGCGATCCGCTCGGAGGTCAGCGGGTGGGTGCGCACATACGACGGCACCGAGCTTTCCGAGATGCCGGTGACGCGCTGCAGCCGGCGGAAGAAGTCCGGCATGCCCTGCGGATCGAAGCCCGCCGCCGACAGGATCTGGAAGCCGACCCGATCGGCCTCGCGCTCGGCGCCGCGCGAGAACGACAGCTGGTTGGCCAGCGCCGCGCCCTGCCCGCCCATCGCCAGCGCGGCCGCGGCGTCGGGGCTGCGGGTCGCGGCCAGCCCGGCCAGCACCATCGACGCCAGCGCGATCCACATCGACTGATCCTGGCTGGTGATGCCGCGCGCGATATGCCGCTGCGTGACGTGGCCGATCTCGTGGCCGATCACCGACGCCAGTTCCGACTCGGTGTCCGACTGCACCAGCAGGCCGGTATGCACGCCGATATAGCCGCCGGGCAGCGCGAACGCGTTGATGGTCCGATCGCGTACGGCAAACAGTTCGAAGCCGGTGGCGAAGGTGCCGCCGCCGGTGGTGCCTGCAAGGTTCTGGCGGCGCGCGGCCTGGATCAGCTTGTAGCCGAGCGCGTTCAGATAATCGGCCAGCAGCGCATCGGTGACGTACTGCGGATCGCGGCGGATATCGCGCATGATGCGGTCGCCCAGCCGCTTCTCCATATCGGGCGACAGCGCCGCGGTCGACGGGTCGCCCATGTCCGGCAGCTGGATGCCGTTGCTCTCGACCACCGGGTTGCCGCTGCGCAGGCCGAAGTCGGACTTCTGCCCAGCCTTCACGCTGCGGTTCAGGTTGTCGTAGACCTGATCGCTGGCGTCGCCCGGCAAGCCCAGCAACGGCGGCGCGATCGTCGGCACCGCCTTGCCCGCCGGCGCCGATGCGGCCTGGGGCCAGGCCGGCGTGGCCAGCGCCAGCATCAGCAGCGCCGCCAGCGGGCGACGCAGCACGGCAAGGCGGGGCCCGGCATGGCGCGATGCGGGCGCCGAGCGTGAACGTCCGGCGGCACGGGCATCGGCACGGCGATCGGCACCGAGATCGGCTTCGACATCGGCACCGAAATCGGCACGGAGATCAGCACCGAAATCGGCTCCGGGATCGGCTCCGGGATCGGCACGGGAATCGGCGCGGGAATCGGCGCGAAGATCGGCGAGCGAAGCGCGCCGGGCGACGGGGCGGAAAATCAGCATGTTGCTATGATAGCGGCCTGGCGCGACCGTTCCGCGCCCGGCGGGCACCCCTGCCCTGCCGTCCTGCTTTCCGGATTTCCTGCGATTTCCTTCGATCCCCTCCCGCTTCGGTCCCAACCGTTCGACCCCAACCGTTCGACGCCAACCCTGCGACGCCAATCATGAGCAAGCTCACTCACTTCGATACCGCCGGCCAGGCGCATATGGTGGATGTCGGCGTCAAGGACGCCACCCACCGGGTGGCGATCGCCACCGGCTCCATCACGATGGCGCCGGAAACCTTCGCGCTGGTGCGCGACGGCACCGCGAAGAAGGGCGACGTGCTCGGCATCGCTCGCATCGCCGGCATCATGGCCACCAAACGCACCGCCGACCTGATTCCGCTTTGCCATCCGCTGGCGCTGACCAAGGTCGCGCTCGAATTCGCGCTGGACGAGGCGGGCAGTTCCGTGCACTGCACCGTGCGCGCCGAGACGCGCGGCCAGACCGGCGTCGAGATGGAAGCGCTGACCGGCGTGCAGGTCGCGCTGCTGACGATCTACGACATGTGCAAAGCTGCCGACCGCGGCATGGTGATGGGCGGCATCCGCCTGCTGGAGAAGCATGGCGGCAAGTCGGGGGATTGGGTGGCGCAGTAAGAGCGGCACGCCGAGGCCCGCAAGAGGGGCAATCAGCCAAGCCCACGCACGACGCCGGGCGGCCCCGCTTCCCCGCCTCCCCGCCTCCCCGCCTCCCCGCTTCCCCGCTTCCCTGCTTCCCCGCAGTCCCCGCAGCCCCGCTAGTGGCGCAGACCGAACGCGGCGACGTGGCGGCCGCCGGCGGGCAGATTGGCCGCGGCCAGCAGCGCGTCGGCGAGCAGGTCCTGTCCTTCCGGGCTCAGGTGGATGTCATCGAGATAGGCCACATCGCGTGCGCGGCGCTCGGCGTCGCGCATGCTGACGACCGGCACCTCGTATTCCTCGCACAGCCGGGAGAAGGCCTGCAGGCCGGCGGGCAGGCCGGCGCCATCCAGTTCGTCGCGCTCGTAGTGCTGTACCAGCCGGACCTGCACGCCGGCCCTCCTGGCCATCACGATCAGTTCGGCCAGGTCGCGCAGCGAGGCGGCGCGATCGGCATCGGTCGATTCGCGCGCCGGTCCGGACGATTGATCCAGCCCGAGATAGGCGGGCAGATAACGGGTGGCGCCCTCCACCAGCGCCGACAGCGGCGGTTGCGAGGGATGGGTATCCGGCCGCAGCGGCGCGAAGGTCGGCACATCGCCATAGTCGGCGCCGTTGACGACGATGATCGCGGTATCGGCGTCGAGAAAACCGAAGCGCCGCGCGTAGGCGAGCCAGTTGCCCGGCCCCCAGCTGAATGCCGCCACATTGCCCACGGTCGCCACCCGGCTGGTCCGGCCCAGCCGTACCCGCAATTGCTCGGTGGCGAGGCGCCCCTGGTCGACCTGCGCGCCGCCGTTGACGACGGAATCGCCGAACACCAGCACGCGCCGCTCCCCGGGCACGCCTTTCTTCGGCTCGAAATCGTCCGAGCGCATGCCGTAGCGGTTGACCACATAGCGATGGCCGAAGCGCTTCACGCGCTGGTTGGGCTTGAGCAGGTACTCGATTTCCGGATCGGTCTGATAGAGCGGCGGATCGCCCAGGCCGAGGCCGGCGCGCGCCAGCACCTCGGTGGTGATGATGGCCACCAGTCCCAGCACAGCCACCGTCAGGATCCTTCGCTTGCCAGTCCGCATTCGTCTCTCCCGTGTGACACAGGCACCGGGCGAGTCTATGGGCCGGAACTGGCGTGACAAATCGTGCCGACGGATGAAATGCCTCGGCGCGGCGCTTCTCCGGAAACGAAGCCGCGCACGGCTTGCGGCAGCGCGGCATTCCTCCTTCGGACTACCGCCCTACCGTGGTATCGGTGTGGCGGCCCGGCGGCGCTGGACCCACTCGCAGAATTCGCGCGGCCGCCTGGCAGCGTCGACGCCCTCGCAATAGCCGGCGACGCGGGCGAACTGGGCGGCCTCGTCGCCGCGATAGTAGTAGCGCAGCCGCTCGAGCCATTCCCGGCCCTGCTCCGGCTCGCCATTGAGCGCCAGCAGCCAGGCGCCGCGCGCGATCACCGTCGGGGTGGGCAACAGGCGGATCGCGGCGATATGCGGCGGCAGCCACGCATCGGCGCCGTCGGCAGACAGGGGCGCGAGCTCGGCCCGGTGCGCCTCCGCGTGCTGGCCGAACCACAGCTTCGGCGCCGGCAAGGTGTCGACCCGCGCGGGGCTGGCGTACTCGCGCGCCTCGACGCGGCGGTAGTCCTGCCACATCGTCGCGAGCACCAGGGCCGCGGCCAGGCCGGCCACCGCGGGCCCCATCGTGGCCAGCGCGCGCGGCATGCGCATGACCGCCAGCGCGGCGGGCTCGAGCCAGCCCAGCAGGAAACAGAACGGCAGCAGGAAATACAGGTAGTGCAGCGGATATTCGAGCATCGAATGCGCGCACAGCATCGCCAGCCACGTCAGCGCCGCCGCCGTGCGGGCGCGTTCCGCCGTATCGGCACGCCACAGCCTCGCGCGCACCACCCGCCATAGCCAGGCCGCCAGAAACAGCGCGACGCCGGCGGTGCCGACGATCCCGGTCTTGGCCAGCAGGTCCAGCACGGCGTTATGCGCGTGCAGCGACATCTCGACGGTGATGCCCAGGCGCGCCAGCTGCTCGAACTGTGCCCAGCCGAATTCGCCCCAGCCGACGCCGAACCACGGATGCGCGACGAACATCGCCCAGGCATGCGCCCACAGCGCGCCGCGCGCGGAAATCTGGTCGCCGGCCTGCAGTTGCGCCATGGTGTCGAACAGCGACCAGCCGAACGCCTGCCCCGCCGCCTTGATCGCAGGCTGCAGCAGCATCAGCATGGCCACCAGCGCCGCCGCCGCAAACACGAGCCCGGCGGGGGCGCGCAGGGACCAGCGCGCTGAGGCCGGCGCCACGTCCTGCGCGGAGCGCGCCAGCCAGGCCGCGACCAGCGCATAGCAGGCGGCCAGCCCCACGTGCAGCACGCCAGTGCGCGAGCCGGACAGCACGACACCGCTTTCGACCAGCGCCACCGCGACCAGCCACGGCAGCGCGCGCAGCTCGCCGCGCGAGGCCAGCCACACCGACGCCGCCAGCGCCAGGCCATGCACGGTCGCCTGGTGGTTGGGCTGGTTCAGATTGCCCCATAGCCGGCGATTGGCGTCGTAGAAGTAATCGGACACCAGCCCGAAGCTGTCGCCCTCGAGCCGGAACAGTTGCACCCATTGGGCGAGCGTGCCGAACAGCCCTGCCGCCAGCCACGCCGTCGCGAACGCGGTCAGCACCACGTCGGCGTCGAGCGCGCGGCGATAGCGATGGCCGGCCCAGATCGCGCCGGTGGCGAGCAGCAGCGCGGCCAGCGTCAGGCTGCGGCTGCCGGTCACGTCGGGCTGACCGGCCAGCGTGGCGCCCGTGCCCAGGGCGATCAGCCACAGGCAGGACGCGGTCACGAACGGAACGCCGGCGGGGGTGGCGGCACCAACGGTGGCATCAACGGGGGCACCAGCGGTGGCACCAGCGGCGGCACCGGCAGCGGCACTGCCGGCGGCCCCACCGGCGGCGCGCAGCGTCGCGGACCACAGCACCAGCACGACGAAGGCCAACGCCGACGCCCACTCGCCGTAGAAGGTGGCCAGCGGCAAGGTGTGTTTGGAGACCAGCGGCGGCAACGCGACGGCCATCGCCAACAGCGGGCACGCCCAATCCAGCGCAACGTTCCTGCGCAAATTCACATTCGATTCCCGACGAAGGCGACACGCCCATGGGCGCGTCGCCGAGATGATCCTTGCGCAGTCCGGCGTGGCTGGCGTCGTCCGTCATGACACCGGCCCGGCTACCCGACTACGCCCTCGCCTGCGATGTATCGGCGGGCGACTGGCTGTTCCTGAGGACATACTGCCTGGCGACCGCGTTCTCGATCGTGGTGGTGATCTCCCAGCTGACCGAGGTCGCGTTGACCGATGGCCGCAGCACGATCTCCCTGCCGTCGACCCCGGCGCCGAGCCCGCTGGCGGACAGCGTCAGCGTGATCACGCCCGGACCGCTGACGGTCGCCTGCGCGATCTCGCGGCTCCGCGCGAACGGCGGAATCGCGGCGGCCGCGTTGTCGTCATTGCAATCGTCCAGCACGCCGCCCGCTTCCTGCGCGCACAGGCTGACCGCCATCTTCAAAGGCGAGGCCGCGGTCAGCACGCTCGACAGCCTGGCCCGAATTGTATCGTCCCGATATTGCGGCACCGCGATGGCGGCCAGGATGCCGATGATGGCGACCACCACCATCAGCTCGATCAGCGTGAAGGCGCGATGGGTTCGATGAGTTCGAGGGGCCCGATGGGCATGATGGGCGTGATCAGCGCGGCGGCCCCGCGGCAAGCGTGCGGCGACTGGCATGGAGCGGCTCCCGAACGATTGGAAGGCCGACAGTATCGAGCGGGCGGACCGCGTTTCGCCGTCCATTCACAAAATTTGGCATCGAAGCCTTGCCCTGGGACCGGCGGCAGCGTCCATGAAAAAGCCCGGCAACGCTGGCGCGTGCCGGGCTCGGTTCGCATGGCCGCACCTGCCCGCAAGAGGGCAAGCGCGCCGGGCGGGGCGTCAGGCGGTCTGCGCGCCGCGCTTCTGCATCAGCTTGCCGATCACCACCACCAGGATCGCGCCGATGGCGCCGAACACCAGGTGGGCGTGGGGCACGTGCACCTCGAACCAGGCGGCGTCGACCGGATCGCTGACCAGCATCTCGCCGGCCAGATAGCCGAGCAGCGCGGCGCCGGCCACGATGATCACCGGGAAGCGTTCCATCACCTTCAGCAGCAGCGTGCTGCCGAACACGATCAGCGGAATCGACAGGCCCAGGCCGATCACCAGCAGCAGCAGCTGGCTGCCCTCGGGGCCCTTCTGCGCGGCGGCGGCGACCGCCACCACGTTGTCGAGCGACATCACCAGGTCGGCGATCAGGATCGTGCGGATCGCGGCCCAGATGTTGTCCTTGGCGTCGTGGCCTTCCTCGTCGTCATCGCCGGTCAGCAGCTGCACGCCGATATAGACCAGCAGGATCGCGCCGATGATCTTCAGGTACGGCAGGCTCAGCAGCTTGACCGCGGCGACGGTCAGCACCACGCGCATGATGATCGCTGCGGCGCTGCCCCAGAAGATCGCGCGCTTCTGCTGCGCCGGCGGCAGGTTGCGCGAGGCCAGCGCGATCACGACGGCGTTGTCGCCGGACAGCACGATATTGGTCAGGATGATGGATCCCAGTGCGATCCAGAACGTGGTGGACGACAGCAATTCCACTGCGTGGCTCCTCGAAGTCGATATTGGAATTGGAATGAAGACGGGGTGTCAGGGCCCAGCCAGCAACGGAACTTGCCCGTCCGCGATTGCGGCCTTTCGGATGTCTGACGCCCAAGACATTGAGATGTACCGCAGAAACCTTTCGTTTTGATTTCAACAAACCGGCAGATACATCAGAGAATGATCTATTGGTCGTTCCAGTGGCGCCAAAACGACAATGCCCTCGCGTGGAGCGAGGGCATTGCAGGGGAGCCGCGGCGGACCGCGGCCCCGGCCGATGGACCGGCAAGGCCGGCCCCGACCCGTATTACAGGATCGACTTCAGCAGACGGCCCATTTCCGACGGGTTCTTGGTGACCTTGATACCGCAGGACTCCATGATCTCCAGCTTGGCCTGCGCCGTGTCGGCACCGCCCGAGATCAGCGCGCCGGCGTGGCCCATGCGCTTGCCCGGAGGCGCCGTCACGCCGGCGATGAAGCCAACCACCGGCTTCTTCATGTTGTCCTTGATCCAGTAGGCGGCATTGGCCTCGTCCGGACCGCCGATCTCGCCGATCATCACGACCGCATCCGTGTCCGGATCGTCGTTGAACATCTTCATCACGTCGATGTGCTTCAGACCGTTGATCGGGTCGCCACCGATGCCGACGGCCGACGACTGGCCCAGGCCCAGCGCGGTCAGCTGGCCCACGGCTTCATAGGTCAGCGTGCCCGAGCGCGACACCACGCCGATGCGACCCTTCTTGTGGATGTGGCCCGGCATGATGCCGATCTTGATTTCGTCGGGCGTGATCAGGCCCGGGCAGTTCGGTCCGAGCAGCAGCGTCTTCTTGTTTTCGCGGCGCATGCGGTCCTTGACTTCCATCATGTCGCGCACGGGGATGCCTTCGGTGATGCAGACCACCAGGTCCAGGTCGGCGTCCACGGCTTCCCAGATCGCGGCGGCGGCGCCTGCGGGCGGGACGTAGATCACCGACACGGTGGCGCCGGTCTGCTGCTTGGCTTCCTTGACGCTCGCGTAGATGGGAATGCCCTCGAAGTCCTCGCCGGCCTTCTTCGGGTTCACGCCGGCGACGAAGGCGTTCTTGCCGTTGGCGTAGTCGCGGCAGCCACGGGTGTGGAACTGGCCGGTCTTGCCGGTAATACCTTGGGTGATGACCTTGGTGTCTTTGTTGATCAGAATCGACATGCTGTAATCCTTTGCTTGGCTGTCGCGGCGGGCGCCCGGCGCCACGCCGCTCGCTTTCGGTTTCGCGTCTGGCTTACTTGCCTGCGGCCGCGGCCACCACCTTCTGGGCCGCTTCTTCCATGGTGTCGGCGGAGATGATCGGCAGGCCCGACTCGGCCAGCATCTTCTTGCCGAGGTCTTCGTTGGTGCCCTTCATGCGGACGACCAGCGGCACGCCGAGCTGCACCGCCTTCGAGGCCGAGATCACGCCTTCGGCGATCACGTCGCAGCGCATGATGCCGCCGAAGATGTTGACCAGGATGGCCTGCACGTTCGGGTTCTTCAGCATCAGCTTGAAGGCCTCGGTCACCTTCTCGGTGGTGGCGCCGCCGCCCACGTCGAGGAAGTTGGCCGGCTCGCCGCCGAACAGCTTGATGGTGTCCATGGTGGCCATCGCCAGGCCGGCGCCGTTGACCAGGCAGCCGATATTGCCGTCGAGCGAGATGTAGGCCAGGTCGAACTTCGAGGCTTCGATTTCAGCCGGATCTTCTTCGTCCAGGTCGCGGTAGGCGACGATTTCCGGGTGGCGGAACAGCGCGTTCGAGTCGAAGTTGAACTTGGCGTCGAGCGCGATCACCTTGCCGTCGCCGGTCAGGATCATCGGGTTGATTTCGGCCAGCGAGGCGTCGGTGTCCCAGAACGCCTTGTACAGGCCCTGCAGCGCCTGGCGGGCTTGCGACAGGCTGGCGTCGGGCACGCCGATCTTGCGGGCGATGTCGTCGGCGTCCTTGTCGGTCAGGCCGATCGACGGCTCGATGATCAGCGTGTGGATCTTCTCGGGGGTCTGCGCGGCGACTTCCTCGATGTCCATGCCGCCTTCGCTCGAGGCCATCAGCGCGACCTTCTGCGACACGCGGTCCACCACCAGGCTGACGTACAGTTCCTTCTTGATGTCAGCGCCTTCTTCGATCAGCAGGCGGTTGACCTTCTTGCCTTCCGGACCGGTCTGGTGCGTGACCAGCTGCATGCCCAGGATGTTGCTGGCGTAGGTCTTGACCTCGTCCAGGCTCTTGGCCACCTTGACGCCGCCACCCTTGCCGCGGCCGCCGGCGTGAATCTGCGCCTTGACGACCCACACCGGGCCGCCAAGCTGTTCGGCCGCCTTCAGCGCTTCTTCGACCGAGAATGCGGGGATACCGCGGGGAACCGGCACATTGTATTTGCGCAGGATTTCCTTGCCTTGGTACTCATGGATATTCATGCGTGTTTCCTTTCGGGTAGGCGTAAATGGGTAGAAAAGCCGGGTAGTAAAGCGGGTGATGAAGCGGGAGAGGTCGAGATCTCGTGGGGATCCCGGAACCTCACCCGGAGGTTCCGGTGGACCGGTGCGGAGCGCCGCCGTCGTCGTCGGCAATCGCCTGCGGGGCCTGCGGTGACTGCGGCGGCGAGGCCGGCGGCGCATCGGCCCGGGCTCTCGGTTTCGGCTGGTGTCCGTACCAGCGCGGATAAAACTGGCGAACCACCTCGCCTTCGAAGTGCAGCGCATGGCAGCCATGCAGCTGGTAGGGCGGTTCGGGATTGCTGTCGTCGCTGGCGCCGTCGCGAATCTTGAAGACGTCGCCAGCAAAGGCCTGGATTGCCGTCGTCGGCAGGATCCCGGCCAGTTCGGTCAGATGGGTGCAGCCGGCCACCCCGCCCAGGCGTTCGCGCACGGCCTTGCGGAAGCCCTTCATCAGGTTCAGGCCGATCAGCTGGCGGTAGGCCGGGCCGATGGTGTCGCAGTGGCCGGGATAGGGAACCCAGTCGGAGCAGGCCTCGGCGTCGACCACGTTCATGCGCAGGTCGATGGTCACGCGCAGCCACAGGTCGTGCAGCGGCTGGCCGATCGGACGGACGCCGCCGCCGGCGAGCGGAATGTCGCGGGGCTTGGTGTCGGTAAGCCGGGCCTCGATGTCCCACAGGCCGTCTTCGCGGAGATACGCCTCGGCCGTGATGGCGCGACGATGACGCAGGGCGCGATTGACGGGGGCGGAAAGCGGCATGGCACCAGGCTGTGACAAGGGAAGGCGCGGCGGAACCGGCCTGAAGACGATTTGCTGCGGGCGCACGAATTCGCGCCGCGCTTGCGGAAAACTCGTGGAGTTTAACATGCCGGACCGCATTGGCCGGGAATACCCGGATGTGCGCAATGTCGAGCCCGATTGTCGGCGCGGATGATCGGACTGACCGGGCGGACTACGGCGGCGGACTACCGCGTCGGACTGACGCGCCGGACTGACGCGCCGGACTGCCGCGTCGGACTACCGCGGCGGCTGCATCACATCCTGCACGCCTGCCGCTCCGGCACGCCGTTCCATCGGTCTTTCACTCGCCCTCCTCGTCCGGCGGCCGCTCGGCATCGCGGATCACCCGGCTGATCGTCGCCTGGGAGAAGCCGCGCGCGGTCAGAAAGCGCAGCTGTTTGGCCTTCTCCTCCGGCGTGGCCGGCACGACGCCGAAGCGCTTGCGCCAGACCTCGCGCGCCCGCTCGAGCTCGGTGGCGCGCAACTGCTGCTGCAGGTCGGCCAGCTGCTCGCCGTCGAGCTGGTGAGTGCGGGCCTCCTGCATGACGCGGGAAGCGCCATAGCGGCTGGCGCGCCGGTGCACCAGGCTCTCGGCAAAGCGGGCGTTGGACAGCCAGTTCTCGCGCTCCAGCGTATCGAGCAGGCGCTCCAGTTCCTCCGGCGACTCGGCATGCGGCGCCAGCTTGCGCGCCAGTTCCGCGCGGCTATGCTCGCGGCGCGACAGATAGCCGACCGCGCGCGCTTTCAGGGACAGCGGAGGACGAGGCATGGGGTTGGGAGGGAACGGCGGAGCGGCGGGGCAAGGACGGCAGCCGGGACGGGACGCCCTCTCCCGCTGGGCGAAAGGGGTGGAGGGCGAGCGAACGCGGCGCTTGCAGGCCCGGCGGAGCCGGACCCACAGCGCCGCAAACCCGGCTTACTCTGCCGCCAGCGCCGGCGTACCGTTCATCGGCACCACGCCGAGGGCGGCGCGGACCTTGTTCTCGATTTCGTCGGCGATATCGGGATTCTCGCGCAGGAATTCGCGCGCATTGTCCTTGCCCTGGCCGATCTTCTCGCCGTTGTAGCTGTACCAGGCGCCCGACTTCTCGACGATCTTGGCGTCCACGCCGAGGTCGATGATTTCGCCCTGGCGCGAGATGCCCTGGCCGTACAGGATGTCGAAGAAGGCCTCGCGGAACGGCGGCGACACCTTGTTCTTGACCACCTTTACCTTGGTCTCGTTGCCGATCACGTCGTCGCCCTTCTTGATCGAGCCGATGCGGCGGATGTCGAGGCGGACCGAGGCGTAGAACTTCAGCGCATTGCCGCCGGTCGTGGTTTCCGGCGAGCCGAACATCACGCCGATCTTCATGCGGATCTGGTTGATGAAGATCACCAGGCAATTGGTGCGCTTGATGGTGCCGGTCAGCTTGCGCAGCGCCTGGCTCATCAGGCGGGCCTGCAGGCCCGGCAGCGCGTCGCCCATCTCGCCTTCGATTTCGGCCCGGGGCACCAGCGCCGCCACCGAGTCGATCACGATCAGGTCGACCGAGCCCGAGCGCACCAGCGCGTCGGTGATTTCGAGCGCCTGCTCGCCGGTGTCCGGCTGCGAGATCAGCAGATCGCTGACGCTGACGCCCAGCTTGCTGGCGTAATTGACGTCCAGCGCATGCTCCGCGTCGATGAACGCGCAGGTGCCGCCCAGCTTCTGCATCTCGGCGACCACCTGCAGCGTCAGCGTGGTCTTGCCCGACGATTCCGGGCCGTAGATCTCGACGACCCGGCCGCGCGGCAGGCCGCCGACGCCCAGCGCGATGTCCAGGCCCAGCGAGCCGGTCGACACCACCTGGATGTCCTGCTCGACCTCGCCGTCGCCCATCCGCATGATCGAGCCCTTGCCGAACTGCTTCTCGATCTGGGCCAGCGCGGCGGCCAGCGCCTTCTGCTTCTCGGCGCTCACGCCAGCTGCCTTCTTGCCGTCATCCATGGTCGTCCTTCCGTCAATGGTGTATAAATAGGCCGCATGCGGCGCGCCGCCTGCTATTCGATGCCGATATTGTGCGGCACCTCGTTACGCAGACCCACGCGCCCGACCCGCGCCACCCCGGCGTCTGCATCGTCGGAGCGCGCTGCGGCAACGCATTCTAGAGGCGGAGCATGGCAGCCGTGAATCAGCATCGGCTCAAAAATGCAGCCGGGTTGGACCACGGCACCGCCCGGCTGACCGGCGCCCTCCGTGACGCGTGGCCCCGGTTGCGATCCAGCCCCATGCGCTCGCCTGGAATCAGCGGGTACTGTATAAAAAAACAGTATGCTTGGCAAGCCCCATTTCATCCCATAGTGCGCATGACGATCGGGAGGACAGGGGAAACAGGGCGGCCCGCGCGGGCCGGCGCCCGCCTGCCGAGCCAGGGGAGACCACCATGCGCATTCTGATTGCCGAAGACGACGACGTGCTGGCCGACGGCCTGACCCGTTCCCTGCGCCATTCCGGCTATGCGGTCGATCATGTGGCCAACGGCATGGAAGCCGATTCGGCGCTGTCCACGCAGGCCTACGACCTGGTCATTCTCGATCTGGGGCTGCCCCGCATGCCGGGGCTCGAAGTCCTGAAGCGGCTGCGCGCCCGCGGCGCGATGGTGCCGGTGCTGATCCTGACCGCTGCCGACAGCGTCGACGAGCGGGTCAAGGGCCTGGACCTGGGCGCCGACGACTACATGGCCAAGCCCTTCGCGCTGTCGGAACTGGAGGCGCGCGTGCGCGCGCTGGTACGGCGCGGCACCGGCGGCGGCGCCACGCTGATGCGGCACGGTCCGCTCGCATTCGACCAGGTCGGCCGCATCGCCTATCTGAACGACCAGATGCTGGACCTGTCCGCGCGCGAGGTGGGCCTGCTCGAGATCCTGCTGACGCGCTCGGGGCGGCTGGTGTCGAAGGAGCAGCTGGTCGACCACCTGTGCGAATGGGGCGAGGAAGTCAGCAACAACGCGATCGAGGTCTACGTGCACCGGCTGCGCAAGAAGATCGAGGTCGGCGGCATCCGCATCGCCACCGTGCGCGGCCTCGGCTATTGCCTGGAGAAATTCCAGCCGGCCCCGGCCGCCGCGCATTCCTGATTCCGCCGACCGCAGCGGCGCCCGGGCTTTCCCTTCGAACCTGCCCGGCGCGCCTCCGCCCTCCGCCCCTATCTCCCACGCCCTTCGCATGTATCCGCTGCGCCTGCCCTGGAAACGCCCGTCGCCGGCGCTCGGCGACACGCGCCGCCGCCGCGCCGCCGCGGCGGCCACCGCCGAGGACGAGGTGACCGACGAGATGCTGGCCGACGCCCTGCCCCATCTGGAGGACGACGCCGGGCACGCGTCGCCGCGCTCGCTGTTCGGCGAGATCCTCGACTGGATGCTGGCGCCGCTGCTGCTGCTGTGGCCGCTGAGCATCGCGGTGACCTACCTGGTCGCCAAGTCGATCGCCAACGGCCCCTACGACCGCGCACTGGAATCGAGTGCGATCGTGCTGTCGCAGCAGGTGCGCGAGGTCAATGGCGGCGTGACGCTGCAGCTGCCGCTGTCCGCGCGGGAGATCCTGCGCGCCGACGAGACCGACGCGGTCTACTACCAGGTGGTCGGCACGCGCGGCGAGCTGGTGGCGGGCGATCGCGATTTGCCGCTGCCCGTCGAGGAAGACCGCGGCCACGCCGGGCTGGTGTCGCTGCGCGACGACCAGGTGGCCGGCAACGACGTGCGCATGGCGTATACCTATGTCGAGATGCCGGCGGTGCCCGGCGGCCATCCGGTGCTGGTGCAGGTCGCCGAGACGCTGGACAAGCGCGCGCGCCTGGCCAACGAGATCATCAAGGGCGTGATCCTGCCGCAGTTCGTGATCCTGCCGCTGGCGGTGCTGCTGGTGTGGTTCGGCCTGTCGCGCGGGCTGGCGCCGCTGACCGCGATCCAGCAGCGCATTCGCGCGCGCAATCCGGGCGACACCAGTCCGATCGACGAACAGGCCGCGCCGCAGGAAATCACGCCGCTGGTGGCCTCGTTCAACGAACTGCTCGAGCGGCTCGATCAATCGGTGCAGACGCAGAAGCGCTTCATCGCCGATGCCGCGCACCAGATGAAGACGCCGCTGGCCGGGCTGCGCATGCAGGCCGAACTGGCCCAGCGCGAGCAGTCGCCCGAGGAACTGCGCAAGTCGCTGGCGCAGATCGCCGGCAGCTCGCAGCGCACCGCGCATCTGGTCACGCAGCTGCTGTCGCTGGCGCGCATGGAGAACTTCGCCGGCAGCGGCAACATGGCGCCGCTGGACCTGGCCGCGCTGGCGCGCGAGGTGGTCAAGGACTGGCTGCCGCAGGCCTGGGCCAAGCGCATCGACCTGGGCCTCGATGCGTCCGACCATCCGGTGATGGTCCAGGGCAACCGCCTGATGCTGACCGAGATGCTGAACAACCTGCTCGATAACGCGATCCGCTACACGCCGCCGGGAGGCCACGCGACCGTTCGCGTCAGCGCCGATCCGTTCGAACCGTTCGCCTATCTGGACGTGGAGGACACCGGGCCGGGCATTCCGCCGGCCGAGCGGCCGCGCGTGATGGAGCGCTTCTATCGCGTGCTGGGCACCAGCACCGAGGGCAGCGGCCTGGGGCTGGCGATCGTGCGCGAGATCGTGCAGCAGCATGGCGGCGACGTCGCCATCGAGGACCACGTCTACCAGCAGCAGCCGCGCCTGGCCGGTGCGCGGCTGCGCGTGACGCTGCGCCGTCCGGCGTCCGCGGAGGCGGCATGAACGCGCCCGATCCGGTACGCCTTGCCCGCCAGCAGCGCGCCGCGGCTGCCTGGCGCACCAACCTGCGCTGGACCGCGGTGCTGCTCGCGCTGTGGTTTGCCGGCACGTTCGGCGTCAGCTGGTTCGCGCGCGAGCTGCGCTTCGACTTCTTCGGCTGGCCCTTCTCGTTCTGGGCCGGCGCGCAAGGGCTGCTGATCCTGTACGTGCTGATGGCCGCGGCCTATGCCTGGCGCATGAACCGGGCCGATCGCGAGATCGGCGAGCCGGCGGACGAGCCGAGGGACCAGTCGAGAGACCAGTCGGGATACGAGCCGAGCAACGATGCCGGGCACGCCGACGACGGCGATGCCGCACGGCACCGCTGAACGCCGCGAACGCGCTCGTCGCCCTGCGGGCCGTTCTGCCGGCCGCCCTGCGCACCGCCCCTGCGCACCGCCCCCCAGCACCCCCCCAGCACCCCCCCAGCACCCCCGCAGCACCCCCGCAGCATCGCCTGCAGTACCGCCTGCAGTACCGCCTGCAACACTGCTCGCCGCGTGCTCGGGACCTGCAGCGTCCCGCATCGCAGCATCGCTCTCCCCCCACGAAAGGCGGGTGCCCGCACCGCGCGACGCTAGCGTATACCCCGAGCAATATCGGCCCCCGCGCACCCTCCGCTGTCAGAACGCCGTAAGTTTCGCCTCCCAGAATCCACACACATTCGACGGCCCGCGCCGGAACGCGGCGTGTCCGCCTGCCTTGCGCGGCCGTGCGAAGGACCCCTGAACAGTAGGAGGAGACAAAATGGCTAATGCCCCGAATGTCGCGGTGCCCGGAGGCAGCGCGCAGAACACCCCGATGACGGCCGAGGAGAGGAAAGTCATCATCGCGTCGTCGCTCGGCACGGTATTCGAGTGGTACGACTTTTATCTGTACGGTTCGCTGGCGGCGATCATCGCCAAGCAGTTCTTCGCCGGCCTGGATCCGACCTCGGCCTTCATCTTCGCGCTGCTCGCCTTTGCCGCCGGCTTCATCGTGCGGCCGTTCGGGGCGCTGGTGTTCGGCCGCCTCGGCGACATGATCGGACGTAAATACACGTTCCTCGTGACGATCCTGATCATGGGCGTGTCGACCTTCATCGTCGGCCTGCTGCCCAGCTATGCCACCATCGGCTGGGCCGCGCCGATCATCCTGATCGCGTTGCGAATGCTGCAGGGCCTCGCGCTCGGCGGCGAGTACGGCGGTGCGGCGACCTACGTCGCCGAACACGCGCCGCACGGCAAGCGCGGTTCGTACACCTCGTGGATCCAGACCACCGCGACGATGGGCCTGTTCATGTCGCTGATCGTGATCCTGGTGTGCCGTCAGCTGACCGGCCCGGATTTCGAGGTCTGGGGCTGGCGCATTCCGTTCCTGCTGTCGATCGTGCTGCTCGGCGTCTCGGTCTACATCCGGCTGTCGATGGCCGAATCGCCGGCGTTCCAGCGCATGAAGTCGGAGGGCAAGACCTCGAAGGCGCCGCTGACCGAATCGTTCGCGCAATGGCGCAACCTGAAGATCGTGATCCTGGCGCTGGTGGGCCTGACCGCCGGCCAGGCCGTCGTCTGGTACACGGGCCAGTTCTATGCGCTGTTCTTCCTGACGCAGGTGCTGAAGGTCGACGCCAAGACCGCCAACCTGCTGATCGCCGGCGCGCTGGTGATCGGCACGCCGTTCTTCGTGTTCTTCGGCGCGCTGTCGGACAAGATCGGCCGCAAGTGGATCATCATGGCCGGCTGCGCGCTGGCGATGCTGACCTACTTCCCGCTGTTCAAGGCGCTGACGCACTACGCCAACCCGGCGCTGGAGCGCGCTCAGCAGTCGGCCCAGATCGTCGTCACCGCCGATCCGAAGCAGTGCTCGTTCCAGGGCAGCCCGATCGCCCGCGAGATCGACTTCCGCAGCTCCTGCGACATCGCCAAGCGCACGCTGGCGCAGTCGTCGGCCAGCTACGAAGTCGTCGAGGCGCCGGCCGGGACCACCGCGACCGTCAAGATCGGCGATCGCGAGATCCAGTCCTTCAACGCGTCGCTGGTGCCGCAGGGCCATAGCTTCGAGCCGGAGAGCAAGGCCAGGATCGACGCCTTCAAGAAGGAGGTCGCCGGGGCGATGTCCGCGGCCGGCTACCCGACCAAGGCCGACCCCGCCGAGATGAACACGGTGATGGTGCTGGTGATCCTGGTGATCCTGGTGATCTACGTGACCATGGTCTACGGTCCGATCGCCGCGATGCTGGTCGAGCTGTTCCCGACCCGCATCCGCTACACCTCGATGTCCCTGCCCTACCACATCGGCAACGGCTGGTTCGGCGGCATGCTGCCCACCATCTCGTTCGCCCTGGTCGCGCAGAACGGCAACATCTACTACGGCCTGTGGTACCCGATCGTGATCGCCGGCATCACGCTGGTGATCGGCTCGCTGTTCATCCGCGAGACCAAGGACGTGGATATCTACGCGAACGACTGATATCCGCATCGCGCCACGCCGGCTCCCGTGCCGGCGGCGAAACGGAGACGAAACCGGCGGTCCGGCAGGGCCGCCGGTTTTTTTGTGGGATAGCTGCATCCGCCGCCGCCGCCGGCAGAACCGGATGCAAGGGCCCGTACAAAAGTGTTGACAGCGATCCAACGGCCCGTATAATGGCGGTCTTCGTCGGCGAATTAGCTCAGTCGGTTAGAGCGACGGAATCATAATCCGCAGGTCCGGGGTTCGAGTCCCTGATTCGCCACCAGTATTTCGAAGGGGTCAGCGCAAGCTGACCCCTTTTTGTTTTGGTGCCGCGGGAGTTGCGCCACGGGTTTGGTGGCGTCGCGGCTTGCCGCCGTGCCGGCGCCGCGACGCGGGGGCGGATCGGAAGCCGATCCATCGCCCCCCTTCCCAGCCCCCCTTCCCAGCCCTCCTTCCCAGCCCCTCCTTCCCGCCCCCTTCCCCAAGCCCGCTCAGCTCCTGCAGTAAGCCCGCGCCATCGTCTTGACCTCGTGCGCCAGCGCGCGCCGCAGCGAGACCGGCTCGAGCACCTCGGCCTGCGGACCGAACGAGCGCAGCCAGCGCACCAGCCAGTCGGCCATCTCCACCGTGCAGCGGACCACGAGCGAACCGTCCGGACCGATCTCCTCGGTCTGGTCGGGCGAGATCGGCGCATCGCGCACGATATCGCCGCAGCCCTTGGCGAAGCGGACCGCCAGCTTGATATTGCCGTCCGCGTGCAGGCCGAATTCGGCCGCCTCTTCCACATAGTCGGCCAGCGAGAAATGGTCCGGGTAAATGAAGCGCTCTTTCAGCGCGTGCGCCGCATGGACCCGGTCCAGCCGCAGGCATTGGGGCGCGGGGTCCTCGTCTTCCAGGCCCACCAGGTACACCATGCCGGCCTTCTCGACCACGCCAAGCGGCATCAGCACGCGCTTGCGCTCGGGCTCGAAGCGCGGCCGATACACGACCTCCAGGTTGCGCTCCTCGAATACCGCGGTCAGTACCGGCAGCAGCACGGTCTCGCGCAGCCGCGGCGGCACCAGCGGCGAGCTGCGTTCGACCACCGACAGCTTGCGATGCCAGGCGATCCGGCCGGCGCAGCCTTCGCGGCCACGCCGCCGCAGCTGCGACTCGGCGGCATCGAACAACGGCCGCAGCAGGGTCGCCATCACCGAAGTGATCTGGCGGCCGGCGAACCGCTTCAGCACCTGCAGGGCAAGCGCCTCTTCGTCGCTGAGCCAGGTATCGGCGTTGGCCAGCACCTTGCCGGCACATTCGGCGCGGCGCCACATCAGGCCGCGCCCTTCCGCGCGGCACTCGGCCGAGCCGTCGGCGACCAGCAGCACCAGGCGCTGCTGCAGCACCTCGGCGGGCGGCTCGGCCACCTCCAGGGCGGCCAGGCCGCGTGCCACGTCCTGGGTGCTCATCCAGCGCCGGGGACCGCCGTCGTCAAGCAGGACGGAAAGAATGGAAACGTCGAGTTGCGAATCGAACTGGTGGGCCATAAAGCGCAATGAAAGGTTGGTCTGCGTGGGGAGAGCGAAGCCTATCAAGCGGGGCGTCCGGAAATGAAGGAAATGGACAAGGAACGACGGTTCCCGGCACGCACTTCGGCCCTCCGAATCGAAAGTGCGAGCAACAGCCTATGCGATGCGCGCCGGCACGCGGAGTGAGCAGCGCCCACGCCGGGCCCGCACAAGCATGCGCATTGTTAAAAACTTTGAATAACTGATACGAGGCGGTCGCGCGTTGCCTCCGGGATGTGAGCCTATTCTTCTCCCATCGGCTGACGACATCCCCAAGCAAAACGATTCTCAAAAATTCAACAACTGGAGAAAATCATGAAGATCACGACCGCCCGCCTGGTTCTCAGCGCTGCCATCGCCGGTACCGCCCTGCTGTCGCTGAACAGCGTGTTCGCCGCGCCGGTGCGCGGGTCGCATGCCGGCGACGACTATGGCTACACCTTCCGCGCGGTGGACCGCTTCGCCGAGGGCGCGCGCGCCTTCGACGTCTACGCGGAGGGCGCACGCACGCACGACGTCTTCAGCGAGGGCGCGCGCTCCCGTGCCGACTATCCGGCGCCGATCGGCGAATGAAGGACGGGATGAAGGAAGGAATGAAGGAGCAAGCGATGAGCCTTCGAGACAATGCACTGATCGTCGCGGCGTGGATCGGCGCCTGCCTGGCCAGTGGCTGGCTGGTCACCTTTACGGGGCTGCTGCTGTCGCAATAAGTGCCGAGACGGGCATGAAGGCAGGCCAAGTGCCGAGTTTTTGACCGGAATCATGGCGAGATCGCCGCCTAGCTGCCATCATGAATTCAGCCAGGCAAGGCGCCGCCGAACCGCCTGGCCGTCGACAACGCCTGCAAGGCCCGTGATAGGAGAACCCTCGCCATGACCCATATCGTGCTCGCCACTGACGGCTCCGCCTTCAGCGACGCCGCCGCCCGCTTTATCGTCGAAGGGAAGCTGCTGCAGGGCGAAGTGACCGTGCATGTGGTGCACGTCGCCCCGGAGGTCACCGGACAGGTGCGCGCCTTCGTCAGCAAGGACGCGATCGACGACTGGCATCGTGAAGAGAGCGAGAAGGCGATGCGCTCGGTGTGCGACATCCTGGGCGCCGCGCAGCTGCGCGTGGAAAAGCATGCGCTGAGCGGCTTTCCGCCGGACCGGATCGTGGCGCTGGCCAAATCGGTGAACGCCGATGCGATCGTGATCGGCACCCATGGCCGCGGATCGTTCTTCGATGCGGTGCTCGGCTCGGTCGCGGGCCGCGTGGTGGCGCACGCGTCGTGCCCGGTCATCCTGGTGAAGGCACCGGACAAGGCCTGACGGCCCGACGCGGGGCCATTCAAAGGTAGAAGTGGGAGTAAGACCGGGAGCTGCCGCGGCGCCCGGGACAGTTGCCCGGTCAGCCGTTCAGCTGGACCACAGCGGCGGCTCGTCCATCAGCGCGATCTGCTCGCGCAATTCGAGGATGCGGTCCTGCCAGTAGCGCGCCGTGCCGAACCACGGAAACGCCGCCGGAAACGCGGGATCGTTCCAGCGGCTCGCCAGCCAGGCGCTGTAGTGCAGCAGCCGCAGCGTACGCAACGCCTCGACCAGATGCAGCTCGCGCGTCGAGAATTCGGCGAAATCCTCGTAGCCGGCCACGATATCGGCAAGCTGGCTCTGCATCGAGGCGCGGTCGCCCTCGAGCAGCATCCACAGATCCTGTACCGCCGGGCCGGTCCGGCTGTCGTCGAAATCGACGAAATGCGGACCCGTGCTGCCGCCGCGGGCCAGATCCGCTTCGATCCACAGCAGATTGCCGCGATGGCAGTCGCCATGCAGCCGCAGCAGCGCCACGTCGCCGGCGCGCTCGTAGCAGCGCCGCACGCCCTCGATGGCGAGATCGGCGGCGGCCTGCCAGGCCGGCCGCAGATCGGCGGGAATGCAATCCTGTGCCAGCAGCCAGTCGCGCGGCGCCACGCCGAAAGTCTCGACATCGAGCGCGGGCCGGTGGACATAGGGCTGGGTCGCGCCGACGGCGTGGATGCGGCCGATGAAACGGCCAAGCCAGGTCAGCGTATCGGCCCGGTTGAGCTCGGGCTCGCGGCCGCCGCAGCGCGGGAACACGGCGAAGCGGAAGCCGCCATGCGACAGCAGCGTGCTGCCGCCGCAATCGAGCGGCGGCACGGCCGGGATCTCGGCCTCGGCAAGCTGCCGCACGAAGGCATGTTCCTCGAGGATGGCGGCATCGCTCCAGCGCCCCGGCCGGTAGAACTTCATCACCATCGGCGCGCCGTCCTCGACCCCCACCTGCCAGACTCGATTCTCGTAGCTGTTCAGCGCCAGCAGCCGGCCGTCCGGCATGAAGCCGGCCGCCTCGAGCGCATCGAGGATCAGGTCGGGTGTCAGCCCCGCGAACGGAATGTCCGGCGAGGCGGCGGGATCGGGCGACGTCACCATGGCTAAGCGCTAGCTTAGGACACCGCGCGCGTCAGGACCCCTGCCGCGAGCGCTGTCCGCCGAGCAGCGCGGCCTGCGGGCCGGGCCGGCGGTTGCGCGAGGGACCATTCGACTCGGACGCCGCGCGCGGTGCCGACTGCGAACGCTCGCCGTTGCCAGCCGGGCGGGCACCGCCCTTGGGCTGCCCGCTGGGTTGACCGCTGCGCTGACCGCCGGGCTTGCCATTGCGTTGGGGCGCGGCGCCGGCCTCCTGCGGCTGGCGGGCGGGACGCGGCTGGCGCGGCGGCCGGGCTTCCGCCCGGCGCTCGCCCGAGGGCGCGCCGACAGCGGGCCTGCCGCCACCATTGCCCCCGCCATTCCCCTGCGGACGTCCCCGTCCTCCACCGCCATTCTGGCCGCGCGCCTGGCGGCCCTTCTGGATCGGCTCGGGGGCGATGGTCGGATCCGGTTCGAAGCCAGGCAGCACGATCTGCTCGAGCTGGCGCTTGATCAGGCGCTCGATGTCGCGCAGCAGGCCATGCTCGTCGACGCAGACCAGCGACACCGCCTCGCCCTCGGCGCCGGCACGGCCGGTACGGCCGATCCGGTGCACATAGTCTTCCGGCACGTTGGGCAGGTCGAAGTTGACCACATGGGGCAGCTGATCGATATCGATGCCGCGCGCGGCGATGTCGGTCGCCACCAGCAGCCGCAGCGTGCCGGCCTTGAACTCGGACAGCGCGCGCGTGCGCGCCGACTGGCTCTTGTTGCCGTGGATCGCCAGCGCCGACAGGCCTTCCTTGCTCAGTTGCTCGGCCAGCCGGTTGGCGCCGTGCTTGGTGCGGGTGAAGACCAGCACCTGATGCCAGTCGTTCTCGCGCACCAGGTGCGCCAGCAGTTCGCGCTTGCGCTCGCGATCGACCGCGTAGACGCGCTGCGCCACGGTCTCGGCCGTGGTGTTGCGGCGCGCGACCTCGATCGAGGCCGGATTGTCGAGCAGGCGGTCGGCCAGCGCGCGGATCTCGTCGGAGAACGTCGCGGAGAACAGCAGGTTCTGCCGCTTGGGCGGCAGCACGTTCAGGATCTTGCGGATGTCATGGATGAAGCCCATGTCCAGCATGCGGTCGGCCTCGTCCAGCACCAGCATCTCGACATGCGACAGATCGATGGTGCGCTGGCCCACGTGGTCCAGCAGACGACCCGGCGTGGCCACCACGATATCGACGCCGCGCTTGAGCTGCTCGATCTGCGGATGGATGCCGACGCCGCCGAACATCACCATCGAACGCAGGCGCAGGTACTTGCCGTAGTTGCGCACGCTCTCTTCGACCTGCGCGGCCAGTTCGCGCGTCGGCGTCAGCACCAGCGCGCGGATGCGGGGCCGCTCGCCGCGCGCGGGCGGCTCGGCCCGCGACAGCAGCTGCAGCATCGGCAGGGTGAAACCGGCGGTCTTGCCGGTACCGGTCTGGGCGCCGGCGAGCAGGTCGCCGCCCTTCAGGATCGCGGGAATGGCTTGTGCCTGGATCGGCGTGGGCGTGGTATAGCCCTGCTCCGCCACGGCGCGTACAAGCTTGTCAGACAAGCCTAGTTCGGAAAAAGACATGGAATTCGTTTCGGCCGCCCCTTGCGCACGGATGCGCCAATCGTCGGGGCCGGCATGGATAGTGGCGACTGGCCGGCTGCCGCCGTCACCGCCTGCTTGGGCGGGGCGAAGGGCGCCGGGGAAGCGGAACGACTGCCTCCGCTTCCAGGTTCGGAAGGCCCGTAGTGTATCAGCCCCGGCGCATTCGCACCGGACGCCCCATGTGCCGAGCGGGTAGAATAGCGGGCTGTCCCGCCTGCCCCGTCCCCGCCTGCCTGTCCGCCTGTCCACCCGCCTGGCGCCGGCCCCCGCGGCGGGCCGCGCGGCAGGCCATGTAACGCCCCCTGAAGCATCCGATGCCCCCAGGTCAACCACTGAGATCGGCACCATGAATCCACGTCCCCAAGACACCCAGGCCGCCCCGGCCCAGCCCGCCGCCGCCCCTGCCGCGCCCACGAAAAAGGTCTTCGTCAAGACCTATGGCTGCCAGATGAACGAGTACGACTCCGACAAGATGGTCGACGTACTGCACGCCAGCCAGGGCCTGGAAAAGACCGACAACCCCGAAGACGCCGACGTGATCCTGTTCAACACCTGCTCGGTACGCGAGAAGGCGCAGGAAAAGGTGTTCTCCGAACTGGGACGGATGAAGGCGCTGAAGGCCGCCAAACCCGACCTGGTGATCGGCGTCGGCGGCTGCGTGGCCAGCCAGGAAGGCGCGGCCATCGTCTCGCGCGCGCCGTATGTCGACGTCGTGTTCGGCCCGCAGACGCTGCACCGGCTGCCCGAGATGATCGCGCGCCGCCGCCAGAGCGGCCATTCGCAGGTCGATATCTCCTTCCCCGAGATCGAGAAGTTCGACCATCTGCCGCCCGCGCGCGTCGAAGGCCCGAGCGCCTTCGTGTCGATCATGGAAGGCTGCTCGAAGTACTGCAGCTACTGCGTGGTGCCCTATACCCGCGGCGAGGAAGTGTCGCGCCCCTTCGACGACGTGCTGGCCGAGATCGCGGGCCTGGCCGACCAGGGCGTGCGCGAGGTCACGCTGCTGGGGCAGAACGTCAACGCCTACCGCGGCCGCATGGGCGACACCAGCGAGATCGCCGACTTCGCGCTGCTGATCGAATATGTGGCCGAGATCCCGGGCATCGAGCGGATCCGCTACACCACCAGCCACCCGAAGGAATTCACCGCGCGGCTGATCGACGTCTATGCACGCGTGCCCAAGCTGGTCGACCACCTGCACCTGCCGGTGCAGCACGCCTCGGACCGCATCCTGATGGCGATGAAGCGCGGCTACAGCGTGCTCGAATACAAGAGCATCATCCGCAAGCTGCGCGCGATCCGGCCGACCATGTCGATGTCGTCGGACTTCATCGTCGGTTTCCCCGGCGAGACCGATGCCGATTTCGACAAGCTGATGGCGATGGTCGAGGAGATCGGCTACGACACCTCGTTCTCGTTCATCTTCAGCCCGCGGCCCGGCACGCCCGCTGCCAACCTGCACGACGACACGCCGCACGAGGTCAAGCTGCGCCGCCTGCAACGGCTGCAGGCGACCATCGAGGAAAACGTGCAGCGCATCAGCCGCGGCATGGTCGGCACGGTGCAGCGCATCCTGGTCGAGGGCCCGGCGCGCAAGGACCCGACCGAGCTGCACGGCCGCACCGAGAACAACCGCGTGGTCAACTTTGCGCTGCCCGGCGTGCCGCAGGCCAGCCGCGACCGGCTGATCGGGCAGATGGTCGAGGTGACCATCACCGAGGCCTTCCCGCATTCGCTGCGCGGCGAGATCGAGGTGCGCCAGTAGTGCAAGGAGTGCCAGGAGTGCCAGGAGTGCCGGTAGTGGGACGATCGAAGGCACGATCGCCGGGCCGCGAGTCCGCCGAGGACCGCGGCCGGCACGTGGCCATCGCACGCCCAACGACGAACAAGAACGGAGCGCTCTCCCGATGAAAATTCCTTCCGCTGAATTCGTGGCGCCCAAGGACGACAACGCCCGCCTGCAGAACCTGTGCGGGCCGCTGGACGAAAACCTGCGCCAGGTCGAACAGGCGCTGGACGTCACGATCCAGCGGCGCGGCCACAAGATGACGGTGCGCGGCGCCAATGCCAACGAGGCCGCCGCCGCGCTGGAGCGCTTCTACAACCAGGCCCGCACCCCGCTGTCGATCGACGACGTGCAGCTGGGCCTGATCGAGACGCGTCAGTACGCGGCGCATGTCGCGGGCCCGCCGGGGGCGGAGAACGACGCCGGCGGCGACGCCGACGACGAATCGCCGGTGCTGCATACCCGCCGTACCGGCCTGGTCGGCCGCACCGCCGCGCAGCGCGACTACCTGCGCAATATCGTCTCGCACGACCTGACCATGGGCATCGGCCCGGCCGGCACCGGCAAGACCTATCTGGCGGTAGCCTGCGCGGTCGATGCGCTCGAGCGCGACGCGGTCAAGCGCATCGTGCTGACCCGGCCCGCGGTCGAGGCCGGCGAGCGGCTGGGCTTTCTGCCCGGCGACCTGGCGCAGAAGGTCGATCCGTACCTGCGCCCGCTGTACGACGCGCTGTACGACCTGCTCGGCTTCGACCGCACGCAGAAGATGTTCGAGCGCCAGATGATCGAGATCGCGCCGCTCGCCTATATGCGCGGCCGCACGCTGAACCACGCCTTCATCATCCTGGACGAGGCGCAGAACACCACGCCGGAGCAGATGAAGATGTTCCTGACGCGGATCGGCTTCGGCTCCAAGGCGGTGATCACCGGCGACACCACGCAGATCGACCTGCCGCGCGGCCAGAAGAGCGGCCTGATCGAAGCGCAGCACGTGCTGCGCGACGTGCGCGGTGTCGCCGCGACGCGCTTTACCAGCATCGACGTGGTGCGCCATCCGCTGGTGGCACGCATCGTCGAGGCCTACGACGAATACCACGCCCAGCACAAGGACACCTGATTTGACCAGCAAGAACCCAGCGCCCAGCCTGATCCTGTTCGACGGCGAAGGCCGGGCCCGCAAGAGCGCCGCGCACGCGCTGCGCGTGCAGCTGCCCGACGGCCGCAGCCTGACCGTCGACCTGTCGCAAGCCGCCGACGGCGTGGTGTCGCTGCTGGCCGAGCACAGCGACCCGCGCCAGCGCGCGGGCCTGCTCGCCCGCCCCGACAGCCACGATGCGCTGGCGGTGGCGGTCACCGCCACGCCGCAGCTGACCACCACCGGCACGCCGGCCACGCCGCCCGAACTGACGCTGGACGTGCAGTACGGCGACGGCATCCGCGGCCGCCGCGGCCTGCCGCCGCGCGCGCGGGTGCAGACCTGGCTGCGCTCGGCGCTGTTCGCCGATGCCCAGCTGACCGTGCGCTTCGTCGACGAGGACGAGGGCCGCGCGCTGAACCGGGGCTTCCGCGGCAAGGACTACGCGACCAATGTGCTGACCTTCGCCTATGCCGAGCACGACGACGACCCGGTCAGCGCCGACATCGTGCTGTGCTGCCCGGTGGTCGAGCGCGAGGCGCGCGAACAGGGCAAGCCGCTCGAGGCCCACTACGCGCATCTGCTGGTGCACGGCGCGCTGCACGCCCAGGGCTACGAGCACGAGGACGACGCCGAGGCCGAGGAGATGGAGGCCATCGAGACCGAGACGCTGCTCGCGCTGGGCTTTGCCGACCCGTACCGCGACGACCGCGGCCCGCGCCTGGGGCACTGAGTCCCGGGGACGGACCGGGCCCGGCCCGGCCCGATATTCGGCCCGAGATCCGGCCTGAGGTCCGGGCCGAAATTCGGACCGAGCCCGCCTACCAAAACCTTGCGCCCGCGCCCCGCACGGGGCCGGCGCGATCCCTCCGGCGCGGCGCCGCCCGTGCGACCCCGGCGCCGCATCGGACCGGCGGTGGCGCCAACCCCCGGCCGCCCCCGGTCTGAACCGAAAAACAATTGGTGTATGCTTGCTCCGGTATCCACCACGCGCAACTTGCGCCATGAACGACCCTTACCCTAGTTCGAAACCAGTCGACCGGCCCCGGTCCCTGCTCGAACGACTGAGCGATCTGATTTCTCCCGAGCCCGAATCGCGGGCAGAATTGCTCGAAGTCCTCCAGGACGCCCACGCCCGCAATCTGATCGACGCCGAGTCGCTCTCGATGATCGAAGGCGTGTTCCAGGTCTCGGAATTGACCGCGCGCGACATCATGGTGCCGCGCGCCCAGATGGACGCGGTCAATATCGCCGATGCGCCGGAAGCCTTCATCCCCTTCATGCAGGAGACCGCGCACTCGCGCTTTCCGGTCTACGAAGGCAGCCGCGACAACATCATCGGCATCCTGCTCGCCAAGGACCTGCTGCGCTACTACACCGACAGCGACTTCGACCTGCGCGAGATGCTGCGGCCGGCGGTCTTCATCCCCGAGTCCAAGCGCCTGAACATCCTGCTGCGCGAATTCCGCAACAACCGCAATCACATCGCGATCGTGGTCGACGAGTACGGCGGTGTCGCCGGGCTGGTCACCATCGAGGACGTGCTGGAACAGATCGTCGGCGACATCGAGGACGAATTCGATCTCGACGAGGATGACGACAATATCGTGCCGCTGCCCGACGGCAGCTGGCGCGTGCACGGGCTGACCGAGATCGAGCAGTTCAACGAGGCCTTCGGCACCCAGTTCCCCGACGACGACGTCGATACGGTCGGCGGCCTGCTGACCAACCATGTCGGCCACGTGCCGCACCGCGGGGAAATCATCACGCTGCCGCCGCTGCGCTTCGAGGTGCTGCGCGCCGATGCGCGCCAGCTGCACCTGCTGCTGGTCCGGCGTGAAGCGCCCGCGCTCACCGACGCCGTGGCCAACGCATGAAGCGGCTGGCGCAGGGCTGGAACGGCGCCGCCGCTGCCGAACTCGAAACACCGCTGAGCGACACCCACCGCCGCGCGCGCTGGGGCCATCTATTGCTGGCCGGCGTGCTCGGCGTCGCCCATACCCAGGCCTTCGCGCCGCGGGACTGGTGGTGGCTGCAGCTGCTGGCGCTGGCGGGACTGGCCGCGCTGCTGTTCGACACCCGCCGCGCGCGCGATGCCGCCGCGCTCGGCTACGCCTTCGGGCTGGGCTGGTTCCTGTCCGGCATCTGGTGGCTCTATATCAGCATGCACGTCTACGGCGAGATGCCGGCCTGGATGGCCGCGCTCGCGGTGCTGCTGTTCTCGGCCTACCTCGCGCTCTACCCCGCGCTGGCGGCCGCCGCCTGGCATCGCGCCACCGCGCCGCGGCGCTTCGATCCGGCTCGGCGCACCGGCTGGTTCGGCCTGCTGGCCGCGCCGCTGGCGTTCGGCGCGGCCTGGGGCCTCGCCGAATGGCTGCGCGGCGTGATCTTCACCGGTTTTCCGTGGCTGGGCAGCGGTTACGCGCACACCGACGGTCCGCTGGCCGGCTACGCGCCGCTGCTGGGCGTCTACGGCATCGGCGCGCTGGCCGCCCTCTGCGCGGCCTGGCTGGCGGCGCTGGCGCGCGTCGCCCGCCCGGGATCGGCGGAATCGCCCGGATTGCCGCAGGGCGAGCGTGCCGCCGCGCCGTCGGCGACCCTGTCGGCGACCCTGTCGGCGACGCTGTGGGCAAGGCTCGCGGTCCCGCTCGGGCTGGCGGCCGTGCTCGGCGCCGGCTGGCTGCTGGCCGGCCGCGCCTGGACCGAACCGGTCGGCAAGCCGCTGTCGGTGCGGCTGCTGCAGGGCAACGTGCCGCAGGACATCAAGTTCGAAGCGGCCGGCATCGCCCGCTCGAACGCGCTGTACCGGGACATGATCACCGCCGCCCCGGCCGACCTGGTGGTCACGCCCGAGACCGCGTTTCCGCTGATCCTGCAGGACATGCCGCCGGAGATCGCGCTGGCGCTGCGGCAGTTCAGCACCGGCACCGGCACCGCGCTGCTGTTCGGCGCGGCGGGCGCCGACTCGCCGATCGACTTCACCAACAGCGTGTTCGGCATCGGCCCCGAGATGCAGGGCCTGTACCGCTACGACAAGCACCACCTGGTGCCCTTCGGCGAGTTCATCCCCTGGGGCTTCCGCTGGTTCGTCGACATGATGAAGATGCCGCTGGGCGACTTCCGCCGCGGCGGCCTGGCGCAGGCGCCGCTGCCGGTGCGCGGCGTCATGGTGGCGCCCAATATCTGCTACGAGGATCTGTTCGGCGAGGAAATCGCGCGCACGCTGCGCGGCCAGCCGCAGCCGGCCAATGTGCTGGTCAACGTCACCAACCTGGCCTGGTTCGGCGACACCATCGCGCTGGACCAGCACCTGCAGATCTCCCGCATGCGCGCGCTGGAAACGCGCCGGCCGATGCTGCGCTCGACCAATACCGGCATGACGGCGGTGGTGGCCCCGGACGGCAGCGTGCCGGCGCGGCTGGCGACCTTCACCACCGGCACGCTGAGCGCGCAGGTACAGGGCACAAGCGGGCTGACGCCCTATGTGCGGGTCGGCAATGTGCCGGCGGTGCTCGGCTGCCTGCTGGTGCTGCTGGTGGTGGCCTGGCGCACGCCGTCGGCCCAGGGCCGTGGCCGGAGCGGCGGCGCCTGAGCCTGTGCCGAGGCCGAGCCGGTGCTCAGCCCTGGCGGTCCAACCTCAGTGGATCACGCCCGCCACGATCGATACCGCGGCGGCGGCCGCCATCACTGCCAGGGCGACCCGATAGGGTTTGCGCGAGAGAAACGACATGATGTTTGTCCCCGTTGTTGGCGCCGACGGTCACCGCGGGGCGCCGTCCGCTGCCTCTGTCGAACAGCTTTTCAATAATGTATACAAAAATCGATAACGGCAGGCCCTTCCGGAACTTGAGCGCCCTCGGGATTTACCCGAGGTCCTCGCCCACCTGCCTCCCCCTTCCCTTCGACGGCTGCCGGGCAAAAACCCGCTAGAATTCTGGGTTTGGCAACGGCGGGACCGGCCGGCCCGGCCGCCGTCCCCTGCCCGCTTCCGCTTCGGTGGCCCGCCGCCGGGCCAACTCTCCGCGATCCGTCGTCTTCGTTATGCTGACCTTCCAACAAATGATCCTGACCTTGCAGTCCTACTGGGACCGGCAAGGATGCGCGCTGTTGCAACCCATCGATCTGGAGGTTGGCGCCGGTACCTCGCACGTGCATACCTTCCTGCGCGCGATCGGCCCCGAGCCGTGGCGCGCGGCCTATGTGCAACCGTCGCGCCGCCCCAAGGACGGCCGCTACGGCGAGAACCCGAACCGGCTGCAGCACTACTACCAGTACCAGGTGGTGCTCAAGCCCGCGCCGGAGAATATCCTCGAGCTCTACCTGGGCTCGCTCGAGGCGCTGGGCCTGGACCTGAAGCAGAACGACATCCGCTTCGTCGAGGACGACTGGGAAAACCCGACGCTCGGCGCCTGGGGCCTGGGCTGGGAGGTCTGGCTCAACGGCATGGAGGTGACCCAGTTCACCTACTTCCAGCAGGTCGGCGGCATCGACTGCAAGCCGATCACGGGCGAGATCACCTACGGCATCGAGCGCCTGGCGATGTATCTGCAGGGCGTGGAAAACGTCTACGACCTGGTCTGGACCGAGTGGGAGGAGAACGGCAAGACCCGCCGCCTGACCTACGGCGACGTCTATCACCAGAACGAGGTCGAGCAGTCGACCTACAACTTCGAGCAGAGCAATACCGAGATCCTGTTCCGCCATTTCGCCGAGCACGAGGGCGAGGCCAAGCGGCTGATGGGCGTCGGCGCGGACGGTGACGCGGCCGAGGCGGCGGGCGTCAAGCTGGCGCTGCCGGCCTACGAACAGGTGCTCAAGGCCGCCCACACCTTCAACCTGCTGGACGCGCGCGGCGCGATCTCGGTGACCGAGCGCGCCGCCTATATCGGCCGCATCCGCAATCTGTCGCGGCTGGTCGCGCAGGCCTACTACGAATCGCGCGAGGCGCTGGGCTTCCCGATGTGCGGACCGGCCGGTGCCAACGCCGCGGCCGCGATGGCCGCCAGGCCCTCCGTCGAGGCCGCCGCATGAATTCGATGGCACGCCGTGCGCTGTGCTGCGCGCTGGCGGTGGCCGCCGCGGGCGGCGCGCACGCCATCGTGCCGTCGGCCTATGCCCAGGCCTCGCAGGTGCTCTACCCCTCGGCCGAGCAGGCCAATGTCTGCGAAGGCGATTCGCAGGCGCTGCAGCAGGCCATCAACAAGCATCTGCAGCCGCCCGCCAATGCGATCGACCAGTGGACGCAGCTGGTGCGCTCGATGTCCTGCGACCTGTCCGGCTCCAGGGACCTGGGCTGGCGGCGCGTGCCGCTGCGCGCCTACGAGAGCGCGATCCGCTATCCGCTGACCTGGGTCGAGACCGTGCACCGCAACGGCCGGCAACGGCGCCTGGTGCGGACCTATCATTCGGCCTCGCAACTGCCGCCGCGGATCGATTTCTGGATCGGCGGCCGCATCGACGAGATCCGCTACGATCGCCGCCATCACCGCCTGTACGCGCGCTTCTCCGCCAATAGCGAGAAGCTGGCCGGCAATGCGCAGTCCGCGTGCCGCTCGACCACGCTGCAGTTTCGCCAGCAGCACGGGCTATGGCTGCTGTCCGGCGTCGAACCGCGCTGTTGAGCACCGCTGAACCCTTCCGGCGCCGCCGATGCCGGCGTGCGCCACAAACCGTTGGAACCGATTCATGTCGCAACCCCTGACCGATTCGCTGCTGATCGAACTGTTCACCGAAGAGCTGCCGCCGAAGGCGCTGGCGCGCCTGGGCGAGGCCTTTGCCCAGGGCCTGTTCGCCGGCCTCGCCGAACGCGGCCTGCTCGATGACGGCAGCACGGTAACGCCGTACGCCACGCCGCGCCGCCTGGCCGCGCTGATCAGCGGCGTGCGCGCCAGCGCGCCGGACCGCGAGCAGCGCGAGAAGGTGCTGCCGGTGTCGGTGGCGCTGGACGCTGCCGGCGAGCCGACCGCGCCGCTGGCCAAGAAGCTGGCCGCGCTGGCGAAGTCGGTCGGCGTCGAGGCGATCGACTGGCAGACGCTGGAGCGTGCCTCCGACGGCAAGGCCGAGGCGCTGTTCTACCGCTACACCGCGCGCGGCGCGGTGCTGGCCGACGGCCTGCAGGCCGCGCTGGACGACACCATCGGCAAGCTGCCGATTCCGAAGGTGATGAGCTACCAGCGCCCGGACGGCAGCACGGTCAACTTCGTGCGCCCGGCCCACCGGGTGATCGCGCTGCACGGCGACAAGGTCGTGCCCGTCTCGGTGCTCGGGCTGGCCGCGGGCAACCGCACGCTGGGCCACCGCTTCCTGTCCGAGGGCGAGATCGAGATCGCGCACGCCGAGCGCTACGCCGCCGTGCTCGAGAACCAGGGCAAGGTGCTGGCCAGCTACGCGCAGCGGCGCGAGCGCATCCGCGAGCAGCTGCTGGCCGCCGCCGGCGCGGACCGCGTGATCATGCCGGACGCGCTGCTCGACGAGGTCAACGCGCTGGTCGAATGGCCGGTGGTCTACGCCTGCCATTTCGAGGAGGCCTTCCTCGCCGTGCCGCAGGAATGCCTGATCCTGACGATGCAGACCAACCAGAAGTACTTCGCGCTGACCGACGCCAACGGCCAGCTGCGCAACCGCTTCCTGATCGTGTCGAACCTGGCCACCGACACGCCGCAGTCGATCATCGGCGGCAACGAGCGCGTGGTGCGCCCGCGCCTGGCCGACGCCAAGTTCTTCTTCGACCAGGACCGCAAGAAGACGCTGGCCTCGCGCGTGCCGCAGCTGGCCAACGTGGTCTATCACAACAAGATCGGCACGCAGCTGGACCGCGTGCAGCGGCTGCAGCAGATCGCCGGCCATATCGCCGATGCGCTGGCCAGGGCCGGCGTGCCGGTCGACAAGGCGGCCGCGATGCGCGGCGCGGAACTGGCCAAGGCCGACCTGCTGACCGATATGGTGGGCGAATTCCCCGAACTGCAGGGCACGATGGGGACCTACTACGCCCGCCACGACGACGAGGCCGAGGAAGTCGCGCTGGCCTGCTCCGAACACTACCGTCCGCGCTTTGCCGGCGATGCGCTGCCGTCGAACGCCGTCAGCATCGCGGTGGCGCTGGCCGACAAGCTTGAGACGCTCGTCGGCATCTGGGGCATCGGCCTGCAGCCGACCGGCGAGAAGGACCCGTTCGCGCTGCGCCGCCATGCGCTGGGCATCCTGCGCATGCTGGTCGAGACGCCGCTGCCGCTGGGCATCGACGCGCTGCTGGCGCTGACCGAGCAGGCCTTCGCCGGCGTGCCGGCGGTCAAGCCCGCGCGCGAGGACATCACCGACTTCCTGTACGACCGCCTGCGCGGCTACCTGAAGGACAAGGGCTACACCACCAACGAGGTCGAGGCGGTGGTCAGCCTGCGCCCGCAGCGGCTCGACGACATCCTCGGGCGCATGGAGGCGGTGCGCACCTTCGCCGCGCTGCCCGAGGCGGCCGCGCTGGCGGCCGCCAACAAGCGCATCACCAACATCCTGCGCAAGAATACCGAGGCCGTCGGCGAGGTCGCCCCCGCGCTGTTCCAGGAGGATGCCGAAGGCGCCCTGCATGCCGCCATCGACAGCGTGCGGCCCGGGGTCGAGGCGGCGTTCGCACGCGGCGACTTCACCGCCGCGCTGCGCGACCTGGCCCGGCTGCGCGAGGCGGTGGACCGCTTCTTCGACGGCGTGATGGTGATGGCCGAGGACGCAGGGCTGCGCGCCAACCGCCTGGCCCTGCTGGCCTCGCTGCACGCGCTGGCCAACCGCGTCGCCGACATCTCGAAGCTGGCCGCTTGACCCGCGCCCGCAGCACGACCAGCAGAACCAGCAGCATCGACCGTACCCGTTACCGAAGCGCCGCCATGCCGCAGACACCGCCCAAATTCGTGATCCTGGACCGCGATGGGGTCATCAACCTCGACAGCGACCAGTTCATCAAGACGCCGGACGAATGGATTCCGATCCCCGGCAGCCTGGAAGCGATCGCCGCGCTGAACGAGGCCGGCTACCGCGTCGTGGTCGCCAGCAACCAGTCGGGCATCGGCCGCGGCCTGTTCGAGATGAGCGCGCTCAACGCGATGCACGAGAAGATGTACAAGGCGCTGGCCCGCCTCGGCGGCCGCGTCGAGGCGATCTTCTTCTGCCCGCACACCGCGGCGGACGATTGCGACTGCCGCAAGCCCAAACCCGGCCTGATCCAGCAGGCGGCGCAACGCTTCGGCATCGAGCTGCGCGGCGTGCCGATCGTCGGCGATTCGCTGCGCGACCTGCAGGCGGGCGTCGCCTTCGGCTGCACGCCGCATCTGGTGCGCACCGGCAAGGGCGAAGCCACGCTGGCCAAGGGCGGCCTGCCGCCCGGCACGCTGGTCCACGACGATCTGCGCGCGTTCTCGCGCTGGCTGCTCGAAGGCGAAGGCTCGCGCCACAGCGCCGCGGCATCGCACGCGGGCACGGCCGCTTCGCCATCCGCCACGTCACCGGTTGACTCGACGAACCCTCGATGATCTTTCTACGCTCCCTGCTGTTCGCGTTGTACCTGCTGGTACTGACGCCTCCCTATGCCTGTGCCTGCTTCCTGGCCTTCCCCTTCATGAGCGCCAACCGGCGCTATCGCTTCGTGCGCGGGTGGCCCAAGCTGGTGATCGGCGCCGCCTGGCTGATCTGCGGCATCCGCTACCGCATCGAAGGCGGCGAGCATCTGCGGGCCATGATCGACAAGCCGGTGGTGCTGCTGTCCAAGCACCAGTCGGCGTGGGAGACCGTGGCGCTGGTGGCGACAATGCCCAAGCCGCTGTGCTTCGTCTTCAAGCGCGAGCTCCTGTTCGTGCCGTTCTTCGGCTGGGCGCTCGGCATGCTGAAGATGGTCCATATCAACCGCAAGGACGGTTCGCGCGCCTTCGCCTCGGCCGTGCGCCAGGGCCGCGAGCGGCTCGCCGAAGGCGCGTGGATCATCATGTTCCCGGAAGGCACTCGCACCCCCGCCGGCATGGAAAACCCGCGCTACAAGAGCGGCGGGGCACGCCTGGCAGTCGAGACCGGCGCCTCGGTGATTCCGATCGCGGTCAACTCGGGCCGCCTGTGGCCGCGCAACTCGTTCCTGAAGTACCCCGGCACCATCACGATCTCGATCGGCCCGCCGCTGTCGTCGGCGCACAAGACCGCCGACATGCTGAACCAGGAAGTCGAGCAATGGATCGAGCGCGACATGCGCCGCATCGATCCGGAGAGCTATCTGCGAGGGCAGCCTGCATGAAGCCGGCACGCCGCGCCCCGGAACCCGCGGACGGCCAGATGGAACTGCCGTTGATGGATTCCGGCGCCGGCACGTCCGGCGCGCGGCCGGCGGCCAGCGCGCTCGATGGCACCACGTCGGCCGGCCCTGCCACGGCACCCTGGCCGGCGCCCCAGCCCAACGCCCGGCTGCTGCGGCTCGGCGAACGTCCACTCCACTACACGCTGAAGCGTTCGTCCCGGCGCACCATCGGTTTCGTCATCGATGACCGCGGGCTGTCGATCACGGCGCCGCGCTGGGTCACGATCGCCGACATCGAGGCGGCTATCGCCGAGAAGCAGCGCTGGATCTTCGGCAAGCTTGCCGAATGGCAGCAGCGCGACGCGCAGCGCGTGCTGCCCGCGGTGCAGTGGCGCGACGGCGCGACCCTGCCCTTCCTCGGGAAACCCATCACGCTGCGCCTTGATTCGCCGACCGGTACGCTGCTGTTCGATGGCGAGGCACGCGTGCTGCATCTGGCGCTGCCGGAGCAGGCCGACGAGCAACAGATCAAGGACCGCGTGCAAGCCTGGCTGCAGCACCAGGCCAAGCGCCTGCTGGCCGAACGGCTCGATATCTATGCGGAAAAGCTCGGCGTGCGCCACCGCGCCTTCGCGCTGAGTTCGGCCAATACGCGCTGGGGCAGCTGCACCTCGGACGGCAAGATCCGCCTGAGCTGGCGGCTGATGCATTTCCCGCTGTCGGTGATCGACTATGTGGCCGCGCACGAGCTGGCGCATCTGAAGGAAATGAACCACAGCCCGCGTTTCTGGGACACGGTGGCGTCGATCTTCCCCGAGTTCCGCGACGCACGCGCGCAGTTGCGCAGCCATCCGCCGGAAGCCCTGCCGGCGTTCTGAAGCGGCGCCCCGGCTGTCGCTGTCGCTGCCCCCACCGCTGGCCCCACCGCTGGCCCTACCGCTGGCCCTACCGCTGGCCCTACCGCTGGCCCTACCGCTGCCGCTCGCCGCGCTGGCGCCGCCCCCGCGCTAGGCGGAGGCAAGCCCCACCGTCTTGTCGCGACTGGCTGCGCCGCATTGGCGCAACTGCGACAGCCAACCGTCCCGCCTCCAGCGCTCCGCCAGCGAACGCAGCGTTTCCCCGCTGGCCAACGGCGTGTTGATCCAGGCATTGCGTCCATGGCGCAGGAATGCAATCAGGCGGCTGAACGGATTGCGCGCCCTGGCCTTTTCCCGCAGCTTGCCGAGCAGCAGATCCATGTCGCGTCCCACCTCGATGGCGTTGTCGGCGATGGCCTTGCCGAGCAGCTCACGCGCTTCCCGCAGGTCATGCCATTGCGCGCCTGCCCTGAGCGCCTTGACGATCCGGTTCCAGTCGCCGACGCTCGCCGCGTCGCGCAGCAGGCGCTGTCCCGCCTTGCCGCCAACCGATATCCCGGTGGCGTTTTCCAGCCGATCGACGACCGCTGCCGGACAGCACAGGGCCAGCGCCAGCAGCTGGGGCGCCAACGGTTCGATCAAGCGCTTTGCAGCGGTCCGAGGACCGCTGGCGAGGCAGTCCACCAGGTCGACAACGACGGCGTCGCGCCGGGCCAGGGCATCCCATCGTTTCGGATCGAAGCCGTGGATCGCCTCCACCCGCTGCAGACACGCGATCAAGGCTCGGATCGTTCCGGCGCCACGGCTCACGATGGCGCCGATCCGGTCGGCCCTCATTCCGTCAACCACCGCGGCGGCCACTTCCGGAGAGCCCTCGGCGGCCACGACATCGAGCGCGGTCCTGCCGTCGGCAAGCGGGGCCAGCAGCGAGTCCCCCTGCTCGAGGCAGGCGCGCACCAGTTCGACATCGCCGCACTCGACGGCGGCAACGAGCAACGTCGCGCCTCCGCGGTGATCGACCGGTATGTCGGCATGGCCGCCTTGCTCGATCCACCACCGCGCGAGCCGGCGCCAGTCCTCGTTGTCGGCCCGATAGTCGTCGCGAATCATGCCGGGCAGTTCCCTTAGCACCTCGGCACGGTCCTGTTCGTCCAGGCGATGCCATATGGCCTTGGCGATTTCGTTGCGATGCGATCGCAGCGCCATCACCAAATGGCGCGCTCGCGGCTTGACCTGCGGCCAGTGCAGCATGCGCAGGACCTGCACATCGGTGTGCACTGCCCCCAGCACCGCCATCAACGCACGATCGGCGGTCTCCTGCGTCGCGGCGTGCTGTTGGACCCAGTCGATCGGCCGGACACGGAAGGCGAGCTCCTCCAGCGCCGCGGCGCCGTCATTGCCAAGGGCCCCGCGCCACTGCCACAGGCAGGCGACCAACCTGGACGCGAACACCGCATTGGCCGGGTTCCGCAGCCAGTCCCAAGGGATCGCGGCGGCCGGGGAGATGCCATCGCGCGCCGGCAGCGCCAGCAAGCGCCTCATCATCCGGCCGCTGTCCGCGCTGATCGCGCGCTCCCACGCGCCGCGCAACCAGGCAGGATAGGCCTTGGCGAATGGCGGTTGCGCGAGCCACGCCGCCAGGCGGTCGCCCCCGCCGGCGACGATTGCGCTGTCGAGAATCGCATCGATCGACGCTTCGGGCCACGATCCGGCGCGCTCGGGGGAGAGCGTGTCGAGAATGGGTACGAGCAGCGGTGTGCAAGGGTCGAGCCGCCATACCGCCGTCAGGGCATCGATCCGCTGTGCCTGGCTGCAATGGGGCAGCATCAACGTCCACAGCGGCACATTGCGGCCGCGGATGGCGGCGTCCATGGAGGCCTTGGCCAGCCGGCCATCCGGTGCCCAGCGGCAACCGGCATCGAGCAGGATGCGCGTCAGGTGGTAGGCCGATTCCGAATCGGCCAGCGTACTTGCCTGATGCAACAAGGACTCGCCCGAGCATTGCCATCTCGCCGCCACGGCCAGAGGCGACTGGATCAGGTACGCGAGCAGCTTGTGGCGGCCAGTACGGATCGCCGTTTCGAGCGCTTGCCACGGCAAGCTGTCCCGCTGGCGGGATGCCAACCATGCGGGCGAGACGGCCAGCAGCAGGCGGCACAACTCGACGGCGACGTCGTCCGGTGCCTGGCAGGCCGCGCGGATGGCCTCGTCCAGCATGGCGTGCAGGCGCGGACCGGCATCGCGGGCGGCGTGCTGCAGCAGCAAGCCGACCATGGCGATGTCCCCGCGCGCGATCGCCAGGGACAGCAGCGGCACACGGTGTGCTGTCATTGCGTTGGGATCGGCCCCTTGTTCGATCAGCCATGCCGCGATGGCGTACTGCCCCTTCTCGATCGCATGCTTCAATGGCGGATCGCCGCTCAGGTCCCGGAAGTGCGGCCCCGGCGTGTCCGGCAGCGCGGCCTGCACGGCATCGAGCCTGCCGGCGCGAATCGCGGCGATCGTCTGCGCCTGCGCGTCCAGCGTCGCCTGCACGAAGTCTGCCGCCTCGGGATGGCCGCTGCGCCGGGCCAACTCGATCGCTTCGTAGGCCACCGGCGCGAGCTGCGCTCCTCCGGCCATCAACCCGGCCAGCATCGCGACGTCGCCGGTCTTCGCGGCCCCGAGCAATGGCGAGCGGGCTGGATTGCGGCGCACGTGTTGCCAATCGCCCTCTGGCGCGCTTCGCCGCTGCGCCGCGCAAGCCAGCAACGGCAGGCGGTAGCGCAGCGCCAAGGCGAGCCAGCGTGATGCGGTGGAAGCCGGCGCCGGCTCGCTGGCCGCCATCGGCGCCATCGCTGCCATCGACGCCATCGCCGAGACAAGCCGTTGCTGGAACTGCGTGAACGCTTGCGGCGAACGCCTGAGCGCCTCGATGATGGGGTCAAGCCCCTCGGCGCCGGCCGGATCGCCTTCGGCGCCCTCGGCAACCGCGGCGACGCAATCGCCCAATGCGTCGACGATGGCGCCGTCCGGCGCGGCGACCGCTCGGCGCAGCAGGTTGCCGGCGTGCCGCAGGAAACCTTCCGCATCGAACGGTCCCGGAAGCATGCGCATGCCTTCGTAGAGGTGGCACAGATCGCTCGGCTCCAGCAGACGCACGGCATGGTCGTCATGGACGCTCTCGATCCAGAAGACGTCGGCGAAGCGATGCAACTGCATGTCGCGCGGCCGCCCGCCGGGTTGCAGCGGCGCTTCGCTCCACTGGCGCAACACGTCGGACTTCACGCCGGTCAGGACACCGATATCGCGCAGCGTCCGCGCCAGGTTCCATTGCAGCAGGGACCGGTCCGGACACAGCTGATACCCGCCGCCGGGCTCGTCGGGCCCGAGCTCGCGCAACAGCGACCCCAGTTCGATGGATCCGAAGTCGCGCAGCAGCGCATCGTCTTCGAGCAGGGGCATGATCTCCGCCGCGACCGCGGACTCGGAAATCGCCTGCCCGGACCACAATGGATGCTCCGCGCCGATACGCGTCTTGAGGGCCTCCATATACTCGTCGGCCAATTGGGCCAGCATCGCTCCGGTCAAGCGCGCGACCTCTGCCGGTTCGGTGATGGCCGCCAGCGCCTGCCGGTCGGAGTCCTCCAGCGGACGGTCGGCGACGAATGGATCCTTGACGACGGGCTGGCCAAGCCATTCGGACAGCGCGTTCAGGCAAGCCTGCAAACGGTGCGTGTCCCAACCGCGGTGGCCCTGGCGCAGTACCAGCCGAAGCAGCTGCTCCGTCATGACATCGTGGAAGATCGCCCTCGCCCTGCCGGCCAGCGAGCTGTCGCAGGCGAGATCGAGCTTGTGGGCGGCCATGGCGATGCCATTGATCGCGCCGGGCCCGCACTTGGGCACGCTGTCGGCCAGGGCAAGCATCACCCGCGTACGCAACGGCATGCAGACCCGGGGATCGTGCAATCGCGCAGCGATCCGCTCCAGCGCCGGCTTGACGACGGTATAGGCAAGCTCCAGATGCGGCTGGAAGCGCGCCCCGGGGCCATCGACATCGTCGCCGAAGAGATCTTCCACCAGTGCATGGATGGCGCCGCGCAGCGGATGATTGAGGTCCTCGGCCATGGCGCAGGCCGCTATGCTGGCGGCCGCCTTCTCGCACTGCTTGCGGAATCGCGGGAATGCCGGGGATCGGCCAAAGGCCTTCACGTCGCCATGCGCGGCGGGGTCGTAGTACACGGGTTCGTCGGGGCCAGCGCCCGCACGCCCCGGCTCCCCATTTGCCGCGGCAGGCCCCATGCCGCCGGGATTGCCTTGCGCAAGGACCATCATCACCATCGCCGCTCTCCGATCCGCCGTTTGAAAGGCGCCCATCTTAGGTGGCTGCGTCAGCTTTGCTTAACACATGGCGCCCGCATGTCGGGTTTCGACGGCGGCCGGGCCTCGGCCGCGGGTTCCGCATCCGGATCCCGCTGCGCCGGCGAAGGGAGGCGGCAAGGGGCCGCGGGGAGGGACCGTCGCCCTGCTCCACCGGTCAAATGCGACTAAACTACGTCCTCGCCTATAAAACGATCCACAAAGGTTTCAATTCATGCGACTCCTCCACACCATGCTCCGTGTCGGCGACATGCAGCGCTCGATCGATTTCTACACCCGCGTGCTCGGCATGCAGCTGCTGCGCGAGAGCGACAATCCCGAATACAAGTACCGGCTCGCCTTCGTCGGCTACGGCCCCGAGAGCGAGACCGCGGTGCTCGAGCTGACCTACAACTATGGCGTGGACAAGTACGAGATGGGTACCGCCTACGGCCATATCGCGCTGGAAACGGACGATGCCGCGGGCGCCTGCGAGCGTATCCGCGCGGCGGGCGGCAAGGTCACGCGCGAGGCCGGCCCGGTCAAGGGCGGCACCACGGTGATCGCCTTCGTCGAAGACCCGGACGGCTACAAGATCGAGCTGATCGAGCGCAACTCCACGCGCGACGCCAGCCGGCCTTGACGGCCCCGGGGCCTCGGCGCCCCTGGGCACGCGGTGACACGTCGGGCCGCGGTACCGCGGTGCGCCGCGGTCGGCGCGGCGCACCGCGGCCTCAAAGGATGGTGCAAGTGCTCTTGCCCTCCGCCGCCCGACGTAGATTGCTTTCGCGCTGATAGTCCCTGATGGTCCGGCCCTCGCCATCCACCATGTCGGTCCGCGCCCCCGCCATGATGATCTTCAAGATGAAGCCCAGCGGCTGGTCGCCCAGGTGCGCGTGCATCAGCGGCGTGCGTCCCAGCCCATCGCGGCCGTTGATGTTGCCGCCGGCATCGCGCAGGCTCTTGACGATGTCCAGGTGTCCGGCCGACGCTGCCGCCATGATCGGCGTGGCGCCGGTCTCGTCGCGGGCGTCCGGGTGGGCGCCGTAGGACACCAACTGCCGCACGGCATGCAGCTGACCTGACGCAGCGGCGAGATGCAGCGCCGTGAGGCCGAACGGCCCCTGGACATCGACGGGGACGCCATGGAGCAGCAAGCGCGCGAACGGCGCGCCGGCCTTGAGCGCTACCGCTGTCATCAACGGCGTCATGCCGAGCTGGCTTTTGGCCTGTTCCAGCACGACGCGATTGTCCACCGCCGCGGCCAGGTCGATGATGTCGCAGGCCACGCGCGGCGCCTCGTACCGCAAGGCCAGCTGCAACAGATCCAGCTCTTCCGCCAGCGGCATATCGAGGCACCAGCCGCCGGTGGTCACCAGGTGCCGCACCGCGGCCGCATTGTCGGCATCGATCGCGGCCAGCACACTGGTGCGAAACCCTTCCATCCACTCCACCAGCGCCGACTCCAGCGCCGGCAGAACCGCCGCATGGCCGGATGCCGGCGCGCCGCCCACATCCCTGCCGAGCTCCAGCGCGGTCCTGCCGTGCCGGTTCGGCTTGCCGAGCGCGCCGAGCCCGATGCCGCCGCCGAACCAGCGCCCGTGGTCCAACAAGGACTGGACCACCGCTGGCATGGTCGGGCGCATGCCCAGCGCCAGATGCATGCAGGTATCGCCGTCGCCGTTGGTGATCGCGGGATCGGCCCGATGGGCAAGCAGCGTATTGATCAGCTCCGGTTCGCAACGCGACCGGATCGCCGTGTGCAAGGGCGTGTTGCCCTGCTCGTCGCGCCAGCCGACCGCCGTCGGCTCGCGGGCAAGCCACTCGCGGACCGCCGGCCCATCGTGGCGCCGCAGCGCCAGCGTCAGTTCGCGGCCGGCTTCGGAGCCGCCGGCGCCGCGGTCAGCACGGTGGACGGCGTCAGGCACGGGGCCGGGCTGGAACAGCGGTGGCTGGGTCGTGGTAAGGCGTGCATGCATGCTCGCGCTCCTTTGCGGTTGAGGGATCGGGCGACGGGGCATTCGGCCTGTCGCGGCGCGATTCTCATCCGCGCCGGAGGGCGGGCTTTAGCATTCGGGCGGGGTTCTTTCGCGCGCTGCAGCGGTGGTGGGCTGGACCGCGGCTGCCGGCGAACCCGGGAAGGAAGGCAGAGGAAAGCGAACGGCGAAGGGGACGGCGAAGGGGACGGCGAAGGGGACGGCGGAGGGGACGGCGATAGAAGCGGCAAAGGAAGCCCGCAAGGGCAACGGCGGGGCCGCCTTACCCGCCGATGCGATTGGCCAGCTCGACGTATTCGGCGACCGGCACCTCTTCGGCGCGGCGGCCCAGGTCAAAGCCGATCGCGTCGAAGTCGACGTGATCGCGCAGCATCGACAGCGTGTTGCGCAGCACCTTGCGGCGCTGCGAGAACGCGGCGGTGACGAGATCGCCCAGCACGGTCATGTCGCAGGCAGCGTACGGCGAGCGCAGCCGGCCGTCCTCATGGCGCGGCCACGGAATCATCCGCACCACCGCCGAATCGACCTTGGGCGGCGGGTTGAACGACTCCGGCGGCACGTCGAGCACGTACTCCATGTGGTAGCGCACCTGCAGCATGATCGACAGCCGCCCGAATGCCTTGCTGCCCGGCTCGGCGACCATCCGCTCGACCACTTCCTTCTGCAGCATGAAATGCTGGTCGCGCACGTGGTCGGCGAACTCCATCAGGTGGAACAGCAGCGGGCTGGAGATGTTGTACGGCAGGTTGCCGACGATGCGCAGCGGGCGGCCGGGCTGCTTCAGCTCGTCGAAGTCGAAGGCGAGCGCATCGCCGGCGTGGATCGTCATGCGGTCGCCGTGGCGGCGGCGCAGCCGTTCGACCAGATCGCGGTCCAGTTCGATCACGTGCAGATGATCGAGGCGCTCCAGCAGCGGCTCGGTCAGCGCGCCCAGGCCGGGACCGATCTCGACGACGAGGTCGCCGGCCTGCGGGTCGATGGCATTGACGATGCCATGGATGATGCTGTCGTCGACCAGGAAGTTCTGGCCGAATCGCTTGCGGGCCGTATGGCCCTGGTGAACAGGGGAACGCATCGATGTCTCTTCAGTGTCCGGCCGGCGGCTCGCCGTGCAGGCGCCGCCCGGTATGGCCGACCATCCCGATCGCGCAGCGGATCGCCTCGATCATGCTGCCGTGCTCAGCGCGGCCCGTGGCGGCCAGGTCCAGCGCCGTGCCGTGGTCGACCGAGGTGCGGATGAACGGCAGGCCCAGCGTGATATTGACGCCATGGCCGAAGGTGCCGTATTTCAGCGGCGCCAGGCCCTGGTCATGGTACATCGCCAGCACGCAGTCGGCATCGCGCAGCAGCCGGGGCTGGAACAGCGTGTCGGCCGGATAGGGGCCGCGCGCGTCGATGCCCGCTTCGCGCGCCTTCGCCAGCGCCGGCGCGATGATGTCGATCTCCTCGCGCCCGAGGTGGCCGCTCTCGCCCGCGTGCGGGTTCAGGCCGGTCACCAGGATGCGGGGATGGGTCAGGCCGAAGCGGCCCCGCAGATCGTTGTCGACGATCGTCAACGTCTCGAGCAGCATCGGCACGTCCAGCGCATCGGGCACCGCGCGCAGCGGCAGATGGGTGGTGGCCAGCGCCACCCGCAGCATCGCATTGGCATGCGCCGGCTGCGGGCCGGCCAGCATCATCACCACGCGCGACACGCCGGCCCGCTCGGCCAGATATTCGGTATGGCCGGTAAACGGCACGCCGGCGTCATTGATGGTGCTCTTCTGCACCGGTGCGGTGACCACGGCCGCATAGCGGGCGGCCTGCCCCGGTTGGGGCAGCAGGCCGGCCAGCGCCGCATCGAGCAGCGCCAGCACATGGCGGCCGTTGCGCGCGTCGAGCACGCCCGGCGTGCAGGGGGCCGCCAGCGGAATATCTTCGACCACCGCCTCGCCCGCATCGAGCTTGGCCTGCCACGCCTGCGCCAGTCCGAGCGCCGCGGCCCGTTCGGCCAGCAGCCGCGCGTCGCCCAGCACATGGAAGCGCGGACCGCCCTGCCCGCCGGCCAGCTCCAGCACCGCGCGGATCGTGATGTCCGGCCCGATGCCGGCCGGCTCGCCGGTCGTGATCGCGATCGGCAGCGGCGCGGCCGGATGCGATGGGACGGACGGGGCGGGCGAGGAGGAGGGTGTGGCAGGCGGCGCGGTCATCGTGGTCGCGAAACGGAGCCCTTGGCGGGTCCCATCGCAGGTCCTGTGGCGGGTCCCATGGCCGGTCCGTTCGCGAGTCCCTTAACGGGACGCCTCGCGATTGGTCCGGTATTCGACATAGGCGGCCTCGCGCAGCTGGCGCAGCCAGTCCTCGTAGGCGGCGCGCAGCTTCTGCTCGCGCACCTCGGCGCGGGCGAAGTCGCGCTGCTTCTCCGGCGACACCTCGACCTCGCGGCGGTTTTCGACCTGGATCAGGTGCACGCCGAACTGGCTGGTGACCGGCTCGGAAACCTCGCCCGGGCGCAGCCGGTTCATCGCCTGCTCGAACTCGGGGACCAGCTCGCCGGGCGACACCCAGCCGAGCTCGCCGCCGTTCTGTGCCGAGCCGTCCTGCGAATAGCGCTTGGCGACATCGGCGAACTGCGTGCCGTGCTGGATGCGTTCGCGCAGCGTGGACAGCTGGCGGCGCGCCTCGGCCTCGGGCATGTTGGGGCCGGTGCGGATCAGGATATGGCGCACCTGGGTCTGCGTGATGCGGCTGGGCGCGACATCGCCGCCGGCAGGCGCGGTGCGCTTGCCGGCGAGCTTGAGCACATGGAAACCGGCGGGGCTTTCGACGACCTCCGGCACCACCTTGCCCGGCTGCAGGTCGAGCACGGCGTTGGCGAACTGCGCCGGCAGGCGGCCGATTTCGCGGTAGCCCAGCGAGCCGCCCTTGGGACCTTCGGCGCCGTCGGAATTGTTCTGTGCCAGCTGCGCGAAGTCGGCGCCGCCCTGGGCCTGCTTCAGCAGCCCTTCCGCCTTGGCGCGCAGCTGCGCCTTCTGCGCCTCGCTGGCGCCCTCGGGCACGCGCACGAAGATCTGGGCGACGTCGTACTGCGGCTCGCCGGTCGGCGCGGCACCGCTGCGTGCCGCGCGCGCGGCCAGATAGTTGTTGATCTCGCCGTCGAACACCTGCACCTTGGAATCGACCTCGCGCTCGCGCAGCCGGATCACCTGCACCTGCTTGCGCAGCTCGCTGCGGTACTTGTCCCAGGTCATGCCGCTGCGGTCGACCTGCGCACGCAGATCGGCCACGCTGATGCGGTTCTGCTGCGCGACCGATTCGATCGCGCGGTCGACCTCCTGGTCGGTCACGCGGATGCCGGCGTCCTGCGCGGCCTGGGTCTGCACGCGCTCCATCACCAGCCGTTCCAGCACGTCGCCGAGCAGTTCCTCGCGCGGCGGAATCGGACGGCCGGCCGTACGCAGCTGGTTCTCGATCTCGTCGGCGCTATCGAGCAGCTCGCGCCGCGTGATCACGGTGTTGTTGACCACCGCCACCACCTCGTCGACCAGTTGCGAGCGGCCGGTGCGCTGCCCCGAACCCAGCCGCGGCTGAGTGGGCGAGGTCGGCGGCGTGGCCTGCGAGCCTTGCGGCACGAAGATGCCGGTGGCGCGCGGTGTGGAGCCGGACCCGCCGGGTGCCTTGAGCTGCGCCGCCGCCGGAACGGCCACGCAGGCTAGCAATGCCGACAGCACGATGCCGCGCGAACGCCGCGACGAAGCCGCGGCAACGGAAAATACGGAAACTGCTTGACGCTTCATCATGGTCCGTCATTCGTAATGGTCGAACTGGGTCTGAGGGATCGGCGCGGCCGAGACAGGCTCGTAGCCAGGCACGTTCAACCTCATGATATCCAGCGGATTGGAGCCGATCTTCGACAGGCCGCGGAACTCCACCTGCAGAAACACCCGGCCGGTGTAGCCCTGCGTGGTATTGCGAAAACGCTGGTAGGCGATCCGGCCGACCCAGCAGTCGGCGGCGTATTCGAGCCCCAGCAGCGTATCGACCAGCTGGTTGGCGCTCATGTCGTAGGCGACACGCCCGATGCCGTAGGTCCGCCGCGTGATCGGCCACTGGCTCGAGATCTCGAACTGGTCGATCGCGGTATTGTCGGTGACCGCGGTCGGGCGCCGGTAGCGATAGCCGATGTTCAGCAGCTTGCGCGCCTCGGGCCGCCAGGCGAACGCGATGTTCGACTGGATCACCCGGTCGTTTTCCGGGTTGTACTGCATCCCGGCATTGATGTAGTAGCCGCGGAACAGCTGGATCGTGGTGGCCGCCAGCAGATCGGAATAGCCCCGCTCGGCGTCGTCCAGCGTGCCGGTCAGCTGCACGCGCTGGCCGCTGAAGTCGAAGCGCTGCGCCAGCGTACCACGGAAGCGTTCGATACCCGTCTCGGACTCGATCAGGCGGGTGGTCACGCCCGCGGTCAGCTTGTTGTTGTCGGCGATGCGGTCGTAGCCGGTGAACGGGTTCTCGCTGAAGATCTGCCCGTAGCCGAAGTCCGACTGCACCGTATCGAACAGCGGGAACGCGCTCTGGTCGCGGAATGGCGTGTAGACGTAGAACAGGCGCGGTTCCAGCGTCTGCAGGTACTTGGTGCCGAACAGCCGGCTGATGGTCGGCGCGTCGCGCTCGAACGTCATGCCGCCGTCGAGGCTGAAGGTCGGCACCGAGCGCGTCAGCGTGTTGTTGGCGCCCGGCGTGTTGGTCGACGGCTCCATCTGGTACTGTGCCGCGTTGAACATGACCTTGGGCGTCACGAACCAGCCCGGGCGCACGATCGGATAGCTGATCGACGGTTGGATGAAGACGCGCTCGCCCTGCGGCTGCTGGAAGCCGGTGCTCGTCAGCGGGATGCGGAAGCGCGTGTAGTCGGCCTCGACCTGCACGTCGAAACCGCCCCAGTTGTAGCGCGTGAACTTGCCGTTCAACTGCGGCACGCGCTCGTAGGTCGGCTGGCTCGGCGCCAGCGTCTGGAAGGTCTGCACCCGCGCCAGCAGCGAGAAGTCCTGCCAGTTGTAGGTGACCCCGCCCTCCTGCGTGTACTGCCGCAGCGTCGACTGCGCGACCGTACGCGTCAGGTCGTCCGGATAGCGGTCGTCCGATACCCGGTTCAGGTTCACATAGGCGTTCAGGCCCTTGGCCAGGTTCTGGCTATGCTGGATCGAGTACAGCCAGCGGTCCGAGTTGGTCTTCTGGTCGTTGGGCAGGAACTCGCCGCGGATGCGCCCCGCATAGCCGTTGCCGATATAGCGGAAGTCGCCGCCGAGCTGCACGCCGCGTTCGCTCATCACGCGCGGATACAGCGTCAGGTCGCGGTTCGGCGCGATATTGAAGTAATACGGCACCGTCAGGTCGAAGCCCGAACGGGAGCTGTAGGCCATCAGCGGTGCGAGGAAGCCGCTGCGGCGCTCGTCGGTCAGCGGGAAGGTCACCGCCGGCGCGGCCAGGATCGGCACATCGAAGAAGCGCAGCACGGCGCCGTGCGCGGTGCCGACCTGGCGGTCGCTGTCCAGGTCGAGCTGGCGTGCGCTGAAGTACCAGTCCGCGTTGTCGGGCGAACAGGTGGTGTAGGTGGCGCGCTGGATGGTGCTCTGGTCCTTGGTCAGGAAGTCGATGCGCTCGGCCGTGCCCGAGCCGCCGGTCTGCTGGAAGTAGTAGTCCGGCGACAGCATGTAGCCTTCGTTGGCCTCGACGCGCAGCCTGGCCTCGGGGCCCACCGCCAGCGTGCCTTCGCGCGAGAGCCGGACGTTGCCGGTCGCCAGCGCCTCGTCGCTGTCCTGGTCGTAGGTCAGCTTGTCCGCCTTGATCACGGCGCCGTCGCTGCGCAGCTCGGCATTGCCCTGCAGTTCCAGGCCGCGCTCGTTGTATCCGGTCATGCTGTCGCCGGAGACATAGGTCGGCGCGCTGGGATCGCCCTCGGCGCTGCGCCAGGTGGCCGGCTCCGACAGGTAGGGGATCAGTTCGCCGGGGCGCGGGGGCTGGCGCGGGTCCGCTGCCTCGGCCGTCGGCTCCGCCGCCGGCAGCGCGGGAATCGCCGAGCCGACCGCCTGGCCTTGCGCCTGCGCGCCCAGCGACCAGCCGGCCATGGCCAGCACCAGCGGACGCAGGGCCCGGACTGGCCGGCGCCCGGGCTGGCGGCCCGGCGCCTGGATTGCGGTGTGATTCGGTGATCGTTGTTGTTCGGTCATGCGAGCGGGTCGTCGGTCGGACGGCGGGACGGTTGCGCAGAACCGCGCAGCCACCGTCCAAACAGGCTGCCAGGCACAGGACGGCCCACCTGGGAGCCGCCCGGCGCCCGGGTCTGGTCGGGTATTATACGGGGCAACTTATCGACCCTTTCCGGCATGGCAGCACTTCCCCTCGACCCGCGCCAGGACCAGCTCAAAGCGTGGGTGTCCGGACTCGCTCCGGATTGGTCCATCGATCCCGAATCCTGCGTACCGGCTTCGGCCGACGCCAGCTTCCGCCGCTACTTCCGGCTGCGCACCGACAATCCCGCGCATCCGACCGTGATCGCGATGGACGCCCCGCCCGCCCGTGAGGACTGCCGCCCCTTCATCCATGTCGCCGCGCTGTTCGGCGAGGCCGGCGTCACGGTGCCGACCGTGCTGGCGCAGGACCTGTCGCAGGGCTTCCTGCTGCTGGCGGACCTTGGCAACACCACCTATCTGTCGAAGCTGGACATCACCACCGCGCGCACGCTGTACGGCGACGCCGCCGCGGCGCTGGTCAGGATCCAGGCCGCGACCCGGCCGGGCGCGCTGCCCGCCTACGACCGCGAACTGCTGCAGCGCGAGCTGGACCTGTTCCCGCAGTGGTACGTGGCGCGCCATCTGGGCGTGGAACTCGATGCCGGCCAGCAGGCGGACCTGAGCGAGGTCATGCAAACCCTGCTCGCCAACAACCTGGCCCAGCCGCAGGTCTACGTGCACCGCGACTACCATTCGCGCAACCTGATGGTGCTCGACGGGGACGACAAGGGCGGCAACCCCGGCATCCTCGACTTCCAGGACGCGGTGATCGGCCCGATCACCTACGATGCGGTCTCGCTGTGGCGCGACGCCTATATCGAATGGGACGAGGAGCTGCAGCTGGACTGGCTGATCCGCTACTGGGAGCGCGCCCGCAAGGCCGGCCTGCCGGTGGCCGGCGACTTCGGCGAGTTCTATCGCGACTTCGAATGGATGGGTCTGCAGCGCCATCTGAAGGTGCTCGGCATCTTCGCGCGCCTCTACCATCGCGACGGCAAGGACGGCTACCTGGCCAACATGCCGCTGGTGCTGAAGTACGCTCGCGCGGTGGCGGGCCGCTACGGCGAGCTGCGCAAGCTGGTGCGGCTGTTCGATACGCTCGAAGGCGTCGAGCGCCCGGCGGGCTATACCTTCTGATGGACGCGGAAAGCGGCCCGACCCGGCGCGGTGAATGGTGGGCCGGCGTGCGCGCGCTGGCGCCGATGCTGCTGGGCGTGGTGCCGTTCGGCCTGATCTACGGCGTGCTGGCGGTCGGGGCCGGCATGCCCGCGTGGCTGGCCTGCGCGATGAGCGCGATCGTCTTCGGCGGCGCCTCGCAGATGATCCTGACGCAGTTGTGGGCGGCGGGCACGCCGGCGGCGATCGTCGCCACCACGGTCGCGATGGTCAATCTGCGCCACGCGCTCTACTCGGCCACCATCGCTCCCGCGCTGGCGCATCTGCCGCGCCGCTGGAAGGCGCTGATCGCCTATCTGCTGACCGACGAGGCCTTTGCCGCGATGACCCGGCGGCTCGGCGACGACCCGGTGCAACGGCGCTACCGGCACTGGTACTTCTTCGGCGCGGGCTTCGCGCTGTGGAGCAGCTGGCAACTGTCGACGCTGGCCGGCGTGCTGGTCGGCGCCCAGGTGCCGCGCCACTGGCCGCTGGACTTCTTCCTGCCGCTGACCTTCATCGCGATCATCGTGCCCGGCCTGAAGCACCGCTCGCACATCGCCGCGGCGGTAACCGCCAGCGTGCTGGCGGTGCTGTGCTTCGGCGTGCCGCACAAGCTCGGGCTGATGGCGGCGGCGCTGGGCGGCATCGCGGTCGGCATGCTGCTGCTGCCGCGCCAGAGCGGTCCCGCCGGCAAGGAGCGCGCCGCATGAGCCCGTGGATGCTGCTCGGCGTGATGGCGGCCGCGGGCCTGGCCACCTATCTGATCCGCCTGTCCTTTATCGCCGTCGAAGGCAAGGTCCGTCTGCCGGCGTGGTTCCGCACCGCGCTGCAGTTCGTGCCGGCGGCGATGCTGTCGGCGCTGATCGCGCCCGACCTGCTGATGCGCGATGGCCAGCTGGCCATCGGCCTCGACAATGCCCGCCTGATCGCCGGCGTGGTGGCCATCGTGATCGCCGCGCGCACGCGCAGCATCGGCTGGACCATCGCCGGCGGCATGGCCACCCTGCTCGTCCTGGAGACCCTGATTTGAAAGCGATGATCTTCGCCGCCGGACGCGGCGAGCGCATGCGCCCGCTGACCGATGGCTGCCCGAAGCCGCTGCTGCAGGTCGGAGGCAAGCCGCTGATCGTCTGGACCATCGAGGCGCTGGCCCGCGCCGGCCTGACCGAGATCGTGATCAACCACGCCTGGCTTGGCGAGCAGATCGAGGCGGCGCTCGGCGACGGCAGCCGCTTCGGCGTGCGGCTGGCCTATTCGGCGGAGGGCGAGGCGCTGGAAACCGCGGGCGGCATCGCGCAGGCGCTGCCGCTGCTGCGGGAAGGCACCGGTGGCGATGGCGAGATCGGCGATGGCGGTGCGGACGACGGCACCGGCCGCGATGGCAGGGGCGAGATCTTCGTCGCGGTATCGGGCGACATCTATTGCGACTACGACTTCCGCGCGCTGCTGCCGCGCGCCGCGGCGATGGCGGCCTCGCCCGAACCGCGCATGCATCTGGTGATGGTGCCCAATCCGCCGTTCCACCCCGAGGGCGATTTCGCGCTCGGCGCCGATGGCAAGCTGTCGCTGCCGGGCGAGGCGCCGCTGGCCGAGGGCGCTGCGCGCCTGACCTTCGGCAATATCGGCCTGTACGACACGCGCACCTTCGCCGGCATCGCGCCCGGGCAGAAGGTGCCGATGACGCCGTTCTACCGCACGGCCATTGCGGCGGGCCTGGCCACCGGCGAGCGCTTCGCGGGCCGCTGGGAGAACGTCGGCACGCCCGCGCAGCTGGCCGCGCTGGACGCCGCGCTGTCGCGCTAGGACGCGCCGCGCTCGCAACGGCTGTCATCGCCTGTCGTTGCCGCGCGGGCCCGGCTCGGCGGCCTGGCGCGCGGCCCTCGACGTCCCTGAGGCCCCCGCCCGCGCAGGAACGACGTGGAGGCATCGGCGAGACCTCCTCGCCGCGCACGTCAACCTCGGCAACGAGCGGCGTTAGAATCGGGCCATTGCCCACTGCCTGCCCGATGCGAGTCGGTCCCCTCATGTCCGCACCAGATTCCGCCCTTCTCCAGGCCTGTCGCGCGCGCCGCGCCCGCGTGCTCGACCACCTGCGCGCCGCCGGCGGCGGCGTGGCGATCCTGCCCACGGCCCCGGAAGCGATGCGCAACCGCGACAGCGACTTCCCGTACCGGCACGACAGCTACTTCTACTATCTGAGCGGCTTCACCGAGCCCGAGTCGGTGCTGGTGCTGATCGCCGCGCCGGCCGGCGGCAGCGACCGCAGCATCCTGTTCTGCCGCCCCAAGCACGAAGAGCGCGAGATCTGGGACGGCTTCCGCTACGGCCCCGAAGCAGCACGCGAGGTGTTCGGCTTCGACGAGGCCCACTCGATCGAGGAGATCGACGCCCAGCTGCCGCAGCTGCTCGCCAACCAGAATCTGATCGCGTATCCGCTGGCCGCTTCGACCCGCATCGACATGCAGGTGCGCCGCTGGCTCGACGCGGTGCGCACGCAGGGCCGCGCCGGCGTGGTGGCGCCGTCGAGCGCGCTCGACATCCGCACGCTGCTCGACGAGATGCGGCTGTTCAAGGACGCCGGCGAGCTCGACATCATGCGCCGCGCCGCGCAGATTTCGGCCCAGGCCCATGTGCGCGCGATGCAGGCCAGCCGCGCCGGCCTGCGCGAATACCATCTGGAAGCCGAGCTGCTGTACGAATTCCGCCGCAACGGCGCGCAGAGCGTGGCCTACAACTCGATCGTCGCCGCCGGCCCCAACGCCTGCGTGCTGCACTATCGCGCCGGCCCGGCCGAACTGCGCGACGGCGACCTGTGCCTGATCGACGCCGGCTGCGAACTGGACGGCTACGCGTCCGATATCACGCGGACCTTTCCCGTGTCGGGCCGCTTCTCGCCGGCGCAGCGCGAGCTCTACGATCTGGTGCTGGCCGCGCAGCAGGCCGCCATCGACCAGACGCGCGTCGGCGTGCCGTACAACGTGCCGCATGACGCGGCGGTGCGCGTGCTGGCGCAGGGCATGCTCGACACCGGCCTGCTGGACCGGAACAAGGAAGGCGCCGTCGACGACGTGATCGCCAGCGGCAGCTATCGGCGTTTCTATATGCACCGCACCGGCCACTGGCTCGGCATGGACGTGCACGACGTCGGCGAGTACCGCGTGCCCGGCCCGGCCCCCGCCGAAGGCGAACGCCCGTGGCGCCCGCTCGAGACCGGCATGGTGCTGACGATCGAGCCCGGCATCTACGTCCGCCCGGCCGAGGACGTACCGGAGCGCTACTGGCATATCGGCATCCGCATCGAGGATGACGCGGTGGTCACGGCCGACGGTCCCTGTGAATTGATGACCCGCGGCGTCCCGGTCGACGCCGACGAGATAGAGGCGCTGATGCGCGAACGGAGTGAGTTGTAATGGTCAGCTGGTTGAGAAAACTGTTCGGCGGTGCCGATGGCAACACGACGGCGTCGCGAACGCAGGCTGAGCCGGAACAGCCGTTCATCGTCAATCTGTTCGACGACCGCCTGGTGGTCCATCGTCCCGACGGCCAGCGCGAAGAGGTCGAATGGCAGGCGCTGGAGCGCGTGGTCGCGCGGGTCTCGCGGCGCGCGCCGTGGACCGGCAAGGCCTGGCTGATCCTGGTCGGCGAGGAACGCCCCGACGGCCGCCAGCAAGGCTGCGTGACGCCGCTCGACGCGGTCAACCACGAGGCGCTGCTGGCACGGCTGCGCGCAATGCCGGGCTTCGATCAGACCCTGCTCGACAACGCCCTGCGCGATGCGCGCAACGGCAGGACGCGCGAGGACGTGGTGTGCTGGCAGCGCGGCGGGCCGGAAAGCGCCGCTGCCGGAGGTGCCAACGATGAACCAGCCCAGCCCTGAACTGCACGGCGACGCCTGTGACATCGCCATCGTCGGCGGTGGCCCGGTGGGCCTCGCGCTGGCCTGCCGGCTGCTGCAGACCAGCCCCTGGCGTATCGCGCTGATCGATGCCGCCACGCCGGCGCGCGCCGCCCGCGATCCGCGCGCGATCGCGCTGTCGCACGGCAGCCGCGATCTGCTGGCGCAGCTCGATGCGTGGCCCGTGGCGGCCACGCCGATCGAGCACATCCATGTGTCGCAGCGCGGCCGCTTCGGCCACGTCAAGCTGCATCACGACGACTACGGCATTCCGGCGCTCGGCTATGTGGTCCGCTACGGCGACCTGTGCGCGGCGCTCGAGCACGCACTTGGACGTGCCGGCGGCCAGCAGCGGCTGGTGCGCGCGTTCGACACGCGCATCGATGCCATCGACCAGAGCGACCGGACCGACCGGATGGACGGAGGCTTTCCGCCCGAAGCCAGGCACGGCCCCGCGGGCGCCGCGGCCGATGCCGTCGCCGCGGGTTCGCCGGACACCGCGCCGGTGCAGTTGCGCGGCGCCGGTCCCGACGGCCAGCCGGTGCGCCTGGGCGCGAGCCTGGCGGTGCAGGCCGAGGGCGGCCTGTTCCATCAGCAGGTCGCGCGCACGGCCGCGGCCGGCGCCACGGGAACGCGCCGCCGCGACTATGGGCAGACCGCGATCGTTTCGCATGTCGCCTGCAGCCATCCGCTGCCCGGCTGGGCCTGGGAACGCTTCACCGAGCAGGGGCCGCTGGCGCTGCTGCCGCACGATCTGGACGACGACCCGCATGGCGACGGCGGCTCGGGCTACGCGCTGGTCTGGTGCTGCTCGCCCGAGGAGGCGGCGCGGCGTCTCGCGCTGGACGACGCCCGCTTCCTGACCGAGCTCGGCGAGGTCTTCGGTCCGCGCATGGGACGCTTCACGCGGGTCGGCAAGCGCCACGCCTTCCCGCTGGGCCTCAATGCCGCGCAGCTGACCGTCAAGGGCCGGCTGGTGGCGATCGGCAACGCGGCGCAGACCCTGCATCCGGTCGCCGGCCAGGGGCTGAACCTGGGGCTGCGCGATGCCTTCGCGCTGGCCGACGAGCTGCGCACCGCCTGCACGCCGCAGGCGCTGGCCGCCTTCGGCGCGCGCCACCGGCTCGATCGCGCGGTGACCATCGGCGTCACCGACCTTCTGCCGCGCGTGTTCGGCATTCCCTATCCGCTGGCCGCGCACGCGCGCGGCGCCTCGCTGGCCGCGCTGGCCTGCCTGTCGCCGCTGAAGCACGCGCTGGCGCACCAGATGATCTACGGCATGCGCCGCTGATCCCGCTGGCGCAACGAGTCGTCGGGAGTTCGGACCCGGCTCCCGGCCGCTCCGGTCCCATGTCGCGCCGCAGCACATCGGCCCTGCTTATTTCTTGGGCAGCCGGCCGGTTTAGCGGTAAAATCCCGCCCTCGCACATGCCCCCCGCTTTACCGCCGACGCTGCCTCGGCCGGGCATGCCTTTCGCCATTCGATCCGTGACACCGCCCATTGGCGCCCGGTCACGGCCAGCCTTTCTGGACGTCGCCGGACCCTAGCCGTGCAAATCGGACCTCACCAACTTCGCAACAACCTGTTCGTCGCGCCGATGGCCGGCGTCACGGACCGCCCCTTCCGCCAGCTGTGCAAGAAGCTCGGCGCGGGCTATGCGGTCTCGGAGATGGTGGCGTCGAACGCGCAGCTGTGGAAGAGCGAAAAGACCATGCGCCGCGCCAACCACGACGGCGAGGTCGAGCCGATCGCGGTGCAGATCGCCGGCGCCGAGCCCGGCATGATGGCGGAGGCGGCGCGCTACAACGTCGACCGCGGCGCGCAGATCATCGATATCAATATGGGTTGCCCGGCCAAGAAGGTCTGCAATGTCGCGGCCGGCTCGGCGCTGCTGCAGAACGAGCCGCTGGTCGTGCGCATCGTCGAGGCGGTGGTCGGCGCGGTGGGCGACCGCGTGCCCGTCACGCTGAAGATCCGCACCGGCTGGGACCGGCAGAACCGCAACGCGGTGCGCGTCGCGCGCATGGCCGAAGCGGCCGGCATCAGCATGCTGACCGTGCATGGCCGCACCCGCGCGGACCTGTACCACGGCGAGGCCGAGTACGAGACGATTGCCGCGGTCAAGGATGCGATCCGCATCCCGGTGGTCGCCAACGGCGACATCACCACGCCGCAGAAGGCGCGCCACGTGCTGGCAGTTACCGGCGCCGACGCGATCATGATCGGCCGTGCCGCGCAGGGACGCCCGTGGCTGTTCCGCGAGATCGCGCATTTCCTCGCCACCGGCGAGCTGCTGCCGGCGCCGGAAGTGGCCGAGATCCGCGCCATCATGAACGCGCATCTGCAGGACCACTACGCCTTCTATGGCGAATTCACCGGCGTGCGTACCGCGCGCAAGCATATTGCCTGGTACACGCGCGGGCTCAAGGGTGCCAACCTGTTCCGGCACCGGATGAACACACTGGAAAGCACCGAGGCGCAGCTGGCCGCCGTCAACGCTTTCTTCGACGAGCAGGCCGCGCTGTCCGACCGGCTGGTGTATGTCGACGAAGGCGAAGCACAGACCGGCGCATCGAACAACAACAACAGGGAGTTGCTTGCCGCATGAGCCGCAATGTTATCGACCAATGCATCCGGGACAGCCTGAGCGCCTATTTCCGCGATCTGGACGGCGAGCAGCCGTCGAACATGTACAACATGGTGCTGGAGGCGGTGGAACGGCCGCTGCTGGAGACGGTGATGGCGCGTGCCGACCGCAACCAGTCGCTGGCCGCGGCCTATCTCGGCATCAATCGCAATACGCTGCGCAAGAAGCTGCAGCAGCACGGTTTACTTTGAAGCGTCCTCCATCACCATGATCAAGCAAGCCCTTCTCTCCGTTTCCGACAAGACCGGCATCGTCGACTTCGCGCGCGAACTGCATGCGCTCGGCGTGACGCTGCTGTCCACCGGCGGCACCGCCAAACTGCTCGCCGACGCCGGCCTGCCGGTCACGGAAGTGGCCGACTACACCGGCTTCCCCGAGATGCTCGACGGCCGAGTCAAGACGCTGCACCCGAAGGTGCACGGCGGCATCCTGGCGCGCCGCGACCTGCCGGAACACATGGCCGCGCTGGCCGCGCACGACATCCCGACCATCGACCTGCTGGTGGTCAACCTGTACCCGTTCCAGCAGACCGTCGCCAAGGACGACTGCACGCTGCCCGACGCGATCGAGAACATCGACATCGGCGGCCCGACCATGCTGCGCTCGGCGGCGAAGAACCATCGCGACGTGACGGTGATCGTCGATCCGGCCGACTACGCGCCGGTGCTCGACGAAATGCGCGCCAACGGCAACCAGGTCGGCTACGACACCAACTTCCGGCTGGCCACCAAGGTGTTCGCGCATACCGCGCAATACGATGGCGCCATCACCAACTACCTGACCAGCCTCGGCCCGGACAAGTCGCACCAGGCCCGCAGCGCCTATCCGCAGACGCTGAACCTGGCGTTCGAGAAGGTGCAGGAGATGCGCTACGGCGAGAACCCGCACCAGTCGGCGGCGTTCTACCGCGACCTGAAGGCCGTCGACGGCGCGCTGGCCAACTACGTGCAGCTGCAGGGCAAGGAGCTGTCGTACAACAACATCGCCGACGCCGATGCGGCGTGGGAATGCGTCAAGTCCTTCGGGCCCGGCGATGGCGCGGCCTGCGTCATCATCAAGCACGCCAACCCGTGCGGCGTGGCGATCGGCGCCAATGCGCTGGAGGCCTACGAGAAGGCGTTCAAGACCGATTCGACCTCGGCCTTCGGCGGCATCATCGCCTTCAACGTCGAGCTCGACGGCGCGGCCGCGCAGGCGGTCGCCAAGCAGTTCGTCGAGGTGCTGATCGCGCCGTCGTTCAGCGCGCAAGCACGCGAGGTGTTCGCCGCCAAGCAGAACGTGCGCCTGCTGGAAATTCCGCTCGGCAAGGGCGTCAACCAGTATGACCTGAAGCGCGTCGGCGGCGGCCTGCTGCTGCAAAGCCCGGACGCCAAGAACGTGCAGCCGTCCGAGCTGCGCGTCGTCACCAAGCGCCATCCGACGCCGAAGGAAATGAGCGATCTGCTGTTCGCGTGGCGCGTCGCCAAGTTCGTCAAGTCCAACGCCATCGTGTTCTGCGGCGGCGGCATGACGCTCGGCGTGGGCGCCGGCCAGATGAGCCGCGTGGACTCGGCCCGCATCGCCAGCATCAAGGCGCAGAACGCCGGCCTGACGCTGGCCGGCTCGGCGGTGGCCTCCGACGCGTTCTTCCCGTTCCGCGACGGCCTGGACGTGGTGGTCGACGCGGGCGCGACCTGCGTGATCCAGCCGGGCGGCTCGATGCGCGACGACGAAGTGATCGCCGCCGCGGACGAACGCAATATCGCGATGGTGCTGACCGGCACCCGGCATTTCCGGCATTGAGTCCGGACCAAGGGGACCGAGCGGCAACGCGCCGCTCGCAGCCGGGCGAGCAGATCGAATGAGCGGTACGAACGCGCAGTTCGACGAGCACCGGCTGTCCTCTCCCCTGCCCCTCTCCCGCTAGCGGGAGAGGGAACCTTGACGACCCTCAAGCCGCGCGCGCCAACCTTTGAATGCGCTTGCGCGGCTTTCGTGAGGCAGTCCAAAGATCATAGGCGGACTGCAAACCGATCCACATCTCGCTGCTGGTGCCCAGCGCGTCTTCCAGCCGCAGGGCGATATCGGGCGTGATCGCGGCGTGTCCGTTGACGATGCGCGATAGCGTCGCCCGCGTGACGCCGATATGTCGCGCGAAATCGGTCAGCGTCATGGCATCCAGGTCGCGCAGCCATTCGGCGAGCACCGTACCCGGATGCGGTGGGTTGTGCATCCTCGTCATGATTCGATCCCCTCGATAGCCTAGTGATAGTCCTGGTATCCACCCTCTGAGAGCTTTGGCTTTACGCCCGGCGATTTGCGGGATTCGACGACCGTAACGAACGCGCTTACACTAGCGGCCAACCTAGACTCATTGATCCAATGCGCATCCTCGGCATCGACCCCGGCCTTCGTACCACCGGCTTCGGCGTGGTCGAAAAGCACGGCCACAAGCTCGCCTACATCGCCTCGGGCACCATCAAGAGCGATGGCAACGGCAGCCTGCCCGAGCGTCTGAAGACGCTGTATGACGGCATTGCCGAGGTCACGCGAACCTATGCGCCCGATTGCGCGGCGATCGAGAAGGTGTTCGTCAACGTCAATCCGCAATCGACGCTGCTGCTCGGGCAGGCCCGTGGCGCGGCGATCTGCGGGCTGGTGGGCTATGGCCTGCCGGTGTTCGAATACACCGCGCTGCAGTTGAAGGTCGCCGTGGTGGGCTATGGCCGCGCGAACAAGGCGCAGGTGCAGGAGATGGTGGCGCGGCTGCTGGCCCTGCCCGGCCATCCCAGCTCCGATGCGGCCGACGCGCTCGGCGTGGCGATCTGCCATGCCAATGGCGGCGATACGCTTGCCACGCTGAGCGGCCTGGCGCCCGAACTCGCGCGCAAGGGCGTGCGGGTGCGGCGCGGCAGACTGGTCGGCTAGCGCCGGCTCTTTCGGTTCTCGGGCTCTCGGGCTCTCGGGCTCTCGGGCTCTCGGGCTCTCCGGCTCTCCGACTCTCCGGCTCTCCGGCTCTCCGGCTCTCCGGCTCTCCAGCTCTCCAGCTCTCCGGCTCTCCAGCTCTCCAGCTCTCCGGCTCTCCAGCTCTCCAGCTCTCCAGCTCCCCGGCTCTCGGGCTCTCGCGGCTCTCCAGCCCCCGCGGCGCTGACGGCGTCCCAGGCGACGCCCGCCTCACTTACAATCGGCCTCATCCAGCGCTCGAGGAGGCCGCATGTCCCGTCCCAGCTTGATCCCCCGTTTTGCCTTGCAGCCCGCCGCGCGGCTCCACGCCGCGATGTCGGCCGCGATACTGGCCGCCCTGCTCGCGGGCTGCGCCACCCAACCCGTGCCGCCCGCCGCGCCTGCCGCCGAACCGCCGCAAGCCCAACCGGCACCGCCGAAGCCCAAGCCGCTGGTGATCGGCCATCGCGGCGCCAGCGCGCTGCGGCCCGAACACACGCTGGCCGCGTACACCAAGGCGATCGAGGACGGCGCCGACCTGATCGAACCCGATCTGGTCGTCACCCGCGACGGCGTGCTGGTGGCCCGGCACGAAAACGAGATCGGGGGCACCACCAACGTCTCCACGCTGCCGCAGTTCGCCGACCGCAAGCGCATCAAGGTGATCGACGGCGAGCGGCTGGAAGGCTGGTTCACCGAGGACTTCACGCTGGCCGAGCTGAAGACGCTGCGGGCGCGCGAGCGCATTCCGAAGCTGCGCCCGGCCAATACGCAATACGACGACAAGTTCGAGATCCCGACGCTCGCCGAGATCATCGAACTGGCCGCCAATGCCTCGCGCCGCAGCGGCAGGACCATCGGCCTCTATATCGAGACCAAGCATTCGAGCTACTTCCGCGGCATCGGCCTGCCGATCGAAGAGAAGCTGGTCGACGCGCTGCGCGCCAACGCCCACACGCGCCGCGCGCCGGTCTATCTGCAATCGTTCGAGACCGCCAATCTGCGCGCGCTGCGGCAGCGCATCGGCAAGTCGATGCCGAACGTCAAGCTGGTACAGCTGATCGGCAATGCCACGAAGGCGCCGGCCGACTGGCGCCTGGCCGGCGATACGCGCCGCTACGCGGACATGGTCACGCCGCTGGGACTGCGCGAGGTGGCCACCTATGCCGACGGCATCGGCCCCGAGCGCACGCACGTGCTGCCGCGCGACAGCGCCGGCGCGCTCGGCACGCCGACCGCGCTGGTACGCGACGCGCATGCAGCCGGCCTGGTCGTGCATCCCTACACGCTGCGGCCCGAGAACGCCTTCCTGCCCAAGAGCCTGCGCGGCCCGGGCGGGGACGCGGCGCGGCATCCGGCCGGCATGATCCGCGAGGCGCGGGCGCTGATCGACGCCGGCGTGGACGGCTTCTTCACCGACGATCCGGCGCTCGGCCGCCGCGCGGTGGATGTGCCGTAGAACCGGCGTAGAAGCGCCGTAGAAGCGCCGTAGAAGCGCCGTAGAAGCGGAGTAGACCCGCCGCAGACACGCCATGGACCGCCATGGAGCCCCGTGGTCGCGCGGCGGACGCTCTGCCTCGCTGCGCTACACTGGCGCCCTTTCAGACCGACCCATGCCGGCGTGCGCAACAACGCGCCGGCAGCCCATCCCCCGCAAGCCACCATGATCGGACGCATCGCCGGCACCCTCATCGAGAAGAATCCCCCGCATCTGCTGGTCGACTGCCACGGCGTCGGCTATGAGGTCGACGTGCCGATGAGCACCTTCTACAACCTGCCCGCGGTCGGCCAGCCCGTCACGCTGCTGACGCAGCTGATCGTCCGCGAGGATGCGCATCTGCTGTACGGCTTCGGCAGCGCCGAGGAACGCAATACCTTCCGCGAGCTGATCAAGATCAGCGGCATCGGCGCGCGCATGGCGCTGGCGGTGCTGTCGGGCATGTCGGTCGCGGAACTGGCGCAGGCCATCACGCTGCAGGAGGCCGGCCGGCTGACGCGCATTCCCGGCATCGGCAAGAAGACCGCCGAACGGCTGCTGCTGGAGCTCAAAGGCAAGCTCGGCGCGGAGCTCGGCCACGTCGGCGGCGCGGCGGCCGCGCAAGACAGCGCCGCCGATATCCTGAACGCGCTGCTGGCGCTGGGCTATTCCGACAAGGAGGCCGCCGCGGCGACCAAGCAGGTGCCGGCCGGCACCGGCGTCTCCGAAGGGATCAAGCTCGCGCTGAAGGCCCTGTCGAAAGGCTGAGGCCGCGCGGCGGCGCGGGCCGGTGTGCAGCAGTGGGCGAGCCGGCATGCGAGCCGGTGTGCAGGCGGTTTGCGAGCCGGTGTGCGAGCCCGTGTGCGAGCCCGTGTGCGAGCCCGTGTGCGAGCCCGTGCGCGAGCCGGTGTGCGAGCCGGTGTGCGAGCCGGTGTGCGAGCCGGTGTGCGAGCCGGTGTGCGAGCCGGTGTGCGAGCCGGTGTGCGAGCCCGTGTGCGGGCCGGTGTGCTGGCCGGCGCGCGAGCCCCCGCGTGACCTGTGCCCGCTGAGACGGCGGCCGGCGCCGATGATGCCGTGGGCTACAATCGAGCCAGTTTTCCCGCCTCCGCCCCATGATCCAGACCGACAAGTTCGCCCCGAGCCGCCCTGCCGACAGCGGCGACCGCCTGATCGCCGCCACGCCCGCCTCCAGCAGCGAGGAGGCCTTCGAGCGCGCGCTGCGGCCCAAGCTGCTCGACGACTATGTCGGCCAGCAGAAGGTGCGCGACCAGCTCGACATCTTCATGCACGCGGCGCGCAATCGCCGCGAGGCGCTCGACCACGTGCTGCTGTTCGGCCCGCCGGGCCTGGGCAAGACCACGCTGGCCCACATCATCGCGCGCGAGATGGGCGTCAACCTGCGCCAGACTTCCGGGCCGGTGCTCGAGCGGCCCGGCGACCTTGCCGCGCTGCTGACCAACCTCGAAGCCAACGACGTGCTGTTCATCGACGAGATCCACCGGCTGTCGCCGGTCGTCGAGGAGATCCTGTACCCCGCGCTCGAGGACTACCAGATCGACATCATGATCGGCGAGGGCCCGGCCGCGCGCTCGGTCAAGCTGGATCTGCAGCCGTTCACGCTGGTCGGCGCCACCACGCGCGCCGGCATGTTGACCAATCCCCTGCGCGACCGCTTCGGCATCGTCGCCCGCCTGGAGTTCTATACCGCCGACGAGCTGGCCCGCATCGTCACGCGTTCGGCGCAGCTGCTGCACGCGCGCATCGATCCGACGGGCGCGCTCGAGATCGCGCGCCGCTCGCGCGGCACGCCGCGTATCGCCAACCGCCTGCTGCGGCGCGTGCGCGACTATGCCGAGGTCAAGGGCGACGGCACCATTACGCGCGAGATGGCCGATGCCGCGCTCGCGATGCTCGATGTCGATCGTGTCGGCTTCGACCTGATGGACCGCAAGCTGCTCGAGGCGATCCTGCACAAGTTCAGCGGCGGCCCGGTCGGCGTCGACAACCTGGCCGCGGCGATCGGCGAGGAGCGCGACACCATCGAGGACGTGCTCGAACCCTATCTGATCCAGCAGGGCTATCTGCAACGCACGCCGCGCGGACGCGTGGCGACGCCCGCGGCCTACCGGCACTTCGGGCTGGCGGCGCCGGGCGGCGCGCAGGGCAGCATCCTGCCGGACGAGGCATGATCCGATAAACCACCGTGGAGGCGCCGATGCGAAACGATCGAGACAGCACGATACGACGCGGGGCGCGCGCACTGGCGCTGGCCTGCACGAAGACGGTCACGTTGACGGGCGCGTTGATGGGCGTGTTGATGGGCGTGTTGGCGGCCGGCGCCATCGGCAGCGCGAGCGCACAAACCGCGCCGGCCACCACCGCGGCAGAGGTCGTCCGCATCGACGCCTCGAATGCGGTACTGGTGCGCGGACCGCAGGGTCAGCTGACCGAATTGATGACCGGCGACGAGGCTCGCCATTTCGGTACGGTCAACGCCGGCGACCGCCTGACGGTGACGCGCGGCCCGGCACGGATCACGAAGCTGGAGCCGCTGGCGAGCCGCAATGTCGCGACCGCGGAGTCGGTGGACCGGCTGTCGCGCCGTCTCGACGACGGCCGGCCCGGCGTGGTGCGCGAGATCACCACCACGGCCACGGCCGAAATCGTCGCGGTCGATCCGATCGGACGCACGGTAACCTTCCGCGGCCCGCGCAACGCGGAGCACGCCGCGCGGGCGGACGACATCTCGATCGACGTGGCCGGCCTGCGGCCGGGCCAGATGGCCCGGATCGTCTATCGGGAGACGGTGGAGATTACGAGGGAGGGACGGTAGTCCCGACGCTGTCCGCTGTGATCGGAGTCAGGAAGGTTTGCTCCCCTCTCCCGCGAGCGGGACAGGGAAGAAAACCATTGCGGCGGCTACCGGCTCACGAGCCTTGCGTCAGGCCGCTTTCGATTGGGGCTGGCTGTCCCGCTGCTCATCGTCGACCGCACCGCTGACGCGCGCACCCAGCGCCTCGCCGATCATCAGCAGGCTCGGATGTTGCGGGTCAATCCATGCCGCGGCTTCGCCCGCCGCCATCTGCCGCAGCGTGAACTGTCGGCTGCGTTGATGCGGGGTCGAGGCGGCCTCGACCACCCAGGCCGGCGTCGATGCCGGCTTGCCGTGCGCGATCAGCTGCGCGGCGATCGAAGCCGCTTGGTCGCGGCCCATGTAGTAGACCAGCGTATCGGCCTTGACGTCGGCCTCCACGTCGATGGTGTCGGGCGCCTTCGCTTGGGTGGCAAACGCCACGCTGCGCGACACGCCCCGCTTGGTCAGCGGACGCGCGATCGCCGAGGCGGCGGCCAGCGCGGCCGTGATGCCCGGCACGATCTCGTAGGCGATGCCCGCCTCTTCCAGCGCCTGCAATTCCTCGTCGGCGCGGCCGAACAGCATTGGATCGCCGCCTTTCAGACGCACCACGCGTTCGTACTTGTGCGCCAGGTCGACGATCTGCCGGTTGATGAAGAGCTGCGCGGTCGAGCGCTTGCCGCAGCGCTTGCCGACCTCGACCAGCCGGGCCTGGGGACACCAGGCCAGCATCTCGGGCGACACCAGCGCATCGTGCAGCACCACTTCGGCTTCGCCCAATAGTCGTGCACCACGCACCGTAATGAGGTCCGCCGCGCCGGGACCGGCGCCAATCAGGTAGACCTTGCCCATGTTGCTGCTCCTCGTGATTCCTGGATCGACTTCGATCTCGCTTCGATGTCAGGAATATGCACGGATCATGCCCGCGGCGACCGTGTGATTGGTGGCCTCGTCGATCAGCACGAACGCGCCGGTGGCCGGGTTGTCGCTGTAGACGTCGCACACCACCGGCTTCTGCAGCGTGATCTGCACCGAGCCGATATCGTTCAGCCGAATGTCGTGACGGCCGGTCTCGTGCGACAGCGTATGCACGTCGAGCACGCGGTCCACCGACGACACGCGCGCGAACACGCTGGCGGTGGTGTGCTTGAGCACGTATTTGCGCGCGGTGTTCAGCGCCGCATCGTCGAACCAGCACAGGTCGGCCTGCAGCTTCTTCGCCGGCAGCGCCTGCTCGGTTTCCGCGGCGGCGGCCACGAACATGTCACCGCGCGATACATCGACGTCTTCCGCCAGCCGGATGGTGATGGTCTCGCCGGCGCTCGCCTCCTCGGCCGCGCCGTTCGGCGTCAGCACCTCGGCGACCACCGCCTCGCGGTTGGCCGGCAGCACGCGCACGGTCTGGCCGACACGGACCGTGCCCGCCTCGACGCGGCCGGCATAGCCGCGGAAATCGTCGGACTGCGCACCGTCCTGGCGGATCACCAGCTGCACCGGGAAGCGCAGCGCGGCTTCGCCCTGCGGCGCGACTTCCTCGACCGGCAGCGCCTCGAGCAGCGGCAGCAGCGGCTCGCCCTGATACCAGGGCATCGCCTCGCTGGCATGCACGATGTTGTCGCCACGCAGCGCGGACACCGGCACGTAGCGCACGTCCTTCAGGCCCAGCTGGCTGGCCAGCTCCGCATAGGCGGCACGGATCTCGTTGAAGCGCTGTTCGCTGTAGTCGACCAGGTCCATCTTGTTGACCGCGACGATCACGTGCTGCAGCTCGAGCAGCTTGACGATCGCGGTATGGCGCTTGGTCTGCGCCAGCAGTTGCGCGCGGCCGTCGGCGACGGTCACGCGGGTGGCGTCGATCAGCACGATCGCGGCGTGCGCGGTCGAGGCGCCGGTGACCATGTTGCGGGTGTACTGCTCATGGCCCGGCGTATCCGCGATGATGAACTTGCGGCGCGCGGTCGAGAAATAGCGGTAGGCCACGTCGATCGTGATGCCCTGCTCGCGCTCGGCCTCGAGGCCGTCGGTCAGCAGCGAGAAGTCGATCTGCTCGCCGGCGGTGCGCTTGTTCTTGGCGTTCGCCAGCGCGGTCAGCTGGTCCGACAGCACCGCCTTGCTGTCATACAGCAGGCGGCCGATCAGCGTGCTCTTGCCGTCGTCGACCGAACCGGCGGTGATGAAACGCAGAAGGCCCTGGTGGGCGGCTTGGGTGGTCATGATGCAATCCTGTCTCGGGGCGTCGCTGCTTGCGTCGCGGCGTGCGTCGTTACTTGCGTCGTTAGCTGCGTCGCGGCGTGCGTCAATGTCGCTGGATCGGTCCGGCTCAGAAGTAGCCTTCCTTCTTGCGGCGTTCCATCGACGCTTCGCTGGTCTGGTCGTCCATGCGCGTGGCGCCGCGCTCGGTGATCTCGGTGACGGCGGTCTCGGCGATGATCTCGACCGGGGTCGCCGCGGTGCTGGCCACCGGGCAGGTGCAGCTGATGTCGCCGACCGTGCGGAAGCGCACCGACAGCACCTCGCTGACATCGCCGTCCTGCTTCGGCGTCAGCGGCGTCACCGGCACCAGCAGGCCGTTGCGGCGGACAACCTCGCGCTGGTGCGCGTAGTAGATCGGCGGCAGCGCCAGGTTCTCGCGCGCGATGTACTGCCACACGTCCAGCTCGGTCCAGTTCGAGATCGGGAACACGCGCATCTGCTCGCCCGGCGCCATGCGGGCGTTGTACAGGCTCCACAGCTCGGGCCGCTGCGCCTTCGGATCCCATTGGCCGAACTCGTCGCGGAACGAGAAGATGCGTTCCTTGGCGCGCGCCTTTTCCTCGTCGCGGCGGGCACCGCCCATCAGCGCGTCGAACTGGTGCTGCTCGATCGTCTCCAGCAGCGTGACGGCCTGGGCCGCGTTGCGCGAATCGGTTTCCTTGCGCAGCCGCACGGTGCCGCGCTTGATCGAATCCTCGACATGGCCGACCACCAGCCGCGCGCCGATCTCGGCCACGCGCTGGTCGCGGAAGGCGATCACCTCGGGATAGTTGTGGCCCGTGTCGATATGTACCAGCGGAAACGGCAGCTCGATCTTGCGGTTGCCGAGCCGGAACGCCTTCAGCGCCAGATGCAGCATCACGATCGAGTCCTTGCCGCCGGAGAACAGCAGCGCCGGGTTGCGGCACTCGGCGGCGACCTCGCGGATGATGTAGATCGACTCGGCCTCGAGCCGGTCCAGGTGGTCGTTCTGCACCTCGATCAGGTGCGCGATGTCGGGATTGCCGTCGCGCGTGGCCGCGGCGCCGGCCTGGAGTTCGTTCATGATGCCCATCTGTGGCCTCAATGCTTGATGTTCTGTTCGTGCAGGCCGCACTCTTTCGAGTCGCGGCTTTCCCACCACCAGCGGCCGGCGCGCACATCCTCGCCGGCGCGCACGGCGCGCGTACACGGTTCGCAGCCGATGCTGGGATATCCCTTGGCGTGCAGCGCGTTGATCGGCACCGCATGGCGCTTCAGATAAGCCCACACTTCGGCCTCGGTCCAGTCCGCGAGCGGATTGAACTTCGGAATGCCGCGCGCCTCGTCGATTTCCTCGAACGGCAGGTCGGCACGCGTGACCGCCTGCTCGCGGCGCTGGCCGGTCAGCCAGGCATCGGCGTGCGACAGCGCGCGGTTCAGCGGCTCGACCTTGCGGATGCCGCAGCATTCCTTGCGCAGCTCGACGCTGTCGTAGAAAGCGTTCAGGCCGTGCTTGCGCACATAGTTCTCGACCGCTTCGGCATCAGGCGTGAAGCGCTCGATCTCGTAGCCGTAGTGCGCCTTGACCTCGTCGAGCATCGCCAGCGTCTCGGCGTGCAGGCGGCCGGTCGCCAGCGTGAACACGCGGATGCCGGCGCGCAGCGCGGCCGAGCCGCGCAGGATCGCGTCGGTGATCACCATGTCCTCGGCGGCCAGGCTCGACGCAAAGCGCGCGCGGTAGAAGCGGCTCGCGATCGCTTCGAGCCGCTCGGCCAGCGTGGCCTCCTTGGCCTCGAGCGCGGCGGTGCTGCCGGTGTATTCCGGCGCCGTCCACAGCGCGGGGCGCAGCGGCGAGGCGGCCGGAATCTCCGAGGCGGTCGCCGGCAGTTCGACGATCGGAATCACGCTCATGCCGATTCCCGCTGTTCGGCGCGCGCCCGGCGGAACAGGGGCAGCGGCTCGTCCACCGAGGCCTGGTAGGTCACGGTGAATTCGCTGAAGCCCTTGAGCGCGTCCTCGATGTTCTTGTCGGCGCGCACGGCAAAGGCGTCGAAGCCGCAGCGCTTCATGAAGTTCAACTGGTCGCGCAGCACGTCGCCGATCGCGCGCAGCTGGCCCTTCCAGCCATAGCGGGTGCGCAGCAGATAGGCGGTGGAAAAGCCGCGGCCATCGCGGAACACCGGGAAGTCGACCGCGAGCAGCGACACGCGCGCCAGCTCGCCGGCAACGTCGCCCGGCTCGTCGTCCGGTGCCAGCCAGATGCCGGTGCGGGCCGCGTCGCGGCTGGCCAGCAGGCCGTCCTTGTGCGCCAGCCAGACCGGCAGCGGGAACAGCACCGCGTCCTGGCTCGATGCCGCCGCGGCGATCTGCTCGTCGGTCGGGGCCTGGCCCTCGGCGCCGCGCAGCACGGTCCACGCGTCATCGACGATCGCCGGCACGGCGGCCTGGCCGCCGTCGGCGCGTTGCAGTTGGATGATCTTTGCCATATTCGTTCTCGATGCGTTTGCTGTCGTCGATGCCGTCAATCTCAGGCTTCGGCGCGTTCGCGCTGCTTGTCCGCGTAGACGCGCTCCTTGAAGGGCGCGACGCCGATGCGGGCGAAAGTGTCGATGAAGCGTTCGTCCTCGATGCGGTGCGCGACGAAGGTCTCGATGATGCGGCTGACCACGTCCGGCATTTCCTCGGCCTTGAACGAGGGGCCGATCACCTTGCCCAGCGCGGTCTGGTTGCCCTGCGCGCCGCCGAGCGTGACCTGGTACCACTCCTCGCCGTCCTTGTCGACGCCGAGCACGCCGATGTTGCCGACGTGGTGATGGCCGCAGGCGTTGATGCAGCCCGAGATGTTCAGCGAGACCTCGCCGAGGTCGTGCACGAAGTCCAGATCGTCGAAGCGCTGCTGGATCGCCTGCGCGATCGGGATCGACTTGGCATTGGCCAGCGAGCAAAAGTCGCCGCCGGGGCACGAGATGATGTCGGTCAGCAGGCCGATGTTCGGCGTGGCCAGGCCGTTGGCCTTGGCCAGCTGCCACAGGTCGTACAGGTCGCGCTTGCGCACGTCCGGCAGCACCAGGTTCTGCTCGTGCGCGACCCGCAGCTCGCCGTAGCCGAAGCGGTCGGCCCAGTCGGCCACCAGCTCCATCTGCTCGGCGGTCACGTCGCCGGGAGGCGCAGCCACGCCGGGCTTGGTCGACAGCGTCACCGCGGCATAGCCCGGCACCTTGTGGCCGTGCACGCTGCGGCGGACCCAGCGGGCGAAGGCCTTGTCTTCCAGCAGATGCTTCTCGAAGCTGGTGTCGGTGTCGGCCAGCTTCTCATAGGCCGGCGGCGCGAAATGCCGCGCGACGCGGTCGAACTCGGCCTGCGTCAGCGTGCCGGGACCATCCTTGCTGTGCTGCCATTCGGCCTCGACTTCCTCGGCGAACTTCTCCGCGCCCAGCGACTTGACCAGGATCTTGATGCGGGCCTTGTACTTGTTGTCGCGGCGGCCATAGCGGTTGTAGACGCGGATCGCCGACTCGATATAGGTCAGCATGTGCTGCCACGGCAGATCGTGCTTGATGATCGTGCCCAGGATCGGCGTGCGGCCCAGGCCGCCACCGGCCAGGATGTTCAGGCGCAGCTCGCCGGCCGCGTTGCGGTAGGCGTAGACGCCGATGTCGTGCATCTGCACCACGGCGCGGTCGTCCTTCGAGGCCGAGATCGCGATCTTGAACTTGCGCGGCAGGAAGGCGAATTCGGGCTGGAACGTGCTCCACTGGCGCAGCAGCTCGGCCAGCGGACGCGGGTCCACCGCCTCGTCCGGCGCGACGCCGGCGAAGTGGTCGGTGGTGATGTTGCGCACGCAGTTGCCCGAGGTCTGGATCGCGTGCATCTCGACCGAGGCCAGGTCGGCCAGCGCATCGGGCACGCGCTCGAGCTCCATCCAGTTGTACTGGATGTTCTGGCGCGTCGAGAAGTGGCCGTAGCCGCGGTCGTAGTGGCGCGCCAGATGCGCCAGCATGCGCAGCTGCTTCGACGCCAGCAGGCCATAGGGAATCGCCACGCGCAGCATGTAAGCGTGGCGCTGCATGTAGAGGCCGTTCTGCAGGCGCAGCGGCAGGAATTCTTCCTCGGTCAGCTCGCCCGACAGGCGGCGACGCACCTGGTCACGGAACTGCGCGACGCGCTCGGCAACGATGCGCTGGTCGTATTCATCGTACTGATACATGGTGTGGGTCCGTTCAGTATGCGTTCGTGTTCGTGGGTGTTCGTTCGTACGGGGCGCGAGACAGCAGCACCGCCGCTAGGAAACCAGCTTGATCGCCACCAGCGTCAGCGTGGTGGCCAGCGCGCCGCGCACCAGCCGCTCCGGCAGCGCGCGCGACAGTTGCGCGCCCAGCCAGATGCCGGGGATCGAGCCCACCAGCAGCGCCAGCAGCAGGTTCCAGTCGACGGTGCCGAGCCACACGTGGCCCAGCCCGGCCAGCGCGGTCAACGGCACCGCGTAGGCGATATCGGTGCCGGCCACCTCGGCCGGCTTCATGCGCGGATACAGCAGCAGGATCAGCGTCGCGCCGACCGCGCCGGCGCCGATCGACGACACCGTGACCAGCACGCCGATCACCACGCCGACGATCACCGTGGCCACCGCCTGGGCGCGGCCTTCCAGTTGAAAACGGGGATTGCGGGCCAGCCATGCGAGCAGCTGGCGGCGGAACAGCAGCGACAGCACGGTCAGGATCACCGAGATGCCGATCGACAGACGGATGGCGTGCAGCCAGCCGGCGTCGAGTTCGCCGGCGCTCTTGAGGACGAGGATGGCGGCCAGCGCGGCCGGCAGGCTGCCGATGCACAGGCGCCTGACCACCTGCCACTGGATATGGCCGTGGGCGCGGTGCGCCAGCGTGCCGAAGCCCTTGGTGATCGCCGCGAAGGCCAGGTCGGTACCGACCGCGGTGGCAGGCGAGAAGCCGAACAGCAGCGTCAGCAGCGGCGTCATCAGCGAGCCCCCGCCCACGCCGGTCAGACCGACGAGGACGCCTACCAACAGACCGGAAACGGTAAAGGCCAGGGACATGGGGGCGCACCGAAGTGGGTCCCCGCCGGGCCGCGCCGGCGATGTAACGCCGGGCGCACGGGGACTAGCCGTTCATTAACAAAGTTCGCAAATCGTAATAAACTCGCCTCATATCTCAAACTAATAAGAAGTTGTTTGTTTATACGGACGACGATATATGAACCTGCACCAATTCCGCTTCGTGCGCGAGGCCGTCCGTCAGAACTTCAACCTGACCGAAGCCGCTAAAGCGCTCTACACGTCACAACCCGGGGTCTCCAAGGCGATCATCGAGCTCGAAGAAGAGCTGGGTGTCGATATCTTCACTCGCCACGGCAAGCGTATCCGCAGCCTGACCGAGCCGGGCCGCCGCATCCTGACCTCGGTCGAGAAGATCCTGCAGGAGGTCGAGAGCCTGAAGCGGGTCGGCAAGGACTACGCCGCCCAGGACCAGGGCAACTTCACGATCGCCACCACGCACACGCAGGCCCGCTATGCGCTGCCCCGGGTCATCGGCGAGTTCACCAAGCGGTACCCGAAGGTGCGCCTCTCCATTCAGCAGGGCAACCCGGCGCAGATCGCGGACATGGTGCTGCACGACCATGCGGACCTGGGCATCGCCACGGAAGGCATCTCCGGCGACAAGAATCTGGTGTCGCTGCCCGGTTACCAGTGGCAGCACACCATCGTGACGCCGCCGGACCACCCGCTGCTGGACAAGCCGCACCTGTCGCTGGAGGACCTGGTCAGTTATCCGATCGTCACCTACGACCCGAACTTCGCCGGCCGGACCAAGATCGACAAGGCGTTCGAACTGCGGCAGCTGCAGCCGGACATCGTGCTGGAGGCGATCGACGCCGACGTGATCAAGACCTATGTGGAGATCGGCCTGGGCATCGGCATCGTCGCCGGCGTGGCGTTCGACCCCGAGCGCGACCGCAATCTGCGCGGCATCCCGGCCGGCCACCTGTTCGGCACCAATGTGACGCATCTGGCCGTCAAGCAGGGCGCCTACCTGCGCAGCTTCGTCTATACCTTCATCGAACTGTTCTCGCCGACGCTGAACCGCAAGCTGGTCGAGCAGGCGATGTCGGGCGACCACGAGGCCTACGAACTGTGAGCGGACACCAACCTGAACAGCGGCCCAGCCAGGACGGCTCGCCTGAGACCACCCTCGGCGCCACGGCCGAGCCCACCATCGAGTGGACCGAGGAAGGCGTGACGCACCGCGCCCGCTGGCGCTCCGAAGCCGGCATGCCGCCGCCGCGGCGGGTGGTGATCGCCGACGACCGCACCGACGCCGATACCGCCTACCGGCTCGCCTGCGAGGGCACCGCCCTGCTGTGGCGCGGCGACTTCCAGAACGCGCGCCAGCTGCTGCAGGCGATGGCGCGCCGGGTCGAACGCAAGCCCCGCCGGGCCCAGCGCCAGGCCAAGGCCAAGCCCGCGCCGGCCACGCCGGCCGAGGCCTTCCATCTGCATCGGCAGGCGCAGGCGCAGCGCGCCCGCACCTTGGGCATGCTGCTGCTGCCGTTCGGGGCCGATCACACCGTACCGCTGCGCCGCGCGCCCGATGTGCGCGAGGCCTGCACCGAGGCCTACGGGCCGGGCGACCAGCCCTATGTCGCCTCGATGCGCGAACTGCTGGGCCTGATCGGCGCGCACGAATGGCGCAAGAAGGGCGTGCCGGTGCCGGCGCTGGGCGACCGTATCCATCCCTGGTATGGCGTGTTCTCGCCGGTGCGCGGCGAGTATGTCGATCTCGTCGGCCAGGCACCGTTGCCGAAGGCACTGGCGCGCGAATCGCTGGCATTCGATATCGGCACCGGCACCGGCGTGCTGGCCGCGATGCTGGCGCGACGGGGCGTGGCCCGCGTCGTCGCCACCGACCAGGACCCGCGCGCGCTGGGCTGCGCCGCCGACAATATCGCCCGGCTGGGGCTGACCGGACAGGTGGAGATCGTGCAGGCGGACCTGTTTCCGTCCGGCCGCGCCCCGCTGGTGGTCTGCAATCCGCCGTGGGTGCCGGCGCGCGCCAACGCGCCGATCGAGCACGCCATCTACGATCCCGACAGCCGCATGCTGCGCGGCTTCCTGGCGGGCCTGGCCGCGCATCTCACCGATGACGGCGAAGGCTGGCTGATCCTGTCGGACCTCGCCGAGCATCTCGGCCTGCGCAGCCGCGAGGCGCTGCTCGGCATGATCGAGGCCGCCGGGCTGCAGGTGCTGGGCCGCATCGACATCAAGCCGCGCCATCCCCGCGCCGCCGACGCCGAGGATCCGCTGCACGCCGCCCGAGCCGCGGAGATGACTTCGCTGTGGCGGCTCGCGCCGAAGGCCGCCGGCCAGCCAGGCTGATGCCGGACCCGACGGGATGGAAGTCCGATCGAAGCCGGATGTAAGCCCTATAGGACTGGATCGAAGCCGGATCGAAGCCGGATCGAAGCCATATGGAAGCCACATCGAAGCTGGATGAGCCAGACAGAAGCCAACAAGCCGAAGGAGGAGACCCCATGCCACGATCCACCCTGCCCCGCCTGCGACGCTCGCTGCGCCCGGTCACGCTGGCGCTAGCCGCCGTCGGCGCCGCCGGTGCCCTGCTCAGCGGCACCGCGCGCGCCGACATCCGCGTCGGCATCGACGTCTCGACCACGGGTCCTGCCGCGTCGATCGGCATTCCGTCGAAGAACACCATCCTGATGTGGCCGGCGACGCTGGGCGGCCAGAAGGCCGAGTACATCCTGCTCGACGACGGCTCGGACCCGTCGGCCGCGGTGCGCAACGTCCGCAAGCTGATCTCCGAGGAAAAGGTCGACGTGATCGTCGGACCGAACATCACGCCGACCGCGCTGGCGGCGCTCGACGCGGTGTCGGAGGGCGAGACCCCGATGGTCGCGCTGGCCGCCTCGGCCGCGATCGTCGAGCCGCAGACCGACCCCAAACGGCGCTGGGCCTTCAAGATGCCGCAGAACGACTCGCAGATGGCGACCGTGCTGACCGAGCACATGAGCAACCACGGCGTGCGCACGGTCGGCTTCATCGGCTTCAACGACGCCTACGGCGAGAGCTGGTGGCGCGAGTTCTCCAAGCTCGCCGAGGTCCGCAAGATCCGCGTGGTCGCCAGCGAACGCTTCTCGCGCAACGACACCTCGGTCACCGGCCAGGTGCTCAAGCTGATGGCCGCCAACCCCGACGCGATCCTGATCGCCGGCGCCGGCACGCCGTCGGTGCTGCCGCAGAAGACGCTGGGCGAGCGCGGCTACAAGGGCAAGGTCTATCAGACCCATGGCATCGCCACCGGCGAGTTCCTGCGCATGGGCGGCAAGGATGTCGAGGGCACGCTGTTCCCGACCGGCCCCGTCGTGGTCGCGCGCCAGCTGCCCGACACCCATCCGGTCAAGAAGGTCGCGCTCGACTTCGTGACCCGCTACGAGGCCAAGTACGGCGCGGACTCGATCACGCAGTTCGCCGGCGATGCCTGGGGCGCGTGGCAACTGCTCGATGACGCCGCGCGGCGCGCGCTGAAGACGGGCGCGCAGCCCGGCACGCGCGAGTTCCGCCAGGCCATGCGCACCGCGCTGGAAACCACCGCCAATCTGACCGTGCCGAACGGCGTGCTGAACCTGAGCCCGCGCGACCACCAGGGCTTCGATCAGCGCTCGCGCGTGATGGGCGTGATCCGCAACGGCAAGTTCAGTTACGCGGGACAATAAGGCCGGCATTGCCGGGCGCGGCCTTTCTTGGCCGGCGCCCGGTGCCGCGCAACAACAAGATGAGCAAGGAGTTGTCGTCATGACTACGATCGCCTTTATCGGCCTGGGCGCGATGGGCTCGCAGATGGTGCGCCATCTGCTCGCGGCCGGACATACGGTACGCGCCTCGGTGCGCCGGCGGGAAGCCGCCGACGCGGCGCGCGAACTGGGCGCCGAACCGTTCTTCAGCCCCGCCGAGGCCGCGCGCGGCGCCGAGGTCGTATTCACCAACGTGACCTCGTCGGAGGATGTCCGCATGGTGCTGCTCGGCGAAGGCGGCGCGATCGAAGGCGCCGCGCCGGGCACGATCTGCATCGACCACAGCACGATCTCGCCCGTGGTCACGCGCGAGATCGCCCAGGCGCTCGCCGAGCGCGGCATCGAGGCGCTCGACTGCCCGGTGTCGGGCGGCACGGTCGCCGCCGAGGCCGGCACGCTGACCATCATGGTCGGCGGCAAGGCCGAGCTCCTCGAGCGCGTTCGGCCGCTGCTCGCGTGCTACGGCAAGACCATCACGCATATCGGCGACAACGGCGCGGGCCAGGTCGCCAAGCTGTGCAACCAGATCGCGCAGGTGGTCAATATCGAAGGGATCGCCGAGGCGATGCGCTTCGCGCAGTCGCAGCAGGTCGACATGCAGCGCGTGCTCCAGGCGATGTCGACCGGCATGGCCGGCAGCCGCATGCTGGACATGATGGGGCCGAAGATGGTCGCCCGCGATTTCGCCGCCGGCATCCAGGCGCGCCTGCACGACAAGGACTTCGGCCTCGCCGCCGACGTCGCCCGCGAAGCGGGCCTCGCCCTGCCCGCGATGCAGGCCACCGCGGCGCAGCTGCAAACCCTGATGCGCAACGGCTGGGGCAAGGACGACACCTCGTCGCTGCTGCGCGTGCTGGAGGATCAGGGCTGAGGCCTGCGGCCGGCCAATCGGCGCCCGGCCAGTCCGTGGCCGGCCCCCCCTTGGTTGTCCGGCCAGTCGATTTGCGGCATAATCCGCTGCTCAGCGCAGTGCCTCCGCCGTTTCTCCGGCAACCCTCCGGCACGATCGCGCACCCGCCCGGGTGGTGAAACAGGTAGACGCAGGGGACTCAAAATCCCCCGCCGCAAGGCGTGTCGGTTCGAGTCCGACCCCGGGCACCATCACGAATCCATTCCCTCTTGTCTACATTGCTTGGCCAGCATCCCCATTAGGGACATGCATCGGCGTGGGTTTTTCGCGCACCTTACTGGTCGCCTTTGCTGCCCGGTATCGAGAGGTATCACGAGGTATCACGACATTTGATACCGCGTGGCACCCAGCGGGTTCGACTCCTTAAGCCCGTTCCCAAGGGTTGACCCCAATGGAACCCCCTCAGTCCAAATTTGTATGATGACCTTATTACCTGATAAGGCATCACACCGACCACCGGCATGTTCGACAAGGTTTCCGCCCCCGCGATGAGCGATACGGTCGCTCAGCAACTGCTCAAGCAGATCGAGATCGGTAGCTTTGCGGCCGCCGGCAAGCTGCCCACCGAGGCCGTGCTGGCGCAGCAGTTCGGCGTCAGCCGCACGGTGATTCGCGAGGCGATCTCCCGGCTCAAGAACGAAGGCGTGGTCGAGCCGCGCCAGGGCAGCGGCGTGTTCGTCAAGGAGCATGGCGCGATCCGGCCGCTACGGATCGACTACGCCGAGGCGGTGGAGGCGAGCTCGATGCCGCATTTGCTGGCGGTGCGCCGGGCCATCGAGGCGGAGGTGGCGGCGGAGGCCGCGCGGCGCTGCACGGACCGGGATATCGCCGACATCGACGCGGCGCTGGCCAACATCGACGAGGCGGTCGCCGCCGGGCGCGATGGCGTGGCCGAGGATGTGGCCTTCCACCGCAAGATCGCCGCGGTGACCGGCAACCCCTATTTCATCAAGACACTGAATTTCCTGAACCAGTACCTCGAAGCCGGCGTCGCAGTGACCCGCCGCAACGAGGCGACACGCGACGATTTCTCGCGCCAGGTGCGCGAAGAACATGCGGCCATCGTCGACGCGATCCGTGCGCGCGACCCCATGGCGGCGCGCAATGCCGCCCTCACCCACCTGTACAACGCCGAGCGCCGGCTGTCGCAAGCCGGCATCTGCTGAGCGGCCGCGGCGGCGGCACGCGCCAACCAGAAACAGATCATGTCACGACATATTGGAGTCATCGGCCTCGGTGCCATGGGCCTCGGCGTTGCGCGCTCGCTGCTGCGCGCCGGCTTTCGTGTCCACGCCTGCGACGTGCGGGGCGATGTGCTGCGCGCGTTCGCCGGCGAAGGTGGCATCGCGTGCGCCACGCCGGCCGAATTGGGCGCGCAGTGCGACGTGGTGGTGACGCTGGTGGTCAATGCCGCGCAGACCGAAGCGGTACTGCTCGGCGAGCACGGCGCCGCTGCCCGCATGAAGCCCGGCAGCGTCGTGATCGCCAGTGCCACGGTGGCCCCGGACTTCGCCGCGCAACTCGGCGCGCGCCTGGAAGCGGCGGGACTGCTGATGCTCGACGCGCCGGTGTCGGGCGGCGCGGCACGCGCGGCGTCGGGCGAGATGACGATGATGACGTCGGGACCGGCGGCCGCCTATGCCGCCTGCGAGGATGTGCTGGAGGCCATGGCAGGCAAGGTCTATCGCCTTGGCGAGCAGTACGGTGCCGGCTCCAAGGTCAAGATCATCAATCAGTTGCTGGCCGGCGTGCATATCGCGGCCGCCGCCGAGGCGATGGCCCTCGGCCTGCGCGAGGGCGTCGATCCCGACGCGTTATACGACGTGATAACCCATAGCGCCGGCAACTCGTGGATGTTCGAGAACCGCGTGCCGCATATCCTCAATGGCGACTACACGCCACTGTCGGCGGTCGACATCTTCGTCAAGGACCTGGGCCTGGTGCTCGATACCGCGCGCCGCAGCAAGTTTCCCCTGCCGCTGTCGGCCACCGCTCACCAGATGTTCATGAGCGCGTCCAGCGCCGGCCATGGTGGCGAGGACGATTCCGCGGTGATCAAGACCTTCCCCGGCATCACGCTGCCGGCCTCACGCTGACCACAGCCACGCTGAACGTCCTCCGTCACCCCGTAGCCCGTCGCCGCTGTCCGTTCTCCTGGTTTGCCCATGTCCCAGTCCAACTCGCCCCGCCCGCTTCCGGGCCCGCTTCTTGGTTGCATCGCCGACGACTTCACCGGCGCCACCGACCTGGCCAACATGCTGGTCAAGAGCGGCATGCGCACGGTGCAGACCATCGGCGTGCCGCCGTCCGCCGCGCCGCTGCAGGCGGATGCCATCGTGGTCGCGCTCAAATCGCGCACCATCGCCGCGGCGGACGCCATTGCGCAATCGCTGGACGCGCTCGCCTGGCTGCGCGAACAGGGCTGCCGCCAGTTCTTCTTCAAGTACTGCTCGACCTTCGATTCCACCGATGCGGGCAATATCGGCCCGGTGGCGGAGGCACTGCTCGATGCGCTGGGCGAGCAGCCTGGGTTCTCGATCGCCTGTCCGGCCTTTCCCGAGAACGGCCGCACCGTCTTTCGCGGCCACCTGTTCGTCGGCGACGCGCTGCTCAACGAGTCGGGCATGCAGAACCACCCGCTGACGCCGATGCGCGATGCCAACCTGGTGCGCGTGCTGCAACGGCAAACCCGCGGCAAGGTCGGTCTGATCCGCTACGACACGATTGCCGCCGGCCCGGCCGCGGTGCGCGAGGCGATCGGGCAGCTGCGCGCCGATGGCGTACGGCTGGCGATCGCCGACGCGCTGTCCGATCGCGACCTGCATGTCCTGGGCGAGGCCTGCGCCGACCTGCCGCTGGTGACCGGCGGCTCGGGCATCGCGCTCGGCTTGCCCGCCAACTTCCGCCGCGCGGGCCTGTTGGCCGAACGCACCGATGCCGCGCAATTGCCGCGCATCGCAGGCTACGCCGCCGTGCTGGCAGGCAGCGCATCGCAGGCCACCAATGCGCAGGTGGCGGCTTGGCGCGGGGAGACAACGAACTCCGATTCCAATACGAACTCGGCAGCAGACGCCCGCCCGAGTTTCCGCATCGACCCGCTCGCGGTGGCACGCGGCGAAGCGGTGGTGGAGCAGGCGCTGGCGTTTGCCCGTTCGCATCTGCCCGAGCCGGTACTGATCTATGCCACCGCCACGCCCGACGAAGTACGCAGCGTGCAGCAGGCGCTCGGCGTGACGGAGGCCGGCCAACTGGTGGAGGCGACGCTCGCCGCCATCGCGCGCGGTTTGCGGGAGATGGGTGTGCGCAAGTTCGTCGTCGCCGGCGGCGAGACGTCGGGCGCCGTCGTGCAGGCGCTCGAGGTCAAATCGCTGCAGATCGGCGCACAGATCGACCCCGGCGTGCCGGCCACCGCCACCATCGATACCGAGCCCATGGGGCTGGCGCTGAAGTCGGGGAATTTCGGCGCGGTGGACTTCTTTGCCAAAGCGCTGCGTCAGCTGGAAGGAGGCTCGCAATGAGAGAGGAAGCCCGACTGCGCGAGGAAATCTGCACGATCGGTGCGAGCCTGTATGCGCGCGGGCATGCGGTAGGCAGCGCCGGCAATATCAGCGCCCGACTCGATGACGGCTGGCTGATCACGCCCACCGATGCCTGCCTGGGCCGCCTGGACCCGGCGCGCATCGCCAAGGTCGATGCGAACGGCCGGCATGTCTCCGGCGACAGGCCATCGAAGACGCTGGCCCTGCATCGTGGCATCTACGCCAACGACCCCGAGGCGCGCGGCGTGGTCCATACCCACTCTACCCATCTGGTGGCGCTGACGCTGGCCGGCGTCTGGAGCGAGGACGACGTGCTGCCGCCGATCACGCCCTATTACGTGATGAAGGTCGGCCATATTCCGCTGCTGCGCTATCGGCGCCCTGGCGACCCGGAGGTGGCGGCGCAGGTCGCCGCGCTGGCCTCGCGCGTGCGCGGCGTACTGCTGGACCGGCTCGGCCCCGTGATGTGGGGCCCGTCGGTGTCGCAGGCGTCGTGGGCGCTCGAAGAACTCGAGGAAACCGCGCGCCTGTGGTTGATGACCGATCCCAAGCCGGCGCCGCTCGACGCCGCGGCCCTCGAAGAACTACGCCAGACCTTCGGCGCACGCTGGTAGCGCGCGCCAGCCCGCGGTGTGCACGGGCTTTCGTCACGCACACCGGAGCCGGCGCGACAGCCGGCCCGACACCATCCAAAGGAGACAATCCATGACAGCCTACGACGCGGCAGCGGCCGCCTACGTCGACGCACCCGGCAAAGCCGAACTCGACCTGACCTACCGCAAGGTGTTCTGGCGCATCGTGCCCTTCCTGATGCTGTGCTACGTGGTGGCCTATCTGGACCGCGTCAACGTCGGCTTCGCCAAGCTGCAGATGTCGCAGGATCTGGCGTTCAGCGAGACGGTGTTCGGCCTGGGCGCCGGCATCTTCTTCCTCGGCTACTTCCTGTTCGAGCTGCCGAGCAACATGCTGATGCACCGGCTCGGCGCCCGCATCTGGATTGCCCGCATCATGATCACCTGGGGCATCCTGTCGGCCATGTTCGCCTTCGTCACGACGCCGACGCAGTTCTACGTGCTGCGCTTCCTGCTGGGGCTGGCAGAGGCGGGTTTCTATCCCGGCGTGATCCTTTACCTCACCTACTGGTTTCCATCGCACCGCCGCGCCAAGATCATCGCGGTATTCATGTCGGCGATTCCGGTATCGGGCATCTTCGGCAATCCGTTGTCCGGCTGGATCATGGAGAGCTTCCACGGCGGCGCCGGCTTCCACGGCTGGCAGTGGATGTTCGTGCTGGAGGCCATCCCCGCGGTGCTGATCGGCATCGCGACGATCCTCTATCTGGACAACAACATCCGCAGCGCCAAATGGCTGACCGAGCGCGAGAAGCAGCTGCTGGCCGACGAGATCGCCGCGCAGCCGCAGGAGCAGCAGAAGAACGCGCATTCGCTGCGCGCGGTATTTCGCGACCCGCGCATGTGGTGGATGTCGCTGATCTACTTCGCCTTCGTGTCCGGGCAGTACGGCCTGACCTTCTGGATGCCGACCTTCGTCAAATCGACGGGCATCAAGGGCACGCTGGAAATCGGGCTGCTCAGCGCGATCCCGTTCGTGGTGGCCATCGTGGCGATGAACCTGTTCGGCCACAGCGCGGACAAGCGCCGGGAGCGGCGCTGGCATCTGATCGTACCGGCGCTGATGGGCACCATCGGCTTCACCGTCGCCGCTTCCGCGGCGGGCAACACGACGCTGTCCATCGTGGCGCTGTCCGTGGCCGCCGCCGGCGTGCTGACCTGCGCCCCGCTGTTCTGGTCGCTGCCGACCGCGTTCCTGGCCGGCAGCGCCGCCGCGGCCGGCATCGCCATCATCAATTCGATCGGCAATCTGGCCGGCTTCGCCAGCCCCTATCTGATCGGCTATCTGCGCGACGCCACCAACAGCACGGCCAGCGGCATGTATGTGCTGGCCGGCATGCTGGTGCTTGGCGCCGTCGCCGTGTGGCTGACGCCGGCCAGGCTGGTCAACCGCTAATATGGACGCGGCGCGCTTGCGCCGCCTTCTCCCAACCCATCACGACTTGCTGCCATGCCACGCTTTGCCGCCAATCTTTCGATGATGTACAACGAGCACGCGTTCCTGGACCGCTTCGCCGCGGCCGCGAACGATGGCTTCCGCGCCGTCGAATACCTGTTCCCGTACGACTTTCCGGCGGGCGAACTGAAGTCCCGGCTCGACGCGAATGGCCTGCAGCAGGCGCTGTTCAATGCGCCGCCCGGCGACTGGGCTGCCGGCGAACGCGGCATCGCTTCGCTGCCGGGACGGGAGGACGAATTCCGGCGCAGCATCGATACGGCCCTCGACTACGCGCGCGTGCTCGGCAACGACAAGCTGCACGTGATGGCGGGCCTCGCGGCGCCGGGCGTGCCGCGCGAGCAGCAACGCGCGGTCTATCTGCGCAACCTCGAGTACGCGGCTCGCGCGGCGCAAGGCGACGGCATCACGGTGCTGATCGAGCCGATCAACACGCGCGACATTCCCGGCTTCTTCCTGAATCGCCAGGACGACGCGCAAGCGATCTGCCGCGAGATCGGCGCGTCCAACCTGAAGGTGCAGTTCGACTGCTACCACTGCCAGATCGTCGAAGGCGATGTGGCCACCAAGCTCCGGCGCGACATCGACGGCATTGGACATATCCAGATCGCCGGCGTGCCGGAACGGCACGAGCCGGATATCGGCGAACTGAACTATCCCTATCTGTTCGAGACGATCGACGCGCTCGGCTACCAGGGCTGGATCGGCTGCGAATATCGCCCCAGGGCAGGTACCACCGACGGGCTTGGCTGGCTGCGCGCGTGGCTGCAGCGGTAGCCCCTTCGGCAACCGAGGGCAACCGAGGCCACCGAGGCAATCCAGGGCAGTGGCGCATTCGTCCGGCGCTGCCCCATTCATCGCGATTTCAACAAGGCAATCGATCATGAAAGTGCTGATCACCGGCGGCGCCGGATTCCTGGGCCAGCGTCTGGCCAAACAGCTGCTGTCGCGCGGCGAACTGAACGGCCCCGACGGCAAGCCGGCCCCCATCACGGAACTGGTGCTGGTCGATGTCGTGCAAGGCAACGATTTCGCCGACAAGCGCGTCACCACGCTGGTCGGCGATATCGCCGATGCCGCCCTGCTCGAACGCGCGATCGACCGCGAGACCGCCGTGGTGTTCCATCTGGCCGCCATTGTCAGCGGCCAGGCCGAGGCCGATTTCGATCTCGGTATGCGCATCAATCTCGACGCCTCGCGCACGCTGCTGGAAGTGTGCCGGGCGAGGGGCCATCGGCCGCGCGTCGTGTTCACCAGCTCGGTGGCCGTCTACGGCGGCACGCTGCCCGAGGTGGTGCGCGACGATACCGCGCTCAATCCGCAATCGTCCTATGGCACGCAAAAGGCGATCGCAGAATTGATGCTGGCCGATTACAGCCGGCGCGGCTTTGTCGACGGCGTCGTGCTGCGGCTGCCAACCATCAGCGTGCGTCCCGGCCGGCCCAATGCCGCCGCCTCGTCGTTTGCCAGCGGCATCATTCGTGAACCGCTGAACGGCGAGGAGGCAATCTGCCCGGTGCCGGGCGACACGCGCCTGTGGCTGCTGTCGCCGCGCCGCGCCATCGAGGCGCTGATCGCCGGCAGCGAGCTGCCCGGCGAACGCCTGGGCAACCGGCGCATCGTCAATCTGCCGGGCGTTTCCGTGACCGTGGACGAAATGATCGACGCCCTGCGGGAGGTCGCCGGCGACGAAGCCGCCAACTGCATCCGCCGCGAGCCCGACAGCCGCGTGCAGCAGATCGTCGGCAGCTGGCCGGGCCGGTGGGACACGACGCGCGCCGAGCAACTGGGGCTGCGCGGCGACGCGAGCTTCGTCGATGTCGTGCGGGCCTATATCGAGGATGAGTTGCGCTAAGACGGGTTGCGACAAGGCGAGTTGCCCTACGCCGAAGTTGCGCTAGGGCGAACGCGCCGCGTTCCGCCGCTCCCGAAACGTGATCGACCAGCGCAATTCCCGCGTCGGCTCGACGCTGTGCTGCCACCGCCAACGGGCGTCGCCTTCCAGCCGATAGATCGACCTGGGTTGCACTTCGAGCGCCAGGATCTGACGCCGCAGCGACGGGCTGTAGGGATAGGGCCGAAAGCGCAGCCGCGCGGCGCCGCCGAGCGAGACGCCAAAAACGCGCTCGAAGTCCGGCACATCGCGGTGCCAGCCCAGCGGCGTACCTGCGGCGTACTCGGCCACCAGGGCATGCACGAGCCGCTCCGGCGGCACGCCGGCCCATTGCGCCACGCGCTCGCGCAGCGGCAGCAGCCGCTCATCCAGGGCCTGTGCCGGCCGTAATTGATTGCTGTCGAAGTCGTAACTGCCGCCGAAGCTCACCACGCGGCGCAGGGCGAGGTAGCCCTTGTATCGTGCGGCTTCCAGCGGCAGCGTGCGGATGATGCCGATGCGGGACGCCTCTTCGTCGAGGGACAGGAATTCGGGGTGGTAGACGAGACCCGGAATCGAGGCCGGCGCGGCGTCGCCTTCGAACAAGCTGAACTGTTCCATCGCGTTCCTTCTGGCTTTCACGGCGCCTTCCGCGGGGCCCGGTTTGCCGGGCGGCAGGAAAGCCGACTGGAAATCCACCGTGTGGCGGGAGGACCCGAAGGTGCCGCCTGCACCCTGCCCAGTCTACGCCGACGACGCCGTCGCAAAGCACCCTGCAGCAAACGCAATTGGCCTGCTCACGTATCAACGGGTCGCCAGCGCTTCGGGCGGCAAGGGCTGCCAGCCCCCACCGAGCGCCTTGAATGCGGCGACGGCCGCTCGCGCCGATTCCGTCTGTGCCTGTGCCCGGGCATCCGACGCCTGCAGAAGCGATTCGTCGGCGTGCAGCACGTCGATCAGGCTCGCGGCCCCCTGCTGGTAAGCCGCGAACGACGATCTTCTTGCACGGGAGAGCGAGGCCTCCCCTTGCGTCAGTACGGCGGCTTGCTCCCGGCGATTGACCAGTGCCGAGAAGGCGTTTTCCACATCTTCGGTGGCCCGGAGCACCGACTGGCGATAGGCGGCCAATGCCTCGGCATCCCGCCCCTTCGCGACATCGATCTGCGCATTGATGCGGCCGAAATCGAACAGGCGCCACCGCAGCCCGAGCACACCGGACGCCTGGCTCGCGCCACCGGTCAGCAGATTGCCGCTGGAAATCGCCGTGGCACTTCCCAGAAGACCGCTCAATGAAAACTTGGGGAAATACTCGGCCATCGCTTCGCCGATACGGGCGTTGGCCGCGGCGAGCCGGCGTTCGGCAACGATCAGGTCCGGCCGGCGCTGAAGCAGCTCGGCGGGCGTCCCCATCTCGGCGATCTGCGGCGTCGCGGGAATCGGTGCTGCGGCTTTGAGTTCGGCGCGATGGGTGCCAGGCGGGACACCCAACATCACGTCCAGCGCGTTCATCGCCGCATCGAGGCCCGTCTGCAGGACGGGAACGGTGGCCTGGACGCGCGCCAGCGCCCCTTCGGTCTGTCGCACTTGATACTCGGCGGCCAGTCCCTTCGCGTACAGCAACCCGACTTTCGCCAGCAGGTCTTGCTGCGTGCCGACTTGCCGCCGGGCGATGTCCAGACGCGACTGCAAACCCCGGATGGCGATGTAGATGTCCGCCGTCTGCGCGGCCACCGCCAGCCGGGCCGCCACGGCACTGGCCTGCGTCGCTTGATAGTCGGCCAGCGCGGCTTCGCGGCCGCGTCGCAGCCCACCGAACACGTCCACCTCCCAGCTCGCTCCCACGCCCACTTCGTAGGCACTTCCCCACCTGTCGTATCCGGGCGTGGCATTGAGGACCTGTCCCAGCGGCGTTTCTATCGACTGATACGCACGGGCTGCCGAACCGCTCACCACGCCCGACGGCAGCAAGGCGGCGTTGGCCACCTTGAGTCCGGCGCGCGCCTGCGTGACGCGCGCCTGCGCCTGCGCGAGGTCCAGGTTCTGTTCCAGCGCCAACGACACGAAGCGCGGCAACAGTGGATCGCCAAACGACTGCCACCATGTCGCGAGCTCGGCGCGGGCCGTGCCCGGCGCCTGTTTGGCGGCCGCCTGCCCGATGTAATGGCTGGCAATGGGCGGGTCGGGCCGGCGCTAGTCGGGACCCACCGCGCAGCCAGCCATCACGCCGGCACACAGCAGCAGAACGAGGGGACGGCGGGAAGGCATGGGCGGAATCTTGGGTGGGCGGGTGTGAGTGACTATAATACAAATCGGTCACTCGTTGTCAACCCTTGCCGCACCGGGTAATCTGATGAAATGACCAAGACACGTTCTCCCGCACCCCGGCTTCGGGGGCCGTCGGACCATGATGTCCGACACCAGATCGTCGAAGCGGCGACCGAATACTTCGGCCTTTACGGCTATGAGAAGACGACCGTCTCCGACCTGGCGAAGGCAATCGGCTTTTCCAAGGCCTACATCTACAAGTTCTTCGACTCCAAGCAGGCGATCGGCGAGGTCATCTGCTCCAACCGCCTGAGCGCGATCATGGCGGCCGTCGACGAAGCCGTTGCCGACGTCTCCTCCGCGTCGGAGCGGCTGCGCCGCATGTTCGGCGCGCTGGTCGAGGCCGGCAGCCACCTCTTTTTCAACGACCGCAAGCTCTACGACATCGCCGCGACCTCGGCCAGCGAGTCCTGGCCGTCGGTTCGCGCCTACGAGGACCACCTCAGGAACCTGGTGCTGCAGATCCTGCGCGATGGCCGCGAGTCCGGCGAGTTCGAGCGCAAGACTCCGCTGGACGAGGCGGCCAACGCGATCTTCCTGGTGATGCGGCCGTACATCAATCCGCTGCTGCTGCAGCACAACCTCGACAATGCCGCCGAAGCCACACGACACCTGTCCAGCCTGATATTGCGCAGCCTGGCACCGTAAGTTTTCTCCCTGTGACCATTGACTAAATTGGTCACACGAATTAAAAATGGGGATTCGACTCCGTCAGGAAGGATTCCCATGCTCCGGCGCCTTGCCCCCTTTGCCATCTGCCTGTTGCCGCTCGCGCTCCCGGCATGCGGCGACACCTCTGCCTCCGATCCGCGCACGGAGGCCCCGCTGGTCAGGGTGGGAACGGTGCAATCCGCCTCCGCCCCGTCGCGGTCGTTCACGGGGATCGTGGCCGCCCGGGTGCAGAGCGACCTTGGCTTTCGCGTCTCCGGCAAGGTGCTGGAGCGCCTCGTCGATACCGGGCAGACCGTCAGGCGCGGCCAGCCGCTGATGCGCATGGACCCGCTGGACCTGGGATTGCAGGCGCGGGCGCAGCGCGAGGCGGTCGCCGCGGCGCGGGCGCGCGCCAGGCAAACGGCGGACGACGAAGCGCGCTACCGCGATCTGGTCGCCGAAGGCGCTGTGTCGGCGTCCGCATACGATCAGATCAAGGCCGCGGCCGAATCGGCCCGCGCGCAACTCAATGCCGCCGAGGCGCAGGCGGACCTCGCGCAGAATGCGTCGAGCTACGCCGTGCTGCTTGCCGATGCGGATGGCGTCGTGGTGGAGACGCTGGTCGAGCCAGGTCAGGTCGTCAGCGCCGGCCAGCCGGTGGCGCGCCTGGCGCGGGCAGGACAACGCGAAGCCGTCGTGCATCTGCCCGAGACGCTGCGGCCGGCCGTGGGGTCAGTCGCGCAGGCCAGGCTGTACGGAAACGGAGAGGCCGCCGTGCCGGCGAAGTTGCGGCAGATATCCAGTGCGGCCGATCGGGTGAGCCGTACCTTCGAGGCCCGCTACGTGCTCGAAGGCGCGCTGGCCCAGGCGCCGCTCGGTGCCACCGTCACCGTCGAGATTCCGGACGGCACGAATGCCACCCCGTCGTTGCTGGTACCGGTCGGCGCATTGTTCGATCCCGGCAAGGGGCCGGGCGTCTGGGCCATCGAAGGAAGCCCGGCGAAGGCGGTCTGGCGCTCCGTCAAGGTGCTCGCCTTGACCGACGACATGGCCCAGGTGTCGGGCAATCTCAAGCTCGGGGAACGGATCGTATCGCTGGGTGCTCATCTGCTGCGTGAGGGCGAGACCGTCAGGCCTGTCGGCGATGGCGAAGCGACGACCGCCGGAGAACGTCGATGACCGAGGGGCGTTTCAATCTTTCGGCGCTGGCAGTGCGCGAGCGCTCCATCACGCTGTTCCTGATCGTCCTGATCTCCGCCGCGGGCATTCTCGCGTTCTTCCAGCTCGGCCGCGCGGAAGACCCGCCGTTCACGGTCAAGCAGATGACCATCGTCACCGCATGGCCGGGCGCGACAGCGCAGGAAATGCAGGACCAGGTCGCCGAACCGCTGGAGAAGCGCATGCAGGAGCTGCGGTGGTATGACCGCACCGAGACCTACACACGCCCCGGACTGGCCTTCACCATGGTGTCGCTGCTCGACAGGACGCCGCCTTCGGAGGTCCAGGAGGAGTTCTATCAGGCCCGCAAGAAACTCGGCGACGAGGCGAAGAGGTTGCCCGCCGGTGTCATCGGACCCATGATCAACGACGAGTATGCGGACGTCACCTTTGCACTGCTGGCGCTCAAGGCCAAAGGCGAGCCGCAGCGGCTGCTGGCGCGCGAGGCGGAAGCGCTGCGTCAGCAACTGCTGCACGTGCCGGGGGTGAAGAAGGTCAACATCATCGGCGAGCAGCCCGAACGCATCTTCGTCTCCTTCTCCCACGACCGCCTCGCCACGCTGGGCGTCACGCCGCAGGGCATCTTCGCGGCGCTCAGCGCGCAGAACGTGCTGACCCCTGCCGGTTCCATCGAAACCCGGGGGCCGCAGGTCTTCATCCGCGTCGATGGCGCGTTCGACAAGCTGGAGACAATCCGCCAGACCCCGATCACCGCGCAGGGCCGAACGCTGAAGCTGTCGGATGTGGCGACCGTCGAGCGCGGCTACGAAGACCCCGCCACCTTCCTGGTCCGCAACAACGGCGAACCGGCATTGCTGCTGGGCATCGTCATGCGCGATGGCTGGAACGGGCTCGACCTGGGCAAGGCGCTGGAGGCGGAAACCACCAAAATCAACGCGGCGCTGCCGCTGGGAATGACTCTGACCAAGGTCACGGATCAGTCGGTCAATATCAGCTCGGCGGTCAACGAGTTCATGGCCAAGTTTTTCGCCGCCCTGCTCGTCGTGATGGTGGTCTGCTTCCTCAGCATGGGCTGGCGCGTCGGTCTCGTCGTCGCGGCCGCGGTGCCGCTGACGTTGGCGGCCATGTTCGTCATCATGGTCGCCACCGGCAAGAACTTCGACCGTATCACGCTCGGCTCGCTGATCCTCGCACTTGGACTGCTGGTCGACGACGCCATCATTGCCATCGAAATGATGGTGGTGAAGATGGAGGAAGGCTATAGCCGTCTCGCCGCCTCGGCCTACGCCTGGAGCCACACGGCGGCGCCGATGCTGTCCGGCACGCTGGTCACCGCCATCGGCTTCATGCCCAACGGCTTCGCGCGTTCCACGGCGGGCGAATACACCAGCAACATGTTCTGGATCGTCGGCATTGCGCTGATCGCATCGTGGGTCGTGGCGGTGGCATTCACGCCCTATCTGGGGGTCAGGATGCTGCCGGACATCCGGAAGATCGAAGGGGGGCACGATGCCATCTACAACACCCGCCACTACCAACGCCTGCGCACGGTGCTGCGGCACGTCATCGCCCGCAAATGGCTGGTGGCCGGCACCGTCGTCGCGGCATTCGCGGTGGCGATCCTCGGCATGGGGCTGGTCAAGAAGCAGTTCTTTCCGACCTCCGACCGGCCCGAGGTGCTTGTCGAAGTGCAGATGCCGTATGGCACCTCGATCGAGCAAACCGGCGCCGCGACGGCGAAGGTCGAAGCCTGGCTGGCGAAGCAGAGCGAGGCGAAGGTCGTGACGTCCTACATCGGCCAGGGCGCTCCCCGCTTCTACCTGGCCATGGCGCCGGAACTGCCCGATCCGTCATTCGCCAAGATCGTGGTGCTGACCGGCAACCAGCAGGAACGGGAAGCCCTCAAAGCCAGGCTGCGCCGGGCGGTCGCCGATGGGCTGGCCGCCGAGGCACGCGTGCGCGTGACCCAGCTCGTATTCGGTCCCTATTCGCCGTTTCCCGTGGCGTTCCGTGTCATGGGCCCGGACCCGGACAAGCTGCGCGCCATCGCCGCGCGCGTCGAGTCGGTCATGCATGCCAATCCGATGATGCGTACGGTCAATACGGATTGGGGTCCGCGTGTTCCCACCTTGCGCTTCACGCTGGACCAGGATCGTCTGCAGGCCATCGGGCTGACGTCGAGCTCGGTGGCCCTGCAGCTGCAGTTCCTGCTGAGCGGGGTGCCGCTTACCGAGGTCCGCGAGGACATTCGATCGGTACAGGTGGTGGGCCGCGCGGCCGGCGATATCCGCCTCGATCCGTCGAAGATCGCCGGCTTCACGCTGGAAGGAGCGGCCGGCCAGCGCATTCCGCTGTCGCAGGCAGGAACCGTTTCCGTCCGCATGGAGGACCCTATCCTGCGGCGCCGCGATCGCACGCCGACCATCACCGTGCGAGGCGACATCGCCGAAGACTTGCAACCGCCGGACGTATCGAGCGCCGTCATGAAGGAGCTGCAGCCGATCGTCGATGCGCTCCCCGCCGGCTATCGGATCGAACAGGCGGGCTCGATCGAGGAATCCGGCAAGGCGACGGTGGCGATGCTGCCGCTGTTCCCGATCATGATCGCGCTGACGCTGCTCGTCATCATCCTGCAAGTGCGCTCGATTGCAGCGATGGTGATGGTGTTCGCCACGAGTCCGCTCGGCCTGATCGGCGTCGTGCCGACCCTGCTGATTTTCCGGGAGCCGTTCGGCATCAATGCGCTGGTCGGCCTGATCGCGCTGTCCGGCATCCTGATGCGCAATACGCTGATCCTGATCGGCCAGATCCACCATAACGAGCAACAGGGACTCAGTCCGTACCACGCCGTCGTCGAGGCCACCGTGCAGCGTGCGCGGCCGGTGATATTGACGGCCCTGGCGGCGATCCTGGCGTTCATTCCGCTGACGCATTCGGTGTTCTGGGGAACGCTCGCCTACACGCTGATCGGCGGCACGTTCGCGGGGACGGTGCTGACCCTGGTGTTCCTGCCGGCCATGTACTCCATCTGGTTCAGGATCCGTCCCGCCACGGATCGCCCTCCCCTCGATCGCGACGCCGGCGACGCGAATCGGCCGACGCGGGAGCACTGGCAGGAGCGGGAGCCGGTCACGGGCGGCTAGCCGCGTCCGGCCGAAAGCCGGGTGTGGCAGACCTCAGGCCATCTCGCTCTCGAGCCGGCGCATCCGCGCCTGTATCGTCGCGGACAGCGCCATCAATGGCCCGGCCAGGTCGGCCTCGACGGTCTCCATATCCTGTTGCGTCGATACGCTGACGTTCAGGACATGGACGCCGTAGCCACTGATCTGCAGCGGCGTCGCCATGGCAACCACCTGCGGCTGCCATGACGCCACGCAGTAGCCCTTCTCGCGCACCGAAACGACGGCCGCCTCGATTTCGCGGCACAGGCGGCTCCAGCCGCGGCCCCGGTGTTTTTCTGCCATCGCCAGCAACATCGCCTGGAACGCGTCGGGGGCGAGCGTCGCGAGGTAGGCCCGTCCCAGCGAGGTCAATGCCATCGGGATGCGCTGCCCGCTGACGACCGTTCGCAACGACTGCCGCCGGTTGTAGCGGAACGACTCGAGATAGACCATCTCGTCGCCGTCGGCGGCGGCCAGGCCGACATTGATCTTGTGCCGCACCGCGGCCTCCACCATCACCGGCGTCGCGACCTTGAGGATCTGCGAGCCGTCGCGCATGGCGTGGGCCATGCTGAGCACCGACACGCCGAGCCGATAGGCGCGCAAGCGCGGGACGTATTCGAGCATGCCGGTCTCGATCAGCGATTGCGTCAGGCGGCTGACGGTCGATCGGGACAGGCCGGTTCGCTCGGCGATCTCGCCGTTGCCCGGCATCGAGGAGCCGGCGCGGAACGCGCGCAGCACGGCGATGCCGCGTTCGAGCGAGCGATTGGGTGTTGCCTTGCCCTGGCCTGGCTTGATCCGTTCCATGCCGACAGTGTATTCGGCAGGAGTGTGCTCCATGGCGGATCGGCTCGTTCGCATGCAGGAGGGGACCGCGCCATCGATGGCTGCAAAGGGGCGGCCCCCCTTGCCTCATTCCCGCTTGCCCCCGCCGGCCAATATCGCCACCCCATCGACCGCCACAACGCCCTCACCCTGCGGCAGGACGAACACCGGGTTGATCTCGGCCTCCACCAGCCTGTCGCCGAGCGTGACTACCATCCGCGAGAAGGCGACGATGGCGTCCGCCAGCGCTTCCACGTCGGCGACCGGACGACCGCGGTAGCCTTGCAGCAGCGGCGCGGTCTTCAGCCGCTGGATCATCTCCAATGCGGCCTGCCGCGTCAGCCCCTGGCCGGGTGGCAACAGGCGCAGCGTCGTATCGCTGAACAGCTCCGCGGCCACGCCGCCCATGCCCAGCAGGATGGCGGTACCCAGCTCGTCGCGGTGCATGCCGAGGATAACCTCGACGCCGCCCCTGACCATTTCCTGCACCAGGTAACGCTCGGGCGCGATGCCCGTCGCGGACTGGACCGCCGCCGCCATCGTTGCCAGCCGTCCCGCCACCTCGTCAGCCGGAACATTGACCGCCACGCCGCCGATATCGCTCTTGTGCGCGATCTCGGCCGACAGCACCTTCAGCACGACATTGCCGCCGAAGTCCCGCGCGGCGGCGCTCGCCTCCTCGCCGTTGCCGACGATGACCTCCTTCGCCACCGGGATGCCAAAGCGCGCGAACAACGCCTTGGCCGCGGCCTCGTCCAGCGAACCCGTAGCGACCGTACCGAGGTCAGGCAACGGCAGCGCCGGCGTGCCCTCGTCGGCGTCCGTCGCGGCCCTGCCGGCCCGCCACATGGCGTCGAGCGCCACGGTGCATGCCTCCGGCGCGGTGAAGGCCGGCACGCCGCGGCGGTTGAGCAGCGATCCCACTTCCGGCGCATGCGGGCTGACGAAGGCGATCACCGGCTTGTCGCTGTCCGGAAGACAGTCGCGGATGGCATTGGCCATCAGGTCCGGCATTGCCAGACCGGACGAACCAACGATCACCGATACCGCGTCATAGCTCGGACTATCGAGCAGGATGCGGATCGCGGCGCGCAGCAGGTCCGGCTGCAAGCCCGCCAGCGTCACGTCGATCGGATTGCGGTCGAGCGCCGCATGGTCGCCCTTCTGCAGCGCGCGCAGCTTTGCCGCGGTGTCCTCGTCCGGTGCGGGCGTCTCGAAGCCGGCCAGCCCCAGGCTGTCCGAGACCAGGGTGCCGGCGCCACCGGTCGAAGTCAGGATGGCGATGCGCTTGCCGCGCAGCTTACGCCCGGCCGCCAGCGCCGCCGGCATGTCGAGCAGGTCCGAGAAGTTCTGCGCGCGGATCACGCCAACCTGCTCGAACAGCGCGTCGTACATCCGGTCCGCGCCGGCCAGCGCGCCGGTGTGCGACACGGCGGCCCGTGCCCCGCTCTCCGAGCGGCCGATCTTGAACGCGACGACCGGCTTGCCGGCGCGCCTCGCCTTCAGCGCGGCACGGCGGAAGGTTTCCGGATTGCGCACGCTCTCCACGTACAGCGCGATCACGCGGGTGGCCTCGTCGTCGGCCAGGTAGTCGATGAAGTCGGCGAGGTCCAGGTCCACCTCGTTGCTGGTGGAGATCAGCTTGCTCAGCCCGATGCCGCGTGCCGCGGCGCGCGACAGCAAGGCACCGAGGATGCCGCCGCTTTGCGACACCACCCCGATGCTGCCCGCCGGAAACCGGTCCATCTCGAGCGCGCCGCTGGCCGACAGCGGAATATTGTCGGTCAGGTTGACCAGCCCGATGGTGTTCGGCCCGAGCAGGCGCATGCTGCCGGCCGCCTCGATCAGCTCGGCCTGGCGTCGTGCGCCTTCCGCGCCGGTCTCGGTATAGCCGCTCGCCAGCACGATCGCAGCGCCGGCACCGCGGGCGGCCAACTCCCGCACCGCCACGTGAGCACGCTCGGCGCCGAGCAGCACGATGCCGACGTCCGGCACCTCCGGCAGCGAGGCGATATCGGGATAGCAGCGCAGCCCGTCGATCGAATCGACCTTGGGGTTGACCGGGTAGATCGCCCCGCTGAAGCCATGCTTGCGCAGGTAGGACACGGGACGGCCGGCGGTCTTGGCGGGGTCCGCCGAAGCGCCGATCACCGCGACGCTGCGCGGCTTGACCAGTCGTTGAATGGCGTTCATGGTGTCAGGCCTGGCTGGTCTTGTTGAGGAAGGCCAGCACGGACTCGCGATGCGCGGTGCTGGTGTAGCAGATGCCTTGCGCCTGGCTGCCTTGCGCGAACACCTGGTCGGCCGGCAGCTCGAACGACTGGTTCATGATGCTCTTGCCCAGCGCGATGGCGGTGGCCGAGCCCTGGCTCAGTTCCGCGGCCCAGCGCAGTGCATCGTCGAGCAGCGCTTCGGGCGTGCTGAGGCGGTCGGCGATGCCGAGCGCCTTGGCTTCCTGCGCCGGCACCTTGCGGCCGGTGAACACGAGTTCCTTTGCCATCGACAGGCCGACGCGGCGCGGCAGGAAATACATGCCGCCGCCATCGGGGATCAGGCCGCGGTGAATGTACGACCAGGAGAACGATGCCGCTTCCGACGCGAGCACGAAGTCGCAGCACAGCGCGGTGTCGGCGCCGAGGCCGGCCGCGGCGCCGTTGACCGCCGCAATGGTGGGCTTGGGCATCGTATGCAGCAGCTTGACGGTATGGTGCACGCGCTGCTGGCGGCTCCACCCGTTGAACGCCACCTCGCCCTGCGGCGCTTCCATGCGGCGCTGCATGCCGGCCACGTCGCCGCCGGCGCAGAAGCCCTTGCCGTTGCCGGTCAGCACCAGCGCGCGGATCGCCTTGTCCGACGCCACACGTTCGAGCGCATCGATCAATTCGGTGCGCATGTCGTCGCTGATGGCGTTGCGCTTGTCGGGACGGTTGAAGGCGAGCAGCGCGATGCCCGCTTCGATCTTCAGTTCGATCAGGGAGTAGTGGTCCATGTCTTGATCCGGTGCGGTGTATGGAATGGGTTCTGTGGTCGGCGCCGCGCTCAGTCGACGGTGATGTTGGCTTCCTTGATGACCTTGCTCCACCGCTCGCTCTCGCCCTTCACGTAGCGGCCGAACTCTTCCGGCGTGCCGCCACCAACGGCCAGGCCTTCCTGCTCGGCGCGCTTGCGGAACGCTTCGGTCTGCACGGCCTTCTTCGCCGCCGCGTTCAGTCGCGCGATCACGGCCGGCGGCGTACCGGCCGGCGCAAACAGGCCATACCAGCTGTCGGCCACGTAATTGGGCACGCCGCCCTCGGCGATGGTCGGCACCTTGCTCAGCGCCGGCGCCTGGGAACGCTGCGCGGTCGTGACCGCTACCGCGCGCAACTTGCCGCTCTCCAGGTGCGGCGCGACGGCAGCCGCGGTGGCGAACATCGCGTCGACCTGCCCGCCCAGCAGGTCGGTAATGGCAGGGCCGGCGCCGCGATACGGCACATGGGTGATGTCGACCTTGGCGAGCTTCTTGAAGAGTTCGCCCGCCAGATGGGCCGAGGTGCCCGGGCCCTGCGACGCGTAGTTGAGCTTGCCCGGCCGCGCCTTGGCCGCTGCGATCAGGTCCTGCACGGTCTTGATGGGGCTGTCCGGCTTGACGACCAGGACATTGGGCGAGCGCCCCACCAGCATGACCGGCGAGAACGCCTTGTCGGTATCGAACGGCAGCTTCTTGTGCAGGCTCGGATTGACGGCGTGGGCCATGGTGGCCATCACCAGCGTGTAGCCGTCAGGCGCGCTCTTGGCGACCAGGTCGGTCCCGATGATCGTGCCGCCGCCCGGCTTGTTGTCGACCAGCACGGGTTGGCCGAGATCCTCGCCCATGGTGACGCCCATCGCGCGCGCGATCAGGTCCGTTCCGCCGCCCGGGGCAAACGGCACGACCAGGCGGATCGGCTTGTCGGGGAAGGCTGCCAGCGCGGGCAGCGGCGCGGCAACGGCCATCAGCAACGGCATGGCGGCGCTGGCGAGCCGGCGGGCGAATGGAGTGAAAATGGGGCCGAAAATCGGGGTTCGGATCGATGGCATCAAGCGTCTCCTGAAAATCCTTGAAGCGCCGCCGCCTGTTCACCTGCCGGCGAGGCGCGCCTTGTTTGTGGGAGACAGCTTAGGCCTTGTCCGCTCGGCATACAGCCCCCTATTTCCATTGCATGGAAATGCCGGAAAATGCAGCCGAGGCCGGATCACACGGACGAAAAAAAGCCCGGCAGCGCGAAGCACGCTGCCGGGCACGATGCCCTGTGCGGCCGGTCCGGGGATGCCGCCCGCCGGCGGCCCTCAGAACTGATATTTGACGCCCGCGACGAACTGCCGGCCCAGGCCCGGGATCACCGCGAGATTGCCCCACGATGCGGGGTAGTACTCCTTGTCGAACACGTTGTGGACGTCGAAGAAGACGCGCGTCTTGCGGTCGATCTGCCAGTACGACACCAGCTTGACCGTGGCATAGGCGGGCAGCGAATACGTGTCGGTGGCATTCCCCGAGCGCGAGCCCACGTAGACGATGCCGGTGCCTACGCCATAGCGGCCGCCGAATCGCGGCATCGCATCTTCGCGGATCGCCAGCAGACTTGCGCTGACCTTCGGGATATTGGTCACGCGGGTACCGGGCGCGATGGCATTGTCTTCGGTGACCTTGGCGTTCGTCAGCGTGAAGCTGGCGCTGACACGCCAATGCTGGTCGAGCTGGCCGAAGGCGTCCGCCTCGAAGCCGCGGCTGGTGACCTCGCCGGCCGCGACGCTGAAGTTCGGATTGGTCGGGCTGCGCGTCAGCACATTGCTCTTGCGGATGTCGAAGACCGCCAGCGTTGCGCCCAGCTTCGCATCGGCCGATTGCCATTTGACGCCCGCCTCCAGCGCGCGGCCGCTCTGCGGATCGAAGGGGTTGCCGGCCTCGTCCACGCCGCTGTTGGGCCGGAACGACTTGCCCCACGAGGCATAGAGCGAGGTCTGTGCATTGGGCAGCCACGTCACGCCCAGGCGCGGCGACACGGCATGTTGGTCCTGGCTGGTGGACCGGCCGGTGATCAGGTTGTCCAGGCTCTGGTGATAGCTGTCGAAGCGCACGCCGGCCAGCACCTTCCATTGCTCGCTCAGCGAAATCTCGTCCTGGACGAAGGCGCCCACGTTGCGCTGGTCTTCGCGCGTCGACGTCGTCATCACCAGCGGCGGCTTGGGCTGGCCGTAGACCGGCTGGTAGATGTCGATCGCATAGGGGTTGGTGGCCAGCGTCGAGTAGGCGATGTCCATGCCCATGTGCAGGCGCGACGCGTCGACGCCGAACAGCATGCGATGTCCCAGACCGCCCGTGTCGAAGTTGCCTTCGACTTCGGCCTGCATCGAAGTGTCGCGCGACGGCAGCGTGCGCCAGCTGTGGCGGCGGGTCAGCGTGCGGCCGTCGGCCAGCACACTGCCGAGATCGGCGGCATAGCCTTCGAAGCTCGACTCCTTGTAGCTCGCCCCGATGCGGGTACGCCAGCCCGGCGCCAGCTCGCGGTCCAGCGTCAGCTGATGCGTATCGCTCGACAGATGCAGGTTCGGATCGTTGGGCTCGCCCAGATAGCGGTTGCGCGGCAGGTCGATCCTGCCGTTGACGTTGACCAGGCCGCGGTCCAGCGGCGTGCGCACGCGCATGAACTCGCCTTCGTACTGCAGCAGCGTCTTGTCGTCGAGCGCCCATGCCAGCGCCGGCGCGACGAGGTACTTGTTGTTGTCGATCAGCGAACTGCGGCTCGCGCCGTCTTCGCCCATGACGTTCAGGCGGTAGGCCAGCTTGTCGGTGATCGGACCAGTGCTGTCGACCGCGGCACGCCGAAAGCCGAGCGTGCCGACGCTGAGCTCGGCGCTCGTCGCCGGGGTGAACCTCGGCTTCTTGGTCACGATATTGATCGTGCCGCCCGGCTCGCTGCTGCCGTAGACGGCGGCCGCCGGGCCCTTGAGGAATTCGAAGCGCTCGACCGTGGCGGTGTCGCGCATCGGGTTATAGCCGCGAGAGCCGGGGAAGCCATTGACCAGGTATCCCATGTCCGTGCTGCTGAAGCCGCGGATTGCATAGTTGTCCCAGGTGCCGCCGAAATCGTTCAGGCGCGAAACGCCGCTGACGTAGTCGACCGTGTCGGCGAGGCGCGTGGCGCCGAGGTCGTCGATCAGTTCGGTGGTGACCACGCGAACGGATTGCGGTATTTCGCGCAACGGCGTGTCGGTGCGCGTCGCGCCGCGGCTTTCGGTAGGCACGTAGCCGCCGCCGGCATTCGCGCTGACGCGGACTTCGGGTAGATCGGCGGGGGCATCGTTGCTGGGCGTGTCGGCGTGGGCCATACCGAGCCCGAACCCGGACAGGACAGCCAGCGTGACCGGCCAGGCGAAGCGGCGGGTCGACAGGGTGATGGACATCGAAGGAGCGAAAAGTCGGCGGAAAACCGGCAATGATAACCGGAATCGCGAACGATTCGCATTTCGATTAGCCCTCGCCCAGGGTCGGGATGATGCCGGATCGCGGAACGGGTTCAGCGTAAGCGTCCTTGACATTTAAACCATCGTCCATCAAACCTTCCATCAGGGACCATAACGGAACGGCCTGACTCGGTCGGGCACCTTCCGGCAAATCGACAAACGGTCTCTACAGTGGCGGGGAGGACCAATGCGTGCGCTGCTGATTGTGGAAAATCCCACGCGACAAACGGCGCTCGCCGATTGGCTGCGGCGTCACCGCGATGTCGAACTGGTTTCCTGCATCGGTTTTTCCGAACTCGAAACGCTGTGCAGCCAGTTGGCCGAGCATGGGGCGCAACTTCTGATCATGGCGAAAGCCCCTTCGTACGAGCTTGCCATGGCGCAATTGGAAAAGGCGTGGCATTGCGCGCGCGAATTGCCGATCGTGCTGTTGCCGTGCCTGGAGCAAATCGATGGGAACGCCGCCGACCACAGGCAGGCTGCGTTCGAGCATGCCGTGCGCGTGATATCCGCGGGCATTCGTCCCATGCCACAGCCATCGGCGTTGGGCGACGCGTTCGCCGACGCAGAGGAGGAAGCGCGCAAGCTCGACCTGACACTGCGTCAATACCAGATACTGGTGCTGCTTTCGATGGGGCACCAGCAAAAGGTCATCAGCCGCATGCTGGACATCTCGCTTGCGACAGTCAAAAGTCATTCGGGGCAGCTGTACCAGCGCCTGGGCGCGCGCAACAAGGCGGAAGCCATCTATGCCGCGCGCCAGCGCGGCGCGCAACTGGCGTGGCCCGATGTGCAAGCACCGGACAAGCCGGCCTGACACGTTGCATGGCCGCGCCTCGATGCGTCAATCAAGACGGCGGCACATGCAGTATGTCCTTGCGCTGAAACGCCGGTGGAAGTCCCTGGCGATCCGGATCTCTTCCGGCAATTGCTCCGGGGAACTGAGCGAAAAGCCGTATCGCGCAAAGAAGCTTGGATGCCTGTTGGTAAACAAGGCAGCGGATTTGCAGCCATTGGCGCGGGCGCGCATCAGCACGGCGCCGACGAGATGTGTCGCGATCCGTTGGTCGCGATATTCGGGAAGAACGGCGACTGCGCGGATGACGACCGTTTCGCCATGAATCTCGCCGCATACGCAGCCGATCGGCTGTTTGCCAAGCATGGCGAGGTGATACAGATGGGTCGATGCTTCGGCTACCTTGTACTTCAGACTGCAGATATCGAGCACCTCCAGGACTGCTGCCAAATCGACCGCCTTGGCGGCTCGAATTCTCACGCCCCTGATCATTCCTTGCACTCCGCTACGGGGACGCGTCTCGATGCTGCATCGATGATGCCGAAACGATGCAGCCCTGCATCCCGTCGGGCAAGGATGGCGCAATTGGCCGCGCCTAACCACTATCCATAGGAATACTTGATTTTCTCGGCGAGCCGCTTAGAGTCGGAATGTGCGAGATGAAAATCGCATCGCCATCAAGGCCATCAACAGAGGAAGGACGCCGCGCGATATCCGGTTGTATCGACGCGGCAATTCCAATTCCATGTGGACCGCGGCCGTTATTTCTTGCCGTTCCCCGCAAACGCCGCCGTAATGCCCAGCCCGATCAGCAGCGAGCCACCGACGTAGCGCTCGAACGTCAGATACCCGCGGCTATGCCGCAACCAGCGGCCCGCCGCGCTCGCGGCAAACGCGTAGCACGCATCGCTGACCAGGCCGAGCAGCGTGAACAGCAATCCCAGGAACACGATCTGCATCGCCACGTGGCCGCGGCCGACATCGACGAATTGCGGCAGGAAGGCCAGGAAAAACAGCGCGGTCTTCGGATTGAGCAGATTGACGATGAAGCCGTCGCGGAACAGCCGCGCATAGCGGCGCTGCTGCGGTACGGCATCGACGGCGACGGGCGCCGGCCGGCCGAAGATCTTCTTCAGCCCGAGCCAGATCAGATAGGCGGCACCGGCATACTTCAGGATGCTGAACGCCACGGCCGACGAGGCAAGCAATGCAGACAGGCCCAGCGCGGCGGCCAGCACGTGCACCAGCGTGGCCGTATGGATGCCCAGATCCGATACCAGCCCGGCCTTGCGGCCCTGCTCCACCGATTGCGCAATGATGTACAGCACCGCGGGGCCCGGAATCACCAACAACACGAGCGCCGCGCTGACGAACAGAATCAGATTGCCTGTACTGGGGATGACGAATTCCATGGCTCGGTCTCCTGGTGGCGAGCATCGCTGGGAAGAAGAACCGTTACTCTACAGCAGGACCGAAATCGGGGCCGGTCATGCGCTGCAGCATGCTTTACCTTGTCGCGCCCAGGCGTTCCAATGGCGCGGTACGCGGCGAATTGCCTATCGGCAAAGACATTCTTTCCATCATCGATATTTAATCTTGTTTGCCGGTCGAGGATAATCCTCAAAGAATCGCCGCTGTCCTCCCGTCCCGGGATTTCCACCGACCCTGCGTCACCGTTCAGAAGTGGGAACCCAATTTTCTGCCGAGGTATGTCTTGTCAAACGTCGCCCCAGCCGCATTGAGTGATTCCGTCGCCGAACTCTCCGAACGCGAGCAGCGCGGCAACATCCTGCGGCTGACCGTCGCCCAGGCACTGGCCGGTGCGAATTCCGTCGTGGTCTATGCGACCGGCGCGATCGTCGGCGACATGCTGGCCCCGGACAAGACGCTGGCCACGCTGCCCATCTCGATCTTCGTCGTCGGCATGGCGGCGTGCATCCTGCCGACGGGCGCCATCGCGCGCCGTTACGGCAGGCGCGCCTCCTTCCTGGCCGGCACCGGCTGCGGCGTGCTGGTCGGCCTGCTGGCCGCCGCCGCGGTCGTGTGGAGCTCGTTCTGGCTGTTCTGCCTGGCGACGTTCTTCGGCGGCGCCTATGCGGCGGTGGTGCTGTCGTTCCGCTTCGCCGCGGCCGACGGCGTCTCGCCGACGCTGCGTCCGCGCGCGCTCTCGTTCGTGATGGGAGGCGGCGTCGTCGCCGGGGTCGTCGGCCCGCAACTGGTCACGCACACCATGCATCTGTGGCCGCAGCACATGTTCGCGGCGACCTTCGTCATGCAGGCCGTCGTCGCGCTGGTGTCGGCGCTGGTGCTGTGGGGCGTGCGGCTGCCGATGCCGACGGCGGCGGAAGTCGCCAGGGGACGGCCGTTGTCGGCGATCGCGCGCCAGCCGCTGTTCGTCACCGCGGTCATGTGCGGGGCCGTGACCTACATGCTGATGAATTTCCTGATGACGGCGGCGCCGCTGGCGATGCATCTGTACGGCCATTCGCAGGAGAACGCCAACCTCGGCCTGCAGTGGCACGTCATCGCGATGTACGCGCCCAGCTTCTTCACGGGACGGCTGATTACCCGCTTCGGCGCGCAGCGCGTCGTCTCGGCCGGCCTGCTGCTGACCGGGATCTCCGCGGCGATCGGCCTGACCGGCATCGACGTGGCCCACTTCTGGCTGACCTTGATCCTGCTGGGGCTGGGCTGGAACTTCGGCTTCGTCGGCGCCTCGGCGCTGGTGCTGGAGTGCCACCGGCCCGAGGAAAAGACCAAGGTGCAGTCGCTGAACGACTTCATCGTCTTCGGCACGATGGCGATCGGCTCGTTTGCCTCCGGCGGTCTATTGGCCGCGTACGACTGGGATACCGTGTTGTGGGTATCGTTCGTGCCGCTGGCCCTCGCGGTCGCGGCGCTGATCGTGATGGCCGCCCAGGTCAGGCGCACCGCCTAGCGTGGCGGCCTGGGCGATCAGTCATGCCTTGACGCTGTCGTGGAGCGTTCGCGCGATGGCCTGGCTGACCTCGCTCACCCATTCGCTGACGTCGGCCCGACATTCGTGCCAGGCTTCGTCGGCGACATGACCGCGATACGCGTCGCGCGCCGTCGCCAATAACGCGCGCCGCTCCGGCGGCAGACGCGGCAGCAGCCAATCGGCCGCCGCGTCCTTCGGCACGATGTCGCCCGTGGCAACCGTGACCCACATGCGGGCCAGCGTCAGCATGACGTTGCGTTCGTCGCCGCGGACGTTGGCCACCAGCCCCGGCAAGCTGTCCGCCATCGCGCGCCGGATATCGGCGTAAGGAATCGCGGGGAGAAATTCGGCAAGCCCCGGCCCCATCAATGCGCGGTGACTCTGCAAGGCCGTGGCCAGCACCAGCGTCAGATCGGGATCGGCGGTCGGCGCCGGCACCACGCCCGCTGCGAAATCGTCGCGCAGCCATTCGCCGTAGACGAAGTCGCTCCGCGCCGGGTGGCGCCACGGGGCGATGTCGCCGAGCACGACGACCGTGACCTCGGCATTGCGGGCCGGCCCCCGCCCCGCGCGCGCGCCGGAGACTTCCATCAACGCGGCCACCAGATCCTCGCGGCTCTGCCGGGACATCGTTCGATGCGTCAGCACCAGCAGGTCGACATCGCTGTCCGGCCGCAGCCCGCCTGCAATGGCGGAGCCGAACAGGTACGCGCCGGCGATGTCGTCACCCAGCGCGCGGACCACGACATCGAGAATGGGCTGGACTTCGATCGGGACGGGGTCGTTCGCAGGCGGTGGCATGGTGCAGTGTCGTCGTTGGGGCGTCGGGTCGTTGTTCGCCTCGTTCAATGGCACAGCAATCCTAGCGCGCTGTCGGCGGTAACGAGGCCGCCGACGCTATCGCGACGAGCCTTCAACCGCTGCAGACCGCGCGGTGAACAGGCCGGCTAATCACCGCATAACGTGCGGCGAATCGGCCCGCCAATCACCGCATCCCTTGCGGTGACAGTCCGACCACCACCGCGGCCACCCTGGATGCCGGCGTCACGCCATCACTTCCGCATACTGCGCTGTCAATCCCGCGCATCGCTCCTTCAACAACGCCTGCAATTGCCGCACGGCCGGGGAGAACTGCTTGCGGTGCGGGCAGACCAGTTGCAGCGGCGTGCTTTCGCCCGGCTCGTGCGGCAGCAGCACCGTCAGGCGGCCGGCCTGCACGTCGCCGCAGACGTCGAGCCACGACTTGTAGGCGATGCCCTCGCCCTGCACCGCCCAGCGGCGGACCACGTCGGCGTCGTCGGTGTACAGGCTTCCCTTGACGGGGATCAACCGGGGGCCGGCCGCCGTCTCGAACGGCCATTTGTCGTAGACGCGGCCGCTCAGGTGGTACAGCAGGCATCGATGCGAGGCGAGGTCGTCGAGCGATTGCGGACGGCCGTGCCGGGCCAGATAGGCCGGCGAGGCGATCAGCACGCGCCGGTTCTCCGGCGCGAGCGGCAGGGCAACATAGCTGGCCTCCTCGATACGGCCGTAGCGGATGGCGACATCGACCGGATCGCGGAATACGTCTGTGACTTGGTCGGACAGATAGAGCCGCAGCGTCAGGTCGGGATGCGTGCGGCGGAATTCGGTGATCCAGGGCAGCAGCACATTGCGGCCGAGATCCGACGGCGCCGTGACGCGCAGCAGCCCGCTCAGCGCCGCACCGTCGCCGCGCAGCCTGTCGCGGCCCTCGTTCAGCGTGGCCAGGACTTCCTGCGCGTAGGGCAGGTAGCGCTCGCCCTCGGCGGTCAGGCGCAGGCTGCGGGTCGAACGGGCGAACAGCCGGATATCGAGATCTCGCTCGAGCCGCTTGACCGCGGCGCTGACCTGCCCCGGCAGCAGATCGGCCTCGCGCGCCGCGCTGGAAAAGCTGCCGAGGGCGGCGCTGCGCACGAACAGGGTCAGGTCTTCGAGGCGGATCATTTTCACTCGCGGAGAGAAAGTGCTGGCGGATTTTACCGCTTACCGGATAGGCCGCAGCGGAGCAAGATGGCGTCACTGTCCATCCAAACCCTCCCCTCAAATCACGGAGCCGCCCACATGAAAGCCATCGCCTACCTGCAGCACGGCCTGCCGATCGACGATCCTGCCGCGCTGATCGACGTCGATCTGCCGATGCCCGAGCCCGGTCCACGCGACCTGCTGGTGCAGGTGCGGGCCATCGCGGTCAATCCTGTCGATACCAAGGTCCGCGCCTCGTCCGCCGTCGCCGCGCTGCGCGTGCTGGGCTGGGACGCTGTCGGCAAGGTCGTCCGCGCGGGCAGCGCGGTCACGCTGTTCGCGCCAGGCGACGAGGTCTACTTTGCCGGCTCGATCACGCGCTCGGGCAGCAATGCCGAGTATTGCCTCGTCGACGAACGCATCGCCGCGCGCAAGCCCGCTTCGCTGTCGGACGCCGAAGCCGCGGCGCTGCCGCTGACGACGATCACCGCATGGGAACTGCTGTTCGACCGGCTGCGCGTTCCCGAGCACGGCGGCGCGGGTGAGCATCTGCTGATCGTCGGCGCGGGCGGCGGGGTCGGCTCGATCCTGACCCAGCTGGCCCGCCAGCTGACCGGCCTGACCGTGATCGGCACGGCCTCGCGTCCGGAGACGCGCGACTGGGTGAAGTCGCTGGGCGCCCATCATGTGATCGACCACACGAAGCCGCTGCGCGAGGAACTGGAGCGCATCGGCGTGCCGCAGGTCGAGCACGTTGCCAGCCTGACCCATACCGGTCAGCACTACCCGCAGCTGATCGACGTGCTCGCGCCGCAGGGCCAGCTTGCCGTGATCGACGACCCGGCCACGCTCGACGTCATGCCGATGAAGCGCAAGTCGCTGTCGCTGCATTGGGAATTCATGTTCGCGCGGCCGATGTACGAGACGCCCGACATGATCCGCCAGCACGAACTGCTGACCCGCGTCGCGCAACTGATCGACGCCGGCACGATCCGCACCACGCTCGGCGAACACTTCGGCACGATCAACGCGGCCAATCTGCGCCGCGCCCATGCGCTGATCGAAAGCGGCCGCGCGCGGGGCAAGGTGGTGCTGGAAGGGTTTTGAGCGCGGACGGGAGGCTTTCGCGCAAGCGCCGTCCGCGCTGCGTGGAGCTGCATCGCCCGCCGCGATATGGGTGAGTCCAAGAGCCTCATGTCGCCGAAACGGGAAAATGGCGACAGGTCCGACGCTCATGTCGCCGCCAGCGACATATCGACGGGACGTGTCGCCAAAACGCGATTTTTGCGACATGACGGGGGATCTTGTGCCGAATAATTCACCCTACGTCGGACATCGTCCGCTACCGCCGTGCGGTTTCGCTGCGTATGCTGCTGGATTTCCCAGCACCGAGAGGAACCGTCATGACTCCAGCCTCGCCCCGCCGCACCGCCTTCCGCGTCAAAGCCACCCTGCTCGCGACCTTCACCGCCGCCCTGCTGGCCGGCTGCGCCGGCGCCAACATGCAGGGCCTGACGCAGGCGGGCGGCAGCCTGTTCACCGCCGCGACGCTCAGCGACGCCAATATCAAGACGCTGTCGGACCAGTCCTGCGCCGAGATGGACAAGAAGAACAAGATCGCCGCGCCGACCAGCACCTATGGGCAACGGCTGACCAAGATCATGGCGGGCCTGCAGAACACCGGCCTGCCCCTCGACGCCAAGGTCTACGAGACCAAGGAGATCAATGCCTGGGCGATGGCCAACGGCTGCGTGCGGATCTACAGCGGGCTGATGGACATGATGACCGACGACGAAGTGCGCGGCGTCGTGGGGCACGAGATCGGCCACGTGGCGCTCGGCCATACCAAGGCGGCGATGCAGGTCGCCTACGCAACCGCGGCGGCGCGCGGTCTGCTCGGCTCGGCGGGCAGCGCCACGCTGACCGCGCTGTCGTCGTCGCAAGTGGGCGAGCTGGCCGAGACGCTGGTCAATTCGCAGTTCTCGCAGCGGCAGGAAACCGCGGCGGACGACTATTCCTTCGATCTGCTGACGAAGAACAAGTCCAATCGCCAGGCGCTGGTGACGGCCTTCCGCAAGATGGCGGCGCTCGACGGCGGGCAATCGAGCATGCTGAGCACGCACCCCGGTTCGCTGCAGCGCGCCCAGCATATCGAGGAGCGGCTGCGCAGCGGGAAGTAACGGCGGCCTGCGTCAAGTTGGCCTGATGCGTTGGCCGGATAGGTTGGCCCGATACGTTGGCCTGATGCGACGGCCCGCGATACGAAGAGCTTCGATGAGAGACGGGACACGCCGTCTCTCATCGGCACATGTCATGGCGACATCAGCGCGCCATCATCGCGCCATCAACGCGCCTCGACGAAGGCCAGCACGGCCTCCAGCATCCGCCGCAGCGTCGGCTGCAGCTTGCCGGCCAGCGCCTCGTCGTAGTCGAACGGATATTGCTCGCGCATATAGGTGCATTGCGACAGCTCGAGCTGGATCGCATGCACGCCCTGCGCGGGCTGCCCGTATTGGCGCGTGATATAGCCGCCCTTGAAGCGGCCGTTCAGCACCGAGGTATAGCCCTGGGCTTCGGCGGCGATCTTCGCCACCTGCTCGGCCAGCCCCGCATCGCAGCTCGCGCCGTTGGCGGTGCCGAGATTGAAGTCGGGCAGCTTGCCGTCGAAGAAGCGCGGCAGCACCGAGCGGATCGAATGCGCGTCCCACAGCGCGATCGTGCCGTGCTCGGCGCGCAGCCGCGCCAGTTCGCCGGCCAGCGCATCGTGATAGGGACGCCAGACCGCGTCGCGGCGCGCGAAGATCTCGGTCTCGTCGGGACCCACGCCGTTGGCATACACCGGCGTCTTGTCGAAGGTATCGACCGGACAGAGCCCGGTGGTGTCCTGGCCCGGATACAGGTTGGCGTTGTCGGGCGGGCGGTTCAGGTCGACCACATAGCGCGAGTGCGTCGCCATCAGGACCGACGCGCCGAGCTCGCGGGCGAAGCCGTAGAGCCGGTCCATGTGCCAGTCGGTGTCCGGCACGGTACGCGCCTCGTCGGTCAAGCGGTCGGCGACCGACGGCGGTAGATACGTGCCCACATGGGGCATCGAGATCAGCAGTGGGCGCGTGCCACGCTGCAGCGTGAAGGCCGGGGTATCGGTGGAGAAGGAAGTCATATTGCTGCTACGAGTGGCATCGCGACCGGCCAGTTTCGCTTTGCTTGTCGCTTGTCGCTTGTCGCGTGTCGCGTGTTGCGCGGGGCCGGTGGCGATATCAGGTTTCGTGGGGAATGCGGTCCGCGGCGCGTAGGCGTCGGCGTGGGCGAGCCCGTCGTCATGGCGCCAGCAGGCTGGCGCGCGCGCTGGCGAAGGCCGCGCCCGCCTCGGCCTGCAAGGCATGGACGCCCCGGTGCACGCGGCAGCGTCCCGCGCTGCGGACTTCCGCTAGTGTCTCATGTCCGTGATTGGCGAACACGTGCACGGCCAGCGCCTGCTCGCCGCGCAGGCCCGCCAGCGTCGGATGGCTGCCGTCCAGCACGACGAAATCCGCCTGCTGTCCGATGGCCAGGCCGCCGACCGCGCGTCCCGCAGCACGCGCCCCGCCGGCGACCGCATCGAGATAGAGCCGGTCGGCCACCTGCGGATGCCGGCTCGACGCGAGCACGTTGCGCTTCTGCAGCGCGAGCCGCTGCCCGTATTCGAACAGCCGCAGTTCCTCGCTGACGCTGACGCTGGCATGGCTGTCCGAGCCGATGCCCCACGCCCCGCCCTGTTCCAGATACGGCGCGGCATCGAACACGCCGTCGCCCAGGTTCGCTTCGGTGGTTGGACAGATGCCGGCCACCGCGCCGCTGTGCGCAAGCCGCCGGCGCTCGTCCCAGTCCAGATGCGTCGCATGCACCAGGCACCAGCGCTGGTCGACCGGCGCATGGTCCAGCAGCCAGTCGACGGGACGGGTGCCGCACCACGCCAGGCATTCGTCGACCTCGCGCTGCTGTTCGGCGATATGGATATGCACCGGCGCCGTTGGGTCCATCGCATGCAGGCCCGCCACCGCCGCACGCAGGCTGTCGGGCGGCACCGCGCGCAGCGAGTGCGGCGCGAGGCCAAGCCGTGCCGTGCCCGTGCACGCCGGCGCGAGCCGCTGCAGCAGCGCCAGCATCGCGTCCGTCTCGTGCAGGAAGCGGCGTTGCTCTGCCAGCGGCGGCTTGGGGCCGAAGCCCGCGCTCTGGTACAGCACCGGCAGCAGCGTGATGCCGATGCCGGCGCGCTGCGCAGCGCGCAGCAGCCGCAGCGACATCTCGGCCGGATCGGCATAGGGCGTGCCGTCGGCCTGGTGATGGACATAGTGGAATTCGCAGACGCTGGTATAGCCCGCGCGCAGCATCTCGACATAGAGCTGCGTCGCGATCGCCTCCAGCGTCTCTGGCGCGAGCCGCAGCGCAAAGCGGTACATCAGCTCGCGCCAGCTCCAGAACGAATCGTCGGCCGCCGAGCGGAATTCGGTCAGGCCGGCGAAGCCCCGCTGGAAGGCGTGCGAATGCAGATTGGTCATGCCCGGCAGCACCGGGCCGACGGCGCGCGGCGTGCCGGCCGACGGCGTGGCGTTAGGCGTCACCGCGGTCAGCCTGCCATCGGCGTCCCAGCTCAGCAGCACATTGCCGGCCCAACCGTCAGGCAGCAGCGCCTCGGCGGCGAACAGCGTGGAATCGAGGTCAGGCTTCATCGCGAAACTCCTGCGGGGCCGAAGAGGCGGGTCCGAAGAACACGCGCCCCTGGCGTACCACCGCGGCGAGCGGGTTGCGGCCGAACCAGTAGGCCAGCTCGGCCGGCGAATCGATGCGCCACAGCGCAAGATCCGCGCCGCGGCCCGCGGCCAGCAGCCCATGCCGATCGCTGGCGCCCAGCGCGCGCGCCGCGTGCGTGGTGACGCCGGCGAGCGCCTCGGGCACCGTCATGCGGAACAGCGTGCAGGCCATGTTGAGCATCAGCAGCAGCGAGGTCACCGGCGACGTGCCGGGATTGTGGTCGGTCGACAGCGCGATCGGCACGCCGTACCGGCGCAGCAGCGCGATCGGCGGCAGATGCGTGTCGCGCAGGAAATAGTAGGCACCGGGCAGCAGCACGGCGACGGTCCCCGCCTCGGCCATCGCCGCGACGCCGGCCTCGTCCAGATGCTCCAGATGATCGGCCGACAGGGCGCGATAGCGGGCCGCCAGCGCGGCGCCGCCGAGATTGCTCAGCTGTTCGGCATGCAGCTTGACCGGCAGGCCATGCCGGTGCGCGGCGTCGAACACGCGCTCGGTCTGCGCCGGCGAGAAGCCGATGCCCTCGCAGAAGGCGTCGACCGCATCGACCAGGCCTTCCTGCGCCAGGGCCGGCAGCATCGTGTCGCAGACCAGCGCGATGTAGTCGTCGGCGCGGTCCGCGTATTCGGGCGGCAACGCGTGCGCGCCGAGGAAGGTGGTATGCACCGCAACGCCGTAGGCCTTGCCGAGCCGCCGCGCGACGCGCAACTGCTTGCGCTCCGTATCGAGATCGAGGCCGTAGCCCGACTTGATCTCGATCGCGGTGACGCCTTCGGCCAGCAACGGCTTCAGCCGCGTCGCGGCCTGCGCGAACAGCGTGTCTTCGTCGGCCGCGCGCGTGGCCCGGACCGTCGACACGATGCCGCCGCCGGCGCGCGCGATTTCCTCGTAGCTGGCGCCGGCGAGCCGCATCGCGAACTCGTCGGCGCGCTGGCCACCGTAGACCAGATGCGTGTGGCAGTCGATCAGGCCCGGCGTGATCCACGCCCCGCCAGCATCGTGATGCGGCAGGCCGCGGTAGGCCTCGGGCAACACGGCCTGCTGGCCAAGCCATGCAATACGCCCCTGCTCGACGACCAGCGCGGCATCGCGAATGGCGTTGGCCGGATCGGCATCCGGCAGCAGATGGCAGCGATGCCAGACGCCGTCGGCCGACGGCGCGCCGGCCACGCTGGCATCGACAGCGAAGTCTTCAACGGACTGCGTCATGACGTGGTTTCCCTATCGGAGGATGACTGCGTCGATTGCAGCCTGACGACGAGGCAGCGGGCGCCCTCGCCCTCGTCCTGGGGCAGCCAGCGGAAGGCGCCGCCCGGCGGCAGCAGCATGCCGCTGCCGGCCGTCAGCACGCCCGCCTCGGCGTCCTGCGCATCATCGCAGTGCCAGCTGCCGGCCAGCACGTAGAGCACGACCGTCGTATCCGACTCCACCCCGGCGCTATCGATGGCCGCGCCGGTGGACGCCACGCTCGCGCGGCAGCGGCCGCGGCGCGTCATCACATTGAAGTCGCGCGTCGGCCCGCCCAGCAGCGTGGCGTCGACCGTCGCTTCGCCGGCAAAGGCGAACGGCTCGCCGACCGCCACCAAGCGATGATCGAAGCTGCCATCGCGCGCGTGCAGCCGCACGCCGTCGCCATCGAGCAGCACGATCTGGCGGTCGATGCCGGGGAACGCCGAGAACGGGCCGTCGGCCGCGATGTCGGCGATGCTCAGGCGCCAGTCGAATGCATCGAGCCCGGCGGCGGGCGGCCACGCGGCGATCTCGCGCGTGGTGCCGCCGCCGTTCTTCCACGGCATCGGCGTCAGCTCGTCCAGCGCAAAGCGCCGTGCTTGCGGGGATAGCGATGGCGCCGCGCTCATGCGCGATTGACCATCGGCAGGTTCAGCCCCTTCTCGCGCGCGCAGTCGATCGCGATGTCGTAGCCCGCGTCGGCGTGGCGCATCACGCCGGTGGCCGGGTCGTTCCACAGCACGCGCTCGATGCGGCGGGCAGCGGCATCGGTGCCGTCGCAGACGATCACCACGCCGCTATGCTGCGAGAAACCCATGCCGACGCCGCCGCCGTGGTGCAGGCTGACCCAGGTCGCGCCGCCCGCGGTATTGAGCAGCGCATTGAGCAGCGGCCAGTCGGACACGGCGTCCGAACCGTCCTTCATCGCCTCGGTCTCGCGGTTGGGCGACGCCACCGAGCCGCAGTCCAGATGGTCCCGGCCGATCACCACCGGCGCCTTCAGCTCGCCCGACTTGACCATCTCGTTGAAGGCCAGGCCCGCGCGATGGCGCTCGTCCAGTCCGACCCAGCAGATGCGCGCCGGCAGGCCCTGGAAGGCGATGCGCTCGCGCGCCATGTCGAGCCAGCGGTGCAGGTGCTTGTCCTCCGGGAACAGCTCCTTCATCTTGGCGTCGGTCTTGTAGATGTCCTCGGGATCGCCGGACAGCGCGACCCAGCGGAACGGTCCCTTGCCGCGGCAGAACAGCGGGCGGATATAGGCCGGCACGAAGCCCGGGAAGTCGAAGGCGTTCTTGACCCCCTCGTCGAAGGCGACCTGGCGGATGTTGTTGCCATAGTCCAGCGTCGGCACGCCCATCTGCTGGAAGGCCAGCATCGCCTTGACGTGTTCGACGATCGAGGGGCGCGCGGCCGCCTCGACCGATTTCGGATCGGCCTTGCGTGCCGCTTCCCACTGCTCGACGGTCCAGCCGGCCGGCAGATAGCCGTTGACCAGGTCGTGCGCCGAGGTCTGGTCGGTGACGATATCCGGGCGCATGCCGCCGGCCTGCGCGCGCTTGACCAGCTCGGGCACGATCTCGGCGGCATTGCCGAGCAGGCCGACCGAGATCGCCTGCTTGCTGGCGGTGGCCTCGGCGATCATCGCCAGCGCCTCGTCCAGCGTGGTGGCCTTCTTGTCCAGATAGCGCGTGCGCAGGCGGAAGTCGATGCGCGATTCCTGGCATTCGATCGCCAGCACGCACGCCCCGGCCAGCACGCCGGCCAGCGGCTGCGCGCCGCCCATGCCGCCCAGGCCCGCGGTCAGGATCCACTTGCCGGACAGGTCGCCGCCGTAGTGCTGTCGACCCGCCTCGACGAAGGTCTCATAGGTGCCCTGCACGATGCCCTGCGTGCCGATGTAGATCCACGAGCCGGCGGTCATCTGGCCGTACATCATCAGGCCGGCGCGATCGAGCTCGTTGAACTTGTCCCAGTTGGCCCAGTGCGGCACCAGGTTGGAGTTGGCGATCAGCACGCGCGGCGCGTCGGCATGCGTGCGGAACACGCCGACCGGCTTGCCGGACTGCACCAGCAGCGATTCGTCTTCGCCGAGGCGGCGCAGGCTATCGAGGATCGCGTCGAAGCATTCCCAGTTGCGCGCGGCCTTGCCGATGCCGCCGTAGACCACCAGGTCCTGCGGGCGCTCGGCGACGTCCGGGTCCAGGTTGTTCTGGATCATGCGATAGGCGGCTTCGATCAGCCAGTTCTTGCAGTGCAGCTGGGTGCCGCGCGGCGCGCGGATTTCGCGCTGGCCGCGGGCGAGGAATTGCTGTTCGTTGGCGTTCATGGTGGTCTCCTGCGAGCGGTATTCGGTTGCGTGTTCGGTTGCGTGTTCGGTTGCGTATTCGGTTGCGTATTCGGCTACGTATTCGGTTGCGTATGCGGTTTGCGGTGTTTCGGCATGCGAGCGTCAATGGCCGCGCTTATTGCGCTTCGCCCTGCGCCGGCAGCACGGCACGCACGGCCTGGGGCCAGCCCGCGCCGGCGTCGCCCTGCAGCACCCACTGCTTCATTGCCTCGATATCGGGCGCCAGGTAGCGGTCGACCTCGACGAAGTCGACGCGGGCGCGGATGCGCGCCAGTTCGGTCTCGACCAGCGGCGAGGACTTCAGCGGCCGATGGAATTCGATGCCCTGCGCGGCCGCCATCGCCTCGATGCCGACCACGACCGCGGTGTTCTCGGCCATGTCGCCGAGCCGGCGCGCGCCGTAGGTGGCCATCGACACGTGGTCCTCCTGGTTGGCCGAGGTCGGCAGGCTGTCGACGCTCGACGGATGCGCCAGCGACTTGTTCTCCGACGCCAGCGCGGCGGCGGTGACCTGCGCGATCATGAAGCCCGAATGCAGGCCCCCGTCGCGCACCAGGAAGGGCGGCAGGCCCGACAGGCCGGTGTCGAGCAGCAGCGCCAGGCGCCGCTCGGAAATCGCGCCGATCTCGGCCAGCGCCAGCGCGATGATGTCGGCGGCGAAGGCCACCGGCTCGGCGTGGAAGTTGCCGCCGGACACCACGTCGCCCTGTTCGGAGAACACCAGCGGGTTGTCCGACGCGGCATTGGCCTCGATCTGCAGCACGCGCGCGGCGTGGCGCAGATTGTCCAGGCACGCGCCCATCACCTGCGGCTGGCAACGGATCGAATACGGGTCCTGCACGCGGCCGCACTCGCGATGCGAGTCGACGATCTCGCTGCCGGCCAGCAGCTCGCGCACCGCGCCGGCGACGGCGATCTGGCCGGCCTGGCCGCGGGCGGCGTGGATGCGGGCGTCGAACGGCTTGACCGAGCCCTTGATGGCCTCGAGCGACAGCGCGCCCGCAACCAGCCCGGCGGCGAACACGTCCTCGGCGGCGAACAGGCCGGCCAGCGCCAGCGCGGTCGACACCTGCGTGCCGTTCAGCAGCGCCAGGCCTTCCTTCGGTCCGAGCTCGAACGGCTTGAGACCGGCATGCGCCAGCGCCTCGACGGCCGGCAGACGGCGGCCGTCGACGATAGCCTCGCCGACGCCGATCAGCGTGCACGACAGATGCGCCAGCGGCGCGAGGTCGCCGGACGCGCCGACCGAGCCCTTGGCCGGAATGCACGGCGTGACGCCGTGGTTGGCCAGCGCCAGCAGCGCCTCGATCAGTTCGGGCCGCACGCCCGAATGGCCGCGCGCCAGGCTGACGGCCTTGGTCGCCAGGATCAGGCGCACCGTATCGGCGGGCAGGTCGCGGCCGGTGCCGACGCTGTGCGACAGCACCAGGTTGCGCTGCAGCTCGGCCAGCTTGTCGTGCGGGATGCGCGTGTTGGCCAGCTTGCCGAAGCCGGTGTTGATGCCGTAGACCACCGCGTCGGTGTCGACGATCTGCTGCACGGTGGCCTGCGCGGCGCGCACATCGGCCCAGGCCGAATCCGCCATCGCCAGCTGGACCTCGCCGCGGTAGATGCGGCGCAGTTCGGCGAGCGAGACCTCGCCGGGATGCAGGGTCAGCGTGGGACGGGATTGGGAAGCGGCGTGTTGCACGGAGGATTGGGTTGTCATTGTATGGTCCTGTCTATACAGCTTGGTACGGCTTAAATCAGCTTAGGTCGAATCGTGGTCGAAGTCAGGTGCGGAAGCGCTCGGTTCGTTCGGTGGCGAGGGCAGCGCGGCTGCGGGCCGCGCCGCGGGCCGCCACGCTAGCCGAACGCCGGATTGCCATCGGCACGGAAGCGGCTGCCGAGGCGATAGCGGTTGCCGGGATGCAGGCAGCGCACGAAGGTCACCGGCGTGCCGGCGGTCCAGGTGCGCCGCGTCAGCAGCAGGCAGGGCTGGGTCACCGGCATCTCCAGCTGGCTGGCCTGCTCGGGCGTGGCCGCGACCGCGTCGACCACGTGCTCGACCTGGTCGTAGGGCACGTGCCGCAGCAGATATTCGCCCGGCTTGACGCCGCTGAAGTCCTGATTGATGAAGTCGGGCGCCACGCGCGGATTCACGTAGCGGTCCTCCAGCTGCACTGGCACGCCGTCCTCGCGATGCACGCATACCGAATGGAAGACCGACTCGCCGGTGCGCAGGTCGAGCGCCGCCGCCACCTCGATCGAGGCCGAGGCGCGCTCGACCAGGATCACGTCGCAGGCGTAGTCGTGCCCGCGCATGCGGATCTCGTCCTGCAGATTGACCACCGACAGCAGCGTCGACTGCGGCTTGTGCTCGGCAACGAAGGTGCCGACGCCCGCCACCCGCACCACCCTGCCCTGCTCGGCCAGCTCGCGCAGCGCGCGGTTGACCGTCATGCGCGACACGGCGAAGCGGTTGACCAGCTCCTGCTCGGACGGCACGCGATCGCCCGGCTGCCAGGCGCCGCTCTGGATCTGGCGCGCGATGTACTCCTTGACCTGCTGGTACAGCGCGGTCGGCGTGGCATCGGACGACGGGCGGTGGCCGTTGGCATCGGGACGGGTGGCGGGGCGGCGGGTGCCGGCTTCTACGGTCATGGTCGGTGGTTGCGTGGGTCGATGCGTCGGTCGATGCGTCGGCCGATGCGCAAGTCGGTGGGCTTCATTGGCCGCCTCAATGCTCGGCCGAGGCCATCGCCTCGGCACGGATCTCTTCGGTCAGCCGCGCCTTCAACGCCGAGAATTCCGGCGAGGTCTTGATCGTGTAGTGGCGCGGATGGGCGAAGTCGACCGCGATCTCGGTCTTGATCCGTCCGGGCCGCGCAGAGAATACCGCAACCCGGTTGGCCATGAAGATCGCCTCGTCGATATCGTGCGTGACGAACAGCACCGTCTTGCGCGCGCTCTCCCAGATGCCGAGCAGCAGTTCCTGCATCAGCACGCGGGTCTGGTTGTCCAGCGCGCCGAACGGCTCGTCGAGCAGCAGGATCTTCGGATCGTTGGCCAGCGCCCGCGCGATCGCGGTGCGCTGCTGCATGCCGCCCGACAGCTGCTTCGGATAGTGATGCTCGAAGCCGCGCAGGCCCACGCGGGCGATGAAGAAATCGCTGCGCTCGCGCTGCTCCGCCACGCTCATGCCGCGCTCGCGCAGGCCGAAGCGGACGTTCTGCTCGATCGTCAGCCACGGGAACAGCGTATAGGACTGGAACACCATGCCGCGGTCCGCGCCCGGTCCGGTGACCGGCTCGCCGTCGAGCAGCACGCGACCGGAGGTCGGCGCGTCGAGGCCGGCGACGATGCGCAGCAACGTCGATTTGCCGCAGCCGGACGGCCCGAGGATGGTGACGAAGTCGTTCTCGCGGACCTCGAAGTCCACCGGCAGCAAGGCCTGGGTCTGGCCACCGCGCGGATTGACGAAGGTGCGCGACACCTGCTGGATCGACAGCGCGCTCATTGGATGGTGCTCCACGGAAACAGCCGCTGGTTGGCGAGCTTGAACAGCAGGTCCGAGACCAGGCCGATGCAGCCGATCACGATGATGCCGAAGATGATCTGCCCGGTATTGAGCAGCGCCTGGCTGTCGGTGATCATGTGGCCGATGCCGGACGACGAGCCGATCAGCTCGGCGACGATCACATAGGTCCAGGCCCAGCCCAGCACGAGCCGCAGGATTTCGGCGATGCCGGGCGCGGCGCCGGGGATCAGCACGCGCTTGACGATGCCGGCGCTGTTGGCGCCCAGCGTGTAGGCGGCCTCGACCAGGTCACGGCGCGCGCCCCCTACCGTCACGGCGACCATCAGCACGATCTGGAAGAACGAGCCGATGAAGATCACCAGCAGCTTCTGCGTCTCGCCGATGCCGGCCCACAGGATCAGCAGCGGAATGAAGGCCGACGCCGGCAGGTAGCGGCAGAACGAGACGAAGGGCTCGAAGAAGGCTTCGGCGGCCTTGTAGGCGCCCATCAGGATGCCCAGCGGCACCGCGAGCACCGCGGCCAGCACGAAGCCGCCCAGCACGCGCCAGACCGTCATGCCGATGTCGCCGAGAAAGCCGTATTCGGTAAACAGCAGCCACGCCTCGCGCGCCATCGTCATCGGGTCGGCGAGGAAAGTCGGCGGCACCAGGCCGCCCAGCGTCACCGCGCCCCAGACGGCGAAGAACAGCACGAAAAAGCCCAGGCCCAGCACCCAGCGGGTGCGCGGCGCGACCGGGGTCAGCGGCGTCAGCCACGGATGGGTCCGGCGCGCACGCGGCGCGGCCGGCATCGTCCGGGCGGGCGCCGGGCTGTCGGGCGCGACGGCCCGCAGCGAATCGGCGTGCAACGGTTGTGTCATCGCTACTCCTGCCGCTTAGCGGATGAACCGCGGGTCGTACAGCGTCGTCACGTCCGGCACCTGGCGGATCACGCCGACATCGAGCAGCACCGCGGCGGCCTCCTTGCTGAACTGCGCCAGCTCGCCGGCGAAGAACTTGCGGTTGGCCTCGCGATCCTGCCAGCGCAGATACGAGGACGACTTGGCGAACTGCTCGGCGGTCTGCTTGACGGCCGCGCCCATGATCTCGTTGGACTTGGCCGGCTCCTTGCGGATCATCTCGAGCGCCTCGAAGTAGCCGTCGACCAGCGCCTGCGCGGCCTTCGGGTTCTCCTTCAACCATTTCGGCGCGCAGCCGAGCGTGTCCATCACCATCGGGTAGTCCAGCGTGGTGGCGAGGATCTTGCCCTTGTCGGGGTTCTGCCGCACGGTCGACAAGTACGGCTCGTAGGTCATCGCGGCGTCGTTCTGGCCCGAGACGAAGGCCTGCGCGGCCGCCTGCGGCGACAGCGTGGTGGTCTTGACGTCCTTGATGGTCATGCCGTTCTTCTTCAGCATCCACGCCAGTCCGAAATACGGCGCGGTGCCCGGCGCGTCGACGCCGATGGTCTTGCCCTTCAGGTCGGCGAAGGTCTTGACGTCGTTGCGCACCGCCAGCCCGTCGGCGCCATAGGACTTGTCGAGCTGCACGATCTGCGTGATCGGCACGCCGTTGGCATTCCACGCCACGTGGGTTTCCACCGTGGTCGCGGCGCACTGGATCGCGCCCGAGGCCAGCGCCAGATGGCGATCCTTCTGCGGAATCATCTTGATGTCGACGTCGACGCCGTGTTTTTCGAAGATGCCGGCCTTGGCGGCCAGCGTCAGCGGCGCGAAGCCGGTCCAGCCGCTCATGCCCAGCGCCACCTTGGTGGTTTGGGCCTGCGCCGCGCCGGCACCGGCGGCGAGCGCCACCGTGGCCAGCCAACCGAGCGCACGGCCGGCGCCCCCTTTACTCCCCAACTTCCGCTTCTGCATCTGCACTGTTTGGCTCCTTTGGTGTCGCGAACGGTGCCGCCGGCTGGCGGCCCGCCCGGGTCGTGCCGGCGTCCTCGGTCGGGGCGCCGGTCGGTTTCCGGGCAATGTAGCAATCCTGTATATACAAGTCAAGGCGACGAAACGTCACTACGGCACGCCGCCGAAGGGACGTCTCCAATGGCAGCCCCGGATCCCGGGCGTTGCTCGCAAACCCTGATAGGGAAAGCGATAACGGGCGATGCAAGGGATTGGCGGGGCCCGCGGCGGTCAGCCGGATCGGTATCCCGCACCAGGCTGGTGACCGGGCCGCACGGCCTGCGGGCATCGTGCCCCAATATGCTGTATAGACAGGGTGGCGGGCGTAAGCACGCAATCGCCATGCCATCGGGGGGCGGCGCTTGCCGCGGGGGTACGACGATTGCCGCGGAGGTGCCGCGCTTGCCGCGGAGGTGCGGCGCCTGCCCGGCGGTGCGGCACTTGCTGGGGTGTGTGCGCCGCTGGGCGCGGGGGTCAGGTCTCGAAGAAGTGGTGAACCGTCGGATAACGCAGCCGCAGCCGCAGCTCGCGCTTGAGCCGCGCGTTCTCGAGCCGGCGCGATTCGCTCATGAAGCTCAGCAGCGCCGGCTCGACGGCCTGGCGGATCTGCTCGCGCGACAGCCGGGGCGGCCGCGGCAGCCCGCGCCGGTCGGCCACCAGGTCGAAATAGTCGGCCATGCGCAGTTCGCTGTCGTCGCTGGCATGGACGACGCGCTGCGGCCGGCCGCGCAGCAGCGCGGCGATCATGGCGCGGGCCAGGTCGTCGGCGTGGATGTGGTTGGTGTAGACATCATCGTCGCGCACCAGCGCCGGCGTGCCCTTGAGCAGGCGCGCCACCGGCAGCCGGTCCGCGGCGTAGATGCCGGGAATCCGCACGATGCTGGCACGCCAGCCGCTGGCGCGGCCGAAGCTCCGCACCGCCCGCTCGGCGGCCACGCGGCGGCGTGCGCGCGCGGTCTGCGGCCGTACCGGCTGGGCCTCGCCGATGCGCGCGCCGCCGCGGTCGCCATAGACGCCGCTGGTGCTGGCGTAGACCAGCGCCGGCGCGCCGCCGCGAGTGGCCACGCCGGTCCCCCGTCCGGGCCGCTCGGGTAGAATGCGGGGTTCCCGCGCGGGGCGGCGCCATGCGCTGCGCCGCAGCGCCCGCAACAGGGCAACGGTACGTGGATCGTCATCGCCGCGCGCCGGCGGCGGCGCCAGGTGCAATACGCGATCGGCCAGGCCGCCCAGGCGCTTGAGCGTCGCCGGCTCGTCCAGATTGGCTACCAACGGCACCGCGCCGGCCGCCCGCAAGGCCGCCACGCGGCCGGGCTGCGAGGTCACGGCGAACACGCGCCAGCGCGGGGCAAGCATTTGCAGGCAACGCATGCCTACGTCCCCACAGCCCACGATCAGCAAGCGCGGGCGGGCCAGACGGGGTGGCGACAGATCTTTGCTCATCGAGAGATTATGGCTTATCAAGTAACCGTGCTGCCGAGCGGCCGCCAATTCGAGGCGGAAGCGAACGAAACCATCCTGTCGGCGGCGCTGCGTCAAGGCATCGGCCTGCCCTACGGGTGCAAGAACGGCGCCTGCGGTTCGTGCAAGGGCCGCGTCACCGCCGGCGACATCGTCCAGGGCGACCATGCCGCCTCCGCGCTGACCGCGCAGGAAAAGACCGAGGGCCGCGCGCTGTTCTGCTGCGCCAATGCGGCCTCGGACGTGACCATCGAATGCCGCGAGGTGCATGGCGCCGGCGATATCCCGATCAAGAAGGTGCCGTGCCGCGTGCAATCGCTGGAACGCGTGGCCGAAGACGTCATCGTGGCGAAGCTGCAATTGCCGGCCACCGAGCGCCTGCAATACCTGGCCGGCCAGTACGTCGAATTCCTGCTGCGGGACGGCAAGCGCCGCAGCTATTCGATCGCCACGCCGCCGCACGAGGAAGGCCCGATCGAACTGCATTTCCGCCATATGCCGGGCGGCGCCTTCACCGACTATGTGTTCGGCGCGCGCGAGGGCCAGCCGGCAATGAAGGAGCGCGACATCCTGCGCTTCGAGGGTCCGCTGGGCAGCTTCTTCCTGCGCGAGGACTCGGACAAGCCGATCATCCTGCTGGCCTCGGGCACCGGCTTCGCGCCGATCAAGGCCATCGTCGAGCACGCGGCCTACACCGGCATCACGCGGCCGATGACGCTGTACTGGGGCGGCCGCCGTCCGCGCGATCTCTACATGCACGCGCTGTGCGAGCAGTGGGCGCGCGAGCTGCCGAACTTCCGGTACGTTCCGGTGGTCTCGGACGCGCTGGCCGAGGACGAGTGGGACGGCCGCACCGGCTTCGTCCACCAGGCCGTGATGGCGGACTACCCGGATCTGTCGGGCCACGAGGTCTATGCCTGCGGCGCCCCGGTGATGGTCGAATCGGCGCGGCGCGACTTCACCGCCCAGTGCGCGCTGCACGAGGATGCGTTCTTCGCCGACTCGTTCACCTCCGAGGCCGACCTGCACCCGGCCGGCGTGGCCTGAACCAGGGCTCGCGGCGCGGCCCGGCTGGCTCCGCCGACCGGGTTGGCGCCCTGCCCTGCCCGCGCCGACGGCCCACGCCACGACCGCACCACGACCGCGCCACCGTTTCACGAGAACAACAATGACGATCCGGACCGCCACCGTCGTCTTTGACACTGGGGCGACTGCGTCTTATAGTTGGCCGCATGAACCACGCCAACATCCGACGCAGCTTCCGTACGTCGCATCCCGCCAGGGTGCCACGCGGCTGACCGTCGACAGCGTCTGTTCAGGTCATCAAGCCACGGGCAACCCCCGTGGCTTTTTTGTTTTGCCGCCCTTCCCTTTTCCTTGTTTGCCGATCTCTGGAGTCCGCCATGGCATTTGCTGAGTATCCCGTCCAATCGCTGATGTACATCACCAACCGGCCCGAGCTCGTCTTCACCGAGGGCAAGGGCTCGTGGCTGACGGACCATCAGGGCAAGCGCTATCTGGACTTCGTGCAGGGCTGGGCCGTCAACTGCCTGGGCCACTCGAACGAGGGCATGATCGCGGCGCTGAACGAGCAGGCCCGCAAGCTGATCAATCCGAGCCCGGCCTTCTACAACGAGCCGATGCTGCGGCTGGCCAAGACGCTGACCGACAACAGCTGCTTCGACAAGGTGTTCTTCGCCAACAGCGGCGCGGAGGCCAACGAGGGCGCGATCAAGCTGGCGCGCAAATGGGGGCGCAAGCACAAGAACGGCGCCTACGAGATCATCACGATGGACCACAGCTTCCATGGCCGCACGCTGGCGACCATGAGCGCGTCGGGCAAGGCCGGCTGGGACACGATCTTCGCGCCGCAGGTGCCGGGCTTTCCGAAGGCCCAGCTCAATGACCTGGCTTCGGTCGAGGCGCTGATCAACGACAAGACGGTCGGCATCATGCTCGAGCCGGTGCAGGGCGAGAGCGGCGTGGTGCCCGCCACGCGCGAATTCATGCAAGGGCTGCGCGCGCTGGCGGACAAGCACAAGCTGCTGTTCATCGTCGACGAGGTGCAGGCCGGCTGCGCCCGCTGCGGCACGCTGTTCGCCTACGAGCTGTCGAACGTCGAGCCGGACATCATGACGCTGGGCAAGGGCATCGGCGGCGGCGTGCCGCTGTCGGCCCTGCTGTGCAAGGCCGAGGTGGCGAGCTTCGAAGCCGGCGACCAGGGCGGCACCTACAACGGCAACCCGCTGATGTGCGCGGTGGGCAGCGCGGTGTTCGAGCAGCTGCTGGCGCCGGGCTTCCTGCAGCAGGTGCAGGAGAAGGGCGCGTATCTGCGCGAACAGCTGCTGGCGCTGTCGAACGAGTTCGGCCTGGCCGGCGAACGGGGCGAGGGCCTGCTGCGCGCGCTGATGCTCGGCAAGGACATCGGCCCGCAGCTGGTCGAGCAGGCGCGCGAGATGCAGCCGGAGGGCCTGCTGCTCAATTCGCCGCGGCCGAACCTGCTGCGCTTCATGCCGGCGCTGAACGTGACCCGCGGGGAAATCGACCAGATGATCGGCATGCTGCGGACGCTGCTGAAGTCGCTGGCCTGATCTTCTGGCGCCGGCCGTCTGCCGTCGTCCACGGCGCGATGGTCCGTGATGGTCGGCGATGGTCGGCGATGGTCGCCCGTGGTTCGGAAACGGGCCGCCCTGCTGCGATGGCACGGCGGCCTTTTTCTTTGGCTCCTCTCCGTAGCCTCCCTTCGTTCACCGCCACCCGCCGCGCGTGGGGACGACGGTAATATTCGCTTGCCTATACTGATGCCATCCAGGACCGGGAGAACAACAATGGGCGGTCGCCTCCATCCCCACAGGCGCGGGCTGGCTACCACGCTTGCCGTGGCCGCCCTGGCGCTCGGCACCCTGGCCGCCACACCGGCCGCGGCCGACGAGGCCGCCGACCACGCCGCCATCCTCAAGGCCGAGCAGGACTGGCTGACCGCCACCGAGTCCGGCGACCGCGCCGCGCTGGAACGCCTGCTCCATCCGACCTTCGTCAACATCTCGCCGCTCGGCGGCATGCGCAACCGCGCCGAATCGCTGTCCGCCGGCCCCCCGCCGCCGGGCTCCAGCCAGACGCTGACCGAACTGAAGGTACGCACGTTTCGCGACAGCGCGGTGGTCACCGGCGTCAACCGTTATCGGCCCAACGCGAAAGCCAAGCCGACGGACGTCGTCTTCACCGACGTGTTCGTACGCACGCCGCATGGGTGGCAGGTGGTGTCGTCGCACAATTCGATCCGGCCGGCGCCGGCGGAACGATAAAAAAAGCCCCATCCATGCAGGCATGGCGGGGCTGGCGACTGCACGGCGGCCCTTCGGCCGCCGTTTTCCTATCGCGACAGGCTCATTCCCCCAGATACGCGGCGCGTACCTTCGGGTCGTCGAGCATGTCGGCGGCATTGCCGCTCATCGTGATCAGGCCGGACTCCATCACATAGCCGCGGTTGGCGGCCTGCAGTGCGAGGCGGGCGTTCTGCTCGACCAGCAGCACGGTGACGCCCTGGCCGGAGATATCGCGCACGACCTCGAAGATCTTCTCGACCATGATCGGCGACAGGCCCATCGACGGTTCGTCCAGCAGCAGCAGGCGCGGCTGGCTCATCAGCGCGCGCGCCATGGCCAGCATCTGCTGCTCGCCGCCGGACATGGTGCCGGCCAGCTGGTTGGCGCGTTCCTTCAGCCGCGGGAAGATGCCGAACATGCGATCGATGTCGTCCTTGATGCCGGCCTCGTCCTTGCGCGTGAAGGCGCCCATCAGCAGGTTCTCGGTGATGGTCATGCGCGCGAACACGCCGCGGCCTTCCGGCACCATCGCCAGGCCCTGCTTCAGCAGCTCGTAGCTCGGCACGCCCTTGATCGAGCGGCCCAGGTATTCGACCTCGCCGCCGGCCCAGGGCTGCAGGCCGGTGATCGCCTTCATCGTGGTGGTCTTGCCGGCGCCATTGGCGCCGATCAGCGTCACGAGTTCGCCGTCGCGGATTTCCAGGTCGATGCCCTTGACGGCCTGGATGCCGCCGTACGCGACCTTCAGGCCGGCGATCTTCAGTAGTGTGTCTTTCATGTGCGGCTCCCCGTCAGTGGGCCGAAGTGCCGAGGTAGGCCTCGATCACCGCCGGGTTGTTCTGGACATCGTACGGCAGGCCCTGCGCGATGACCTTGCCGTAGTCGAGCACGGTCATGCGGTCGCACAGGCCCATCACGAGCTTCACGTCGTGCTCGATCAGCAGGATGGTCCGGCCATCGCTGCGGATCTTGTCGAGCAGGCCGCGCAGCTCGACCTTCTCGGTCGCGTTCATGCCGGCCGCGGGCTCGTCGAGCGCCAGCAGCTTGGGCTCGGTCGCCAGCGCGCGGGCGATCTCGAGACGGCGCTGGTGGCCGTACGACAGATTGCGCGAGGTGAAGTTGGCGTACTTGCCGATGCCGACGTACTCGAGCAGGTCATGCGCCATGTCCTCGACGCCCTCTTCTTCCTTGCGCACCGCTGGCGGACGGAAGATCGCGCCGATCACGCCGGCCTTGGTCCGCACGTGGCGGCCGACCATCACGTTCTCGAGCGCCGTCATGTCGCCGAACAGGCGGATGTTCTGGAAGGTGCGGGCGATGCCAGCCTTGGCCACTTCATGCACCGCGGTCGGCTGATAGGGCTTGCCGTCCAGCACGAACTCGCCGGAATCGGGGGTGTAGAGCCCGGTGATCACGTTGAAGAAGGTGGTCTTGCCGGCGCCGTTCGGGCCGATCAGGCCGTAGATCTCGCCGGACCGGATCTCCAGGCCCACATCCGACAGCGCCTGCAGGCCGCCGAAGCGCTTGTTCACTCCCTTGACGGACAGGAGGATGTTTTCGTTGCTCATCAGGTCCTCCCGCTTCACAGACGTCCAACGCTACCGGGGCGGCGAATCACCGGCCGGTCTTCCTTGCGCGGCGACGGCCACAGGCCCGCCGGGCGATACAGCATCACGCCGACCAGCGCCAGGCCGAACAGCAGCTGGCGCAGCACTTCGGCGTCGACGATCACATGGCCGAACAGCATGTTCTGCACCGGCTCGGCCACCACGCGCAGCAGCTCCTGGAAGCCGATCAGCAGGATGCCGCCCAGGATCACGCCCGGGATATGGCCCATGCCGCCGAGCACCACGATCGCCAGCACATAGATCGATTCCCACAGCGTGAACGATTCCGGCGAGACGAAGCCCTGGAAGGCGCCGAACACCGCGCCCGAGACACCGCCGAACGACGCGCCCATGGCGAAGGCCAGCAGCTTGATGTTGCGGGTGTTGATGCCCATCGCCTTGGCCGCGATCTCGTCCTCGCGGATCGCCACCCAGGCGCGGCCGATGCGCGAGTTCTGCAGCCGCAGCGAGACGAACACGATTGCCACGACCAGCAGGATCAGCAGGTAGTAGTACATGAACACCGGCGTGAATTTCAGGCCGAAGAACTCGTGCGTCTTGGAGAAGTTGAAGCCGAAGATCGTGATTGGATCGACCGCGGTGATGCCCTTGGGACCGTTGGTGATGTTGACCGGCCGGTCCAGGTTGTTCATGAAGATGCGGATGATCTCGCCGAAGCCGAGCGTGACGATCGCCAGATAGTCGCCGCGCAGCTTCAGCGTCGGCGCACCGAGCAGCACGCCGAAGATGCCCGCCACCAATGCCGCCAATGGCAGCACCCACCAGACGCTGACATGGAAGCCGTTGGGGAACAGCTGCGCGATGGTCTCGAACTGGTTGGCCAGATGCGGCGAGCCGAGCAGCGCCATCAGATAGGCGCCCACCGCATAGAAGGCGATGTAGCCCAGGTCCAGCAGGCCGGCGAAGCCGACCACGATGTTCAGGCCCAGCGCCAGCATGATGTACAGCAGCGCGAAGTCGAGCACGCGCACCCAGTAGTTGCCGCCCAGGAACTGCACGGCGAACGGCGCGCACAGGCCGATCACCAGGAAGGCCGCCAGCGCGAACATGGTCTTGGCCGGCGTCTTGGTCAGCGGCGCGGCCTGCGCCGTCGTAGAAATCGGAGTGTTCATCGTTGCGATCCCCTTACGCCCGGTCGGCCACACGTTCGCCCATGATGCCGGACGGACGGAACACCAGCACGGTGATCAGCACGATGAAGGCAAACACGTCCTGGTAGTTCGAGCCGAACACGCCGTTGGTCAGATCGCCGATGTAGCCGGCGCCCAGCGCCTCGATCAGGCCCAGCAGCATGCCGCCGACCATCGCGCCGGCGAGGTTGCCGATGCCGCCGAGCACGGCCGCGGTAAACGCCTTCAGGCCGGGGATGAAGCCCATGTAGAAGTGCGCGTTGCCATAGTTCGTCGCCATCATCACGCCGGCCAGCGCAGCCAGGGTCGCGCCGATCATGAAGGTGGCCGAGATCACGAAGTTCGGGTTCACGCCCATCAGGCCCGCCACGCGCTGATTCTCGGCGGTGGCGCGCATCGCGCGGCCGAGCTTGGTGCGGTTGACCAGCGTCAGCAGCCCGGCCATCACCATCACGGCCATGCCGATGATGACCATCTCCTTGCCGGTGATCGTGGCCCCGGTGTTGCCGATATCGATCGGGCTCGAGGGCAGCAGCTGCGGGAAGGTCAGCGGATTGCGCGACCAGATCATCATTGCGATGGTCTGCAGCATGATGGAGACGCCGATCGCGGTGATCAGCGGAGCCAGCCGGGGCGCGTTGCGCAGCGGCCGGTAGGCAATCCGTTCGATCGAATAGGACAGCATCGCGCAGACCGGCATCGCGATCAGCGTGGCGATCACGAGCGTCAGCCATTCCGGCAGGCCGGGGGCGAATTGCTGGAGTGCGAGAATCGCCGACAGTGCGGTCAGCGCGCCGATCATCAGCACATCGCCGTGGGCGAAGTTGATGATCCCGAGAATGCCGTAGACCATGGTGTAGCCGAGTGCAATCAGCGCATAGATGCTGCCGAGCACCAGACCATTCACGATCTGCTGGATAAGGATATCCATGAATACTCCTGGCTTGCCGCCCGCACTTCCGGCATGGATGGATGCCGACCGGGCAGCGGGGTGTGAGTGGTTTGGTAAGTGGTTATGTGCTGGTAAGCGGGTAAAGCAACGGCCTGCCGCGTTCCACCCATGGTAAGGGCGCTGTCACAAAAGGCGAGGCTAAAAAGAACGGCACCGCAAAGTACTCACGGTGCCGTTCGGAGGACCGGGTAGGTCCGAATTACATCTTCACGACGTCAAGCACGGACTTCTTCTTGTCCTTGTAGTCGTACAGCGTGATGGTGCCTTCCTTCATGTCGCCCTTCTCGTCGAAGGCGATGTTGCCGATCACGCCCTGGTAGTTGGTCTTGGGCATCTCCGCCAGGATCGCCGCGGGCTCGGTCGAGCCGGCGCGCTTCATCGCATCGACGATCACCATCACGGCGTCGTAGGTGAACGGCGCGTAGATCTGCACCGGTGCGTTGAAACGTTCCTGGTAGCGCTTCTGGAACTCGGCGCCCTTCTCCATCTTGGACAACGCCAGGCCGGCCTCGGAGCAGATGATGTTGCTGACCGCATCGCCCGCCAGTTCCGCCACCTTGTCGGTACAGACGCCGTCGCCGCCGACGATCTTGGCCGGGATGCCGAGTTCCTTGGCCTGCTTGGCGAACGGGCCGCCGGTGGCGTCCATGCCGCCGTACATGATGACGTCCGGCTTCTTGCCCTTGATCTTGGTCAGGATGGCCTTGAAGTCGGTGGCCTTGTCGTTGGTGGCCTCGCGCGCCACGATGTTGACGCCGGCGGCCTTGGCGGTCTTCTCGAACTCGTCGGCCAGGCCCTTGCCGTAGGCGGTGGCGTCGTCGACGATCGCCACGCTCTTGGCGTTCAGGCTCTTGGCGGCGTAGTTGGCCAGGGCCGGGCCCTGCTGGGCATCGGTGGCCACCACGCGGAAGGTCGTCTTGAAGCCCTGCTTGGTGTAGTCGGGGTTGGTCGAGGACGGCGAGATCTGCACGATGCCCGCATCGCTATAGATCTTGGAGGCAGGAATCGACACGCCCGAGTTCAGGTGGCCGACCACGGCGACGACCTTCTCGTCGACCAGCTTCTGGGCCACCGAGGTGCCGGTCTTCGGATCGGCCGCGTCGTCTTCGCCGACCAGTTCCAGGCGGACCTTCTTGCCGCCCAGTTCCAGACCGGCCTTGTTGACCTCTTCGACGGCCAGGCGCGCGCCGTTCTCGTTGTCCTTGCCAAGGTGGGCGATCCCACCGGTCAGCGGCGCCGCATGGCCGATCTTTACCACCACCTCGCCGCCAGCCGGTGCTGCCGCGGCAGGTGCCGAGGCCGTCGCACCGGGCGCCGCCTCTTCCTTCTTGCCGCAGGCAGTAACCAGTGCCACTGCCGCTGCGATCGGCAGAATCTTGGCCAACGTGATTTGCATGAGTGATCTCCTAGGATTCACAAGATCAGGGTTACGCAACGCCTCCCGTCCGTTTCCCTGCACCGCCTTGGTTTAGTTTCAATTTGAAACGCGCGCATTGTATCCCCTTTTTTTGCGGATGCAATACGCGACGCAACAACCTGAGCCTTTTGCCCTTCTATTGAGCTAGGTAATTTCCCCAATGCCGTCATTGGGGCAATTCCCATTCACAACAGGGGCTCTTTGAGATACCTAACAAGATCCGTGCCCGCCACGTCACTAGGCGGCCTTCCGGACGTTCCAGCGTGGCTGACAAGGCACCTATCTTTATAGATATTAATTAGGCATTTCATAAAAGAAATATGCACCAATTTAGAATGTCGGCAATCCGCGTTCGCACCAATCGAGGGAAAACCCGTATTTAGGGGAATTACCCTAAAGTCCTTCGCAAAAGACGCGCCTTGTGCCGAGCCAATATATCGTTGTGACGATCAAGTTTCTTTCGGCGGAAGCACGACACTCGGCATGGCGCGGTGCAATGGCGCGAAAACACGCCGGCCAAAACGACAACGCCCCGCTCGAGGCGGGGCGCTGCTAAAAACCGGGAAGGTCCGCGGGACTCAGGCGGCGGTCGCCTGCAGGCCCTTGGGCAGGGGGAACGACATGTTTTCCTCGATGCCCTCCAGCGGACGCACCTGCCGCGCGCCGAGCGCGCGCAGCCGGTCGACGATCGACTGGGCCAGCGCCTCCGGCGCCGAAGCGCCGGCGGTCAGCCCGATGCGGCGCTTGCCGGCGATCCATTCGGGACGGACCTGTTCCGGCGCATCGACCATATAGGCAGGCACGCCGAGCCGCTCGGCCAGTTCGCGCAGGCGGTTCGAGTTGGAGCTGTTGGGACTGCCGACCACGATCACCACGTCGACCTGCGGCGCCATGAACTTGACGGCGTCCTGGCGGTTCTGCGTCGCATAGCAGATGTCCTGCTTCTTCGGCTCGCGGATTTCCGGGAAGCGTGCCTTCAGCGCGGCGACGATCTCCTCGGTCTCGTCGACCGACAGCGTGGTCTGCGTGACATAGGCCAGCCGCGTGGGATCGGCGACCTGCAGGGTCTGCACGTCGGCGGGCGACTCGACCAGCAGCATGCCGCCGTCGGCCTGGCCCATCGTGCCCTCGACCTCGGGGTGGCCGCGATGGCCGATCATCACGATCTCGCAGCCTTCGGCGCGCATCTTGCCGACCTCGACATGCACCTTGGTCACCAGCGGACAGGTCGCGTCGAAGACGTTCAGGCCGCGCGCCTGCGCCTCGGCGCGGACGCTGCGCGACACGCCGTGGGCGCTGAAGATCACGGTCGCGCCGGCCGGCACCTCGTCGAGGTCCTGCACGAAGACGGCGCCCTTGCGGCGCAGATCGGCCACGACATAGGCGTTGTGCACGATTTCATGGCGCACGTAGATCGGCGCGCCAAAGCGCTGGAGCGCGCGCTCCACGATCTCGATCGCGCGATCGACCCCGGCGCAGAAGCCGCGCGGCTGGGCCAGCAGGATCTCGGCGTCGGGGGCGGGAGTCATTTCGGACATGCGGGGGAGGTAGCTGCGCTCCGGCGGCCGAGGCGGCCGGAACAGGTCGTCAGAGGATGCCGATCAGCTGGACGTCGAACAGGATGGTCTGTCCGGCCAGCGGATGATTGAAGTCGAACAGCGCCGAGGTCTCGCCGATTTCCTTGAGGACGCCGGCATATTTGCCGCCGCCGGGCGCGTTGAACTCGACCAGGTCACCCGGGCTGTAGTCCTCTTCGAACGAGCTGTTCTCGCGCAGCGTGGCCAGCGACACGCGCTGCAGCAACTCGGGATTGCGCGGCCCGAAGGCGTGCTCCGGCGCCAGACGGTAGCTGGTGCGCTCGCCCTCGGCCATGCCGAGCAGCGCCTGTTCCAGCGTGGGCGCGAACTGGCCCTGCCCCAGCAGCAGCGTGGCGGGCTTGTCGTCGAAGGTGCTGACGACCTCGGTACCGTTCTCCAGCGAGATGCGGTAATGCAAGGTCAGGAAGGAATCGGCCTGCACGGTCTTGCGCGCGGTGGCGCCGCCGGAGTCCGACGCAAAAGTTTGCGAATTCATGAATGCTCAACCAGTCGAGAACCCGTATTGTAAGCGACTGGACCCGGCGCCGCCGATCGCGGCCACGGGTCCGCCCCGCCCTCCGACGCCGCTTCCCGAACGAGACCGCCATGCCCATCCCCGATTGGCCCGCCAGCGAACGTCCTCGCGAAAAGCTGCTGCAAGCCGGTGCCGCCTCGTTGTCCGACGCCGAACTGCTCGCGGTATTCCTGCGCGTCGGCGTGCCGGGCAAGAGCGCGGTCGATGTGGCGCGCGAGCTGATCGCGGCATTCGGCTCGCTGACCGGGCTGCTCGCCGCCAGCCAGACCGAACTGAGCCGGGTGCGCGGCGTCGGCACCGCCAAGTACGTGCAGCTGCAGGCGGTGGTCGAGTTGACGCGGCGGGCGTTGGCCGAGCAGCTGGCGATGGCGCCGGGCCTGGAGTCGCCGCAGGCCGTGCGGGACTACCTGCGGTTGTCGCTGGCGCAGCGGCCTTACGAGGTGTTCCTGTGCCTGTTCCTGGATGCGCGCAATCGGCTGCTGGCCGCCGAGGAGCTGTTCCGCGGCACGCTGACGCAAACCAGCGTCTACCCGCGCGAGGTGGCCAGGCAGGCGTTGGCGCATAATGCGGCCGCGGTGATCGTCGCCCACAACCACCCGTCGGGCAATCCGGCGCCGAGTCCCGCGGACCTGGCGATGACCAAGGCGCTGGCGCATTCGCTGGCGCTGATCGACGTCCATGTGCTCGACCACTTCATCGTCGCCGGCAATACGACCTACTCGCTGGCCGAGCACCGGCAACTGTGACGCCAAAGGCACGGGCGCGTCGCCGTGGCGTCAACGCACAGAAGGCATTGATCGGCCGAGGGATTTCGGTCTATAATGCCCGTTTTGCTGAAGTCTTAACCGCTGCAGTCCGGGCCCGCGCGCCTTTTGTTGATCTGTTGCGAACATTGTCCACGAATAGAAGATTTAGGAGTGCTTCATGGCACGCGTCTGTCAAGTGACCGGGAAAGCGCCGATGGTCGGCAACAACGTTTCCCACGCAAACAACAAGACCAAGCGCCGTTTTCTGCCCAACCTGCAGAACCGTCGTTTCTTTGTTGAATCGGAAAACCGCTGGGTGAGCCTGCGCGTCTCGAACGCCGGTCTGCGCCTGATCGACAAGAAAGGCATCGACTCCGTGCTCGCCGACCTGCGCGCACGCGGCGAAGTCTAATTAGGAGTTCATCATGGCCAGCAAAGGCGGACGCGACAAGATCAAACTGGAATCCACCGCGGGTACCGGTCACTTCTACACCACCGACAAGAACAAGCGCACCATGCCGGAAAAGATGTCGATCAAGAAATTTGATCCGGTCGCGCGCAAGCACGTCGAGTACAAGGAAACCAAGATCAAGTAATTGATCCTGCGTTCCAGCGAAGAACCCCGCCATGGCGGGGTTTTTTGTTGCCTGCTCGTCGCCGCTGCCCCGCTCCCCGACTTCCCGACTTCCCGACTTCCCGACTTCCCGACTTCCCGACTTCCCGACTTCCCGACTTCCCCGACTTCCCCGCTCCCCACTGCCGGCTCTGCCCAACATGCCGTGGGAGACGCAGCACGCCGCGCCGCCAGCAGGGGCAAGGCGCGGCGGCTTGATCGGCGGTGTACACTTTCGAGCTTTCCCGCACCACCGGCGCCCTCGCCGCGCCACCACGCATCATGAACTTCGACGTCGCCATCGTCGGCAGCGGCCTGGCCGGCCTCACGGTCGCGCTGCAACTGGCCGACAGCCACCGGGTTGTCATCGTGAGCAAGCGCGCCATGACGCAAGGCGCCAGCGACTGGGCCCAGGGCGGCATCGCGGCGGTGCTGGACTCCGGCGACAGCCACGACGAACACACGCAGGATACGCTGATCGCCGGTGCCGGCCTGTGCGATGAAGGCGCGACCCGCTTCATCGTCGAGCACGGGCGCGAAGCGATCCAGTGGCTGATCGACCGGGGCGTGCCGTTCACGCGCGACGAACAGGCCGAACTCGGCTATCACCTGACCCGCGAGGGCGGCCACAGCCATCGCCGCATCATCCACGCGGCCGACGCCACCGGCCATGCCGTGGTCACGACGCTGACCGAGCAGGTGCGCCGCCATCCCAATATCACGATCCTCGAAGACCATTTCGCGATCGACCTGATCACCTCGCGCAAGATGGGACTGGGCGGCAACCGTTGCCTCGGGCTGTACGTGCTCGACGACGCCAACGGCCAGGTGCATACGCTGACCGCCAGCCATACCGTGCTGGCCACCGGCGGCGCGGGCAAGGTCTATCTCTATACGACCAATCCGGACACGGCTACCGGCGACGGCATCGCGATGGCCTGGCGCGCGGGCTGCCGGGTCGCGAACATGGAATTCATCCAGTTCCATCCGACCTGCCTGTACCACCCGTATGCCAAGTCATTCCTGATTTCCGAGGCGGTGCGCGGCGAAGGCGGCCGGCTGGTGCTGCCCGACGGCACCCGCTTCATGCCGGAGCACGATGCGCGCGCCGAACTGGCGCCGCGCGACGTGGTGGCCCGCGCGATCGACTTCGAGATGAAAAAGCGCGGCCTGGACTGCGTGTACCTCGACATCACGCACCAGCCCGCGCCCTTCCTGCGCGAACACTTCCCCACCATCCACGCGCGCTGCCTGGAACTGGGCATCGACATCACGCGCCAGCCGATCCCGGTGGTGCCGGCCGCGCACTACACCTGCGGCGGCGTGGTCACCGACACGTCGGGACGCACCGATCTGGACAATCTGTACGCGGTCGGCGAGACGGCCTACACCGGCCTGCACGGCGCGAACCGGCTGGCATCGAACTCGCTGCTCGAATGCATGGTGATCGGCCGGGCGGCCGCCAACGACATCGCGTCGCAGGCCAAGGCCGGCAAACCCGATCTGGCGTTGCCGCCGTGGGACGAGAGCCGCGTGTCCGATGCCGACGAGGAGGTCGTGGTCTCGCACAACTGGGACGAGCTGCGCCGGATGATGTGGAACTACGTCGGCATCGTGCGCACCAGCAAGCGGCTGGAACGCGCGCAGCATCGGATCGCGCTGCTGCGCGAGGAAATCACCGAGTACTACGCGAACTTCCGCGTCACACGCGATCTGCTGGAACTGCGCAATCTGGTCGAAGTGGCGGCGATGATTGTCGACAGCGCCTATGCGCGCCACGAAAGTCGCGGCCTGCATTTCAGCCGCGACTACCCGGGGACGTTGCCGAAGGCGCTGCCGACCGTGCTGCAGCCGCCGAACGGACGCCGCCGCGGCAACTGAACGCGCGGCCGGAGGGCAACCGGAGCGCAATCGAAGCGCGACCGGTGGGCAACCGAAGCGCGACCCAAGACGGGGCCGGGGCAGCAGCCGGCTCGGGCTCGACGCAGTGCGAGCCCGCTCAGCCGATGATGCGCAACGAGTAGTCGGTCGCGCGCACGTCCTTGGTCAGCGCGCCTACCGAGATCCGGTCGACGCCGGTCTCGGCGAAACGCCGGATCGTATTCGCGTTGACGCCGCCGGACACTTCCAGCACCGCGCGGCCGCGATTGACGCGCACCGCTTCGCGCATCATCGGCTCGGTGAAGTTGTCGAGCAGGATCGAGACGGCACCGGCGGCCAGCGCCTCCTCCAGTTCGACCAGCGACTCGACCTCGACCTGCACCGGCACGCCGGCGTTCAGCGCGGCCGCGGCCTGCAGCGCCGCGGTGACGCCGCCGGCCGCGGCGATATGGTTTTCCTTGATCAGGATGCCGTCATAGAGCGCAAGCCGCTGGTTGTCGCCGCCGCCGACCTTGACCGCGTACTTCTGCGCGAGGCGCAGCCCCGGCAGCGTCTTGCGCGTGTCGAGCACGCGGGCGCGCGTACCGACGACCAGGTCGGCATAGCGCCGCGTCGCGGTGGCCACGCCCGACAGCAGTTGCAGGAAATTCAGCGATGGCCGCTCGGCGGTCAGCAGCGAACGGGCCGGGCCGTCGATCTCGCAGACCACGGAATCGGCCGCCATGAGAGTGCCTTCCCGTTGCAGCCAGCGGATTTGCAAACGCGGATCCACCGCATGCATGCAGGCATCGAACCATGGCTGCCCGCACAGCACCGCCTCCTCGCGCACGATCACACGGGCGTGCGCCTGCTTGTCGGCCGGCACCAGCTGGCCGGTCCAGTCGCCGGTGCCGACGTCCTCGGCAATCGCCGCGCGGACGTTCTCGCGCAGCGCCTCGACCAGCGCGGGTCCGTACTGGTCGAAGACCGGATTCACTGCGTCGTTGTTCGAGGACTCGCTCATGCCGGACCGATCCCCTGGAACAGCGCCTGCTCCTTGGCCAGGTCGGCGGCGGGCCGTACGTTGGCCTTCTGCTGGGCGGCAAAGTCGAGCATGCGGTCGATGCAGGTATAGGCGCGACGGCCGATCTCCGGATCGACATGGATCTCGTTGCGGCCGGTCTCCAGCACCTCGGCCAGATTCGTCAGCGCATTCATCGCCATCCACGGGCAATGCGCGCAGCTCTTGCAGGTCGCGCTGTTGCCGGCGGTCGGCGCCTCGATGAAATGCTTGCCCGGCGCGGCCATCCGCATCTTGTGCAGGATGCCGTTGTCGGTGGCGACGATGAACTCGTTGGCGTCGAGCTGCTGGGCGGCGGCGATCAGCTGCGAGGTCGAGCCGACCACGTCGGCCTGGGCCACCACGTTGGCCGGCGATTCCGGATGCACCAGGATCCTGGCCTTCGGATGCTCCTTGCGCAGCAGATCGAGCTCGATGCCCTTGAACTCGTCGTGCACCAGGCACGAACCCTGCCACAGCAGCATGTCGGCGCCGGTCTGGCGCTGGATATAGCCACCCAGATGCTTGTCGGGCGCCCACAGGATCTTCTCGCCGCGCGCGTGCAGATGTTCGACGATCTTCAGGCCGATGCTCGAGGTCACCATCCAGTCGGCGCGCGCCTTGACCGCGGCGCTGGTGTTCGCATAGACCACCACGGTGCGGTCCGGATGCGCGTCGCAGAACGCGGCGAACTCGTCGGCCGGGCAGCCCAGGTCCAGCGAGCAGGTCGCGTCCAGGTCCGGCATCAGGATGGTCTTTTCGGGGCTGAGGATCTTGGCGGTCTCACCCATGAAGCGCACACCGGCCACCACCAGCGTCTGCGCCGGATGGTCGCGCCCGAAGCGGGCCATCTCCAGCGAATCGGACACGCAACCGCCGGTTTCCTCGGCGAGGTCCTGCAGGTCGGCGTCGACATAGTAGTGCGCGACCAGCACCGCATTGCGCGCCTTCAGCAGCGCGCGGATGCGATCCTTCAATGCCGAGCGCTCGTCCGGCGTCAGCGCGGGCGGCACCTTGGCCCAGGCGTGGGCGACGCAGCTCGCGCCACCGTCCGCCTGCGTCTGCGTCGGTTTCTCGAACTCGACGGTCTTGATCGTTTGGGGGGTCATCTCCTGTACTCCTCGGGGCACCCGTGCTCGCCGCCGCATCGCCTCGCGTGGTCATTGCGGCCGGGACCGGCCTCTAGATGGGGCGGCGTCGCCAAAAGAAAAGCCCCGCCAGCGACAGCATGGCGGGGCTTCGGGCGCGCCTGGCATTGTAGCAGGCGCTGTCCTTCTTATCAGGCGTTACGCGTAGCGGCGCAGGCGCAGCGAGAACTCCTGCAGCGCCTGGATGCCGCTCGCTTCGGCGCGGTGGCACCAGGCCTGCAGCTGTTGCAGCAGCTGTTCGCGCGTCAGGTTCGAACGGCCCCAGATCGCGGCCAGTTCGCGGCGCATCTCGACGAAGGTCTGCAGTGCCTTGTTGTGCTCGACGATGCTGGCCAGTTGCTGGCGCTGGGGCTCGGCCAGCTTGGTCTCGTCGCGGTGGAACCACTTGCGCGCCAGCTTGAAGCGGCGATAGTCGGCAACGCGCTTGGCCTTCAGCTGGGCCAGTTCCTCGCGGTAAGCATTCTTGACGGCCTTGGCATAGCGCGCCATCACGTCATAGCGGTTGGCGATGATGGCTTCCAGCGTGTTGTGATCGACCGGACGGGCCTCGACCAGACGCGCCTTGGGCGGGGTCTTCTTGACCTTGGCCAGGCCGACCGCCTGCATCGCGCGGATGTAGCACCAGCCGATATCGAACTCGTACCACTTGATCGAGAACTTGGCCGAGGTCGGATAGGTATGGTGGTTGTTGTGCAGTTCCTCGCCGCCGATGATGATGCCCCACGGCGACACATTGGTCGACGCGTCCTCGCAATCGTAGTTGCGATAGCCCCACCAGTGGCCCAGGCCGTTGATGATGCCGGCGGCATGAATCGGGATCCACAGCATCTGCACGCCCCAGACCGACAGGCCGACCACGCCGAACAGCGCCAGGTCGATGATCAGCATCAGGCCGACGCCCTGCCAGGTGAAGCGCGAATACAGGTTGCGCTCGATCCAGTCGTTGGGCGTGCCGTGGCCGAACTTGGCCAGCGTTTCCTTGTTCTTGGCTTCGGCCCGGTACAGCTCGGCGCCTTCGAGCAGCACCTTGCGGATGCCGCGCGTCTGCGGGCTATGCGGATCGTCTTCGGTTTCGCACTTGGCGTGGTGCTTGCGGTGGATCGCGGTCCACTCCTTGGTGACCATGCCCGTGGTCAGCCACAGCCAGAAGCGGAAGAAGTGCGCGGCGATCGGGTGCAGATCGAGCGAGCGGTGCGCCATGCACCGGTGCAGGAAAATCGTGACGCCGGCGATGGTGATGTGGGTCATGACCAGGGTGAAGATCACGATCTTCCACCAGGACCAGTCGAGAAGGCCGTTGGCGGCCCACTGAAGAATTGTGTCGAACAAACTGTTCTCCGTGCTTGATAGAGGCTGGCTGCGACGTGTCAGGGTGTCGCAGCAACGCGCAGAAAAATGACTGCAAATCCAGTGATTGCGTCTTATGGCGTCAGCCAAGGCGCCTTGCGCCTTCGCGGGACCCCGGCACGCGCCGCTGCAATCTGGCGGCTGGCCCTCGGGCACGGATCGGTAGTCCGGCCGGGGGAATCCCCGGGACGACCCGCGATTTTACCGGAACGCCAGCGTCCCGGCATCCGCTTTTACCCGTGCGTGTGCTTTTCGTTTGCCGTGTTGGACGCCGAAAACGATACTTCGTTCCTTCAATGGCGATGGCGTCACATACGCGACCTGTCGCGCCCTTCTTATGCCGATTCCGCCGCATTGGCCGCGACCCGCGACACCAGCGTCCCGTCCGTGGGCAGCACACGCAACTCGCGCTGCGGATAGGGAATCGAAATGCCGCTGGCCCGGAATGCCTTCCAGATGGCGCGGTTCATTTCCGATTGCACGCCCAGCTTGCCGTTCTGCGGATCGGCGATGAACCCCGCCACCTCGTACTCGACCCCGCTGTCGGCAAACGCCACCAGGAAGGCCGACGGCGCCGGGTCCGCCAGCAGGCGCGGAATGCCGCGCACGGCCTCGGTCAGCAGTGCCAGCACCATCTCGGGATCGGCGTCGTAGTCGGCCTGCACCCGGGTCGCCACCCGTACATTGGTATTCGAGAACGAATGGTTCTGCACCGACTGCGCGACCAGCTGCTCGTTCGGCACCAGCGTCTCGCCGTCGCCATTGCGCACCACGGTGTAGCGGGTGCGGATCTGCGCCACGATGCCGGTGTACTTGTCGACCGTGATCTGGTCGCCGAGCTTGACCGAGCGGTCCAGCAGGATGATGAAGCCCGACACGTAGTTGCTGGCGATCTTCTGCAGGCCCAGGCCCAGGCCGACGCCGAGCGCCCCGCCGAATACCGAGAGCACGGTCAGGTCGATGCCGACCAGCGACAGGCTGAACAGCAGCGAAACCAGCAGCAGCAGCGCCTTGGACAGCCGCGTCAGCACCACGCGCAGGCTGGTGTCGATGGTCGCCGAGCGCATCAGCCGCTCTTCCAGCCACGAACCGAACCACAGCGCGGCCAGCACCGTCAGCAGGATCCACACGCAGGCCATCAGCAGATCGGCCACGCTGATGCGCTGCTGCCCGAGAGCGAACTGGATCGAATCGAGCCACTGCACCGCCTCGGACAGCATGCCGAGCACGTACAGCGCCATGCCGACCCAGACCAGCGTGGTCAGCACCTTCTCCACCAGCGTCAGCATGCCGTGCAGCTGGCCGTTCCCGGACAGCACGCGGCGCAACACGTAGAAGGCGAAATAGAGGAAGGTGATGCCGAACAGCGGCACCAGCGCCAGCCGCAGCATGCTGACCGGAATCAGCGGCGCCAGCGCGAAGCGCGCCGCCAGCACCAGCAGCCAGCCGAACAGCGGAAACATCGCGCGCTCCAGGCTCGCGGCGGCAAAGCGCAGCGCGAAGCTCGAACCCGCGTAGCGCGCCTCGAGCCGCCCGGCGACATGGCGCGCCAGCGGCCAGGCCAGCAGCACGCAGCCGGCCAGCACGGCCAGTTGCCACAGGAAGCCGGGGTCGCCGGCATCCTGCATCAGGTCGCCCAGCATCTTGCCGAACACGGTATGGGATTGCGACAGATCGGTCAGGGAGTTGGAGGCCATCGATCGACGAGTTCAACCAGTGAAGAAAGCAACGACAGTGAAGAACAAAAAAATACCGGGCGGTGAGTGCCCGGTATCCGCGAAACGACAGGGGCCGGGGCCCCCATGCTCATTGGCGCGAGCGCTCCAGCACCGCCGCGAAGAATCCGTCGGTCTGGTGCAGATGGGGATAGAGCGCCAACGTCTGCGCGTCCTCGGGCAGGTCGGCGATCGCGATCTTCTGCTCGGCCAGCACCTGTGCCACCGGCACGAGCTGGAAGTCGGCATGGCGGCTCAGGAAGTCACGCACGATCGCCTCGTTCTCGGCCTCGAGCACGCTGCAGGTGGCATAGACCACGCGGCCGCCCGGCTTGACCAGGCGCGCCGCCGATTCGAGGATGGCCGCCTGCTTGGCGGTCAGCTCCAGCACCGTCTGCGGGCTCTGGCGCCATTTGAGGTCCGGATTGCGCCGCAGCGTGCCCAGGCCGCTGCAAGGCGCGTCGACCAGCACGCGGTCGATCTTGCCGGCCAGCCGCTTGACCTTGGCGTCCTGCTCCGAGTCGATCAGCACCGGATGGACGTTCGACAGGCCGCTGCGCGCCAGGCGCGGCTTCAGGTTGGCCAGGCGCTTGTCCGACACGTCGAAGGCGTAGAGCCGCCCGGTCGAGCGCATCAGCGCGCCGAGCGCCAGCGTCTTGCCGCCGGCGCCGGCGCAGAAGTCGACCACCATCTCGCCGCGCCGCGGGGCGACCAGATGGCACAGCAGCTGGCTGCCCTCGTCCTGCACCTCGACCAGTCCGTTGATGAACAGCGGCAGCTGGTTCAGCGCCGGCTTGCCCGCCAGGCGGATGCCGGTCGGGGCGATCGGCGTCGGCTCGGCCGCAAGTCCGGCCTCCTCCAGCTCCGCCAGCACGGCCTCGCGCGAGGTCTTGATCAGATTGGCGCGCAGATCCAGCGGCGCGGGCCGCAGCCAGGCATCGCCGAGCGCGGCGGTAAAGGCCTCGCCGTGCCGGGCGACCAGCTGCTCGTACAGCCACTCAGGCAGATTGGCGCGCACGCGCGGCGCCAGGCTGGCGCGTTCGATGGTCATCAGCCGGTCCAGCCACTGGGCCTCTTCCGGATACAGGAACGGCGTCAGCGCGTCGCGACCCAGCGTCGCCGCCAGGCCCAGCAGGGCCAGCCGGCGCGGCGCGGCGCCCGAGCCGGACTCGGCGAACTGGGCGAATTCCACGCGCCGGCGCAGCACGGCAAACACGGCCTCGGCGATGATGCCCCGCTCGCGGTGGCCGAGCTTGGGATTCTCGCGGAAGTAGTAGCTGACCACGGCGTCAGCGGGCCGCGCGAACAGCATCACCTTGCCGAGCAACCGGTCGATATGCTGGATATGCGTGGCGTGCAGGGCGCCGTGCGGACGCGCCTGGCCGTCGTTGGCGCTCTCGCGCGGCGAGGTGGCCTTGCGCAGCGGGCTTGTCTTGCGTTTGGTGCGGGAGGGCGGACGCGCGCCGCCGCGCGGTGCCTGGGCGGGACGGGTCATTGACGGGCTCCGGTGGTATCGATGGGGGTGGCGGAGTCCGAGGGGGAGTCCGAAGTGGGGTTCGAAGCGGAATTCGGGGCGGTGGCGGCATCGTCGGACGATGCGGCCAGCGCGATCAGCAATTGCGGTTCGGGCGGCTCGACATGGACCACGCTGTCCTTGACGCGCAGCCGCCCTTCGACGAACCAGCGCACCGCGCGGGGATAGATCTGATGCTCGCAGGGCAGCAGCCGCTGCGCCAGCGTGTCGGGGGTGTCACCAGGACCGACCTCGATCGCCGCCTGCAGCACGATGGGACCGTGGTCCAGCGCGGCGGTGACGAAATGCACGCTGGCGCCGTGCACCTTGACGCCGGCCTCCAGCGCCTGCTGGTGGGTATGCAGGCCGGGGAAACTGGGCAGCAGCGACGGATGGATATTCATCATGCGGCCGGCATAGTGCTCGACGAACTCCGGCGTCAGGATCCGCATGAAGCCGGCCAGCACCACCAGGTCCGGCACGTGGGCGTCGATCGCGTTCGCCAGCGCCTTGTCGAAGCTGGCCCGGTCGGGATAGTGGCGATGATCGACCACGCCGACCGGAATGCCTTGCGCCGCGGCGAACTTGAGGCCGGGCGCGTCGGGGCGGTTGGACAGCACGGCGGCGATCCGTGCCGGCCACGCCTGCTCGGCGCAGGCCCGGACGATCGCTTCCATGTTGGAACCGCGCCCCGAGATGAGGATGACGATATTTTTCATCGCGCAATTCTACCAAGCGGCGCCCCGCGACAGCGCCGTGGAAGCCTTCCGCCGCAAACTGACCGGCCCGCGCTTCCCCCGATTGCGGATTGTGACGTCCCGCTCGCTCTGCTAGAGTCGCCCTATCGCCCATCCGCCCGCTCGACGGGACGGGACCATACAACAAGGGCGAAGCTGTTTTAGACGGGAAATCGCATGTCGAATGTTGCACCGACCTTGCTGGTGGTCGACGACCACCCCATGGCGCTGTCCGGCACCACCCTGTTCCTGGCGCAGGTGATGCCCGATGTTGCGGTCCATGCCGCCGGGAGCGCCTCCGAGGCGCTGGACACCCTCCAACGCGGGCTCCGGCCCGATATCGTGCTGCTCGACATCTGGCTGAACGACGGCACCGGCTTCGATGCCATGCAGACGCTCAAGGCCATCGTGCCGGCCGCACGCTTCATCTTCATGTCGGCCGAGGCCACGCCCGAGATCGTCGAGCGGGCCCGCGCGCTGTCCGCCTTCGGCTTCGTCGGCAAGCATCTGGACGCGCCGGCCTTCGCCGCGGTGGTGCGCCGCGTGCTGGCCGGCGACACCGCCTTTCCGTCCGACGAGGCGCTGAACGGCCAGCCGCGCGCCTTCGGCCCGACGCACAGCATCCCGGTCACGCCGGCCGAACTCGGCCTGACGCCGCGCCAGGGGTCGGTGCTGGCGCTGGTGCTAGAAGGGCTGCCCAACAAGGTCATCGCGCGCGAGCTGGGCCTGACGGAGAACACCGTCAAGGAACACGTGTCAGCGATCCTGCAGCGGCTGGGCGTGCGCACGCGGATGCAGGTGATGTCCCGCATGGAGCGGTTCCGGCTGCGACAGTAGACGCGGCTCGCCGGGCAGCACGCGGCCAGCCGGCTCAGGCGAGTCAAAGCCTGTTGAAGCCCGTCAAAGCCAGTTGCCAGCTCAATCTGGTTCAGGGCGGCTCGGGGCGCTTCAGGGCGGCTCGGGGCGCTTCAGGGCGGTTCAGGGCGGTTCAGGGCGGCTCGGGGCGGCCTGGGGCGGCTCAGGCAACCCAGGCGGCCGCCAACGCCTTCATGCCGTCCGCAGCCAGCGCCGCAGCAGCATCCGCAACGCCCCCGGGTCGACCGGCTTGGGCAGCACGAAATAGCCGGCCTCCTCGGCCTCGGCCAGCGCGGCCGACTTGAGGTCGCCGGTCAGCAGCGCGCTGCGCGCCTGCGGCTGGGTCTGCTGCCACCGCTCGAGCAGCGCCAGCCCGTTCTCCGTTCCCGGCAGCCGCAGGTCGCAGAAGATGATGTCGGGCCGCAGGCCGCCGGCGAACATCCGCTCGGCCTCGGCGCCATCGGCGGCGCACGACACCCGCACGCCCCAGGCCTCCATCAGCGCGATCCAGGCATTGCGCACGTGGCTGTCGTCGTCGACCACAAGCACCTGGCCGTGCAGCCGGTCCGGCATCGCGTGCTGGGCCACCGCGTCGCGGCGCATCGCGCGGATCGTGGCCACCGACTCGGCCGGCGCCGGATTGAGCGTGAACCAGAACATCGAGCCCTTGCCCGGCACCGAGCGTACGCCGTAGGTCCCGCGCATCAGCCGCACGCATTCCTTGAAGATCGCCAGCCCCAGACCGAGCCCGTGCGAGCGGTCGCGCTGCGGGTTGTGGACCTGGAAGTACGGCCCGAAGATGTCCGGCAAGTGCTCGGCCGGGATGCCGGCGCCGGTGTCCCAGACCTCGATGCGCACCTGGCTGCCGCGCATGCGGGCGCCGACCAGCACCCGGCCCTGGCGCGTGTAGCGCAGCGCGTTCTGCACCAGATTGAACAGCGCCCGGCGCAGCAGCACCGGCTCGGCCATCGCGTGCAGCTCGCCGGCCACGCGCGGCGACAGCCGCAGCCCGGCCGCCCGTGCGTCCCCGGCGAACTGGTCGCAGACCTCGCGCACCAGCTGGCCGACATCGCAGGGCTCGAGCGTCGGCAAGACCTTGCGGCCTTCCAGCTTGGACAGGTCCAGCAGCGAGCGGAACAGCAGATCGATGGTCTGCGTGCCGGCCGCGACCTGCTCGACCAGCGGCCGCAGCGCCGGCGAATCGTTGCGCGCGCGCAGCGCCTCGACCAGCATCACCAGCGCATGCACCGGCTGGCGCAGGTCGTGGCTCGCCGCCGCCAGGAAGCGGGATTTCTCCTCGCTGGCATGCAGGGCGCGCTCCTTCTCCTGCTGGAACTGCCGCGCCAGCCGGCGGCTTTCGCCCTCCAGCCGGATCGCCCGCACCAGCGAGCCGTGCAGGTTCAGCGCATGGCGCGCCAGCATCAGCGCATAGATCACCAGCAGCAGCCGGATATAGCCGCCGTGGCCGGGAAACGCGTAGCCCGCCAGCAACAGATTGGGCACCAGGATCGGAATGCCGACATAGAGCAGGTTGACCGGGGCCGGCGCCTGCGAGCTCGCGCCGCCGGCCAGCGCGCCGAGCGTCAGCACCAGCAGCACGCCGGAAAACACCGGGGACGACGACACCAGGTGCAGCAGCGCCGCGCTGCCCCAGCTCACGCCCACCAGCACCGCCACGCCGCGCATCGGGTCGCGCCACTTGCGGGTATGGGCCGAGCGGCTCAGCGTCGGGATATCGCGCAGGTAGCCCAGGTAGAACCAGGCGCAACCGGCCGCCTGCAGCAGCATCGCCGCGCACCAGGCCAGCAGCGCGCCGCGGCTGGCCTCGTGCCAGAAGGCGGCGGCCGTCAGTCCGGGCAGCAGCAGGGCCGTCACGATGCCGCTGGGCATCACACGATGCACCGCGGCCAGCAGCTTGGCCTCGGTATCGGCGTCCAGCGGCGGCGCGGGCGGCGGAAGGATGCGCTTGAGCAGCGCGATCAGGTTGGCGGGCGGCACCGGGAAGCGGCGTGCGTGACGGCGAGAATGTGGACGCGACATATCATGCCGACTTTCGCCGCCGTCCGCCACCGGGCCTGGGGCCTCGACACAGCCGAGGGTGCCCCCGCCACGGCCGCCCGGCAGGCACCGGGCAGTGTTGTGCGGCAAGGCGGGGGGAAAGCGCCCATTCCCTTTATAATCCTGCCTTTATCCAACCGATTGTCGCCGTCCTCGTGAAAGTCTTCCGCGGCCTGCCCAATGCCGAGAGCCGGGCACCCTGCGCACTGACCATCGGCAATTTCGATGGCGTGCACCGGGGCCACCAGTCCCTGCTCGCGCGCGCGCGCGCGGCCGCCGACGCGCGCGGACTGCCGCTGTGCGTGATGACCTTCGAGCCGCACCCGCGCGAATTCTTCACGCCGGACCGCGCCCCGACCCGCATCGCGCTGCTGCGCGACAAGCTCGAAAGCCTGCGCCGCAACGGCGTCGACCGCGTGGTGGTCGAGCACTTCAACGCCCATTTCGCCGCCCAGTCCCCCGAAGCCTTCGTCGAGAACGTGCTGTGGCACGGGCTGCATGCGCGCTGGGTGCTGGTCGGCGACGACTTCCGCTTCGGCGCGAAGCGCGCCGGCGACTTCGCCTATCTGCAGCAGGCCGGCAAGCGCTACGGCTTCGACGTCGAGCAGATGGGCTCGGTCTCCGAGGGCGGCGTGCGGATTTCCAGTTCGGCGGTGCGCCAGGCGCTGGCCGAGGGCGACCTGGACCACGCGCGCCGGCTGCTGGGCCATGGCTATGCGATCAGCGGCCACGTCGTGCATGGCCGCAAGCTGGGCCGCGACCTCGGCTTTCCGACGCTGAACCTGCGCATTCCGCACAAGCGCCCGGCCGTCAACGGGATCTTCGTGGTACAGGTGCACGGCATCGCCGACACCCCGCTGCCCGGCGTGGCCAGCATCGGCGTGCGGCCCACGGTCGAGGACGCCGGGCGGGTGCTGCTGGAAGTCCATCTGTTCGATTTCGACCGCAGCGTCTACGGCAAGCTGGTGCGGGTCGAGTTCATCAAGAAGCTGCGCGACGAAGCGCGTTTCGACTCGCTGGAAGCGCTGACCGCGGCGATCGCCAAGGATTGCGCCGACGCGCGCGCCTTCTTCGGCATGACCGAGCCCGATGCGCAGGCCGCGGCGGACGCCGCCGGCGCTGCCGGCACGCCGGCGGAGCGCACCACCTCGGCCACGGACCGAATTAGCTAGCGGCCGGCTTTCGCCGCGCATGCGCGCGCAGCCGGGTCACCGCCGACCCAGCCCCAATTTTCGCGCCGGCCCGCACCCCCCGGGCCGGGCGCTCACCGAATCGCCCTGAGAATCGTCATGTCCGACACCAAGCAAGCCAAGGCCGGCGCCAAGCCGGAGAACAAGAGCGCCGAGAAGAGCAAATACCCGGTGAACCTGCTCGACACCCCGTTCCCGATGCGGGGGGACCTGCCCAAGCGCGAACCGCTGTGGGTCAAGCAGTGGCAGGAAAAGAAGATCTACCAGGCGATCCGCGCGGCGCGCCGCGGCGCGAAGAAGTTCGTGCTGCACGACGGCCCCCCGTATGCCAACGGCGACATCCACATCGGCCACGCCGTCAACAAGGTCCTGAAGGACATGATCATCAAGGCGCGCGGGCTGAGCGGGCTCGACGCCGTCTACGTGCCGGGCTGGGACTGCCACGGCATGCCGATCGAGATCCAGATCGAGAAGCAGTACGGCAAGGGCCTGCCGGTGCAGGAGGTCCAGGCCAAGGCGCGCGCCTACGCGACCGAGCAGATCGCGCGCCAGCGGAAGGACTTCGAACGGCTGGGCGTGCTGGGCGACTGGGACGACCCCTACCTGACGATGAACTTCAGCAACGAGGCCGACGAGATCCGGGCGCTCGGCAAGATCCTCGAGAAGGGCTACGTCTTCCGCGGCCTGAAGCCGGTCAACTGGTGCTTCGACTGCGGCTCGGCGCTGGCCGAGGCCGAGGTCGAGTACAAGGACAAGACCGACCTGTCGATCGATGTCGGCTTCCCGTTCGCCGAGACCGACAAGCTGGCGCGCGCCTTCCACGTGCCGCTGGAAACGCTGGGCGCGAAGCCCGGCTGGATCGTGATCTGGACCACCACGCCCTGGACGATCCCGTCGAACCAGGCGCTGAACCTGCATCCCGAAGTCGAATACGCGCTGGTCGACACGCCGCGCGGCTTCCTGATCCTGGCCGCCGAGCGCGTCGAGGAACAGCTCAAGGTCTACGAGCTGGAAGGCAAGGTCGTGGCGACCTGCTCGGGCGCGGCGCTGACCGAGATCCGCTTCCACCATCCGCTGGCGAAGATGGACGCCGGCTACGACCGCCTGTCGCCGATCTACCTCGGCGACTACGTGACCACCGATACCGGCACCGGCATCGTGCACTCGGCGCCCGCCTACGGCATCGAGGACTTCCAGTCCTGCAAGGCGCACGGCATGCGCGACGAGGACATCCTGAGCCCGGTGATGGGCGACGGCGTCTATGCCAGCTGGCTGCCGCTGTTCGGCGGCCTGTCGATCTGGGACGCCAATCCGCGCATCGTCGAGACGCTGAAGGCCTCGGGCAACCTGTTCAACTCGCACCGCTACGAGCACAGCTACATGCACTGCTGGCGGCACAAGACGCCGATCATCTACCGCGCGACCTCGCAGTGGTTCGCCGGCATGGATGTGGTGCCCGCCGACAACGGCCCGACGCTGCGCGAGACCGCGCTGGCCGGCATCGAGGCGACCGCCTTCTACCCGTCCTGGGGCAAGCAGCGCCTGCACAACATGATCGCCAACCGGCCGGACTGGACGCTGTCGCGCCAGCGCCAGTGGGGCGTGCCGATGGCGTTCTTCGTCCACAAGGAAACCGGCGCGCTGCATCCGCGCACGCCGCAGCTGCTCGAAGCCGTGGCCAAGCGCGTCGAGCAGCATGGCATCGAGGCCTGGCAGACGCTGGACGCGACCGCCTTCCTGACCGAACTGGGCGAGGCCGACGCCGCGATGTACGAGAAGAACCGCGACACGCTGGACGTGTGGTTCGACTCGGGCACCACGCACTGGACCGTGATCCGCGGCTCGCATCGGGAAGACCTGTACGATGCGGCCGCCGATACGCCGGACGGCCGCCTGGCCGACCTCTACCTGGAAGGCTCGGACCAGCACCGCGGCTGGTTCCACTCGTCGCTGCTGACCGCCTCGATGCTGTACGGCAAGCCGCCCTACAAGGCGCTGCTGACGCACGGCTTCACCGTCGACGGCGAGGGCCGAAAGATGTCGAAGTCGGTCGGCAACACCGTGTCGCCGCAGGACATCGCCAACAAGATGGGCGCGGAGATCATCCGCCTGTGGGTGGCCTCGACCGACTACTCGGGCGAGCTGTCGATCTCCGACGAGATCCTGAAGCGCGTGGTCGAGGGCTACCGCCGCATCCGCAATACGCTGCGCTTCCTGCTGGCCAACCTGACCGACTACGACCACGCGCGCGACGCGCTGCCGCCGTCGGAATGGCTGGAAATCGACCGCTACGCCGTCGCGCTGACCGCGCAGCTGCAGAAGGAAGTGCTGTCGCACTACGACGTCTACGAATTCCACCCGGTGGTGGCCAAGCTGCAGACGTTCTGCTCGGAGGACCTGGGCGGCTTCTACCTGGACGTGCTGAAGGACCGGCTCTATACCACCGCGCCGGACTCGAAGGCGCGCCGCGCCGCGCAGAACGCGCTGTTCCACATCACGCAGGCGATGCTGCACTGGATGGCGCCGTTCCTGTCGTTCACCGCCGAGGAAGCGTGGCAGGTGTTCGCGCACGGCACCGCGCATGCCGACACGATCTTCACCAGCACCTACTACACGGTGCCGGAGGTCGATCAGGCCGACGATCTGCTGCAGAAGTGGCACGCGGTGCGCGCGGTGCGCGCGGAGGTGACGAAGCAGCTGGAGGCGGTGCGGGCCGAAGGCGGCATCGGTTCGTCGCTGCAGGCCGAGGTGTCGATCCAGGCCGGCGGTCCGGCGCTGGAGGCGCTGGCCAGCCTCGGCGACGATCTGCGCTTCGTGCTGCTGACCTCGGCCGCGACGGTGTCGCCGGCGCCCGAGGCGGGCGACCTGCTGGTGACCGTGCATCCGTCCAGCCATGCCAAGTGCGAGCGCTGCTGGCACTATCGCGAGGACGTCGGCCATGACGCCGCGCATCCGACCCTGTGCGGCCGCTGCACCAGCAATCTGTTCGGCGCCGGTGAACCGAGGAGCCACGCCTGATGGCCGCGACCACCCGTACCGCCCGCGGCCGGGCCGCGAGCAACAAGAGCCGCAGCGGCACGCCGCTGCTGTGGCTGGCGTTCGCCGCGCTGGTCGTGGTGCTGGACCAGTTCTTCAAGATCGTGATCGTGCGCAGCTTCGACTATGGAGAATCGCGCCCGGTCACCGGCTTCTTCAACCTGGTGCTGGTCTACAACAAGGGCGCCGCGTTCAGCTTCCTGGCCGACGCCGGCGGCTGGCAGCGCTGGTTCTTCACCGGGCTGGGGCTGGCGGTCGGCGCGTTCATCGTCTGGCTGCTGTTCCGCCATGCCGGCCAGAGGCTGTTCAGCCTGGCGGTGTCGCTGGTGCTCGGCGGCGCGATCGGCAACGTGATCGACCGCATCGTCTATGGGCATGTGGTCGACTTTCTCGACTTCCATCTGCGCGGCTACCACTGGCCGGCGTTCAACGTCGCCGACTGCGCGATCACGGTCGGCGCGGTGCTGCTGATCGTCGACGAATTCCGGCGGGTGCGCCGGCACTGAGCCCGCGCCGAAGCGCGCCGTGCGATGAGCCGGCGCGTCGTTCGGCGCGCCGGTATCATCGACTCCCTCCCCCTCGCATCGAAGGCCACTCCATGGATCTGCGCGGCAAACATCTCGTACTCGGGCTGACCGGCGGCATCGCCTGCTACAAGTCGGCCGAGCTGGTCCGGCTGCTGACCAAGGCCGGCGCCACCGTCCAGGTCGTGATGACCGAGGCGGCGACGCAGTTCATCACGCCGGTCACGATGCAGGCGCTGTCCGGGCGCCCCGTGTTCACCTCGCAATGGGACGGCCGGATCGCCAACAACATGGCGCATATCGACCTGTCGCGCGAGGCCGATGCGATCGTGATCGCGCCGGCCTCGACCGATTTCCTCGCGCGGCTGGCCAACGGCCTGTGCGACGACCTGCTGTCGACGCTGTGCATCGCGCGCGATTGCCCGCTGCTGGTGGCGCCGGCGATGAACCGGCAGATGTGGATGGCGCCCGCGACCCAGCGCAACATCGCGCAGCTGCGCGCCGACGGCGTCGCGGTGCTCGGTCCGGGCAGCGGCGACCAGGCCTGCGGCGAGGTCGGCGACGGCCGCATGCTGGAGCCCGAGGAACTGCTCGACGATATCGTGGCCCACTTCCAGCCGAAGGTGCTGGCGGGCCGCCGCATGCTGATCACCGCCGGCCCGACCTTCGAGGCGATCGATCCGGTGCGCGGCATCACCAACCGCTCGTCGGGCAAGATGGGCTTCGCGCTCGCGCGCGCGGCGCGCGAGGCCGGCGCCGACGTGCTGGTGGTGGCGGGCCCGACCGGGCTGCCGACCCCGCGCGGCGTCGCCCGCATCGACGTGCAGAGCGCTCAGCAGATGCACGACGCGGTGCTGTCGCAACTGCGCGGCATCGACGTCTTCGTCGCGGTGGCCGCGGTGGCCGACTGGCGCCCGGCCGAGGTGGCGGAGCAGAAGCTGAAGAAGGCCAACGACACCGACACGCCGACGCTGCGCTTCGTGCAGAACCCGGACATCCTGGCCACCGTGGCGGCCCGGCCGGATGCGCCCTATTGCGTGGGCTTTGCCGCCGAAAGCGAAAACCTGGAGCAGTACGGCGAGCAGAAGCGCCGCCGCAAGGGCGTGCCGCTGCTGGTCGGCAATATCGGCCACCACACCTTCGGCCTGGACGAGAACGAGATCGTGCTGTTCGACGAGCGCGGCGCCACGCGTCTGCCGCGGGCGGACAAGCTGGCGCTGGCGCGGCAGCTGGTGGCGGCGATCGCCGAGCGGCTGCCGGTCGCGCGGCCTTGACCGGCATCGCGCATATCACCGCCCCCTGCTTGTCTCCCCTCTCCACCTGAGGCGGAAAAGGGGAACACGGTCTCCCTTCGAGCCCCTGATCCCGTATTCCCGTATTCCATATTCCCGTATTCCCGATTCGCACATTCCCATGACCGCTTCCCCGAACCCGACCGTCGAAATCAAGATCCTGGACGCGCGCCTGCACGAGTGGGGCCTGCCCAGCTACCAGAGCGACATGGCCGCCGCGATCGACCTGCACGCCTGCCTGGACGCGCCGCTGACGATCGAGCCGGGCACGCCCGCGCAACTGGTGCCGGCCGGCATCGCGGTGCATATGGGCAACCCGTATATGGCCGCGACGATCGCGCCGCGCTCGGGCCTGGGACACAAGAAGGGCCTGGTGCTGGGCAACTCGATCGGCGTGATCGACGCCGACTACCAGGGCCCGATCATGGTCAGCGTCTGGAACCGCAATGCGCCGGGCACCGAGCCGATCGTGATCCAGCCGGGCGAGCGCATCGCGCAGATGATGTTCGTGCCGGTGCTGCGCCCGGTCTTCACGACGGTGGAAGCGTTCTCGAGCGAATCGGCGCGCGGCGCCGGCGGCTTCGGCTCGACCGGCGTGCATCACGGCGGCGCGGCGGCCTGAGGGTCGCCGGCGCGGTCACCGAGGCGGTCACTGGCGCGGTCGCCAATGCAGTCACCAATGCAGTCACCAACGCAGTTGCCGCCGCAGTCGCCGGCGCGGTCCCCTGCGCAGTCACCGGCCCGGTGACCGGCCCTCAGCGCTGCTCGAACAGCAGCGCGACGCCGGCGGCCGCGTGGGCCGGGATCAGCGTCTCGGTCGCGCTCAGGTCGAGGCTGGGCACGCCGGCCTCGCGCCACAGCGCGCGCGCCTGTTCCAGCGACGCGGTGCGCATGCGGATTGCCGCATAGCCCGGCACCGCCTGGCGGATATGGCCGGTGCCGGTCGCGGCGGCAAGGGCCTGCGGGGTCGACAGCACCAGCGTCGCGTCGCCGACGGCCAGGCTGCAGACGTGCTCGCTCAGCTGGGTCAGCTCGGCGCCCATCAGTTCGGCATAGGCCCGCGCGGCGGCATCGACCAGCGACGGCGCCACCACCAGGAACATCGTCCCGATCGCCTGCGCACCGTTCGCGTGCGTCATCCATTCCGGCCGCCACAGCAGCTCGGGCGTGCGGTGCTCGCACAGGAAGAAGCGGGCGCCGGGCGCGTCGTCCATCGCGGTTACGCGGAAGCTGGCCGGGTGTTCCGATCCGTCGTCCAGGCGCACCGGACGCGAGAACTCGACCGGCTCGGCGGTATGCCAGCCGCCGCCGCGCAGGGCCGCGGCATCGGCCACCGCATCGTCGCTGCGGCACGACAGCGCGGCGCAGCCCCCGCCGTGCTGCTGGCTGTGCCAGTAGTACTGCAGCGCCTCGCTGGGGCCGTCGACATGCATCAGCTCGAGATAGTCTCGAGCCAGCATCACGCAATGGTTCTGCGAGCCCAGCGTATGGAAGCCCCGCGGCGTCAGCGTGAAGCCGAGCCGTTGCCAGGTCTGCGCGGCGGCATCCAGGTCGGGGCAGATCACGACGGCATGGTCGAACTGGCGCTGCGCTGCGATGGTCGCTGTCATTGCCGCTGTCCTTGCGTCACGGTGGGACGATTGCCCGGATCGATCAGGGATCGGTCTCGGGGCGATTATTCGAACTGAAGATTGGCATGGCGGGCAACCGCCTGCCACCTGTCGTGCTCGCGCCGGACCAGCTGGCCCAGCGCTTCGGGTGTACCGGCCACGGGTTCGAGGCCATGCGCGGCCAGCGCCGAGGCGACCCGCGGCGCGCGAATCGCGTTCGACAGGGCGCCATGCAGGCGACCGACCACGGCCGCCGGCAGTCCGGCCGGACCGAACACGCCGATCCAGCCATAGGCCTCGAAGCCCGCCAGGCCCTGCTCCGCGACGGTCGGCACCTGGGGCAGCTGTGCCAGCCGGCGCTCGCCGGTCACGGCCAGCGCCTTCAGCGTGCGCGTCTGCAGGTGGGCCTGCACGGCCGCGTAGCTCGCCAGCACCAGGTCCGCCTGGTCCGACAGCACGGCCTGCACCGCCGGCCCCGTGCCCTTGAATGCCACGTGCCGCCACGACGCCCCGCCCTCGCTCGCCAGCGCCTGCGCGGCCAGCTGACTCAGGCTGCCGGAGCCGGGCGACGCGACCCGGATCGCTTCGTCACGCTGCCGGGCCAGGCCGATCAGCGCACGAATATTGTCGACGGGCAGCGAAGGATGGACGGCGACCACCAGCGGATGACGGGCCAGCTGCGAGATCGGCGTGAAGTCGCGGAAGGTGTCGTACGGCAACTGCTTGTACGCGATCGGCTGCAGGGCGAGGCTGTCGAAGGCCATCAGCAGCGTCTGCCCATCGGGCCGGGCGCGCGCCACCGCGGCCGCGGCCTGCAGGCCGGCGGCGCCGGGACGGTGATCGACCACCACCGGCTGGCCGAGCGCCTGCTTCAGGCCCGGCTGCAGCTGGCGGGCCACCACGTCGCCGCTGCCGCCCGGCGGGATCGGCAGCACCATCGCCACGTGGCCGCCGTACGTGCTCGCGGACTCGCCCGGCAAAGCGTGGGCGGTCAACGGGATCGGGGACGTCGCGGCCAGCGGCAGCGACTTCAGCATCAGACGACGCAGGCGAAACATCGGTGGCTCGTTCAGCTTGCCGGCAGGCTCGGCGCCACGTCAGGCGGCGGCCCGCACCGTGCTCGGCCAAATGAATAGGGGCGGCATCGCTGCCGCCCCGTACTATTTTGCCGAAGGATAGCATGGAACGCGGGTGACGGGCCTTGTCCGCCCCGCCACCCGCTTCCTTTCCTGCGATCAGGCCTCCGCGCGTTGCTCGCTTTCCGGCGCCTCCGGCGGCTCGGTATCGATCTCGGCGAACTCCAGCTTGATCTGGTCCTTCTCGTCCAGGTCGACCACGACCTTGCCGCCCGACGCCAGCTGGCCGAACAGCAGTTCGTCGGCCAGGGCCTTGCGGATCATGTCCTGGATCAGCCGTTGCATCGGACGCGCGCCCATCAGCGGATCGAAGCCCTTGCGCGCCAGGAACTTGCGCAGCTTCTCGGTGAAGCTGGCCTCGACCTTCTTCTCGTGCAGCTGCTCTTCCAGCTGCATCAGGAACTTGTCGACCACGCGCAGGATGATTTCCTCGTCCAGCGAGCGGAAGCTGATGATCGCGTCGAGCCGGTTGCGGAACTCGGGCGTGAACATCCGCTTGATGTCCGCCATCTCGTCGCCCTGCTCGCGCGACGACGTGAAGCCGATCGTCGCCCGGTTCATGGTCTCGGCGCCGGCGTTGGTCGTCATGATGATGATCACGTTGCGGAAGTCCGCGCGCCGGCCGTTGTTGTCGGTCAGCGAACCGTGGTCCATCACCTGCAGCAGGATGTTGAAGATATCCGGATGCGCCTTTTCGATCTCGTCCAGCAGCAGCACGCAGTGCGGCTTCTTCGTCACTGCCTCGGTCAGCAGACCGCCCTGGTCGAAGCCCACGTAGCCCGGGGGCGCGCCGATCAGGCGGCTCACCGCATGGCGCTCCATGTATTCGGACATGTCGAAGCGGATCAGCTCGATGCCCATGATGAAGGCCAGCTGCTTCGCCACTTCGGTCTTGCCGACACCGGTCGGGCCGGAGAACAGGAACGAGCCGATCGGCTTGTCGGTCTTGCCCAGGCCCGCGCGCGACATCTTGATCGCGGAGGCCAGCGCCTCGATCGCCGGATCCTGGCCGAACACCACCGACTTCAGATCGCGGTCCAGCGTCTGCAGCTTGCTGCGGTCGTCCTGGTTGACGCTCTGCGGCGGGATGCGGGCGATGCGCGAGACGATGTCCTCGATCTCGCCCTTGCCGATGGTCTTCTTCTGCTTGGACTTCGGCAGGATCCGCTGCGCTGCGCCAGCCTCATCGATCACATCGATCGCCTTGTCGGGCAGATGACGGTCGGTGATGAAGCGCGCCGACAGCTCGGCCGCCGCGGTCAGCGCCGCCGAGGCGTACTTGACGCCGTGGTGCTCCTCGAAGCGCGACTTCAGGCCGCGCAGGATCTGCACGGTCTGGTCGACCGAGGGTTCGACCACGTCGATCTTCTGGAAGCGCCGCGAAAGCGCCGCATCTTTCTCGAAGATGCCGCGATATTCAGTGAACGTCGTGGCGCCGATGCACTTGAGCTGGCCCGACGACAGCGCCGGCTTCAGCAGGTTGCTGGCGTCCAGCGTGCCGCCCGAGGCGGCGCCCGCGCCGATCAGCGTGTGGATCTCGTCGATGAACAGGATCGCGTTGGGGTTGTCCTTCAGCGATTTCAGCACGCCCTTGAGGCGCTGCTCGAAGTCGCCGCGGTACTTGGTGCCGGCCAGCAGCGCGCCCATGTCCAGCGAGTAGACGACCGCCTTCTCGAGGATGTCGGGCACCTCGTTCTTGGTGATCCGCCAGGCCAGGCCTTCGGCGATCGCGGTCTTGCCGACGCCGGCCTCGCCGACCAGCAGCGGATTGTTCTTGCGCCGCCGGCACAGGACCTGCACCACGCGCTCGACTTCGCTCTCGCGGCCGATCAGCGGATCGATCTTGCCGGCCTTGGCCAGCGCGTTCATGTTCTGGGTGTACTGCTCCAGCGGGCTTTCCTTGCCGTCGCCGCCCTCGCCCTCGGCCGCGCCGTCGCCATGCTTGGCGGGCTCGGACTGATCCTTGCGGATGCCGTGGCTGATGAAGTTGACGACGTCCAGGCGCGTCACGCCCTGCTGTTGCAGGTAGTAGACGGCGTGCGAGTCCTTCTCGCCGAAGATGGCCACCAGCACGTTGGCGCCGGTGACTTCCTTCTTGCCGTTGGAGGTCGACTGGACATGCATGATCGCGCGCTGAATCACGCGCTGAAAGCCGAGCGTCGGCTGCGTGTCCACCTCGTCGGTACCAGGCACGACGGGGGTGTTGTCGACGATGAAATTCTTCAGGCTGGTGCGCAGGTCCTCGATATTGGCCGCGCAGGCGCGCAGAACTTCCGCTGCGGTCGGGTTGTCCAGCAACGCCAACAGCAGGTGCTCCACGGTGATGAATTCGTGGCGTGCCTGCCTGGCCTCGACGAAGGCCATATGCAGGCTGACTTCCAGTTCTTGCGCAATCATGCTTCCTCCATCACGCACTGCAGTGGATGCCCTGCCTGCCGCGCGTGCGTTGACACCAGCTCGACCTTCGTCGCGGCGATATCCCTGGTATAGATACCGCAGACTCCCTTGCCTTCCCGATGGACGGTCAGCATGATTTGCGTCGCCGTTTCTCGGTCCCTGCTGAAATACTGTTGCAGGATCATGACGACAAACTCCATCGGAGTGTAGTCGTCGTTCAGCAGGACGACCTTGTACATGGCCGGCGGTTTGAGCGCCTGCTCTTTCCGCTCCAGTACGGTGCCTGCATCGCGTTGTGGGACATTCGCCAGCCGTGTAGCCATGGCTTTATTCTAACCCCTCCGCTCAAGTCTGCAATTTGGGCAAAAGCTGTCGGTTTCAAGGGCCAGCTACCATTTCCGGACCAATCCTCGCCCCTCCAACCGCGCCGCCCGGCGCAGCGGGGAACGGCGTGCCCGAGGGCGTGCCAATGCGCGCTGCGCGAGCCGTCACAGTAGCACGGTTGCCCGCCGTCCCATTCCTGCCACATTGGCATCAGGGTCGGGAATGTGCCGGGTTGACAGTCTGATTGTTTGCCAGAAGAATCGTTCGGACATTCAGGTCCGGTCCCGCGAGCCAAAGCAACAGACCGGACCTCGAGTGCTCCGTGAGCAGGGAGGCCTACGGAGCTGGCAGCGGCGCCTCGACAGAGGCGCTGCAGTGTTTGGTGCAACGGTGCGTTGCGCCGGCGGCTGGCCTGAGCGCCCCCCTGTTTGAAATCTGTTTTTTCGTTGGGGGAGTTTATGGCAAGCGGTACGGTCAAATGGTTCAATGATGCCAAGGGCTTCGGGTTTATCACCCCGGACGACGGTAACGAAGAACTGTTTGCGCACTTTTCGGCTATCCAGATGAATGGCTTCAAAACCCTGAAAGAGGGCCAGCGCGTTTCATTCGAAATCGTGCAAGGTCCGAAGGGCAAGCAAGCCACGAACATCCAGAGCGCCGCCTGAGCGCGACATCGCGACCGCACCGGCCGACAGAGCGCGCGGCGGTCGCTACAGGCTTCGGCGGCAGGCGTCCGGCGGGGGCAATCGGATCATCGATTGCCGAGGCGCAGGTCGTTGAATCCTGGGGAAAGGGCCCGGCAATGCCGGGCCTTTTCCATTCCGGCAGCCCCGCATCGGCCGCCCACATTGGCCGCCGGCATCGGTGACCCATATCGGCCGCCCACATCGACCACCTCCCTGGGCCATAGATCCTGGCCACCCACCTTGGCCGCCGAACTTGGCCACCCGCCTTGGCGACCCACCTTGGCTGCCGACCTTGGCCGCCGGCCTTGGCTGCCCACCTTGGCCGCCGACCTTGGCCGCCCACGTTGGGCGTCCACCTTGGTCGCCTACATCGGCCCGCTTTAAACCCGGCTCAAAAAACAACCCCCGCTACCTGACGGCAACGGGGGTTCGCGCCAACACCGCGCACCGCGCAGCCAGAGGCAACGCGACGCGCGCGAAGCGGGCGATTACATGTTGTCGATCATTCTGCGTCAACCGCCCGCAAAGCCGCACCGCACCTAGGAAGCGGCGAGTCGGCCATCCGAACACCCTCACCAACCCCCTCACTACCTGCGCTTTGCCCTTCCCGTTTTCTGCGTCAGTTGAGAAAAAACGGTTTTTCTCAACCGACGGCGTGAAAAAAAGGCTGGCGCCCGTGCCGACGGTGACAAAGCCCTACGGTTTCGACCCACCCTCCCCCGTGCCTTCCGATTTTCCCTCGATCCATTGCCTGGTACCGGACAAGGGGAGCCGTCAGCCCAAGGGGCATCGCCCCCCAGCAAGGGAAGACGCCGAACCCCACCGACTGCCAGCAGACTCCGCCGGCCGGCGATGAGGCAGGGAGATGGGAGCGGGCTATCCGACCAACTCCCCAAGCTTCTGCAGGATGCTCGGAAGCGCAGGGATGGCGCTGCCCAAGGCCCCGCCAATTGCATTCTCAAGGACGTTGCGCACGCTCGCCACGGATTCACGCAGGATCGAGACCTTGGGTCGAGGCGCAGCCGCTTGCGCTTCGATGGTGGACAAATCGGCCTCAAGCTCCTGCGCGACAAGAGGCGGGAGTGCAAGCCCCTTGACCAGCTCTCGTAGTTCGCGAAGTAGACCGCGGACTGCCTCTGCATCAAACCCGGCAGAGGGCGCATAGTTTTGAGTTGAAGCGTTGGTGCCCTGTTGGATCTGAGATGCGTGCATGGATTGCACAACAGTCTGGTTCTGAATTTGGTAGATCACGGAAGCGCTCTGCGCGTTCTGCTTCTCCTGGGCGGAGAAGGTCATGCCTTCGCCTACGACACCATCCCTCTCCAGCTTTAAGGCCCATTCGAGAACCATATTGCGCACCGTGTCGACAATGCGGACGAGAGCGGTCCGGCTCACCACTAGAGCTGGCTGCATGCCAAACTCCATTCTGTCCATAAGCTGCTTTTGCAGCTTGGGAGAAAACTGCATCTGGTAAGTCGCCTTGTCGTCCGACTTCAGGAGTTCTTCCAACTCTGCGATGGGTTGGCCGCAGTTCCGATGCCGCAAGACCTCAGCGTCCGAAGGTTTCGCAAAGTGGAGCGGTATCCATCCATTGTATGGGTTGAAGACCTTGATCTCCCCGGTGATCCGGCGGTAGGGAGGACAGTCTTCCTGGTAGCCGTTTAGCTCTGCGCTCAGCCATGCCTCCGTATCATCCAGACCAAGTTTCCGGGACACAACCAAGGCCTTGCGCAGCAGCGACGACACCGGCTTGGTTGGATCCAAAGCCTCCTGCTGGAGCTCAATCACTAGACCCGTCATCACCCCTTCCCATCTGTATAACCGAACGAACCGCCGATGTTACATGACGCCCAAAGAGAGGGGTGGGCAACGACGTGGGTCTGTGTCCTTTCGTTCGCCAAATGAGAATGCCCGCCACGCGCTGAGGATTAGCGCTGCGGGCTGTCGGGGTTACTTTGAGCCGCGGGACTCGCCGACTAATCCGCGCCCTGGCACCAGCTATACGCCGTACGCCGTACGCCAAGGAAACAGCATTAAGCGGCAGCGGCAAACGTGCCTTTCACCAACAATTGCGGTCGCGGAGTCGCCAGCGTCAGCCGCTCTTCGGCCAGAATTGCCGCCATGTTTCGAACGAAGAAATCGGCGTGTTCAAGCGAGATCATCACGGTCGCGTTCTGACGGTCATACAACCGGGCGGCTCGCACAAAGTCTCCGACAAGAAAGTCGTCAGCCGCCATCGCGTCGGTGGCAACAACAGGAACCCGCCATGTCACGCTACGGCCGTTGACCGTAACATCGAAAGTCATCAGATAACGGCCTTGTTGATCGGTTTCGAGCTCCAGGCGCTCAAGGCCCTGAGGATTCAAGACAATGCCCGTCGGCGTGCCGCGCGCGAGCTGGACCTGAGTGATAGCACGACGCAGCGTGTCGTTAGCTCGGTCGCCCGTCTGCCCGCGGTTGTAGGCGGTTGCCTGCGTCATCAAACCCTCAAGGTTATTGGCGACGCCGCTACCATACAGAAGTTGCCGATCCTCTTCCTCGCGGACCGCGTCCAGCAACGTGGTGTTGAGGAAGAATTGCAGCTCTTCAACATCGTCCAGCGCCTGGCGCGATACCGGCACCCAGCACGCAATGGTGCTGACCTTCGCGTTCTCCAAAGAGAACGTAACATCCAGCTGCTTTTTGAGGGCGCCGTCTGAGGTGTTCGTATCGGGGTCGTACTGAGGAGCTGCATTGCCGCTTCGTTGGGCCTTCACGTACTCCACCACACCAGCCGCCGTGGGGCGAGTAATCAGCAGGTCCCGCACGCTCATCGGCCGGGTCAGCTCGTAATACATCTCCGGATCACGCGCGGCCACAACCGGGAAAGTTGCCGTAGTGACAGCCTTCTGCTCGATTGGGTGGAAACCCTTAACCGCAAAGCGAATGGACTTAGCAGTGCCATCGCGCAACTGCTCGATCAGGTCCCGCTTCTCCATAAGAGCCTGCCCCGGACCTTCGAAGGCGGAATCGCCACCACCACCGGCATTCTTCAGGCCCTTCACCAGCGCCTGCTCCATCCCGAGCATGCGATCGCTCAACGCGGCCGATTTCTCGTTCAGATCGCTCACGGCGCCTTCCACCTTGGCAACCTTTTCCATGGTGGCCGCCTTCAGGTGCTGAACGGCTGCGACGATTTCCTTCACTTCAAGATCTACGGCCATGCTTAGGCTCCTTTCAACTGTTGTGTGAATTCACGGATGGCAAGGACGGCCTCTCGAAGTTCGGAGCCGCTGTCCGCATCGCGCCATCCGTGGAGCGCGATACCGGATGCTTCCTTTTGACTGAAACCCATGTCACGCAACGCGCGCTCAAGCTCGCGAATGGTCTGCGGCTTCGAGCCGGCACGAGACTTGACCGCCGTGATGAGCGCATCTCGGTTGGCTGGCATAGAGACGATGGAAATCTCTGCCAGGTCGACACTCTTGAGGACACGCACATCGCCCCGGTACTCCTGCCCGCCTGGGGCGACCTGAAAGCCGATAGAGAGACCGGTAACGTCCCCGGCCTTGAGGTGGGCATATGCGTCTCGGCCGCGTGTCGACTCGAGGTTTAGCTTGCCCGTCACGAGGAGCCCGTCTCTCGTCTCTTGAAGGTCGATCCAACGGCCAATGGGCTCGGACGGCTTATGGGACCACAGCATGGCCGGCGCAGTCCCGCGCGCGGCATGTTCGCGCAGAGAAGCAGCGAAGGCGCCAGGAGAAACAATATCGCCGTGGCTGTCAGGCGGGCCGTTGAAGGTCGACGCAAACCCCTCGATCAGTCCCGATTCGGCGACTGCGCGGGTTTCAAAGCGTGCTGCAGGAGAAAATCGTAGGTCTGTCACGGAATGCCTCACGAAAACGGGTACAGGCACCGACTGATCGGTCCCTTTCTCGCCTTCGGTCACACGCATCCCGCGATGATTTGGAAGGTCGCACCCACCATCCCGGTGGGCACAGGCAATAGTTTACGACCGATCGGTACGGTTTACAACTGGTGGTTCAGTGCTTGCAGGGATCGCGGAACTCAAATGACTGCAGGACCTGCATGCCGCCCGCGGCATCCGTCAAGGTGATATTCACCTCCGGTGCGCCAGTGGTTGTCATTTGCAAACCCAGCCTCAGCCCCTTATCAAGGAAGCCCATCAGCTGGGCCAGTCGGTCAGGCGGCAATTGCTCTGCCCACAACGTCAGGAACTCCGTAATGCCCGTCCTTCCTTGCATGAAAGCCTTGCGCATCTCTTGCGTGAATTCCATTCCAGTCCTCTCTCTTGGACAAAATTTGCCTAAGGCGCTCAAAAAACCCTAAGTTGCTCAGAGAAAACACTGAGCAAGTTAGGCAAGAACTGAGCACCTTAGGGGGGTCGCCACCTCCACTTTCCCCCTCTGTTTTGCTCGTCATACTTTCCAAACCACCCCCATACTTTCCATACTTACGCGCGTAGAAGTATGGAAAGTATGAAAACTATGGGCCCGCCAGAGCCCACCTCCAGCGCCCCTTGAACTCGGGGTCTTTCCGCATCTCGACACCGAGTTTCTTCGCTGTCCGGCGCACCGTAGACATGCTGAAGCCAGCGCCGCGGGCATCCCTTTCGATGTCGCCGACGTACACCGGACCGTCGGCAAGAAGATCCATCAGGAAGCGTTCCAGATCGCGCGCCTCGTCATCGTCCTCCTGGTATTCCATGTCCCCCAGGATTTCGCGAGCGGTGCCATTGATGGGGCTGCCCCACAACACCCGCGACGCCGTGATGCCCGCCTCGATCTCCGTGACGTCGATGCTGTAGGTCACCCCGCCGCCGTCCGGCGCGATGTTCGACTTCGCCCGCGTTACCGCCCGCTCGGTGGAACCTTCCCGCTTCCCGGCGACCAGCACCATCCGGGCAAGGGCGCCGAATGCCTGGGAGCCGGTGACGCGATGCAATGGACTAGCGCCGGCGCTACCCTTCGTGAAGTGCGTGATCCCCAGAATGGCGCAGCCTTCCGCGCTACCCAAGTCGACAAGGGCTTGCAGGCTCCGGCGCACGTCATTGGCCTTGTCCATGTTCCCGGTTACGGCACTCACGATCGGATCCACGATCAGGAGCGACGCGCCTCCGATTTCCCTCATCCGTTCGGCCAGCAGCACCATGTCCTCGGCTGGATCAAACGGGCGAGAATCCCCCGCCTCCACGGTGGCAGCGATGAAGTAGCACCGGGCCATGTCGGCGCCGGCCGCCATCAGCCGAGGCGCCAGCGTGTCAGCCACGTTGTCCTCCCCGGACCAGATGAGGACGTTGCCAGCCTGCCGGCATGGCGTTCCGTCTGGCCACCGGCCAGCGGCGGTCACGGTCGCGGCGAGACCAAGGGTCAGCGTCGTCTTCCCGGTGCCGGCGTCCCCGGCGAGAATGGTCAGCTTCCCAGCCGGGAGCCAGTCTTGCCACAGCCAGGTAATCGGCTCAGGCCGGACATCCGACCCGCGGATCAGGTGAACGCCCGTGGTGCTCTTCACCCTATACGCCGCATCGGTCTGGCCGTCCGCTACTGCCAGGTTCAATGCCATGTAACCCCCTTCTTCAATGCCATCAGAGCCGGCTTGTCATTCATTGCCATCAGCAGCAGCCGGCGAGGCTCCGCGGCAAGGATTCGTGAGCACAGATCCCGGAGGCGTCCGAACCGCTCCCCCTCGGAAAACACCACCTCGACATCTAGAGCTGCGAGAGCCGCCAGACTGTCCTCCTCTGATGGCCAGTAGTCGGATGGGACGTCGATAACGGGCAGGCTCGGAGCGAGCTGCACGCCGAGGGACAGCACTAGATACCTGTCCTTGGGCATCAAACCCTGCTGGCGGGCGCTGTCCAGCTCCTGCAACCATGAAGGCACACGCATGGTCAGGCCCCCAGCAGTCGCCAGAAGGCAGCGGCGGCGCGCCGCAGAATGGCGCGACGACGGTTGTAGTAGCGGCTGGCTACATACCCACCCAGACCACTTCGACGGACGTGAGGAATGAGCGCCATGGTCAGTCCTCCAGGATCGCGGTAAGCACCTTGGACAGCGCCTGGGCAGTCAGTCGGCGCGACGAAGCAGGAATGCCGCAGAGCGAGTAGGCGAACCCGTCGGGGCCGACGCGGATCAAGATGCTGTCCTTCGGCTGGCCAGCGTGGTCCGCCGCCACCGCGGCTGCCCGGTCCTCCCGACGCCGGCGCGCCTCCGCAATGCTGTGAAGTTCAGCCATGACGCACCTCCGCCTGGCAGAGACGCAGCACGGGAGCCGACGGGCGGACGGCCTCCGCCTGTGGCGCTCGCACGCCAAACTTCTCCTCGATGTGTCGCAAGACGTCCGACAGTGCCTCAGCGGTGTACGTCAGGTCATCTTTGTACTTGCCATGCAGATACACCTCCCGCGTCAGGTCTTCGTTCCGCACGATCTGAATGGCGTGATAGTCCGGCGTCGACGCGTCGGTCTGGTGGCTGGCCGTGAACTGGGCGAATCTACGCTCACGCAGAATCGTCGGGATGCGCGGGATGGCGCGCGGCAGACGACCGCGGCGCACCGGCTGCTGGACGGGCTCTTGGAGAAACTTCTGGGATGTGTAGACGGTCGCCTCGAGCGGGCGAGCGGGGGCATTAGGCATTGCGGCCTCCATCGTGAGTTTGGAGGCTCGCCGTCCGCTGCTAAACGGGTGGGCGAGCACGAGGTGGGTTAGCAGACCAGCACGATGGCACTGGCGAGCCCGAAGGCTCCCCACCAAGGCCCGCCCAATGAAATGGGCACGCGAAGGCAATACGGACGAAAAAAATGCCGCGTTGGGCGGCTGTCCGCCATCGTGATTCGGGCTGCTAAACCCGCCAGTCGTTGTTTCGACTGAGCCTGCAGGATAGCACAGCCACAGCGGTTTACAAGAGGCTGTGCGAACCGCTGTGAAACGGCGTGGGCCCATGTCAGCGCCCTCCGTTCGGGTCCACCGCCTGGGTCGCGAGCATCAGGCCCTGAATGATCTGCGGCACCTGCGTCGGGCGAAGCATGACGCCCTTGCTCGATCGCTTGTATTCGTCCCGATCGAGAAACCAAACCCGGAGATCAATGTAGGTCTTGCCCTTGTACTCGCAGATCTCCACGCGCAGCCGCTCGCTGCTGTTGCGTTCGATGTCGAGGAGAGCGGTCATGCCGCCTCCGGCACGCGATAGCCGATCGGATCCTCGAGGTACTTCCTCACGTCCTCGACTCGCCAAGCGGTGATGCGGGCGGAGAGCTTCACCGGCTTGGGGAACGTTCCAGCGGCAACCTTCCGCCAAAGAGTCGGCCCCGAGAATGGAAGGATGGTGGGAATGAGCTGCGACTGTCGCACAAACCCTGTCTGCGGCAGATCGCGTACTGCTACGGTTTTTCCTGACATGCCAAGACACCTCATTGAGTGGAGAGTGTCGGCATTCTTTTGCTTTCGCTCCATCAGAGCGAGGGAGCAAACACGAGGAGAATTAATCCGGGCCGTTGGAGCGAGATTTCGCCCCCCGGCAGTGGGTTTTACGCTGGAACCGCCCGGAACAGTTTTTCAGGATTTTCCTTCCACCCCGTCCGGTTGGCGCTCAATGGCGGCGATGAATTGTGAGTCCAACAGCTGCATGGCAAGCGGTCGAACCGTCTTCCGGACCTTCTCAGTGGCGTCCACGTCCTCATCCCAAAAGAGCAGCTCGCCAGCAAGAGAATGCGTCAAGGGCCGGCCTGTTGCCTGGCTCAGCAGCAATAGGTCGATATAGGGCAGCACACGGTTCTTCACCCAGCTTTCGAAGTCCTTGTTGTCAGTTCTTCGCTTGGCGGCCATAGAGCCGGCCGCCCTGCGCTTCTGTGCCAGCCAGTCCTTGAAATCCGCCAGAATTTCCGAGTCACTGGCGTTCAGATCTACATTCACCTGCGTGCCAGCATGGAATATTTCATTCTCTCTGACATAGTCATCGAAGCTCTGCCCGATCACGCTCCGGTACTTCTGCCAGGGCAAGTTAGGAACAGACAGATCGTCACCTTCTCGCTCCTTCTCATAGGCAATACACTGCTCGAGCACCGGTAGGCCATCAAGGGCATAGCGCATGTTGTACACCTGGTCGATCGTCAAATCGGACACCGTGGGTCCGCGCCGCGGAAGCGACAACAGCGCATTGTCGGTTTTCCGCAAGGGCGCGCGCAGAAGCTCCACCACCATCCCTGCAACGTCCAGCGCTTCTCTCATCGGCGGCTCTGCAAGGACGAACATCAGCTTCCGTAGATTGAGCTGCTCCGCCCATTCCCGCGCGGTAAGTCCCCTCGCGGCCTCATAAGGCTCCACGCTGAACCACTTGAGATCCGCCCTTGTCAGCTTATGCCGGTAGTCTTGCGTCACCTTCCACCTCCCGTTGTTGATTCCGACTGGCGGCCGCTTGCCGATCGATCTCGTCCGCCAGGTATTGCAGCGCGCGCCGGCGCTCCGGCTCGAGCTCGTGATGGTGATAGCTGGCGGCGGTCTTGTTCCGCTCGGTGTGTGCCAGAAGCAGTTCCACCACGTCCCGGCCAAACCCATGCTCCCGGAGGAGCGTTGCCGCGGTGCCACGCGTGCCGTGGGGCGAGAAGTCCGGCACGCCGAAGTCCAGGCGCTTGAACAGGTGATTCAAGGTTGCGTCCGCCAGCGGCATCGTGCGGATCTGTGGCGAGGGGAAAACGTACCCTTCCCCGCCTGTTATCGCCTTCTGGACCTTCAGCACTTCGATGGCCTGGCGAGACAGGTAGACGCGGTGCGGCCGGCGCGCCTTCATGCGCTCGGCCGGCACCTCCCACACCGCCCGCTCAAGGTCGATTTCAGTCCAGGTCGCGCGCAACACCTCGTTCTTCCGACACATCGAGTACATCAGCATGCGGGCGGCGGCCACCGTGGACGGATGCGCGTTTTGTCGACCAAGCGCGCGCCAGAAGGCGCCGAGCTCGGCCTCATTGAGATGACGATGGTGCTCGCGCGCCGGCACCGCTATGACACCCCGCAGCGGCGCGGCAGGGTTGGATTCAACCAGCAGCTTCTGGATGGCATAGTTGAATACCTGTTGGATGATGACCCTCACCCCCTCCGCTGTGACGGGCGTCGCCCGTCGCGCCTCGATGATCTTGAGGACGTGTGCCGGCCGAACGTCAGGCAACTGCATTCCGCCGATCTCCGGCCAGACAAAGCGCTCCAGGCGGGACCGTACCTGGGCCCGGTACCCGTCGCTCTTGGTGGCCAGCTTCTCATCCAGCCAGACCAAGGAAAACGCCCTGAATGATCCCGCCTCGTTCTCCTTGGCCTCCTGCTCCTTTCTGGCCTCGAGCTCGGCGCGCCGGTGATCGGCCGGATTGATGCCTCGCTCGACCATCGCCCGGTATTCCGCGTGCAGGTCGCGCGCATCGGCCACACCCAGTTCGGGATAGCGGCCGACCTTCACTTCCCGCCGCTTGCCGTTCAGCACGTATTGATAACGCCAGGTCTTGGTCCCGCCTGGCTCGATCTGGACGAACAGGCCGCCGCCGTCGGTCAGCTTGTAGGGCCGATCCTTCGGCTTCGCATTGTTCAGGCGGGTCGGCGTCAGCGTGTAATTGAAGTGCCGCACTCGTCTCGTCATGACCCCTCATTAGTGAGGATTTTTCCCGTTTTAGTGAGGGAACCCCCTCACGAACCCCCTCAGTTAGTGAGGGACTTCCTGATTCTACGCGAAACGAGGTGAAACAAAAAAAGCCCCGGAAGCCTTGTGGCACCGGGGCTCGTGGGTCGTAGTGAAACGCCCTGATACTGCCTTACATATTGTCGATCATCACCTGACCGAAGCCCGAGCACGAGACCTGGGTCGCGCCTTCGAGCAGACGGGCGAAGTCGTACGTGACCTTCTTCGACAGGATCGACTTCTCCATCGACGAGATGATCAGGTCCGCCGCCTCGGTCCAGCCCATATGGCGCAGCATCATTTCGGCCGACAGGATTTCCGAACCCGGATTCACGTAGTCCTTGCCGGCGTACTTCGGCGCGGTACCGTGGGTCGCTTCGAACATCGCCACCGAATCCGACAGGTTGGCGCCCGGCGCGATGCCGATGCCGCCGACCTGCGCGGCCAGCGCGTCGGAGATGTAGTCGCCGTTCAGGTTCAGCGTGGCGATCACCGAGTACTCGGCGGGACGCAGCAGGATCTGCTGCAGGAACGCGTCAGCGATCGCGTCCTTGACGATGATGTCCTTGCCGGTCTTCGGATTCTTGAACTTGCACCACGGGCCGCCATCGATCAGCTCGGCACCGAATTCCTTCTGCGCCAGCTCGTAGCCCCAATCGCGGAAGCCGCCTTCGGTGAACTTCATGATGTTGCCCTTGTGGACCAGGGTCACCGAGGGCTTGTCGTTGTCGATCGCGTACTGGATGGCCTTGCGGACCAGGCGCTGGGTGCCCTGCTTCGACACGGGCTTGACGCCGATACCCGAGGTTTCCGGGAAGCGGATCTTCTTGACGCCCATTTCGTTCTGCAGGAAGGCGATGACCTTCTTGGCCTGCTCGCTATCGGCTTCCCACTCGATACCGGCGTAGATGTCTTCCGAGTTCTCACGGAAGATCACCATGTCGGTCTTCTCGGGCTCGCGCACCGGCGAGGGGACGCCCTTGAAATAGCGCACCGGGCGCAGGCAGACATACAGGTCCAGCTGCTGGCGCAGCGCGACGTTCAGCGAGCGGATACCGCCGCCGACCGGCGTGGTCAGCGGGCCCTTGATCGAGACCACGTATTCACGCAGCACGTCCAGGGTTTCGTCGGGCAGCCACACATCCGGGCCATAGACCTTGGTCGACTTCTCGCCGGCGTAGATCTCCATCCAGGAGATCTTGCGCTTGCCGGCGTAGGCCTTGGCCACGGCCGCGTCCACCACCTTGATCATCACCGGGGTGATATCGAAGCCGGTACCGTCGCCTTCGATATAAGGGATGATCGGGTTGTCCGGAACATTCAGCGAGAGATCCTGGTTGACCGTGATCTTCTCACCGGCCGGGACCTTGATGTGTTGGTACATGACGTCTCCAGTACGGAACGGGGGTTTTCGAACGGCCGGCGGGTTCGTGACCAGACGGCGAAATGCGGGCCTAGCGGGAGGCATTGTAACGGCCCTCGCGACACCGGCATTGCTGCATCGCGAGACTGCGTCCTATCTGGGTCTTATATAAGACACAAGACCGGTTTCGTATTATGCAGCAATTTTTCATCATCCGCCATCCCGGACAGCCGCTTGCGTCATGCCCGCTGCGGCATACTGGCGCCTTTCCCGCACCGGTTTCCCCATGACATTGATCGCCCTGAACAAGCCGTTCGGCACCATGAGCCAGTTCTCGCCCCATCCGAGCCGGCAGACGCTCGCCGACTGGATCGCGATGCCGGACGTCTATCCCGCCGGCCGGCTCGACGCCGACAGCGAGGGGCTGCTGCTGCTGACCGATGACGGCGTGCTGCAGGCGCGCATCGCCGACCCGCGCCAGAAGCTGGCCAAGACCTATCTGGCGCAGGTCGAAGGCGTGCCGGACGAGGCCGCGCTGGCCCGGCTGCGCGCCGGCCTCGACCTTGGCGACTTCCAAACCCTGCCGGCGCAGGCCACGTTGATCGACGAGCCGGATTTCCTGTGGCCGCGCACGCCGCCGATCCGCTTTCGCGCCGCGATCCCGACGCAGTGGCTGGAGATCGTGATCCACGAGGGCAAGAACCGGCAGGTGCGCCGCATGACCGCGGCGGTCGGCTACCCGACGCTGCGGCTGGTCCGGGTCGGCATCGGCGCGCTGGACCTGCGCCAGCTGGGTCTCGACCCGGGGCAATGGCAGGAGGTCGCGCCGCAGAGCCTGGGCATGAGCGGGCCTGCCCGTGGCGCCACGCCCGTCCGGCCTCGGTCGAATCCCGGCGGCACCAGCCCGGGCCGCACGAACCCGGGCCGCACGAACCCGGGTCGCACGAGCCCGGGTCGCACGAACGCCGGCCGCACCAATCCGGACCGCACCGACACGGGCCCTGACAACGCCGACCCTGCCAAGGCCCGCCGTACCGACGCGGGTCGTACCAACACCGGCCGCACCAACGCCGGCCGTACCGACTCGGACCGGACTGCCGGTCCCAACCGCCGCCGGCGGCCGGCCTAGCCGCGCTGCGCTATGCTTGCGGCTGCGTTCCGCTGTGTTTGCGCCGCACTCGCGCTGCGTTTTCCTGACTCCGCCGACATGACCTTCGCCATTCCCGCCATGCCTGTCCGCCGTCCGTCGTCCGCCGCCCCGCTCGATTGCACTCCGCTGTCTTCGTCCCGCCTTCGCCTGGCGCGCCGGCTCGCTGCGCTGGCCTGCGGCGCAGCGCTGCTGACCCCGCTCGCGCACGCGCAAAGCCAAACGCAGCAGCGGCTGCCGGTGGTGTCGCTGAGCGCGGGCATGTACGTGATCCGCGCCGAGGTCGCCGCCGATCAGCAATCCCGCCAGCAAGGGCTGATGTACCGCAAGTCGATGCCCGCCAACGCCGGCATGCTGTTCGTGTTCGAGCAGAAGGCTGGTCACTGCTTCTGGATGAAGAACACCGAGCTGCCGCTGTCGATCGCCTTCCTGGCCGACGACGGCACCATCGTCAACATCGAGGACATGCGGCCGCACAGCGAGGACAACCACTGCCCGAAGGCGGCGATCCGCTATGCGCTGGAGATGAACCAGGGCTGGTTCGCGCAGAAGGGCATCAAGGCCGGCGCGAAGATCGGCGGCCTGCCCCCACAATAAGACGGCCCCGTAAAGAGCAGGCCGGAAGGAAGACGCGGCCTTCGGACAGGCCGCGTCGGCATCCCAGGGCCCATCAGGCCCCGATCCGGACTTCAGTCCCGGAAGTTGTTGAAGTCCAGCGGTGCCTCGGACACGTCCTTGCGCAGCATCGCAATCACGTTTTGCAGATCGTCGCGCTTCGCGCCCGACACGCGCACCGCATCGCCCTGGATACTGGCCTGCACCTTGATCTTGCTGTCCTTGATCATGCGCACGATTTTCTTGGCCAGATCGCCGGTGACGCCCTTCTTGATCGTGATGACCTGCTTGACCTTGTCGCCGCTGATCTTCTCGGTCTTGCCATAGTCGAGGAAGCGCACGTCGACATTGCGCTTGGCCATCTTGCTGAGCAACACGTCCTTGACCTGGCCGAGCTTGAAGTCGTCATCGGCAAACGCGGTCAGTTCGCCTTCCTTCTGCTCGACACGGGAATCGGAACCCTTGAAGTCGAAGCGCGTCGAGATTTCCTTGTTGGCCTGCTCGACCGCATTCTTGACCTCGACCATATTCGCTTCGCACACCACGTCAAACGACGGCATCGCCTACTCCTTCTGTATTTCCGGTACCTCGGACCTCGGTACCCTGTTCGATCCCTGAACCTGGCCGGCCCTCGCCGGCGGTTCCGTATAATCCAGCCAACCCTGCAGTCCAGGCCGTTCCGCTCCATCCCCCTGTTCGGGCATCCTCGTCCGGCAACTTTTTCCGCATGGCAGATTTCCACGAATTTTATCCGCTGCGCCAGCACAACACATTGGGTTTCGACGTACGCGCGCGCTTCGCGATGGCGGTGCGCAGCGAAAGCGACCTCGTCGAGGCGCTCGCCGACCCCCGCGCCGCGCAGCGGCCGGTGGTCGTGCTGGGCGGCGGCAGCAACGTGGTGCTGACCGGCGATCTCGATGCGGTCGTGCTGCTGATGCAGATTCCGGGCTACACCGTCGCCAGCGACGACGACGCCTGGCTGGTGACGGTGGGTGCCGGCGAGAACTGGCACGCAACCGTCAATCGGACCATCGCCGACGGCATGCCGGGGCTCGAGAACCTGGCGCTGATTCCCGGCAGCGTGGGCGCCGCGCCGATCCAGAACATCGGCGCCTATGGCGTCGAGCTGCGCGAGCGCTTTGACAGCCTGCGCGCCTGGGACCGGCAAACCCGCGGCTTTGTCACGCTGAGTCTGAGCGATTGCGCCTTCGGTTATCGGGACAGCCTGTTCAAGCAAGCCGGCCGGGATCGCTACGTGATCACCGCGGTCACGCTGCGCCTGCCGCGCCGCTGGCAGCCGGCGCTCGGCTATGCCGAACTCGCCCGCGAGCTGCACGATCATCCGGCGCCCGATGCGGCCGCGATCCGCGACGCGGTCATCGCGATCCGCCAGCGCAAGCTGCCCGACCCCGCGGTGCTGGGCAATGCCGGCAGCTTCTTCAAGAACCCGGTGGTCAGCGCCGCCCAGCGCGACGCGCTGGTGGCCGCGCATCCGGACCTGGTCAGCCATCTGCAGCCGGACGGCAGCTACAAGCTTGCCGCGGGCTGGCTGATCGATCGCTGCGGATTCAAGGGCCTGCGCGAAGGCCCGGTCGGCGTGCACGAGCGGCAGGCGCTGGTGCTCGTGCACCATGGCGGCGGCGACGGCCGTGCGCTGCTGGCGCTGGCGGGGCGCATCGCCGATACGGTGCGGGAGCGCTTTGGCGTCGGGATCGAGCCCGAGCCGGTGGTGCTGTAGTCCGGACGGTAGTTCCGGCGGTAGCTTCGGCGGTACTGCGAGCGCCCTTTCCCCCCTCCCCCGGCCCGCGGGAGAGGGGAGCATGCCCACAGCGGCTCGATGGTTCCCCGCCGATGTTGGCCGCCGATGTTGGCCGCCGAGGTTGCCCGCCGGTGCTTGCGCGCTGACCGGTTACAACGGCAGATCCTGCAGGAACTCCTTGCGGATATCGACGGTGCCGCGCTTGCCGACGGCCTCGTAATGCTGCTCGAGCCAGGCCTGCGCGGCGGTGCGTCCGCGCTCGCGCAGCATCAGCAGGAAATTCCAGTCGGTCACCAGCTTGGTCGACGACGACAGGTCCGCCAGCGCCTCGTCGGCGCGGATCGAATGCAGCAGGATGTATTTGAGCTTGTCGCGGTATTCGGGCTTGAGCCACTCCTCGTCGAGCAGCTTCTGCACAAAGGCGATCGCGCGCATCTCGCGCAGCAGCGACGCGTTGAAGGTGATCTCGTTGAGCCGCTCCATCACTTCCTGCGGCTGCGTGGGCACGTCGGGGCGCGAGATCGGATTGATATGGACGACCAGGATGTCGCGCGTCGCGGTCTGGTAGAAGAACGGGAACAGCACCGGATTGCCCATGTAGCCGCCGTCCCAGTAGTACCGCTCGCCGATCTCGATGGCCGGATACAGGTACGGCAAACAGGCCGAGGCCAGCACCGCGTCGACGGTGAGATCGGCGGTCTGGAACACCCGCACGTTGCCGCTGTTGACGTCCGTGGCGGCGACGAACAGCTTCGTTTCCGGGCAGGCTCGCACGCGCTCGAAGTCGACCTGATCCTCGAGCAGCGAGCGCAAGGGGTTGAACGTGCTGCCCTGCGCGGTCGCGCTCCACCAGCCGGACCACATCCGCATCCAGTCCTGCAGCGGCCAGCTGTTGCCGGGCTGGCCCGACAGCCAGTCGACCGTCTGCTGGCCCAGCGTCGAGAACGGCGAGCCGGCGCGCGACACGCCGAACCAGAAGTCGTGCAGCTTCTCTCGCGCGCGCTCAGGCCCGCCTTCGAGCAGGCCGTCGATCATCACCACCGCGTTCATGGAGCCGGCGCTGGTGCCGCTGATGCCGTCGAAACGCAGGCGGCCATCCTCCAGCAGCGCGTCGAGCACGCCCCAACCGAAGGCGCCGTGCGCGCCGCCGCCCTGCAGGGCGAGATTGATCGGCTTGTGTCGATTGGCCATGCGGAACTCCGTGAAGCGGGGCGATCAAGGGGGACGATCAGGAGAGACGGCCGCGCCATGCGCGCGGCCGCGGACGCGCGGCGAGCGATCAGCCGAAGTGGCAGACGTAGTCGAGCGTCTGCTGCACCTCGATATCGAAGCTGCTGTCGCCCGGGACGTTGAACTGCTGGCCCGCGCCGTAGGTTTGCCATTCGTCGGAGCCCGCCAGCCGCACGCGGCAGACGCCGGCGTTGATCTCCATGATTTCCGGCGCGCCGGTCTTGAAGGTCAGCGAGGCGGGGAAGATCACGCCCAGCGTCTTGCGGGTGCCGTCCGGAAACAGCACGGTGTGGCTGACACATTTGCCGTCGAAATACAGATTGGCTTGCTTGACGACGGAAACATTGTCGAACTGGCTCATGGTGACTCTCCTGATGAACGATGGATGTTGGGGGGCGGACCCACATGGACCTACGTGGGCCTGAAAGGACCTGCGCGGACATATGCCAACCTGCGCGGACATGAAAAGAGGGGCCGCCTGGGCCCCTCTCCTTCCTTACCGATGCGCGTGGCAGCCGCTCGCTGACGGCTTACTTGCCGCGCTGGCGGCGCGCATTCTCGGCGATGCGCATGCGCAGCGCGTTCAGCTTGATGAAGCCGCCGGCGTCGGCCTGGTTGTAGGCGCCGAAGTCGTCGTCGAAGGTGGCGATGGTCTTGTCGAACAGCGTGTCCTTCGAATCGCGGGCCAGCACGATGACGTTGCCCTTGTACAGCTTGACGCGCACCCAGCCGTTGACGTTCTGCTGCGTATGGTCGATCAGCACCTGCAGCGCGCGGCGCTCCGGGCTCCACCAGTAGCCGTTGTAGATCAGGCTGGCGTAGCGCGGCATCAGGTCGTCCTTCAGGTGGGCGACTTCGCGGTCCAGCGTGATCGATTCGATCGCGCGGTGGGCGCGCAGCAGGATCGTGCCCCCCGGCGTTTCATAGCAGCCGCGGCTCTTCATGCCGACGTAGCGGTTCTCGACCAGGTCCAGACGGCCGATGCCATGCTTGCCGCCCAGGCGGTTCAGCTCGGTCAGCACTTCGGCCGGCGACATGCGCTTGCCGTTCAGCGCGACGATGTCGCCCTGCTCGAATTCGATGTCGAGGAACTCGGGCGCGTCCGGCGCCTGCTCCGGCGACACCGTCCAGCGCCACATGTCTTCCTCGGCCTCGGCCTTCGGGTCTTCCAGATGGCGGCCTTCGAACGAGATGTGCAGCAGGTTGGCGTCCATCGAGTACGGCGCGCCGCCCTTCTTGTGCTTCATGTCGATTTCGATGCCGGCCTTCTCGGCGTAGGCCAGCAGCTTCTCGCGCGACAGCAGATCCCACTCGCGCCACGGGGCGATGACCTTGACACCCGGCTCCAGGCCGTAATAGCCGAGCTCGAAGCGGACCTGGTCGTTGCCCTTGCCGGTGGCGCCGTGCGACACGGCGTCGGCGCCGGTGCTGCGCAGGATCTCGATCTGGCGCTTGGCGATCAGCGGACGGGCGATCGACGTGCCCAGCAGGTATTCGCCTTCGTAGACCGCATTGGCGCGGAACATCGGGAAGACGAAGTCGCGCACGAATTCTTCGCGCAGGTCGTCGATAAAGATGTTTTCGGGCTTGATGCCGAACTTGAGCGCCTTCTGGCGAGCCGGCTCCAGTTCCTCACCCTGGCCGATGTCGGCCGTGAAGGTGACCACCTCGCATTGGTAGGTGTCTTGCAGCCACTTCAGGATCACCGAAGTGTCCAGCCCGCCGGAGTAGGCGAGCACGACTTTCTTGATATCGCTCATGTTCGACTCGATGCGCAAAAGAGGCGCGGACCGGCAGGTAAGACAGTCCGCACATCGGATATGGAAAAACGGAAAGCCGCTATTTTGACATGACCGCCCGGGCTTGGGCGCCACATCGCCGGACGGCGCGGCTCGGATGCCAGGCGATCGACCGGATCATCGATCCGACGCGTCGCTCAATAGCGCCCGCACAGCAGGTACTCCATCAGCGCCTTCTGCACGTGCAGCCGGTTCTCGGCCTCGTCCCAGACCACGCTCTTGGGGCCGTCGATCACGGCGGCCTCGACTTCCTCGCCGCGGTGCGCCGGCAGGCAGTGCATGAACAGCGCGTCCGGGTTGGCGCGGTCCATCATCGCGGTGGTCACCATCCAGTCCTGGAAGGCGCGCTTGCGGACCTCGTTCTCGGCCTCGAAGCCCATGCTGGTCCAGACGTCGGTGGTCACCAGATCGGCGCCCTGGCAGGCGGCCAGCGGGTTGTCGAAGACCTTGACCAGGCTCGCGGCGCTGGCGGGCACCATCGCCGGATCGAGCTGGTATCCCGGCGGCGCCGAGAAATGGAAGGTGAAGCCCAGCCGTTCGGCGGCCTGGATCCAGGTATAGGCCATGTTGTTGGCATCGCCGATCCACGCCACCACCTTGCCGCGGATGCTGCCGCGGTGCTCGATATAGGTGAAGACGTCGGCCAGCACCTGGCACGGATGGTATTCGTTGGTCAGCCCGTTGATCACCGGCACGCGCGAATGGGCGGCGAAACGGTCGATGATCTCCTGGCCGAAGGTGCGGATCATGATGATGTCCACCATGCGGGAGATCACCTGCGCGGCGTCCTCGATCGGCTCGCCGCGGCCCAGCTGCGAGTCGCGCGTGTTCAGGAACACCGCGTGGCCGCCCAGCTGGTGGATGCCGGCCTCGAACGACAGTCGCGTGCGGGTCGAGTTCTTCTCGAAGATCATCGCCAGCGTACGGTCGTGCAGCGGATGCCAGGTCTCGTAGTTCTTGAACTTGGTCTTCAGAATCCGGGCGCGGTCGAGCAGGTACTCGTACTCCTTCGCATCGAGGTCGCTGAATTGGAGGTAGTGCTTGATCGGCGTTGGGCTCATAAAACAAAGAAGGCGGCTCGATGGGGACACGCGAGGCCATGAACGGTCATGGAACCACGCTGTCGCGGAGCCGCCTTTCGCGTCGCTTGCGCAATGTGAGTTCAGGAATCATAAGGGATTATTCCTGCTTTGGCGAGCCTGGGCGGGCGCACGGCCGGGCCGCCGGGGAGCCCTCCCGGCTTATGCGGCAGTCTTATATAAGATATAATACTCGCTGATTCACGCGGGGCCCGGCATACCCTTGCCGCCGCCCGCCGCCGGCATCAAAAGTGCCCCCGCCACGACCGACGCCCCGCCTTCCGGCCAGATTCGCGCGAACCCATCGCCGCTCGCCGCGTCAAACGGGCGCCCGTTGCGGGTTTCCCGTCGAGTCACCAGCCTCACCGCAGTCCATGAATTCCACCGTTCGCCAGTACTTCATCCAGGGCATCACCAAGGAAGGCAAGACCTTCCGTCCGAGCGATTGGGCTGAACGGCTGTGCGGCGTGATGGCGCAATTCCGCCCGCCCGGCGATACCGGCGATCCCCGCCTGACCTACTCCCCTTACGTGCGCCCGGTGATGTCCGGCGGCGTCAAATGCGTGGTGGTCGATGCGCGGCTGCGCGAGATCGAGCCCAAGGCGCTGGACTTCGTGCTGAACTTCGCGCGCGACAACCACCTGCAGCTGGTCGAGGCCTGCTCGCTGGATTGAGTGCATCGACGAATAAGCGCGGGAGCGCGCCGAGGGCGAAGGGCAAGGACGAAGCGCAATGCCGCAAATCGGAAGCGCAACGCCGAAGCGCAATGCCGAAGCGCCAAGCGGAATGCAAAAAGCCCGTCATCTGACGGGCTTTTTTACTGCGCCGACCGCGCGCCAGGCGCGGCCGGTGAACGCGGCAATCAGGCGGCCATGGCCTTGATCGCAGCCGACAGACGCGACTTGTGGCGCGCTGCCTTGTTCTTGTGAACGATCTTCTTGTCGGCGATGCTGTCGATCACGGCTTGCGAGTTCTTGAAGATCTCGGCAGCAGCGGCCTTGTCGCCGGCGTCGATCGCCTTGCGGACTGCCTTGACGGCCGTGCGCAGACGCGAGCGCAGGCTGGAGTTGTGCGCGTTCTGGGCGACGGCTTGACGCGCGCGCTTGCGAGCTTGTGCGGAATTTGCCATTTCGTAAATATCCTGAATTCAGATGCGTGCGTGGATTGCACAAGAGCGACCCGGGATGCACTGACACACGAATCCGGAACGCAACTATCTTCTCGAATCGGCGATTATACACACAAGATCGAAGCCGCCGCAAGGAAGATCCCGCCCGTCGGCGAAGGCGGCGGGCCGCGCACACCAATCCGTATAATTGGCGCCACAATTGGCGGGCCCAGGCTCGCCCGGTGTGGTGGCATTGCAACTTTCGGCGCTCCGCGGCCGTCTGACTGCGATCCGCCGCCCGGCGACGCGTCCCGGCGGCGCCACAACCGTTTCCTCTCCTCCCCGACCTTGAACCTGCTCAAATCGCTCGCCACCATCAGCGGCCTGACGATGCTGTCGCGCATCACCGGCCTGATCCGCGAGATCCTGATCGCCCGCGCGTTCGGCGCCTCCGACATGACCGACGCGTTCAATGTCGCCTTCCGCATCCCGAACATGCTGCGCCGGATCTTCGGCGAGGGCGCCTTCCAGCAGGCCTTCGTGCCGATCCTCGGCGAATACCACGGCAAGCGCGGCGACGAGCCGACCCGGCTGCTGGTCGATGCGGTCGCCACCGTGATGGCGTGGGCGCTGGCCGCGGTGTCGCTGGTCGGCGTGCTGGCCGCCCCGGTGATCATGACGATCGTCGCGACCGGCTTTCGCGGCGACAACCAGACCTACGACGCGGCCGTCTTCATGACCCGCGTGATGTTCCCCTACATCGGCCTGATCTCGATGGTCGCGCTGGCCTCGGGCGTGCTGAACACCTGGCGCAACTTCGCGGTGCCCGCCTTCACGCCGGTGCTGCTGAACCTGTCGCTGATCGGCGCCGCGCTGTTCGTCGCGCCCCATCTGCAGCAGCCGATCTACGCGCAGGCCTGGGGCGTGCTGGTCGGCGGCCTGCTGCAGCTGGCGATCCAGGTGCCCGCGCTCAAGCGCATCGGCATGCTGCCGCGCATCGGCGTGAACCTGCGCGCCGCCTGGCGCGACCCCGGCGTGCGCCGCATCCTGCGGCAGATGGGCCCGGCGCTGCTGGGCGTGTCCGTGGCGCAGATCAGCCTGATCATCAATACCAATATCGCCTCGCGCCTGGCCACCGGCAGCGTGTCCTTCCTGACCTATGCCGACCGCCTGATGGAGTTTCCGACCGCGCTGCTCGGCGTGGCGATCGGCACGATCCTGCTGCCGAGCCTGTCGAAGGCCAGCGCGCGCGAGGACAGCGTCGAGTATTCCGCGCTGCTCGACTGGGGCCTGCGGCTGACCTTCCTGCTGGCGATCCCGAGCGCGATCGGCCTCTATGTCTTTGGCCGGCCGCTGACCGCGGTGCTGTTCCACTACGGCAAGTTCGACGCCCATGCGGTCGAGATGACCAGGCTCGCGGTGATGGCCTACGGCGTCGGCCTGGTCGGCCAGATCCTGGTCAAGATCCTCGCGCCCGGCTTCTACGCGCGGCAGGACATCCGCACGCCGGTCAAGATCGCGATCGCGATGCTGGTGATGACGCAGCTCGCCAACCTCGCCTTCGTGCCCTGGCTCGGGCACGCGGGGCTGGCGCTGTCGATCAGCGTCAGCGCGACGCTCAATGCCGTGCTGCTGTTCATCGGCCTGCGCCGCGTCGGCGTCTACCGGCCCGCGCCGGGCTGGTGGCTGTTCCTCGCACAGCTGTCGGCCGCGGCGACGCTGCTGGCGGGCGTGCTGCTGTGGTTCGCGCGCACCTTCGACTGGGTCGCCCTGGGTACCACCCCGCTGCTGCGGATCGCGCTGATGGCCTCGTGCCTGGTGCTTGCGGCGGTCGTCTACTTCGGTACACTGTGGCTCACGGGCCTGCGCTATGCTGCCTTCAAGCGCAAAGCAGCCTGAAGACATGGCGCCGGCCGCAACCAGGAACCGCTATGACCTCGACCAAAGTCCTGGACTATTTTGCCGCGCTGGTGGCGGACGACAGCGGTATCCCGCTGACCGAAACGGCCCTGTCGATCGCACAGGATGCCTACCCTGACCTGGATCTGCAGGCCGAACTGGCCGCCATCGACGTATTGGCCCTGCGGCTGAAACGGCGGATCGCCGACGGCACCCCGGCCATCCAGCGCCTGCGCCTGCTGAACCATTTCTTCTATCGCGACCTGGGCTTCGGGCCCAACGCGAACGACTACTACGACCCCGACAATTCGTATCTGAACGTGGTGCTGCGGCAGCGGCGCGGCATTCCGATCTCGCTGGCGGTGCTGTACATGGAGCTGGGCCAGCAGATCGGCCTGCCGCTCAAGGGCGTTTCCTTCCCCAACCACTTCCTGCTGCGGATGTCGATTCCGGCGGGCGAGGTCGTGCTCGATCCGCTGACCGGCGAGACGCTGTCCAAGGAACAGCTGCAGGACATGCTGGACCCGTACCTGGAGCGCGAGGGCATCGCCGATCCGAACGCGGTGCCGCTCGGCCTGTTCCTGCAGACCGCCAGCCATCGCGAGATCATCGCGCGGATGCTGCGCAATCTGAAGGCGATCTATCTGCAGGAGTCGCGCTGGCAGCGGCTGCTGGCGGTGCAGAACCGGCTGGTGATCCTGCTGCCCGATTCCATCGAGGAAGTGCGCGACCGGGGCCTGGCCTACGCGAATCTGGAATGCTTCCGGCCCGCGCTGGAAGACCTCGAGGCCTATGTCAGCGCCCGGCCCGATGCGGCCGATTCGACCCAGATCCGCGACCGCATGCCGGCGCTGCGGATGATGAGCCGGTCGCTGAACTGAGCGGGCGAACGCAACCAGGCAAGGAAGAACGGAGAGACAGAGAAAGAGACAGGCCGGCATCGCAAAGATGCCGGCCTCGCAGCAAGCCGCGTCCTACGACACGTCTTACGACACGCGGCGGCGCTTGTCGCCGCGCCGCAGCAGGCGCCACAGGCCGCCCAGGATCAGCGGCACGATCGCCGCGCTGATGCCGGCCAGCACGATCAGGTTCAGGTACTGCTTGATGAAGGGCAGGTTGCCGAAGAAATAGCCGGCGAACACCAGGCCGAACACCCAGATGACCGCGCCGAGCACATTGAAGAACTGGAAGCGCGCGAACGTCATCTGCGACACCCCCGCGACGAAGGGCGCAAACGTACGCACGATCGGCACGAAGCGCGCGATCACCAGCGTCTTGCCGCCGTGGCGCTCGTAGAAGTCGTGCGTCTTGCGCAGCGCCTGCTGGTCGAGGAAGCGCCATTGATGGTCGAACACCTTCGGGCCGATCCAGCTGCCGATCCAGTAGTTGACGGTATTGCCGCCGATCGCGGCGGCGAGCAGCAGCCCGATCAACACCCACTCGTTCATCGCCCCGGTGGCGCAGAACGCGCCGGCGATAAAGAGCAGCGAATCCCCGGGCAGGAAGGGCACCACGACCAGGCCGGTCTCGGCAAAGACGATCGCGAACAGAATGGCATAGACCCAGGCGCCATATTGCTGAATCACGGTGCCGAGATACTTGTCGACGTGCAGCAGCATGTCGATGAACTGCAATACGATTTCCAAGACGTTCCCCATCTTTGTCCAGCCCGACATCATACAAGACGAACGTGGCCGCACCGGTGGCGTAACCCCCCCATCTGCGGCAGGGGTGCGAGCTTCCGCACGCAATCGGGCACATCGCTCCCGCGCCATCCCGGCCCCGTCCCCGACGCGTCGCGGCCCCGTTCCGCTCCCATGCCGCAACGAGGCCGGCACGTATAATCGCTGCCATGTCCGCGCCACCCTCCTCTCCTGCCTCCGCCGCCGCATTTCCCGCATCGGGCACCACCCCGGGTGCCGACCCGCGTGCAGACCGCCCGCAGCGCCGCCTGGCCCCCTCACGCCCGATCCGCCCGCTGCCCGATCAGCTGGTCAGCCAGATCGCGGCCGGCGAGGTGGTCGAGCGCCCGGCCTCGGTGGTCAAGGAGCTGCTGGAGAACGCGCTGGACGCCGGCGCGACGCAGTTGTCGGTGCGGCTCGAGGAAGGCGGCGTACGCCGCATCGTGATCACCGACAACGGCTGCGGCATCCCGGCCGAGGAGCTCTCGGTCGCGCTGATGCGCCATGCCACCAGCAAGATCGCCTCGCTCGATGAGCTCGAATCGGTGCTGACGCTGGGCTTTCGGGGCGAGGCGCTGGCCTCGATCGCCTCGGTCTCGCAGCTGGTGCTGACCAGCCGCACGGCGAACTGCCCCCACGCCAGCCAGATCCATGCGGACACCGGCGCGCTGCAGCCCGCCTCGGGCGGGGTCGGCACCACCGTCGACGTGCAGCACCTGTATTTCAATACGCCGGCCCGCCGCAAATTCCTGAAGAGCGAACAGACCGAGCTCGGCCATTGCCTCGAGGTGATCCGGCGCATCGCACTGGCCCGGCCCGACGTCACGCTGTCGGTCCATCACAACGGCAAGCCGATGGAGCACTGGAATGCGGGCGATGTCGCCACGCGTACCGCGCAGGTGCTCGGCAGCGAATTCGCCCGGGCGCGGCTGCCGCTGGAAGAACAGGCCGGCGAGCTCGCGCTGTACGGCTTCGCCGGATTGCCGACCGCCTCGCGCGGCCGTCCCGACCAGCAGTTCTTCTTCGTCAATGGCCGCTTCGTCCGCGACAAGCTGCTGACGCACGCGGTGCGCAGCGCCTATCAGGACGTGCTGCACGGCGACCGTTTCCCTTCGTACGTGCTGTGCCTGGACCTGCCGCCCGAGCTGGTCGACGTCAACGTGCACCCGTCCAAGATCGAGGTGCGCTTCCGCGAGTCGCGCGCGGTCCATCAGTTCGTCTACCACGCGGTGCAGCGCTGCCTGGCGCGCCAGGCGGGCGAAAACGGCGACAGCCTGCATACCGGCGACGACGGCATCGGTCATGGCGGCCAGGCCCCGGCGCTGCGCGTCGCCGCCACCAGCCCCGCGCAGCCGGGCGGTCGCCCCTGGGTCGATTACACCGCGGCCGCGCGCCAGACCGAGCTCGGTATCGCGCAGCCGCGGCAGGCGTATCTGGGCATGGTCCGCGATGCGCTGTCGCCGGCCGGCCAGCGCTTCACGCCATCGAGCCAGCCGCCCGCCTGGCTGGCCGATGCGCGCGCCGCCCGCGCGGACGAACCGCCGTCGCTGCTCGACCGTGCCCCGATGCAGGGCGCAGGCGCCGGCGACGGCGAGCAGGACGACGCCGGCGACCATCCGCTCGGCTATGCGATTGCCCAGCTGCACGGCATCTACGTGCTGGCGCAGAACGCGCGCGGCCTGGTGCTGGTCGACATGCACGCCGCGCACGAGCGCATCCTGTACGAGCAGATCAAGAGCGCGCTCGACGCGCGCCAGATGACGGTGCAGCCGCTGCTGATTCCGGTCACGCTGCCGGCCAGCCCGGTCGAGATCGGCGCCGCCGAGGAACACCAGGACACGCTGGCGCTGCTGGGCTTCGACATCGCGCCGGTCTCGCCGACCACGCTGGCGGTGCGCGCGATTCCGGCGCTGCTGAAGCAGGCCGACGCCGAGGCGCTGGCGCGCGACGTGCTGCGCGACCTGCATGCCTATGGCGGTTCGCGCGTGCTGGCCGAGCGCCAGAACGAACTGCTGGCGACGCTGGCCTGCCACAGCGCCGTGCGCGCCAACCGCAAGCTGACCGTCGAGGAAATGAACGCGCTGCTGCGCCAGATGGAACAGACGGAGCGCGCCGACCAGTGCAACCATGGCCGGCCGACCTGGGTCCAGCTGACCGTGGCCGAGCTGGACCGACTGTTCCTGCGCGGCCAGTAAGGCCGCGCGCTGTCGTTGTCCGCCTCGTCGTTGTCCGCTTATTCCATGGCCTCCGCCTCGCCCGCTCCCATCGTCTGCCTGCTCGGCCCCACCGCCTCGGGCAAGACCGTGGCCGCCCTGGCACTGGCCGCGCGCGCGCCGATCGAGATCATCAGCATGGATTCGGCGCTGGTCTATCGCGAGATGGACATCGGCACCGCCAAGCCCTCTGCCGCCGAACTGGCCGCGGTGCCGCACCATCTGATCGACATCATCGATCCGGCCGACAGCTATTCGGCCGCGCAATTCGTCGCCGATACCAATGCGCTGATCGACGCGATCCGCGCGCGCGGCCGCGAGCCGCTGATCGTCGGCGGCACCATGCTCTATTACAAGGCGCTGACCCAGGGCCTGAACGATCTGCCGCAGGCCGATCCGCAGGTGCGCGCCGAGCTCGACAAGCTGGCCGAGCAGCGCGGCTGGCCGGCGCTGCATGCGATGCTGGCCGAAGTCGATCCGGTCACGGCGGCGCGGCTGGCGCCCAACGACGCACAGCGCATCCAGCGCGCGCTGGAGATCCACCGGCTGACCGGCCGTCCAATGTCGGCGCTGCTGGCACGCCAGGCCGATGCGCGCACCTTCGACGGCGCGGCCGGCGCGCGCTTTCGCGCGATCGCGCTGGAGCCGTCGGACCGCGCGGTGCTGCACGCGCGCATCGAGGCCCGCTTCGACGCGATGCTCGCCGGCGGGCTGCTGGACGAGGTCGAACGCCTGCGGGCACGCGGCGACCTGCATCCGGGACTGCCATCGATCCGCTGCGTCGGCTACCGGCAGGTCTGGGAATATCTGGACGGCCTCTGCGACTTCGCCACGATGCGCGAGCGCGGCATCGCGGCGACGCGCCAGCTGTGCAAGCGGCAGCTGACGTGGCTGCGCTCGACGCCCGAGCGGCTGGTGGTCGATTGCCTGGCGCCGGACTATGTCGAGCAGGTCGCGCGGCTGGCGCAGCCGGGCCCGTAGCCGACGGCACGGCGAGCGCGCGATAATCGCGGCTTCGTCCCGTCCGGGCTACTACATTCAAATTCCGCCGCCATGACCGCCACCGCCTTCACGCTGCGCCCCGCCACCGCCGACGACTGCGACACGCTGCTGCGCCTGATCGCCGAGCTCGCCGAGTACGAAAAGCTGACCCATCTGGTCGAGGCCACGCCCGAGAAACTGCGCCGGACGCTGTTCGGCGCGCGCCCGCTGGCCGAGGCCGTGCTGGCCGAGGTGCCCACGCCCGAAGGCCCGCGCGCGATCGGCTTCGCGCTGTTCTTCCATAACTACTCGACGTTCCTGGCCAAGCCCGGCCTCTATCTGGAGGACCTGTATGTCGAGCCGGCCTGGCGCGGCCACGGCATCGGCAAGGCCCTGCTGATCCATCTGGCGGGACTGGCGGTCGAGCGCGGCTGCGGCCGTTTCGAATGGACCGTGCTGGACTGGAACACGCCGTCGATCGACTTCTATCGCGCGATGGGCGCCAGCGTGCTGCCGGACTGGCGCATCTGCCGGGTTACCGGCGAGGCGTTGACGGCGATGGCGGGGAAGTCAGCCTGACGGCGCGGGCATGAACAAGTGGGCTTGAACAAACGGGCTTGAAGAAGCGGGCGTGAACAAGCGGGCTTGAACAAACGGGCTTGAACAAACGGGCCTGGACAAGCCGGCCTGCCTCGACACGGGCAGCGACGCGCCCAAACAAAAACAGGCGGATGCCAAAGCATCCGCCTGTTTTTTGTCCCAACGCCGGGAGGATCAGACCACCGTGGTCAGACCACCACGGTCGGCGCCTGCCCCTCCTCGCGCTCGCGGATCTCGCCGATCTGCCACACCGCCTCGCCGGCGGCCTGCAGATGCCGGATCGCGCGTTCGGCGTCTTCCTTGGCCACGATCACCACCATGCCGACGCCGCAGTTGAACACGCGGTGCATCTCGTCGTCGGCGACGCGGCCCTGGGCCTGCAGCCACTGGAACAGCGGCGGCAGCGTCCAGGCATCGCGCTGCAGCACCGCGGTCACTTCCTTGGGCAGCACGCGCGGCACGTTCTCGGTCAGGCCGCCACCGGTGATGTGGGCCATGCCCTTGACGGGGAGCGTCTCGATCAGCGACAGCAGCGGCTTCACGTAGATGCGCGTCGGCGCCATGATGGCGTCCTGCAGGCGCTGGCCGTGGAAATCGGCCTCCAGGTCCGGCTTGGCGACCTCGATGATCTTGCGCACCAGCGAATAGCCGTTCGAATGCGCGCCCGACGAGGCCAGGCCCAGCACCACATCGCCCGGCACGATGGTGGTGCCGTCGATGATGCGGCTCTTCTCGACCGCGCCGACCGCGAAGCCGGCCAGATCGTATTCGCCGTCCGGGTACATGCTCGGCATTTCCGCGGTCTCGCCGCCGATCAGCGCGCAGCCGGCCAGTTCGCAGCCATGGGCGATGCCCTGGATCACGGTGGCGGCGGTATCGACGTCCAGCTTGCCGCAGGCGAAATAGTCGAGGAAGAACAGCGGCTCGGCGCCCTGCACCAGGATGTCGTTGACGCTCATCGCGACCAGATCCTGGCCCACGGTGTCGTGGCGGTTCAGCTGGAAGGCCAGCTTCAGCTTGGTGCCGACGCCGTCCGTGCCGGACACCAGCACCGGCTCCTTGAACTTGCGCGACAACTCGAACAGCGCGCCGAAGCCCCCGATGCCGGCCATCACGCCCTCGCGCATGGTGCGCTTGGCGAAGGGCTTGATACGGTCGACGAGCGCGTCGCCCGCATCGATGTCAACGCCGGCATCGCGGTACGAAAGGCCTGCCTGGCCGGAAGTGGGGGCTGCGCTCATGGAATTCTGCGGGTCCTGGATGGTGGAAATGACGACACTCGGGCGAGTCGGATCACGCGTCGGACCACGCACAAGTGAGGAATGCGGCCCTCGCGGCGCCGGTTGGCGGGTCGCGAGTCCAGTAGAATCGCGATTTTAACGGATACCGGGTGTCGGCTTCCAGTTGCATCGGCTTGTGCCGTGCAAACCCGCCGCCGCCGGGCGACGACCCGCGCTTGCCGCGCGTCCTCGGCTTTCCTTTTGCTGGTCTCTTTCAGCTGGTCACTTTTTACCGGTCTTTCCCCCACTGTCCCGATGAACGCCCCCCTGCTGTCCCACGAGGCCAAGCGCATTCTGCTCTGGGTCGCGCTCGGCGTCGCGCTGTTCGCCACGCTGCTGGCGCTGGCGCCGGTGCTGTCGCCCTTCCTGTTCGCGTTCATCTTCGCCTACATCCTGAACCCCGGCGTCGATTGGCTGCAGCGGCACAAGGTGCCCCGGGTGATTGCCGTCTCGCTGATGATCCTGCTGCTGATCGTCGTCGTGGTGTTGCTGGTGCTGCTGGTCATCGCCGTGCTCCAGCGCGAGATTCCGCAGTTGCGCGAGCAGCTGCCCGAACTGCTGAAGAAACTCAATTCGGTGGTGGCCCCGCGCTTGTCCGAACTCGGCGTGCGCGTGCGCTTCGACTTCCCGGGGCTGCGCCGCATGATGTCGGAGCGCTTCGCCGCCAGCCCGGAGGACCTGCTGGCGGTGCTGCTGACCTATGTGCGCGTCTCCGGCACCGCGCTGATCACCTATGGCGGGCTGGCGCTGCTGGTGCCGATCGTCATGTTCTATCTGCTGATGGACTGGCACATGGTGATGCGCCGCATCGAGGGCCTGGTGCCGCGCCGCTGGGTGCCCAAGGTGCGCGAGCTGACCGCCGAGACCGACGCGCTGCTGTCGCAGTATCTGCGCGGGCAGATCGTGGTGATGCTGATCCTGGCCGCCTTGTATTCGATCGGCCTGACCATCGCCGGCTTCGAGATCGCGATCCCGATCGGCGTGTTCACCGGCCTGGCGGTCTTCATCCCCTATATCGGCTTCGGCTTCGGCCTGGCGCTGGCGATCGTCGCGGCGCTGCTGCAGTTCGGCAATCTGTACGGGCTGGGCGCGGTCGCCCTGGTCTACGGCATCGGCCAGTTCGTCGAGAGCTTCTATCTGACGCCGCGCCTGGTGGGCGACCGAATCGGGTTGCATCCGCTGGTGGTGATCTTCGCGCTGCTGGCCTTCGGGCAGCTGTTCGGCTTCTTCGGCGTGCTGCTGGCGCTGCCGACCTGCGCGGTCCTGCTGGTCGGCGCCCGCCAGTTGCGGCGGCTGTATGTGACAAGCGACCTCTACCGGAAGTAATCGATACGCCATGTCTCCGCGCCCCAAGCAACTGTCGCTCGAATTGGGCAGCCCGCCACCGTCGACCTTCGAGAACTTCTTCGTGTCGGCCAACCGCGAACCGGTGCAGCGGCTGCGCGAGCTGCCGGGCGCGGTGGCGCAGGAGCGCGCCGCCGACCGGCTGATCTATCTGTGGGGCGAGACCGGCTCGGGCCGCACCCATCTGCTGCACGCGCTGTGCGACGCCGGCGCCCATGCCGGCCTGCGCTGCCGCTATCTGAGCCCGCACCACGCGCTGGCCGATTTCATCTTCGATCCGAGCTGCCAGCTGTACACGGTCGACGACGTCGACCTGCTCGACGAGGCCCGCCAGATCGCGGTGTTTTCCCTGTATAACGAGGTGCGCGCGCACGTGCGCACCGCGCTGGTGGTGGCCGGCAGCCTGGCTCCTGTCACCATGCCGGTGCGCGAGGACCTGCGCACCCGGCTCGGCTGGGGCCTGGTCTACCAGCTCGCGCCGCTGTCGGACGACGACAAGATGGCCGCGCTGGTGCAGGCCGCGCGCGAACGCGGGCTGCAGCTGTCCCCCGAAATCCCGCACTGGCTGGTGACGCGCCACTATCGCGACATGCCCAGCCTGATGGCGCTGCTGGACGCGCTCGATACCTATTCGCTCGAACGCAAGCGGGCGGTGACGCTGCCGCTGCTGCGCGAAATGTTCGCCGAGTTGCGTGAATAGCGCGCGGGCCGGCCGGAAGCCCTACACACCGGCCCACACGCCGGCCCGCGCAGCGGCCTCAAACACCGGCTCGCACGCGGCCCGCCCCCTGGCACGCTCCCTGCAATCGGCCGCCAAGCCGGCCGTCATCCCCTTAAGGTAAAATCGCCGCCCATGAATCTGGCATTGTTCGACCTCGACCACACCCTGATCCCGACCGACAGCGACCACGAATGGGGCCGCTTTCTGGTCCGTCTTGGCGTGGTCGACGAGGAAACCTATCGTCGCAAGAACGACGAGTTCTACGGCCACTACAAGGCCGGCACCCTCGATATCCAGGCCTTCCTGAAGTTCGCGCTGGCCCCGCTGGCGGCCCATCCGCGCGAGCGCCTGAACGCCTGGCGCCAGCAGTTCATGCACGAAGTGATCGAGCCGGCCATCACGCCGCAGGCGCGCGCGCTGGTCTACAAGCATCTGGACGCCGGCGACCTGTGCGCCATCGTCACGGCGACCAACAGCTTCGTCACCGCGCCGATCGCCGCCGCCTTCGGCATCAAGCACCTGATCGCCACCGAACCCGCCACCGCCGACGGCCTGGCCGAGAGCGCCTACACCGGCGAGGTGTTCGGCATCCCGAGCTTCCGCGAAGGCAAGATCGCCCGCGTCGAGGCCTGGCTGAAGGAACAGGGCGCGCGCTGGCAGGACTTCGCCACCACCACTTTCTACAGCGATTCGATGAACGACCTGCCGCTCTTGGCCAAGGTCACCGAGCCGATCGCCACCAACCCGGACGAGCGCCTCCGCCATCATGCCGCCGCGGCCGGCTGGCGCATCATGGACCTGTTCTGACGTGATCAAGAAGCTTATCAACCGGCTGCTGGGCAAGCCCGGGCCCAAGCAGCGACGCCTCGGCCGCGCCCACACACCGCGCATCATCAGCGCCGACGAGCACCAGATCGATCCCACGCTGCTGTCGCGCAACGCGGTCAAGGTCACCAGCACGCTGCAGCAGGCCGGCTACCAGGCCTTCATCGTCGGCGGCGCGGTGCGCGACCTGCTGCTCGGCATCAAGCCCAAGGACTTCGACGTGGCGACCAACGCCACGCCTGACCAGGTGCAGGCGCTGTTCCGCCGCTCGCGCATCATCGGCCGGCGCTTCCAGATCGTGCACGTGACCTTCTACGGCGGGCGCGAGCAGGAAATCATCGAGGTGTCGACCTTCCGCGCGCTGGTCGACGCGGTGGCCAGCGAAACGCTGCCCGAAGGCCGCCGGCTCAAGCGCGCCGAACTGGACAACAAGACCCACGCGATCGACGCCTCCGGCCGGGTGCTGCGCGACAACGTCTGGGGCTCGCAGGCGGAGGACGCCGAACGGCGCGATTTCACCATCAATGCGATGTACTACGACCCGGCCGAGCAGACCGTGCACGACTACCACCACGGCATGGAAGACATGCGGGCGCGCACGCTGCGGATGATCGGCGATCCGGTCACCCGCTATCGCGAGGACCCGGTGCGGATGCTGCGCGTGGTGCGGTTCGCCGCCAAGACCGGCTTCGACATCGACGAGGCCACGCGCCAGCCGATCGCCGACCTGGCCTCGCTGATCCACAACGTGCCGAGCGCGCGCCTGTTCGACGAGATGCTCAAGCTGCTGATGTCGGGCCACGCCTGGGCCTCGCTGCAGGAGCTGCGCAAGGCCGGCCTGCACAAGGGCCTGCTGCCGCTGCTCGACGTCGCGATCGAACAGCCGCTGGGCCAGCGCTTCGTGCAGCTGGCGCTGGACAACACCGACCGCCGCGTGCAGGCCGGCAAGCCGGTTTCGCCGGGCTTCCTGTTCGCCGCGCTGCTGTGGCACCACGTGCTGCAGCGCTGGAAGTCGCTGCGCGAAGGCGGCGAGCATCCGATCGCGGCGCTCAATACGGCGATGGACGACGTGCTCGAGCGGCAGACCGGCCAGCTGGCCATCCAGCGCCGCTTCGTCACCGACATGCGCGACATCTGGGGCATGCAGCCGCGCTTCGAGAAACGCGTCGGCCGCATGCCGTTCCGCCTGCTGGAATCGCCGCGCTTCCGCGCCGGCTTCGACTTCCTGCAGCTGCGCTGCGAGGCCGGTGAGATGCCGGCCGAACTGGCGACCTGGTGGCTGGACTTCCAGAACGCCGACTCCGAAGGCCGCGAGAATCTGATCGAAGCGGCACGCGCCTCCGGCACCGCCGGCAGCGAGGGTCCGGCGCGCAAGAAGCGCCGTCGGCGGCCGGCGCGGAAATCGGATAAAGTTTCCCCCCGGGATGAGACGGACGCGGCAGCCGACCAGCAAGGCGGCGCGCGCGGCCAGCCGGAGGAAACCGAATGACACTGGCCTTCATCGGCATCGGCGCCAATCTGGGCGACGCAAGACAAGCCGTCAAGGATGCCATCGTCTGCCTGGCGCAGCAGGTCGGCATCCGGATCGTGGCGCGATCCTCGCTGTATCGCAGCGCGCCGGTCGATGCCGGCGGCGACGATTACTACAACGCGGTGGTCAAGCTGGAGACCAGCTTCACGGCCGCCCAGCTGCTGGTCATCTGCCACCATATCGAAGACCAGTTCGGCCGCGAGCGGCCCTTTCGCAATGCACCGCGCACGCTGGACCTGGACCTGCTGGTGTTCGGCGACGAAATGCATGACGGCGCGCAACTGACCGTACCGCATCCGCGCGTCGCGGCGCGCGCGTTCACGCTGGTGCCGCTGCTCGAGCTCGAACCCGAGCTGGTGATTCCGGGCCTGGGCCGCGCGGCCGACCATCTGCCCGCGGTCGCGGGCCAGCGCATCGACAAAGTTTCCTTCTGCCAATGTACGCGCCAAGCGGAATCTCCCCGTTCTTCCTGACTGCCGGCCTGCTGACGCTGTCCAATGTGTTCATGACCTTCGCGTGGTACGGCCACCTGAAGGACCTGGGCAGCCGCCCCTGGTATATCGCGGCGATCGTCAGCTGGGGCATCGCGCTGTTCGAGTACCTGCTGCAGGTGCCGGCCAACCGGATCGGTTTCCAGCATGGCATCTCGCTGGCGCAACTGAAGATCCTGCAGGAAGCGATCACGCTGACGGTGTTCGTGCCGTTCTCGCTGCTGTACATGCAGCAAAGCTTCAAGTGGGACTACGTGTGGGCGGCGCTGTGCATGGTCGGTGCCGTCTATTTCATCTTCCGCAGCTGACGGCCCCGCCCGTTCCGGGCGCCGGCCAGCGGACCTCCGAGGCACAACGATGAGCTATCTCCTGGAACCCTCCCGCAAGTCCATCACGATCCCCAAGCTGCAGGCGATGCGCGCCGCCGGCGAAAAGATCGTGATGCTGACCGCGTACGACTCGAGCTTTGCCGCGCTGCTCGACCACTGCGGCGTCGAGGTGATCCTGATCGGCGATTCGCTGGGCAACGTGATGCAGGGCCAGCAGACCACGCTGCCCGTCACGCTGGAACAGATGGCGTACCACACCGAATGCGTGGCGCGCGGCAACCAGACCGCGCTGGTCGTCACCGACCTGCCCTTCGGCACCTACGGCACGCCCGAGCAGGCCTTCGCCAGCGCCGTGACGCTGATGCGCGCCGGCGCGCAGATGGTCAAGCTCGAAGGCGGCGAGTGGCTGGCGCCGACCGTCCGCTTCCTGGTCGAGCGCAGCATTCCGGTGTGCGCGCATATCGGGCTGACGCCGCAGTCGGTGCATGCCTTCGGTGGCTTCAAGGTACAGGGCAAGACCGACGCGAGCGCGGCCCAGCTGCGCCGCGACGCCGAGGCGCTGCAAAGCGCCGGCGCCCAGCTGATCGTGATGGAAGCGGTGCCGGCCGCGCTGGCCGCCACCGTGACCAGCCAGCTGGAGATTCCGACCATCGGCATCGGCGCCGGCGTGGATTGCTCGGGCCAGGTGCTGGTGCTGCAGGACATGCTGAACATCTATCCCGGCCGCAAGGCGAAGTTCGTGCGCAACTTCATGGAAGGCCAGACCTCGATCGAGGCCGCGATCCGCGCCTATGTCGCCGCGGTCAAGGACGGCAGCTTCCCCGCGCCCGAACACACCTTCTCGGCCTGACGCCGCCCGATGGAGATCGGCGCCGCCACCGCGACCGCCTTCGCGCTGCTCGCCGGCGGCGATCCCGCGCTGTGGGAGATCGTCTGGACCTCGCTGAAGGTCGCCTTCGCCGGGCTGGCGATCGCCACCGCCCCGGCGATCGGCGCCGCCTACCTGATCGCCACCCATGACTTCCCCGGCCGGCGGCTGGTGGTGGTGCTGGCGCAGGCCTTCCTGTCGTTTCCGACCGTGCTGGTCGGCCTGATCCTCTATCTGCTGCTGACGCGCCAGGGGCCGCTGGGCAGCCTCGGGCTGCTGTTCACGCCCACCGGCATGGTGATCGGCCAGGCCGTGATCGGCTTTCCGGTGGTGCTGGCGTTCGCGCTGTCGACGCTGCAGGGCGCCGATGCGCGGCTGCGCGAGACCGCCTGGGTGCTGGGCGCCGGCGCCTGGCGCACCTTCTTCACCGTACTGCGCGAGCTGCGCTTCGGCCTGATGGCGGCGGTGGTCGCCGGCTTCGGCCGCGTGATCGCGGAAGTGGGCTCGGCGCTGATGATCGGTGGCAATATCGAAGGCTCGACCCGTACCATCACCACCGCGATCGCCCTGGAGACCAGCAAGGGCGAATTCGCCCAGGGCATCGCGCTTGGCATCGTGCTGGTGGCCCTCGCGCTGCTGGTCAACGTGCTGCTGGCGTGGTTGCAGGGCGCCGGAGGATTTCGCCGATGAATGCACCGGAGTCGGATCGGAACCGCCCCGCCGGGGACGCGCTGGCGCCGCCGCTGCTGGTGGTGCGCGGGCTGCGCCGCCGCATCGGCGCGCGAGCGCTGTTCGATATCGACGCGCTGGCCTTTCCGCGCGCCACCGCGGTGGTGCTGACCGGCGTCAACGGCGCCGGCAAGACCACGCTGCTGCGGATGATCGCCGGCCTCGAACGCGCGCCCGGCGCCACCGTCGACTGGACCGGCACCGACGGCCGGCCGTGCAGCGCCTCGCTCGATCCGCTGCCGCTCGCGCTGCGCCAGCGCATCGCCTACATGCATCAGCATCCCTACCTGTTCCGTACCTCGGTGCGCGAGAACATCGCCTACGGGCTGCATGCGCGCGGACTGCCGGCCGACGAGGTCGCGCGCCGCGTCGGCGCCGCGCTGGGCTGGGCCGGGATCACGCATGTCCAGGACACCGCGCCCGACCGCCTGTCCGGCGGCGAAATCCAGCGCGTGGCGCTGGCCCGCGCCAAGGTGCTCGAGCCGGACCTGCTGCTGCTCGACGAGCCGACCTCGAACCTGGACGGCCACGCGCGCGAACAGGTGATCGCCCTGGTGCGCGAGCTTGCCGCCGAAGGGCGGACCGTGGTGATGATCTGCCACGACCGCGACCTGATCAATCTGCCCGGCGTGGTGCGCTGGAAGCTGACCGACGGGCGGCTCGACACCCATCACCGTTAGGGCTTTTCTGCGGGCAAGCGCAGCGTGGCGGGCAGCACGCCGCGCAGCGCGTTGGCGATCGCCAGTTCGTCGGCGCGCAGCAGCATCTCGCGCGTGATCGGGCTCTCGACCACCGTTCCGCCGAGATAGCCAACGCCATCGCGCAGCACCTCGTTACGCATCACGCCCGGCAGGATGTCCGCCGACAGCGGCGGCGTCAGCCAGCGGCCGTCGACGCGCACGAAGACCGAGCTGCGTCCCCCTTCCAGCAGTTCGCCGCGCGTGTTGAAGAACAGGCTGTCGAAGGCGCCGATGCGCTCGGCTTCGCGCCAACCGGCGTCGAAGGTGTCGCGCGCGCTGGTCTTGTGCCGGCGCAAGGGATCGGCGACAGGCAAGGCGACGTCGGCGACGATCAGGCCCACCGGTCCTTGCGGCAACGGGGCCAGCGCACCGGAGGTGCATCGCAGCGTTCCGGCCTTGTCCAGCGTGAGCCGTAGCCGCGCGGGACCTTGTGCGAGGGCTGCCGCCTCCCGCGCGATCGCCTCGCGCACCGCTTGCTGATCGAAACGAAAACCGAAACACGCCGCCGACGCACGCAGCCGGGCCAGATGCGCATCTAGCCGCAGGCAGCGGCCCTGCTCCACGCGCATCGTCTCGATCAACGTGAAGCCCGGATCGTGCCCCGTCAGGAAGCGCGCCTTCCAGCCGCATTCGGCGTACTCGTCGGCGGCAACGCTGTCGTGCACGATGCCGCTGCCGACACCCATTTCGCCTGCCCTCAGGCCGTCGTCGCGGCGCGGACCGAGCACCAGCGTGCGGATCGCCACGGACAAGGCCGCCTGTCCCAGCGTTTCGCCCGGTTCGGGCGCGTCGACCCAGCCGATCGCGCCGGTATAGAGGCCGCGCGGGGCGCGCTCCAGCTCGGCGATGATCTCCATGGTCCGGCGCTTCGGCGCACCGGTGATCGAGCCGCACGGAAACAGCGCGGCCAGCAGGCCGGCCAGCGTGGTCCCGGCGCGAGCGGTGGCCGTCACCGTCGAAGTCATTTGCAGGACCTGGCCGAACGGCTGCACGGCGAAGCGTTCGGGCACCTGCACCGTACCCGGCTGCGCGACCCTGCCGAGATCGTTGCGCAGCAGGTCGACGATCATCACGTTCTCGGCCCGGTTCTTGTCGTCCGCCGCCAGCGCGGCCGCGGCTTCGGCATCGCGCTTCGCATCGCCGCTGCGCAAGGCGGTGCCCTTCATCGGCCGGGTCACCAGCTTGCCGCCGCCGTCATGACGGAAGAACAGCTCGGGCGATAGCGACAGCACCCAGTGATCGCCGGGCAGCCTGGCCAGCGCGCCATACGGCACCGGCTGCGCGCGGCGCAAGTCCCGATAGAAAGCGATCGGATCGCCAAAGGATGCGAAGCGCAGGCGCTGCGTGAAATTGACCTGATAGGTATCGCCAGCCTCGATCCATTCGTGGATGCGGGCGATGGCCGCGTGGAAGCTGCGTTCGTCGGTATCCGAGCGGACCTGCATCGCGCCGGCGAGCGCGGTGGTGTCGCAATGTTCATCGAGCCAGCGCCCGATCTTCGCCGCATCGCACACCGTCTTGGACGCGAACCACAGGACGCGCATCCCGCCATCGGCAAACGGATTGTCGGCACTGGGCTGCGCCAGCGTCGGCACCCGAACCAGGGGCGCGCCGAATTCGTAAGGGGCGAACAGGCAGGCATGCCAACCTTCCCTCCACCCGTCTTTCAGGCTCGGCTCCAAATGCTCCAGTGCACCCGCCGGCACGACGTCCATGCGCATGAAGCCGGTATAGAGCCGGCACGTCGTCCCCTCGCCCGTGGCCTCGTCGAGCAGGACGAACGGCGCGCCAGGGTCGATCCGAGGCAGGAAGGACGAAGCGGAATGGCCTGAGCTAGGGGACAACGTGGACATCGGGCAGCAGGGTGAGGGAACGCCTTGGGCGCGGCTTCGGGCCGGCAGACAAAAGAGAGGCCACATTATCGCCCGCGATGGACCCGCCTTCGCAATTCGCTCGCGGGACAACCACCGCTCGACGTCGCCGTCCGCGCGCCTTCCCACAAGCGCACAGTCTTCGTCGTTGCCAGCAAAAACAACTCTCCGCCGTTTTTTATAGCGAGGTCTGCCCAATGCGCGGATCGTTGCCGCCATGCCGTCCGCAGTGATGGCGAAAAAAGAAAACGGGACCGTCGCCCCGTGCATGACGCACGGGACTGAAACCGCTACGGGGGAGAGATGGGAGCCAGGACATCTACCATCAAGTGTGCGCGCCTCGAGGACTTGGCCACCGTCCCAAGGTCAGAGAAGGAACCGCTGCTCCGGGTTCGTGAAGGCGACATCGGCTATGTGAATGTACAAGTCGAGGGCCACGAATACCTGGTCACCAGAACCGGCCAGTTCGGCGTTCAGGTCTGCCGACTCGATATCGAAGATCTCCCGCTCGCCACGCGATTCATCCAGGCCATCAAGGAGTTCTTTACTCACCGAGTTGCCGATTTTTTTCAACTCCGCGGTGTAGGCAGCCGGTCCTATCGGATCGGCAAGGCAGTCGAAAGCTGGACGGGATTTGCGGATGGGCAGGAGAAGGCGGAGGGGCCGCCGAGCGTACTGGCGCCAACAGTCAGTATCCAGACGCCCGGTAAAAAAACGACGGAAGGCCAGTCCAACTACGCCGTCGTGCATTTGGCAAACCATGGTACGCGGCCGGCGGGCAAGATCAAGATTTCGACAGCGTGCAAGCCTCTGAGCGAACGCGATTACACGTGGCGAAATGGCTTGCTCTGTCGGCTCTTTGGGCCAGCAACGAAATTGCAGGCTGGAGCAGCGCCAGAATTGGATGACGAGGCTTGCCGAACGGAACTCACGGCAGCCTTCGACCTCGCCGGCGAAGACGCACAGCAGGCATTTGCGCGGCTATATGAAACGATGCTCGCCATGGTTGGCGTCCAGGGGGCTGCGGTTGCCAATGCTGGCAGTGCGCACGTGCCGCTCGTTACACGCGCAAAGCTGCTGTTGCTTGGATGCGCAATCTCGACCCACGTCTGTGCCGAACAAACGCCACGGAAACGGTCACCGCAGGAAGCAGCCGAGGTGCTCGGCATGCTGGGCTCTTCTTGGCATCAGTTGAGCGACCACAGTGAGGCAGCGATTCAATGCTGGCAGGCCGCTCGTCGGCTATCTCGTTGCGAGCTTGGCCTTCAGATGCTCCTGGAGCTGATCGGCCGGCCCACAGATTTGCCGGAGCCGGTCGTGGAACAGTGGCAAGCGGCATTGCGGATCTATCTTCAAGCGTGCGATTACTTGAGCTCCCGTAGTGATGCGGCCCGCCAAGAGGACGCGCGCCGTGGATCGGCAAACGCCGACGGCAACATCGCAAGCGAACTTGATGCCCTGCGGGCCTGGACCGGACATCCCATCGGCGCCGCCGAATATGCCGCGGCCATGCTGGCCGATGCAAACCATCCACGGGAAAACCGGCTGGCGTATCGCGCGTTGATCGGTGCCGTCAAGCTGATGCAGATTCGCGCGTTGGCCGATCCTGCATGGATGAAGGCCCAGCGCCGAGCGATGGAGGGCGCAGGTTCGGTGCCATCCTTGGCGGCACCGTTGTCGAAAGACGAAGTCGTGGCGCTCGCCTTGTGGCGTAACGGCTTCCGCGACGACCTGGACGATGGCCTGCTCGCACAATTTCAGCACCTGCTCAACAAGCTGGTATTGGAGTGGCTGCCGCGCAGGCGCGTCGATCTGCTGACGGGTGTCGAGAACGAGCTGATGCCCGACGATTCACCCGTTGCCTTGGCGTTGGGTGATCCGATGACGCAGGCAGTCACCCGAAGAACCGTGACGCAGCAGAGCCAGGACTACCACACGGCAATGGGCCGGATGACACGATTGCTGGTGTTGCATTTCAAGATGGTCGCGGGGATTCCGTTGCTTCAGCATGAGGCATTGTTGCGGGATGTTTTGGGATTCGGGGATGAAGTACGGAAACTTGGTTTATCGGTAGAAGCCGCTGCGCAGTTGGAGCTGGAACTCGAGCACGTTTTGGCTCGGCTCGACAGTGTCGCGCGCGTCATGGAAATTAATGAGGGCGTTCAGGCTTACTCCAAAGACGATCTTCGAAAACTGCATCCCGAACTACACATTCAAGGCGATACCAAGACACGCATAGCAAGGCTGCGTCGGCAACTGGCGGCCATGCAAGCGCGGCATCCGAAGGCCGACTTAGCTCTCCAGTCGGAGCCATCATTCGATGGAGCGGCGGAGAACGTTACGGCCACGCAGCGAATAGTCTTCCTTGTCCGAGGTGGCCTTCTAACGCAATGGCTGTGCTCCACTGAATTCGGCATGCGTCTGCACGCATATACCGTCACGGATGCATTCAAGAGCGCCGTCATCAGCGACCTGATCGATGTTCCAGCCAATCGTCCGCATCGACTAGAAATGGAAGCGGAATTGAGCGGCATTACACGAATCGATCTAGGCGTGATTGACGAATGGGCGGCGGAGGCCGGCGTGCTGAGTGCAACGGCACCGGAAGCGATCCCGGCAAGGCCGGGAGTGTCTACGGAAGTGACTGAGATATCTCGCCGCTTCCAGGAATACCGGCAGGTCGTCGCGATGCTGCGAGCCGGCCGCGACAAGGCCGATGCCGGGGTGGTACTTCCCGAAACGCCGCGCACCAGGGAAGACTTCCGACAGATCGCTAGCCATCGAATCGACACCAATCTCGGCAACGGCGCCAAGGGCAGCGTTTCGAGGACTGGGGGTGCAGGGGCGAGCGTCAGCATCGGTGCCGGCGCCTCCGCCATCCTCGCCGGCCCCGCCCCCACGATAAGCGTCTCGTTCTCGCAGGCGAGTACCACCACCCGTACGGGAAGCTTCGGCATCTTGAGTAGTTCCGTCGGTGGGCAAACGATGACCGTCAGCGAGACCACGGGAGATACCGGCCAGGTCGGGGCCGGCATCAGCGTCTCCACGACGACCGCCCTGGACGTCGGTGTGGACGCAAGCTACGTCGATCGAGACGGTACCGAGATCGGCATCGCCATACGTTCCCCGGCCACCCCCGGCTCAAGAGACTGGGTAAAGACTAGCCAGGACGCCGTCAACGTCGTATTCGGCAAGAAATTGGCGAACAAGATTGAGAAAGACCTGGCTGCTGCGCCGTATCCATCGAAAGGTGACCGCGCGCTTCGAGAGCTGTGCTACCAGTGCTTTCAGCCCCTGTTGAAGGGGACACTCGCCCTGAATGTCTTTGACAACAAGACCTCATCAGAATCCGTCAATGCTGGCATTTCTGCCGGCGTTGGATTCAAGGTAAAAGAAGGGCTTCTTCAGGGTTCTCTCAATGCACGCCTGGGCAAGGAGACCGATCTGCTGACTCGCCAGACGCGGGTCGACCGGACCGGATCCACGCGGGTGGCGGTTCACGGCATTGGGGCCGGCTCCCGCTGCAGTGCGGCAGTGCGCGTGCTCGCTACCGTGCTGCCAAGTGAACTGACAAGCCATCTCAAGAGCGCCCTGTCATCAGGCGAACTGGTGGGTACAACAGTAACTTTCAGGGAACGAGGCGCTCAACATTTTATTCGGCGAGAAACAAGGGATGGCCTCACTCAGCCTTCTTTCGCGTGGGACATCGTTTTTCGCAATGTCGATGACTTGATCGCACACTCGAACATTCCGGAAGTGCAAGAACAATGGGGTGCGTACAACGAATCGCTGACCCCTGACGCGATGAAACTGGAGCTCGACAAGTGCATGCAGTACCTGCGATTGCACACTCGGGACTCCAGGCAGACCTTCATGGTCCGGCGATATCTGGTGGACGACAAGCTCACCGAGCTCAACGCATGGACGGCATTGGCAGAAGGACTGAGCGGCGACATCTTTCCGTTTGGCGACCTGTGTGATCGCTACGCGGTGACGCAGCGCTGCTTGAGTTTGCTGACCAAGAACGAGCACTACAAGCTTGGCGGATTCGGCGCCTACACGGGCGACTTTCGCGAAGAAGAGATCGGCCTCCACGGTGGCTTGATGCTCACGGAGACCAGAACGGTATCCGTGTCGACGGAGCTGCTGTGGTTCAACGCTCGAATCTCTCCACGCGCACCGAAGTCTTTGGAGGAGACAGACGCATCGGGATCTGAAGGAACCAACCCCACGCTGCTTGTGCAGCCGCGAGAAAAGCCAGCCCGTGCGTCATATTCCCCCGAGTTGCGTAACCCGTCCCATTCCGAGGTCCAGGCGCAAGTCGGCTCCCCAATCCCATCCCAGGAATTAGACCATGCTCCACTCCTCCACTAGCCGCTCGTCACCTTTGAACACGTTAAACCCCATGGATCACGCGCGTCGGGCCTCGGCCTTCATTGCGCGTACCTGCATCGATGCATCGCCTTCAGATACGAAGCGCTTAGGACAATTCGCTATCGCGCCAAGCGATCACTCAGCCGATGGAGTGACGAATGCATGTAGATCAGCAAATCCAGAGACTGTGGGCAAAAGCGATATGCTAAAGACGCTAAAAGCGCGCAACCTGAGTGTCCACGGTGCGCACATATATCATGTTGGGATCCCGGACATCTTGTTGGTGGCATCTGCGTACGGCGCCGATCGAATAACGCGCAAGGTCTTTTTTGAGACCTTGGATCTCTTTGTCCGACATGCACAGCGAGACGCAGATCACCCCAATGGGATCAGGCCGCATCACCTCACGCCCCTTGGCATTTCTGCTGCCGACGCTAAAAAACTACCATTGCATGATTCCATGCACGACATTGTGCTCGTCGCAGGCCTGTTGAACGGCGTGGTCGACATGGAAGACTTTGAGCTGCTATACGGTCCCGGGCCTAAGGGGCGATTTTTGCAACGCCATTTTCCCGGCGCCCCAGTATTGCCTCCGCGCCCGCCCTTGGCCGACCACTTCTACTGCGATACCTACAACCTCCTAATAAAGGATTCAAGCTATCGTCGACAGGAATTGAACGCGGAGATCCCGCTGATCTGTGCTGACCTCGAACAAGGCCCCGACTTATACACTTCCACAAACCACTACAAGCTCCGCCTGCTCGCCGCCGAAAGGAAGGGCGTTCCACTGAACGTCCTCGGCCCCTTCGACAACGAGGAATCGATGAGGCAAGCCTTCGCCGACATCTTCCATGTCGTGGCGCCCGACTACGAACCCAATGGCACCTGGCGTCAGGACGTCAAAACCTTCCGCTTCGTGGAGCCGAAGAGGATCGACTGGGTACACCAGCAGCCGAAGACGATGGAAACGGGCACCGGACGACCTAAGCCGGACCACAGCTGCTCGCAGCTTCTATGCAACGTCGTATGACGGCCCAGCCGGCATAGCCAGCACACAACGCCTCCCGCACCAATAAAAAAGCCGCGCCCAACCAAGGGCGCGGCTTTTTGTCATTCCCCACACACCCGGGGAAGCGCGACTCAGCTAAAAAAGCTCTTGACCTTATCCAACCAGGACTGCTCCTGCGGACTATGCCGCGAGCCGCCTTCGTGGACCGAGCGATCGAACTGGCGCAGCAGTTCCTTCTGCGCCTCGGTCAGCTTGACCGGCGTCTCGACGTTGACGTGCACGTAGAGGTCGCCGGGCGTGCCAGAGCGGACGCCCTTGATGCCCTTGCCGCGCAGGCGGAAGGTACGGCCGGTCTGGGTGCCTTCGGGGACCGGGAAGCTGGCCTTGCCATTCAGCGTCGGCACTTCGAGGTCGCCGCCCAGCGCAGCGGTGGCGTACGAGATTGGCATCTGGCAATGCAGGTCGTCGCCGTCGCGCTCGAACACCGGGTGCGGCTTGATATGGACCTCGACATAGAGGTCGCCCGGAGGGCCGCCGTTGATGCCGGGTTCGCCATTGCCGGTCGAGCGGATCCGCATGCCTTCGTCGATGCCAGCCGGGATCTTGACCTCGAGGGTCTTCTGCGTCTTGATCTTGCCCTGGCCGTGGCATTTGACACACGGCTTGGGGATGTACTTGCCGGTGCCGTGGCACTTCGGGCAAGTCTGCTGCATCGTGAAGAAGCCCTGCGACACGCGCACCTGGCCGATGCCCTTGCAGGTCGGGCAGGTTTCGACGTGCGAGCCGGGCTCGGCGCCGTTGCCGTGGCAGTGGTCGCAATCGTCCCAGTGCGGCACGCGGATCTGCGCCTCGTGGCCGTGCGCGGCCTGCTCGAGCGTGATCTCCATGCTGTAGCGCAGGTCGGCGCCGCGATAGACCTGCGGACCGCCGCGTTGCCGCCCGCCGGCCGCCTGGCCAAAGATGTCGCCGAAGATATCGCCGAAGGCCTCGGCGAAGCCGCCGTAGCCCTGGGCACCGCCGAAGCCGCCCGCCATGTTCGGGTCAACGCCCGCGTGGCCGTACTGATCGTAGGCCGCCTTCTTCTCGGGATCGGAGAGCATCTCGTAGGCCTCCTTGGCCTCCTTGAATTTCTCCTCCGCATCCTTGCTGTCCGGATTGCGGTCCGGGTGGTACTTCATCGCGAGCTTGCGATACGCCTTCTTGATGTCGTCGTCGCTCGCGTTCTTGCCCACCCCGAGCACTTCGTAGTAGTCACGTTTTGCCATGGTGGCTCAAACCCTGATTGGCCGACCGGTGCGCACATGCGCGCCGGTCGACGAATAGCAAAAAGCCGAGCGGGGAAATCCGACGGCGCCGGCCCGCAGGTCCGCGCTTGGTCCGATATCCGCCGCCCGGCGTCGGGACAGGCATGGCGCCGGCGCAAGGCCCGCGCCATCCCATGTCCGTCGCATTACTTCTTGTCGTTGACTTCCTTGAACTCGGCATCCACGACGTTGTCGTCCTGCGGCTGCGCTTCGTGCGCACCGCCGGCCGCGCCAGCGCCGGCACCAGCCCCCGCCGCGCCGGTTTCGCCGGCCTTGGCCTGCATGTCGGCGTAGACCTTCTCGCCCAGCTTCTGGCTGACCTCGGACAGCGTCGCGACCTTGGCGTCGATCTCGGTCTTGTCGCCGCCGCGTGCGGCGTCTTCCAGTTCCTTGATCGCAGCCTCGATCTTTTCCTTCTCGCCCGACTCCAGCTTGTCGCCGTACTCGGTCAGCGCCTTGCGGGTCGAGTGCACCAGCGCGTCGGCCTGGTTGCGCGCGTCGGCCAGTTCGCGGGCCTTGCGGTCTTCCTCGGCGTTGGCCTCGGCGTCCTTGACCATGCGCTGGATCTCTTCTTCCGACAGGCCCGAATTCGCCTTGATGGTGATCCGGTTTTCCTTGCCGGTCGCCTTGTCCTTGGCGCCGACGTGCAGGATGCCGTTGGCGTCGATGTCGAACGACACCTCGATCTGCGGCATGCCGCGCGGCGCCGGAGCGATGCCTTCCAGGTTGAACTCGCCCAGCAGCTTGTTGCCGCTGGCCATCTCGCGCTCGCCCTGGTAGACCTTGATGGTCACCGCCGGCTGGTTGTCGTCGGCCGTCGAGAACACCTGCGCATGCTTGGTCGGGATCGTGGTGTTCTTGCTGATCATCTTGGTCATCACGCCGCCCAGCGTCTCGATGCCCAGCGACAGCGGGGTCACGTCGAGCAGCAGCACGTCCTTGCGATCGCCGGACAGCACCGAGCCCTGGATCGCCGCGCCAACCGCAACGGCTTCATCCGGGTTCACGTCCTTGCGGGCATCGCGGCCGAAGAACTCGCGCACCTGCTCCTGCACCTTGGGCATGCGGGTCATGCCGCCGACCAGGATCACGTCGTCGATATCGCTGACCTTGACGCCGGCGTCCTTGATCGCGATGCGGCACGGTTCGATGGTGCGCGTGATCAGTTCCTCGACCAGCGCTTCGAACTTGGCGCGCGTGATCTTCAGGTTCAAGTGCTTCGGACCCGAGGCGTCGGCCGTGATGTACGGCAGATTGATTTCCGTCTGCTGCGAGCTCGACAGTTCGATCTTGGCCTTCTCGGCCGCTTCCTTCAGGCGCTGCAGCGCGAGCACGTCCTTGGACAGGTCGACGCCCTGCTCCTTCTTGAACTCGGCGATGATGTAGTCGATCAGGCGCTGGTCGAAGTCCTCGCCGCCGAGGAAGGTGTCGCCGTTGGTCGACAGCACTTCGAACTGCTTTTCGCCGTCGACATCCGCGATCTCGATGATCGAGATGTCGAAGGTACCGCCGCCGAGGTCATACACCGCGATCTTGCGGTCGCCCTTCTCGTTCTTGTCCATGCCGAAGGCCAGCGCGGCCGCGGTCGGCTCGTTGATGATGCGCTTGACCTCCAGGCCGGCGATGCGGCCCGCGTCCTTGGTGGCCTGACGCTGGGCGTCGTTGAAGTACGCCGGCACGGTGATGACCGCTTCGGTCACCGGCTCGCCGAGGTAGTCCTCGGCGGTCTTCTTCATCTTGCGCAGCACTTCGGCCGAGACTTGCGGCGGGGCCAGCTTCTGGTCGCGCACCGACACCCAGGCGTCGCCGTTGTCGGCCTTGACGATCGAGTACGGCATCAGGCCGATGTCCTTCTGGACTTCCTTCTCTTCGAACTTGCGGCCGATCAGCCGTTTGACGGCGTACAGGGTGTTGCGGGGATTGGTCACTGCCTGGCGCTTGGCGGGGGCGCCGACCAGGATCTCGCCGTCTTCCATGTAGGCGATGACCGAGGGGGTGGTACGCGCCCCTTCCGAGTTCTCGATCACCTTGGGCGTGTTGCCCTCCATGATCGCGACGCAGCTGTTGGTGGTACCGAGGTCGATACCGATGATCTTACCCATTTATTCTCTCCTCTTGAGCCATCGCTATCCGCGCGGCCTCAACTCAACCTGAGGCCGAAGTGTGGCCGGCCGGCACCTTTTCAAGGGCGGAACCGGCAAATCCGAGTAATTTTGTTGGTTTTTAGGGCGCCGGGCGCCGGCGCCGCCGGGGGCGAGAATCGGCCCGAACCGTCACTTATGTCAAATCAATTCTTGCGGCCGCGTTGCCATTGCACGTCGGTCTGCCCACCGGCCCGGTTGGCGACGCGCGCCAGCACGAACAGCAGGTCCGACAGCCGGTTCAGGTACTGGCGGAGCGCCTCATTGACCGCTTCGACCGCGCCGAGGGCGACCAGCGCCCGTTCGGCCCGCCGGCAGACGGTGCGGCAGACATGGGCCAGCGCCGCCGCGCGGGTGCCGCCCGGCAGAATGAATTCGGCCAGCCGGGGCAGATCGGCGTTGTAGTGCGCCAGCCAGTCGTCGAGCTGGGCGACCTGCTCGGGCTTGACCAGGGTGTATCCAGGGATCGACAGCTCCCCGCCCAGATCGAACAGGTCGTGCTGGATGTGCAGCAGCGCCGCGCGGATGTCGTCGGGCAGCGCCTCGGTCAGCAGCACGCCGAGCTGCGCGTTCAGCTCGTCCACGTCGCCGATGGCGGCGATGCGCAGGCTGTCCTTGCCGGTACGGCTGCCGTCGCCCAGTCCGGTGGTGCCCGCATCGCCGGTGCGGGTGGCGATCCGGCTCAAACGATTGCCCATGGAAGTCCTCCGTCTCGATGTCGCATTATGGCGCGCCATGCACGCGGCGTAGAATAACGGGGTCCGCAACCCGGGCCGCCCCGTGCGGCCGCATCCTGACACGGGCGGCGGCTCGCCCGGTCGCAATGAACGACGACCGTCCATGCCGACCGCAGCCAGACAAGGCCAAGCAGCCTGCCTGGCCCGCCCAGCCCCGCCGGAGACCAGCATGAACCATCCCACGCCCCACGCCGACCTGACTCGCCGTCCGCTGCCGCCGGAGGTGGCCGACGCCCTGCAGGCGCGCTTCGGCGAGCGCTTCACTACCTCGGCGGGCGTGCGCGAGCACCACGGCCGGGACGAATCGCCGTTCCCGCCGGCCCCGCCCGATGCGGTGGTGTTCGCCCACAGCACCGAGGAGGTGGCCGAGGTCGCCCGGCTGTGCAACGCCCACGGCGTGCCGCTGATTCCCTACGGCGCCGGCTCGTCGCTGGAAGGCCATCTGCTGGCCGTGGCCGGCGGCATCAGCCTGGACCTGTCGCAGATGAACCAGGTGCTGGCGGTCCTGCCCGAGGACCTGACCGTCACGGTGCAGCCCGGCGTCACCCGCAAGCAGCTGAACCAGGAAATCAAGGACACCGGCCTGTTCTTCCCGATCGACCCGGGCGCCGACGCCTCGCTGGGCGGCATGTGTGCGACGCGGGCGTCGGGCACCAACGCCGTGCGCTACGGCACCATGCGCGAGAACGTGCTCGCGCTGACCGTGGTGACCGCCGACGGCCGCGTGATCAAGACCGGCACCCACGCCCGCAAGTCCTCCGCCGGCTACGACCTGACCCGGCTGTTCGTCGGCAGCGAAGGCACGCTGGGCATCATCACCGAGATCACGGTGCGGCTGTATCCGCAGCCCGAGGCGATCTCGGCCGCAGTCTGCGCCTTCCCCGACATGGGCAGCGCGGTGCGGGCCGTGATCGACACCATTCAACTGGGCGTGCCGGTCGCGCGCGTCGAGTTCGTCGACGCGCTGGCGATCCGCGCGATCAACCGCCACGACCGTCTGACGCTGCCCGAAAGCCCGCATCTGTTCTTCGAATTCCACGGCACCGAGGCCGGCGTGCGCGAGCAGGCCGAGACCGTGCAGCAGATCACCGCGGAGCATGGCGGCCAGGGCTTCGAATGGGCGACGCGGCCCGAAGACCGCAGCCGGCTGTGGAACGCCCGCCATACCGCCTACTTCGCGATGCTGCAGCTCAAGCCGGGCTGCCGCGCGGTGACCACCGACGTCTGCGTGCCGATCTCGCGGCTGGCCGACTGCGTGGTCGAGACCGAGCGCGACCTGATCGCCTCTGGCCTGCCCTGCCCCATCGTCGGCCACGTCGGCGACGGCAATTTCCACGTGGCGATCCTGACCGACCCCGACAAGCCCGAGGAACTGGAACAGGCGGAAGCGCTGAACGCGGCGATCGTCTCGCGCGCGCTGGCGATGGGCGGCACCTGCACCGGCGAGCACGGCGTCGGCCTGCACAAGATGGACTTCCTGGTCAGCGAGCATGGCGAAGACGCGCTGGACGTGATGCGCGCGATCAAGCGGGCGCTGGACCCGAACGGCATCCTGAATCCGGGCAAGATCTTCCGTCCGAGCCGCTGAACCGCTAAATCACTGAACCGCTGAGCCGCCCCCTCAAGCCCACCCGAAACCGACCATGGCCGCGCTGTTCAACCGCATCCCGCCGCTCCACCTGCTGATCGCCTTCGAGGCGGCGTCGCGGCTGGGCAGCTTCGCCCGCGCGGCCGAGGAGCTGTCGGTCACGCCCAGCGCGGTGTCGCACCGGATCAAGAATCTCGAGGAGCTGTGGGGCGAGGACCTGTTCGTGCGCGCCAACACCGCGCTGCGGCTGACCGCGGCGGGCACGCGCTATCTGCGCAATGTGCAGGACGCCCTCAAGTCGCTGAACGAGCTCGCCCGGCCCGAGTACAACAAGATGCGCACGCGGCTGCGGGTCGCCACGCCGCCGACCTTCGGCCGCCAGCATCTGGTGCCGCGGCTGCCCGAGTTCGGCGCGCTCTATCCGCATATCGACCTGGAACTGCAGCTGGCGATCCCCTTCCTCGACGTGAAAGCCGAGGACACCGACGTCGAGATCCGCTATGGCACCGGCCGCTACCCGGACCTGAAGACCACGCGGCTGCTGGTGGAGCCGGTGTTTCCGGCCTGCGGGCGCGAGTACTATGAACGGATCGACGGACGCGCGATCACGCGGCCCGAGCACCTGGCCAATCTGGTGCTGCTGCGCAGTCCGCTGGAGCCGTGGAAGCCGTGGTTCGAGACTGCCGGGCTGGACTGGCCCGAGCCGCAGAGCGGCCCGCAGTTCAACGACATCGGCTTCATGCTGGAGGCGGTCGCCTCGAACCAGGGTGTCGCCCTGGTGCGCCAGCGCATGGCGCGGCACTGGCTGTCGCTGGGCCAGATGGTGCGGCTGCTCGATATCGAATCGGAGTCGCCGCATGGCTACTACATCGTCGAGCGCGAACAGGCGCCGCTCAAGCCCGAGGCCCGCTACTTCGTCGACTGGCTGCTCAGCCTGGAGTGGTAGGGGCATGCCCCTCGCCGGGCGCCCGGCTGCTGCCGGCCCGGCCGCCCGGTCCCGGCATGGCCTCGGCGCCGCGCCAACCAGCCGCGCCGCACGCGTGGCAGGACCGCCAAGCCGCCACGGCATGAGCGAATTTGATCGGCGCGGCGCGCCGAATTCACGTGCGGCGGCGGCTGCGCGGCCATCGCCTGCGCTATAGTCTGCCGTCCCCCGCCTCGCCTGCGCCGCCAGGGCCGCGAGGCCATACAGGAGTCGCCATGAACGCCCCGCAAGACGCTGCCCTCCCCGCGGCCTCCTCCGCCGCGCTGGCCGCCGCGCTCTCGCCCGAGCAGACCGCCGAGCTGCTGCGCGAACTCGCGCGCATCCTCCCCGAGCCCGCGCTGCTGACGCGCCCCGAAGACACCGTGCCCTATGAATGCGACGGCCTGGCGGCCTATCGCCAGGTGCCGCTCGCGGTGGTGCTGCCCGATACCGAGGAACAGGTGATCGCGATCCTGCGGCTGTGCCACCGGCTGCGGGTGCCCGTGGTGCCGCGCGGCGCCGGCACCAGCCTGTCCGGCGGCGCGATGCCGATCGCCAGCGGCGTAGTGCTGTCGCTCGCCAAGTTCAAGCGCATCGTGTCGATCGATCCGCTGTCGCGCACCGCCATCGTCCAGCCCGGCGTGCGCAATCTGGCGATCTCCGAAGCCGCCGCACCGTACGGCCTGTACTACGCGCCCGATCCGTCCTCGCAGATCGCCTGCACCATCGGCGGCAACGTCGCCGAGAATTCCGGCGGCGTGCATTGCCTGAAATACGGCCTGACCGTTCACAACGTGCTGCGCGTGCGCGCGATCACGATGGAAGGCGAGGTGGTCGAGTTCGGCAGCGCCGCGCCCGACGCCCCGGGCCTGGACCTGCTCGCGGTGCTGATCGGCTCGGAGGGCATGCTGGCGGTCACCACCGAGGTCACCGTCAAGCTGGTGCCGCGGCCGCAGCTGGCGCAGGTCATCATGGCCAGCTTCGACGACGTCGAGAAAGGCGGCAATGCGGTCGCCGACGTGATCGCCGCCGGCATCATCCCGGCCGGGCTGGAGATGATGGACAAGCCGGCCACCGCCGCGGTCGAGGAATTCGTCCATGCGGGCTATGACCTCGATGCCGCCGCGATCCTGCTGTGCGAGTCCGATGGCACGCCCGAGGAAGTGGCCGAGGAAATCGAGCGCATGAGCGAGGTGCTGCGCGCATCCGGCGCGACCCGCATCGCGGTGTCGCAAAGCGAGCCCGAGCGGCTGCGCTTCTGGAGCGGCCGCAAGAACGCCTTCCCCGCCGCGGGCCGGATCTCGCCCGACTACTACTGCATGGACGGCACCATCCCGCGCAAGCACATCGGCACGTTGCTCAAGCGCATCGAGCAGATGGAGCACAAGTACGGCCTGCGCTGCATCAACGTCTTCCATGCCGGCGACGGCAACATGCATCCGCTGATCCTGTTCGATGGCGCGGACCATGACGAGTGGCAGCGCGCCGAGCTGTTCGGCGCCGACATCCTGGAGACCTGCGTCGAGCTCGGCGGCACCGTCACCGGCGAGCACGGCGTCGGCGTCGAGAAGCTCAATTCGATGTGCGTGCAGTTCGCGCCCGAGGAGCGCGAGGCCTTCCTGCGCGTGAAGGCGGCCTTCGATCCGGCGCGGCTGCTCAATCCGGACAAGGCCATTCCGACGCTGGCGCGTTGCGCCGAATACGGCAAGATGCACGTGCGCCGCGGCCTGCTGCCGCATCCGGACCTGCCGCGCTTCTGAGCGAGACCCGCACGCCGATGGCCGACTACCGTCAAGCCCCTCGCCAAGCACCGCGCCAGGCCACTCGCCAGGCGCCGGGCCAGCCCCGGCGCGACGATCCGCGCCGGCGCCAGGAAGCGTTCGTCCGCCAGTACCTGGGCAAGCCGGAGACCGGCTGGCGCCAGCGGTGGTACACGATCATCTTCGAGGCGGATACCCGCGAGGGCCGGCAGTTCGATGTCGCGCTGCTGCTGGCGATCGTGGCCAGCGTGATGGTGGTGATGCTCGACAGCGTGCCGGCGATCCATGCGCGGTTCGGCATAGCCTTCACGGTGCTCGAGTGGATGTTCACGCTGCTGTTCACCGCCGAGTACGTGATGCGCATCCTGGTGGTGCGGCGGCGCCTGCGCTATGTGTTCAGCTTCTTCGGCATCATCGACTTCGTCTCGATCATGCCGACCTGGCTGGCCTTCTTCATGCCGGAGCTGGCCTTCCTGATCGACGTGCGGCTGCTGCGGCTGCTGCGCGTGTTCCGGATCCTGAAGCTGACGGTCTACTTCGAGGAGGCGCAGATCCTGTATCGCGCGCTGGCCAACAGCCGCCGCAAGATCGCCGTGTTTCTCGGCACGGTGTTCATCATCACCGTGATCCTCGGCACCGTGATGTACGTGGTCGAGGGGCCCGAGAACGGCTTCGTCAGCATCCCGCGCAGCATGTACTGGGCGGTCGTGACGCTGACCACCACCGGCTACGGCGACATGGTGCCGAAGACCGCCGTGGGGCAGTTCATCACCTCGCTGACCATCCTGCTCGGCTACGGCATCATCGCCTTCCCGACCGGCATCGTCGGCGCGGAACTGGCCGCCAGCATCATCCGGCGCCCGCTGACGACGCGCACCTGCGTGCATTGCCTGACCGAGGGGCACGACCCCGACGCCTCCTATTGCAAGCACTGCGGCAAGAAGCTGCCGCCCTATCAGGTCGAGGTCGGCGACCAGACCTGACGTCCCGCGGCGACGAACGACGGAACGCCAGGACAACAGAACGACAGAACAGAAGCGCCCGCCGGGCGCGGCCATGTGCCGCCCCCAAGCGCCTGAACCGAAGACAACCAGAACCCTAGCCATCCCCTGCCCACGCCATGCAAGACAAGCTCGACGCCTTCCGCGATGCCATCCGGCACGCCGCCGCCAGCCGTACGCCGCTGCGCTTCACCGGCGGCGGCAGCAAGGATTTCTACGGCCAGCCGCCCGAGGGCGAGCTGCTGGACACGCGCGGCCATGCCGGCATCGTCGACTACGACCCCGCCGAGCTGGTGATCACCGCGCGCTGCGGCACGCCGCTGGCCGAGATCGAGGCGACGCTGGCCGAACGGCGCCAGATGCTGGCCTTCGAGCCGCCGCACTTCGCCGGCGCCGACGGCGTCAGCCGCGCGACGCTGGGCGGCGCGGTCGCGGCAGGCCTCTCGGGTCCGCGCCGGCAATCGGTCGGCGCGCTGCGCGACTTCGTGCTCGGCGTGCAGATGATGGACGGCCGCGGCGACACGCTGCAGTTCGGCGGCCAGGTGATGAAGAACGTCGCGGGCTACGATGTCTCGCGGCTGATCGCCGGCTCGCTCGGCACGCTGGGCCTGATTCTCGAAGTCTCGCTGAAGGTGCTGCCTGTGCCGTTCGACGACGCCACGCTGCGTTTTGAACTTGGCGAGGCCGACGCGCTGCAGCGCCTGAACCAGTGGGGCGGCCAGCCGCTGCCGATCGCGGCCTCGGTCTGGCACAACGGCGTGCTGCACGTGCGGCTGTCCGGCGCGGCGGCGGCGTTGCGCGCCGCGCGCGAGCGTCTCGGCGGCGAGGCGATCGAGCAAGGCGAGGCGCAGGCCCTGTGGCAGGCGCTGCGCGAGCAGACCCATCCGTTCTTCGCGCCGTCCCATGCCGGCGCGCCGCTGTGGCGCCTGGCGCTGCCGACCACGGCCGCGCCGCTGGCCCTGCCACCGGCGGCGGGCGGCACGCAGCTGATCGAATGGGGCGGCGGCCAGCGCTGGTGGATTCCCGCGCAGCCGGTACCGGCCGCGCAGGTGCGCGCCATCGCGCAGGCCGCGGGCGGGCACGCGACGCTGTTCCGTAACGGCGACAAGTCCGAAGGCGTGTTCACGCCGCAGTCGGCGCCGCTGATGGCGATCCACGCGCGGCTGAAGGCGGCCTTCGATCCGGCCGGCATCTTCAATCCGGGGCGGCTGTACCCGGACCTCTGAATTTGGCGCTCCATTCCCGGCTCCATTCCCGGCTCCATTGCGCGCCATCCCCGATCCGCTAGACAAACGCCCCGGCAAGTCCCCACGAGAAACACAGGCGACAAGCCCGACGACAAGCCAAACGACAAGCCGGCGCGACAACCACTCTGGTCCCTATCATGCAAACGACCCTGGCCGATTTCCTCCGCGACACGCCCGATGGCGAAGAAGCCAAGTCCATCGTCGGCAAGTGCGTGCACTGCGGCTTCTGTACCGCGACCTGTCCGACCTACCAGCTGCTCGGCGACGAGCTCGACGGGCCGCGCGGACGCATCTACCTGATGAAGCAGGTGCTGGAAGGCAACCCCGTCACCGAAAGCACGCGCCTGCATCTGGACCGCTGCCTGACCTGCCGCAACTGCGAATCGACCTGCCCGTCGGGCGTGACCTACGGCCGGCTGGTCGATATCGGCCGCCAGGTCGTCGACGAGCGGCTGGCCGAGCAGGGCCTGCATCGTCCGGCACGCCAGCGCATCGCGCGCTGGGTGCTGCGCGAAGGGCTGACGCGCCCACGCCTGTTCGGCGCGGCAATGCGCATGGGACAGCTGGTGCGTCCGCTGCTGCCCGAGGTGCTGCGCAACAAGGTGCCGGTGGCCGCGCCGGCCGGCGCGTGGCCGCAACGCGAGCACGCCCGCAAGATGCTGCTGCTGGCCGGCTGCGTGCAGCCGTCGATGTCGCCCGACATCAATGCCGCGACCGCGCGCGTGTTCGATCGTCTCGGCGTGCAGATGGTGGTCGCGCCCGAGGCAGGTTGTTGCGGGGCAATCCGTTACCACAATGGCGACCATCCGGGCGGGCTCGACAATATGCGCCGCAATATCGATGCATGGTGGCCGCACGTCGAGGCCGGCGCCGAAGCCATCGTGATGAACGCCTCGGGCTGCGGCGTGATGGTCAAGGAGTACGGCCATCTGCTGCGCCATGACCCGAAGTACGCCGAACGCGCGGCGCGCATCTCGGCGCTGACGCGCGACGTGTCCGAACTGCTGCCCGCGTTTGCCGAGCCGCTGCAACGCCTGGCCGAGGCCGCGCCGCCGCCCGCGCAGCGCGTCGCATGGCACCCGCCCTGCACGCTGCAGCACGGCCAGCAGATTCGCGGCAAGGTGGAGGCGCTCTTGACCGCACTCGGCGTGGAGGTCAAACTCTGCGCTGACAGCCACCTGTGCTGCGGATCGGCGGGTACCTACTCGGTGTTGCAGCCGGACCTGGCCTATCGCCTGCGCGACGACAAGCTCGCCAAACTGCAGGCCACGCAGCCGGACACCATCGTGTCCGCCAATATCGGCTGCATCACCCATCTGCAAAGCGGCACGCAGACGCCGGTGCTGCACTGGATCGAACTGGTGGATCGCATGCTCGGTTGACGGTGCGCGGGAGGCTGCCGCCGGTGGAATCGCGGTGATTCCGCCTGGCCGACCAACCTGCCTCTCGCATGCTCCAGACGCTTGCCATCCTGCTGGTATTCCAATCCGTGGGCGAGGTGTTCAGCTACGCGCTGCGCCTGCCCGTGCCCGGTCCCGTGATCGGCATGATCCTGCTGTTCTGCTGGCTCGCGATCGACGATCGCCTGCTGGCGATCATCCAGGGCACCACCGCCGAGCTGCTCAAGCATCTGTCGCTGCTGTTCGTGCCGGCCGGCGTCGGCATCATGGTGCACGGCAGCCGCATCGGCGGCGAATGGATGCCGATCATCGTCGCGCTGGTGTTGTCGACCTGGCTGGCGATCGCCACCACCGCGCTGGTCACGCGCGCGCTGATGCGCAAACCTCCGGCCTCTCCGGCCTCCCCGGCGTCCTCCCCCGGCCCCTCCGCGGACGATGCCGCCACCGACGCGGGAGAGCGCCAATGACCCCGCGCCTGAACGAGATCTGGGTCTATCTGGCCGCCAGCCCGCTGCTCGGGCTGACCGCGACGCTGCTGGCCTATGTGTTCGCCTTCCGAATCTACGAACGCGCGCGTTTCTCGCCGCTGGCCAATCCGGTGATGATCTCGGTCGCGCTGCTGGTCGCGGTGCTGACGGTGACCGGCACGCCGTACCAGACCTACTTCGACGGCGCGCAATTCGTGCACTTCCTGCTTGGTCCGGCCACGGTGGCGCTGGCGGTGCCGCTCTACCAGCAGCTGCCGAAGCTGCGCGCGCACGTGCTGCCGCTGCTCGGCGGGCTGCTGGCCGGCTCGCTGGTCGCGGTGGTGTCGGCGGTCGGCATCGCCTGGCTGCTGGGCGCTTCTCCCGAGGTGGTGCGCTCGCTGGCGCCCAAGTCGGTGACCATCCCGATCGCGATGGGCGTGGCCGAGAAGATCGGCGGCCTGCCGTCGCTGACCGCGGTGCTGGTGATGGGCACCGGCATCATCGGCGCGATCAGCGCGACCAAGATCCTGAACCTGCTCGGCATGCGCGACTACAGCGTGCGCGGCTTCGCCACCGGGCTGGCGGCGCACGGCATCGGTACCGCACGGGCCTTCCAGGTCAACCAGGAGGCCGGCGCCTTTGCCGCGCTCGGCATGGGGTTGAACGGCGTGCTGACCGCGGTGCTGGTGCCCTTGCTGGCGACGTGGATGCCGCGCTGAGCCGGGCTTCGCGGCTGGTACACGCAAGCATGCGCTTGGGCGTGCCTGGGCGCGTGTCTGAACGCGGGCCTGGGCGCGCCTAAGCCTGGCTGAGGTTCCTGAACGCAGCCAAACGCATCCAAGCACGCTCGCGCCCGGCGCCGCAGGACGAACGACAACCGAAGGGAGAACGCGATGGTACTGAAGCTCGCTCTGGCGCTCGTCTCGCTGTTCGTGCTGTGGGGCGCGCTGGCGCCCGACCAGCTCGGCACCACCATGCAATGGCTGCTGACGGGCGTGATCGCGCGCTTCGGCTGGTTCTACCTGCTGTCGATGTTCGGCTTCCTGGTGTTCGCGCTGTACCTGGCGTTCGGCCGCTTCGGCAGCATCCGGCTCGGCGGGGAGGACGCCGAGCCGCAGTTCCACCGGCTCAGCTGGTTCTCGATGCTGTTCGCCGCAGGCATGGGCATCGGCCTGGTCTTCTGGGGCGTGGCCGAGCCGGTCTCCCACCTGATCAAGCCGCCGCTCGGCCTCGAAGCGCTGACGCCGCAGGCGGCCGGCACCGGGCTGCGCTACGCCTTCTTCCACTGGGGGCTGCATCCGTGGGCGGCCTACTCGATCGTCGCGCTTGCGCTGGCCTTCTTCCAGTTCAACCGCGACCGGCCGATGCTGATCAGCACCACCTTCGAGCCGCTGATCGGCGCGCGCGCCAACGGGCCACTCGGCAAATGGATCGACGTGCTGGCGCTGATCGCCACCGCCTTCGGCGTGGCCACCTCGCTGGGACTGGGCGCGCTGCAGATCAATGCCGGCCTGTACCGGGTGTTCGGCATACCAAACGATATCGCGGTCGAGCTGATCATCATCGCGGTCGCCGGCGCGCTGTACATCCTGTCGTCGCTGAGCGGCCTGACGCGCGGCATCCAGTGGCTCAGCAACCTGAACATGGTGCTGGCCGTGCTGCTGCTGTTGACGGTGTTCGTGCTGGGGCCGACGTCGTTCATCCTGGACGCGCTGACCACCACGGTCGGCGCCTACCTGGACAACCTGGTCGGCATGAGCATGCGCATGACGCCGTTCAGCAAGGGCACCTGGGTCGCCGACTGGACGCTGTTCTACTGGGCCTGGTGGATCGCGTGGGCGCCCTTCGTGGGCACCTTCATCGCGCGCATCTCGAAGGGCCGCACCATCCGCGAGTTCATCGTCGGCGTGCTGCTGGCGCCGACGCTGATCAGCTTCCTGTGGTTCGGCGTCTTTGGCGGCGCGGGGCTGTATGCGTCGATGTTCGAGAACGTGCCGGTGGTGCAGGCGGTGCAGCAGGACCCCTCGCTGGCGCTGTTCGCGCTGCTGGAGGCCTACCCGGCGGCGACGCTGACCTCGATCCTGGCGATCGTGCTGGTCACGGTGTTTTTCGTGACCTCGGCCGACTCGGCCACCTTCGTGCTCGGCATGATGTCCGACCACGGCAATCCGCGTCCGCCGGCGCGGCTCAAGCTGATCTGGGGCGTGCTGATCGCGCTGATCGCCGGGGTGCTGCTGGTGTCCGGGGGGCTGAAGGGGCTGCAGTCGATGTCGATCCTGGCGGCGCTGCCCTTCGCGGTGGTGATGGCGGCGATGTGCTTCAGCCTGTTCCGCGCGCTCGACGAGGAATCGAACCGGCTGGAGCGCCGCCACCGCGCGCGCGACCGGCTGCTGGAGCGGCTGCTGCGCGACCGCGAGACCCAGCCGCCGGCGGGGCCGCCGCAGGACTGAGCCCCCGGGGCGCCAGCCAGCGTCGGCTCAGCGCGGTTTCGGCGCAGGTTTCGGCGCAGGTTTCGGCGCAGGTTCGGCGCAGGTTCGGCGCGAGTTGGACGCGGGTTCGGCCGGCTGCGGCTTCGGCTTCCGCTTCAGCGCGCCGGCTCGGCCAGCAGCGTCTCGATGTCGGCCTCGATGTCCTCGGGCTTGGTGGTCGGCGCATAGCGCTTGTACACCGTGCCGTCGCGGCGCAGCAGGAACTTGGTGAAGTTCCACTTGATCGCCTCGATGCCGAGCAGGCCGGGCTTCTGCCCGGTCAGCCAGCGATACAGCGGATGCGCGTTGGCGCCGTTGACGTCGATCTTGGCGAACATCGGAAAGCTGACCTGGAAGCGCGTTTCGCAGAACTGGCCGATCTGCTGCGCATCGCCGGGCTCCTGCTTGCCGAACTGGTTGCACGGGAAGCCGAGTACCGCGAAACCGCGCCCGGCATGGCGCTCGTGCAGCCGCTGCAGGCCAGCGTACTGCGGCGTGAAGCCGCATTCGCTGGCGGTATTGACGATCAGCAGCACCTTGCCCTCGAACTGCGATAGCGAAACCGGCTGGCCGGCCAGCGATTCGGCGCTGAACTGGTAGACGTTGTCCATGGCGTGTTCCTGTCGGCGAATGGGTTGGGAGCAAACACTATAATGGCCTACCGCTTGTTGCCAACCGTTTCTTTCGATGTTTGCCGAACCATGTCGGTCATAGCCGCGAATCTCCAAACCGTGCGACGGCGCCTTGCCGCCGCCGAACTCGAGGCGGGCCGATCGGCCGGCGAGGTGTCGCTGCTGGCGGTGTCCAAGACCTTCCCGCCGGGCGCGGTACGCACGGCCTTCGAGGCAGGCCAGCGCGCCTTCGGCGAGAACTATGTGCAGGAAGGCCTGGACAAGATCGCCGCGCTGGCATCGCTGCGCGAGCAGCTGTCGTGGCACTTCATCGGTCCCCTGCAAAGCAACAAGACGCGCGCGGTGGCCGAGCACTTCGACTGGGTGCATTCGGTCGACCGGCTGCGCATCGCCGAGCGGCTGTCGGCGCAGCGCCCCGCCTCGATGGGACCGCTGCAGGTCTGCATCCAGGTCAATATCAGCGGCGAGGCCAGCAAGAGCGGCGTCGCGCCGGCCGACGTGCTGGCCCTCGCGCGCGCCATCGCGCCGCTGCCCAATCTGCATCTGCGGGGGCTGATGGCCATTCCCGAGCCCGCGGACGATATCGCGGCGCAGCGCCGCCCCTTCGCCGCGCTGCGCGCGCTGCTGGCCACGTTGCGCGAGGACGGCCTGGCGGTCGACACGCTGTCGATGGGCATGTCCGGCGACCTCGAGGCGGCGGTGGCCGAAGGCGCGACGATCGTGCGGGTCGGCACCGCGATCTTCGGCGCCCGTCCGCGGCCGGCCGAAAGCGGCATGAACCCGGCCGGCGCGCCGTGATGCGGCCCTGATGCGGCCCTGATGCGGCCCTGACGCTGCCCTGACGCTGCCCGGGCTGGCGCGAACCGTCCCGGGACCCGCTGCCGACGTTCCGATTTCCCGATTTCCCGATTCCCCGATTCCCCGATTCCCCGATTCCCGACTCACAGCGAGACCCACCCATGCTCACCACTCTGACCTTCGGCTTCGTCGGCGGCGGCAACCTCGCCACCGCCCTGATCGGCGGCCTGATCGCCCGCGGCGTGCCGCCTTCGTCGATCCGCGTCGCCGACCCCTACGCGCCGGCGCGCGAACGGCTGGCGCGCGAGCAGCGCGTGCATACCGTCGAGACGCCCGACGTCGAATTGGCCGGCAGCGACGTGATCGTGATGGCGACCAAGCCGCAGCAGTTCCGCGAGGCGGCCGAGCAGCTGCTGCCGCATCTGCGCACCGCCGGCAGCCGCAGCCTGGTGGTCAGCGTGGCCGCCGGCATCCGTTTGCAGGACATCCAGCGCTGGCTGGGCGGCCATGCGCGCGTGGTGCGTTCGATGCCCAATACGCCGGCGCTGGCCGGCAAGGGCATGACCGGATTGAGCGCGCCGGCCGCCCTGTCGGCCGAGGATCGCGCCGTCGCCACCGCACTCGCCGAGGCGGTCGGCCAATGCCTGTGGCTGGACAACGATGCGCAGATGGACGCGGTCACCGCGGTCTCGGGCAGCGGCCCGGCCTATGTGTTCTACGTGATCGAGGCGATGGAGCGCGCCGCCACCGAGCTGGGCCTGAGCGCGGCGCAAGGCCGCCAGCTGGCGATCGAGACCTTCCGCGGCGCGGCCGCGCTGGCGGCGCAATCGAGCGAGCCGGTCGCGACGCTGCGGGACCGGGTGACGTCCAAGGGCGGCACCACCTACGCGGCGCTGACGGTACTGGAGCAGTCGGGCGTGGGCGAGGCCTTCGTCAAGGCCGTGCACGCCGCGGCGGCGCGCGGCGCGGAAATGGGCGAGGAATTCGGCCGCGAGGGTTGAGGCGGGATTGCAGGACGGTCGTCCCCGCGCAGGCGGGGAGACCGCGACTTTCCGGCGCCGCTCGTTCCCGAGGTCGCTGGTCCCCTATGCGGGAACGACAGGACTACCGCAGCGCGTACGCCAGCGCGGTGCCGGCAAACACCCAGGCGCCGAGCCAGTTGTTGTGGCGGAACGCCGCGAAGCACTGCATGCGGTCGCGCCCGCGGATCAGCGTGTAGTGGTACACGGCGGTCGCCGCGGCCGCCGCCAGGCCGAGCCAGTACGGCCAACCCAGTCCGAGCATGCCACCGGCCAGCGCCATCAGCGCCAGGAAGCCGGCGTAGCAGATCATGATCGCCGCGACATCGAAGCGGCCGAACGTGATGGCCGAAGTCTTCATGCCGATCAGCAGATCGTCGTCGCGATCGACCATCGCATACGCGGTGTCGTAGGCCACCGACCAGAACACATTGGCCAGCAGCATCAGCCAGGCCACCGGTGGCACCTGCTCCTGCACCGCGGCGAAGGCCATCGGGATACCGAAGCCGAACGCGATGCCCAGGTACGCCTGCGGAATCGCGAAGAAGCGCTTGAAGAAGGGATAGGTCGCCGCAACGATCACCGCCACCACCGACAGCCACTTGGTCAGCGCATTGAGCGGCAGGATCAGCAGGAAGGCCAGCACGGCCAGCGTGCCGGCCACCGCCAGCGCCTCCCAGGGCTGGATGCGCCCGGCTGTCAGCGGCCGCTCGCGGGTGCGCTTCACATGCTTGTCGAAGTCGCGGTCGGCCCAGTCGTTCATCGCGCAGCCGGCCGAGCGCATCAGGAACGTACCCACCACGAAGATCCAGAAGATGGGCCACGGCGGCGGCCCGCCGGCGGCCATCCACAGCGCCCACAAGGTCGGCCACAGCAGCAGCAGCGTGCCGATCGGCTTGTCGATGCGCACCAGGCGCGCGTACAGGGCGAGACGTTCGAACATCGGGGTCGGGTGGTGGGACGGGGACAGCGGCACGGGATCGGCGGAGGGATCGGGAGCGGCGAGGGATCGGGAGCGGCGAGGGATCGGAAGGACCGGCGAGGGACCGGGATGGAGCGGACGCGGATCGGATCAGGATCGGCATCGTGGCCCGGCGGTCACGGGCAGATCGATCGCCCCTGGCGAGGCCCCTGCCACAATCTGGAACGATACGCCGCCGGCGCGGCGGCGGCGCATCGTCAGGACGCGAGCCTGCTCAGGCCAGCATCGAGCGCAGCATCCACGCGGTCTTTTCGTGCGTCTGCATGCGCTGGGTCAGCAGGTCGGCGGACGGCTCGTCGGCGGCGGCCTCGACCAGCGGGAAGATCGAGCGCGCGGTGCGCACCACGGCCTCCTGGCCCTCGACCAGCTTGCGGATCATCTCGGTGGCCTCGGGCACGCCCTCTTCCTCCTGGATCGACGACAGCCGCGCGTATTCCTTGTAGGTGCCCGGTGCCGGATAGCCCAACGCGCGGATGCGTTCCGCGATCGAGTCGACCGCCAGCGCCAGTTCGGTGTACTGCGTCTCGAACATCAGATGCAGCGTGTTGAACATCGGGCCGGTGACGTTCCAGTGGAAGTTGTGCGTCTTCAGATAAAGCGTGTAGGTGTCCGCCAGCAGCTTGGACAGGCCCTCGGCGATCTTCTTGCGGTCCTTGTCCGAAATCCCGATGTTCACGCTCATCTCGTTCTTCTTCGCCATGATCGATACGCTCCGTTCTGATGTGGCCACGACTAACTGCGGAAAAAATGCGACAGGGGCCGCCAGCTCTGCGCCAGCGGCCCCGGCATCGCATTATGGCATCCGAACGGCGGCGCGGACAAACCCGCGCCGGCCGTTCGGGCGCCCTGCGCCGACCTTCAGCGTACGGTCAGCGGACGTTCAGCGCCCGCTCCACCCCTTCCGCATAGGCCGGATCAACCTTGCGGAAGTGCGCGAGCTGGACCTGCACGATGTCGGCCGGCACGCCCTGCATCGCCGCCGCGATATTGCCGAACAGGCGCTGGCGCTGGCCCTCGTCGAACAGCTGGAACAGCGCGCGCGGCTGGCTGTAGTAATCGTCGTCGTCCGCCCGGTGGTCGAAGCGGTCCGCCACCGCGCCCACCGCCAGCGGCGGCTCGACCGCGCGCTCGCCGGCGGCGAAGGCGCCCTGCCGGTTCGGCTCGTAGTTCAGCTTGCTGCCCTGGTTGCCGTCCACGCGCATCGCGCCGTCGCGGTGGAAGCTGTTGTGGAACGGGCATTTCGGCGCGTTGACCGGGATCTGGTGGTGATTGACGCCCAGCCGGTAGCGCTGCGTGTCCCCGTACGAGAACAGCCGGCCCTGCAGCATCCGGTCCGGCGAGAAGCCGATGCCGGGCACGATGTTGGACGGGTTCATCGCCACCTGCTCGACCTCGGCGAAATAGTTGTCCGGATTGCGGTTCAGCTCCAGCACGCCGACGTCGATCAGCGGGTAGTCGGCATGCGGCCACACCTTGGTCAGGTCGAACGGATTGATGCGATACGTCGCGGCGTCGGCCTCGGGCATGATCTGCACCTGCAGCTTCCAGCGCGGGAAATTGCCCTGCTCGATGTTCTCGTACAGGTCGCGCTGCGCGCTCTCGCGGTCGCCGGCGACCACTTTGGCCGCTTCCTCGTTGGTCCAGTTGGCGATGCCCTGCTGCGACTTGAAGTGGAACTTGACCCAGAAGCGCTCGCCCGCCGCGTTGATGAACGAGTACGTGTGCGAGCCGAAGCCGTGCATCTGCCGGTAGTTCTGCGGCAGGCCGCGGTCGCTCATCAGGATCGTGACCTGGTGCAGCGATTCGGGATGGCGCGACCAGAAGTCCCAGACCGCGATCGGATCGCGCAGGTTGGTGCGCGGATTGCGCTTCTGCGTGTGGATGAAGTCGGGGAACTTGAGCGGATCGCGGACGAAGAACACCGGCGTGTTGTTGCCCACCACGTCCCAGTTGCCCTCGTCGGTATAGAACTTGACCGAGAAGCCGCGCACGTCGCGCTCGGCATCGGCGGCGCCGCGCTCGCCGGCCACCGTCGAGAAGCGCAGGAACAGCGGCGTCTGCTTGCCGATCTCGGCGAAGATCGAGGCCTTGGTGTACTGCGTGATGTCATGCGTCACGGTGAAGGTGCCGTGGGCACCCGAGCCCTTGGCATGCACCCGCCGCTCGGGAATGACCTCGCGATCGAAGTGCGCCAGCTTCTCCAGGAACCAGACGTCCTGCAGCAGCATCGGACCGCGCACGCCGGCGGTCAGCGAATTCTGGTTGTCGGCGACCGGCGCGCCGGCGGCGGTGGTGAGGGTGTCCTTGTCCTTGCTCATCGTGACCTCTGCTGGTGGGGATAGGGTGGTACGGAGTAACCGGGGAATACCGGAAATACGGAAATACCGGGATGCGCGAAACGGCTGCATCAACGACCGCGAGACTACGCGGCGTTTGCGATGCCGCCGTGACGCCGCCGCGGGCTGTCGCCCATCAATAGACGGTGGCGAAACAGGCCAGGCAGTCGGTCAGCTGACGGCGCAGGTCGCGCCAGACGGCGCCCGGGGCGGGCAACGGCAAGGGACGGTTGCGGTTCATGCTGACTCCTTTTGCGAGCGGTATCGTGCGTCGATGGAAGGAGTTTAACAATCACCTATTGGTATAGGAATTTAATTATTTAAAACTATTACATAGCGTAAAGCTAACAGGCGGGCCGGCGGGGAAGAAGGCGGAACGAAGCGGCAGACGGCGAGGAAAAGGCGGCGGGGAAGCGAGCGAAAGGAGCCCGAAAGAGGCGGCTGCATCCGGCGGGTCCGAGGCGCAGCTTGGCGCCGGCCCCGCTCGGAGAAACGGTCTGGAGAGGGTCCGGAAAGCCTCAGGCCGCCTTGGCCAGCGCGTCCGGCGTCAGCTTCCGCACGCCCGGCAGTTCGCAGGCCGCCACCGCCGCGCACAGCGCTTCCATTGCCGGCAGCCGGGTGAAGCTCTTGCGCCAGGCGAGCACGACGCGGCGATCGGGCACCGGCTCGGCGAACGGCACGTAGGACAGCAGATCGTTGCCGGCGTGCATGTCGGGCACCGAGGTCCGCGGCAGCACGGTAATGCCGACACCGCTGGCCACCATATGGCGGATGGTCTCGAGCGAGGAGCCCTCGAAGGTCTTCTGGATGCCGTCGGCGGCCTGCGAGAAGCGCGACAGTTCCGGGCAGACGCCCAGCACATGGTCGCGGAAGCAGTGGCCGCTGCCCAGCAGCAGCATGGTTTGCTGCTTGAGTTCGTCGGGCGCGACGTTTTCCGCCTTTTCCAGCTGATGCCCGCGCGGCACCGCGACGACGAAGGGCTCGTCGTACAGCGGCCGCACCGTCAGGCCGGAGTCCGGGAACGGCTCGGCCATGATCGCGCAGTCGATCTCGCCCTGCTTGAGCAGTTCGATCAGCTTGACCGTGTAGTTCTCCTGCAGCATCAGCGGCATCTGCGGCACGGTGTGGATCATCTGCTTGACCAGCGCCGGCAGCAGGTACGGCCCAATCGTGTAGATCACGCCGACGCGCAGCGGCCCGGCCAGCGGGTCCTTGCCCTGCTTGGCGATCTCGCGGATCGCCATGGTCTGTTCCAGCACCCGCTGCGCCTGCGCGACGATCTGCTCGCCGACCGCGGTCACCGAGACCTCGGAGGTGCCGCGCTCGAAGATCTGCACGTTCAGCTCGTCTTCCAGCTTCTTGATCGCCACCGACAGCGTCGGCTGCGACACGAAGCAGGCCTCGGCGGCACGGCCGAAATGGCGCTCTCGCGCGACGGCAACGATGTACTTCAGTTCGGTCAGCGTCATGTCGTATCGGCTTGGGATTGTGGTGGAGCGGGCGATGTCGGGATGGTCCGAAAGGGGTGTCCCGGCGGGCTGGTGCAGCCGGCGAGACAGTCGGATCGCCGGTCGAATCGCCGCGAAAGCACGTGACAGAAGTGCTTCGCAAATTATCGCTTTTCAGAAGCGATAGATTTTACCTTCGAATCGAGGTTCTGTCAGAGCCGCGCGGAAAAGCGGCGTGCACTGCTCTTGGGCCACCGGCGCGGCGAAGGCGGACTTCCGAGCTTGCGGCCCGGGATTCTCGGCTCCCACGCCCTCACGCCCTCACGCCCTCACGCCCTCAGGCCCTCACGCCCCGACGCCCTCGCCCTTTCACGCCTTCACGCCTTCACGCCTTCACGCCTTCAAGTAATGCTCCCGCCCGCCCAGCCAGCGCGACAGATGCGCCTGCGCCGCTTCGGGGTAACGGCTCAGCAGCAGTTCCGCCGCCTGCTGCGCCGGCTCGACCAGCCAGGCGTCGGTTTCGAGATCGGCAAAGCGCAGCATCGCCTCGCCCGACTGGCGCGCCCCCAGGAACTCGCCCGGCCCGCGGATCTGCAGGTCGCGCCGGGCGATCTCGAAGCCGTCGGTCGTCTCGCGCATCGTCGCCAGCCGCTGCTTGGCCGTCGGCGACAGCGGGGCCTGGTACATCAGCAGGCAGACCGACTCGGCGCTGCCCCGGCCGACGCGGCCGCGCAGCTGATGCAGCTGCGCGAGGCCGAAGCGCTCGGCATGTTCGATCACCATCAGCGAGGCGTTCGGCACGTCGACGCCCACCTCGATCACCGTGGTGGCCACCAGTACCTGCAGCCGGTTGGCGGAAAAGGCGTCCATCACCGCGGCCTTCTCGGCCGGCGGCAGGCGCCCATGGACCAGCCCGACCTCCAGGTCCGGCAAGGCGGCGGCCAGCGTCTCGTAGGTTTCCTGCGCGGTCTGCAGCTGCAGCGCCTCGCTCTCCTCGATCAGCGGACAGACCCAGTAGACCTGCCGGCCCTGCGCGGCGGCGTGGTGCACGCGCTCGATCACCTCGTCGCGGCGCGCGTCGTTGACCAGCCGCGTGACCACCGGGCTGCGGCCGGGCGGCAACTCGTCGATGACCGACACGTCGAGGTCGGCGTAATAGGTCATCGCCAGCGTGCGCGGGATCGGCGTGGCCGACATCATCAGCTGGTGCGGCACGGTGGCGGGCTCGTCGGCGTGTGGTGCGGACCCCGCGCCGTCCTGCTCGGCCCCGTCCGCCTTGCCGCGCAGCGCCAGCCGCTGCGCCACGCCGAAGCGGTGCTGCTCGTCGACGACCGACAGGCCCAACCTGGCGAACCGCACCGTGTCCTGGATCAGCGCGTGCGTGCCAATCGCCAGCTGCGCCTGGCCGGATTCGACCCGTGCCACGGCGTCGCGCTTTTCGGTGCGCTTCAGGCTCCCGGCCAGCCATACCACCTCGACGCCCAGCGGCGCGAGCCAGCCCGACAGCTTGCGGTAATGCTGCTCGGCCAGGATCTCGGTCGGCGCCATCAGCGCGGCCTGGTAGCCGGCGTCGATCGCCTGGCAGGCGGCCAGTGCCGCGACGATGGTCTTGCCGCTGCCGACATCGCCCTGCAGCAGCCGGTGCATCGGGTGCGGCGCGCCCATGTCGGCGGCGATCTCCTTGACCACGCGCTGCTGCGCGCCGGTCAGCGCGAACGGCAGCGCGGCGAGGAAACGGTCCAGCAGGCCGCCGGCGCGGCGCGGCATCGGCGGCGCGTTGCGGGCGCGGCGCGCCGCCTGCGCGCGCTTGAGCGACAGCTGCTGGGCCAGCAGCTCGTCGAACTTGATGCGCACCCACGCCGGGTGCGAGCGGTCGATCAGCGCGGCCTCGTCGACCTGCGGCGGCGGCGCATGGAGCAGCCGCAGCGATTCGGCCAGCGGCTGCAGCTTCAACGGCGCCAGCGGGCCGTCGAGCAGCGGCCGCGGCAGCGTCTCCGGCAGCGGCGTGCGCTGCAGCGCCCCGCCGATCGCCTTGCGCAGATAGGCCTGCGAGATGCCGGCGGTAGCGGGATAGACCGGCGTCAAGCGGTCCGGCAGCGGCTCGTCGGGGCCGACCGGGCGCACGACGGGATGGATCATCTCAGCGCCGAAGAAGCCGCCGCGGACTTCGCCGCGCACGCGCAGCCGCACGCCCTCGGCCATCTGCTTTGCCTGGCTGCCGTAGAAATTGAGAAAGCGCAGCGTCAGCTCGCCGCTGTCGTCGGCGATGCGCACCACCAGTTGCCGGCGCGGCCGCAGCGTGACCTCGTTGGACACCACCTCCCCCTCGACCTGCACGGCGAAGCCCAGGCCCGCGCGATGCACGGCCTCCCTGATCGGCAGCAGCGTGGTCTCGTCCTCGTAGCGCATCGGCAGATGCAGCACCAGGTCGACGTCGCGCTTCAGGCCCAGCTTGGCGAGCTTGGCCATCGCCGACGACGGCGCGGCGGGCTTGCCGGATTTGGCGGGCGCGTCGGCCTTGGCGGCAGCGCCGGACTTGGCGGCCTTGGCGGACTTGACAGCCGGCTTGGCCGATTGCGGCTGGGCGTCTGGCTCGGGCGTGCGTTCGCTGGCGGTGACGGGCATCGAGGCGTGGTCGGCAGGGCGCGGCGGCGCCGCGGGCGTGTCGGATCGGATCGTGGGAAACGGCGGGGCCGTCGGCGCTCCGCGGGTCGCCCCGGCGGAATACCCGCCATCACGGCCATGGCGGCAAGCCTGGCGGCCGAAGCCTTACAATAGCGGGTCCGCCGATTGTACCCATGCCTGCGCCGCGCGCTCCAGGCGCCACCGGCGGTATCCCGACCCGCTGCCCCTTTTGCACCTGCCGCCGGCCTCGTTGCGAGGCGCCGGTCCCTGTCCTTTTATGCTGACGCTGTCCGATTTCGACTTTCCGCTGCCCCCCGAACTGATCGCCCAGACCGCGCTGCCCGACCGCAGCGCGAGCCGGCTGCTGGTCGTGCGGACCGGCGCGGACGGCGCCACCGAGCTGGACGATCGCGCCTTCGCCGACCTGACCGACTATCTGCGCCCGGACGACCTGCTGGTGTTCAACGACACCCGCGTGATCAAGGCCCGCTTCTTCGGCCAGAAGGCCAGCGGCGGCAAGGTCGAGGTGCTGGTCGAGCGCGTGCTCGACGCCGACACGGTGCTGGCCCAGGTGCGCGCCTCGAAGACGCCGGCCGAGGGCAGCACGCTGCGGCTGGCCGATGCTTTTGATGTCACGGTCGGCCCGCGCGTGGACCAGTTTTTCACGCTGCGCTTTCCCGAGCCGGCGCTGGACCTGATCGAGCGCTTCGGCCGCCTGCCGCTGCCGCCCTATATCACGCACGATCCGGACGCCTACGACGAGAGCCGCTACCAGACCGTCTATGCGCGCCATCCGGGCGCGGTGGCGGCGCCGACGGCCGGGCTGCATTTCGACGACGCGCTGTTCGCCCGGCTCGACGCCCACGGCGTGCGGCGCGCCTTCCTGACGCTGCACGTCGGCGCCGGCACCTTCCAGCCGGTGCGCACGGAGAACCTGGCCGAGCACAAGATGCATTCGGAGTGGTACGCGATCTCCGAGGAACTGGCGCAGGCGGTGCGCGACACCCGCGCCGCCGGCGGCCGCGTGATCGCGGTCGGCACCACCTCGCTGCGCGCGCTGGAATCGGCCGCGACGCCCGAAGGCGAACTGCGGGCCGGCAGCGGCGACACCGACATCTTCATCACGCCGGGCTATCGCTTCCGGCTGGTCGACGCGCTGATCACCAACTTCCATCTGCCCAAGTCGACGCTGCTGATGCTGGTGTCGGCGCTGGCCGGCATCGAGCCGATCCGCATCGCCTATCGCCATGCGGTCGAGCAGCGCTATCGCTTCTTCAGCTACGGCGACGCGATGCTGCTGCAGCGCCAGCCCTGAACCGCCGCCCGCGCGCTGCCCCGGCACGCCCCGACCCACCGAATCTCCGCCACCCCTACGCCATGCTCGAATTCGAACTGCTCACCACCGACGGCAACGCCCGCCGCGGCCGCGTCACCCTGAACCACGGCGTGGTCGAGACGCCGATCTTCATGCCGGTCGGCACCTATGGCTCGGTCAAGGCGATGTCGCCGCTGGAGCTCAACGAAATCGGCGCGCAGATCATCCTGGGCAATACCTTCCATCTGTGGCTGCGGCCCGGGCTGGAGGTCATCGACACCCACCAGGGCCTGCACCGCTTCATTGGCTGGGACAAGCCGATCCTGACCGATTCGGGCGGCTTCCAGGTGTTCTCGCTGGGCGAGCTGCGCAAGATCACCGAGGAAGGCGTGACCTTCGCCTCGCCGGTCAACGGCGACAAGCTGTTCCTGTCGCCCGAGATCTCGATGCAGATCCAGCGCACGCTGAACTCGGACATCGTGATGCAGTTCGACGAATGCACGCCGTACGAGATCGAGGGCCGCCCGGCCACGCACGAGGAGGCCGCGCGCTCGATGCGCATGAGCCTGCGCTGGGCCAAGCGCTCGCGCGACGAGTTCGAGCGGCTGGCCAACCCGAACGCGCTGTTCGGCATCGTCCAGGGCGGCATGTTCGAGGACCTGCGCGACGAATCGCTGGCCGGGCTGTCGGAGCTCGGCTTCCATGGCCTGGCGATCGGCGGCCTGTCGGTCGGCGAGCCCAAGGAAGACATGATGCGGGTGCTCGAACACGTCGGCCCGAGGCTGCCGGCGGACAAGCCGCACTATCTGATGGGCGTCGGCACGCCGGAGGACCTGGTGGCGGGCGTGGCCTCCGGCGTCGACATGTTCGACTGCGTGATGCCGACCCGCAATGCCCGCAACGGCTGGCTGTTTACCCGCTTCGGCGACGTCAAGATCAAGAACGCGGCGCACCGCAACGACCCGCGGCCGCTGGACGAAAGCTGCGCCTGCTACACCTGCCGCAATTTCTCGCGGGCCTATCTGCACCATCTGCACCGGGTCGGAGAAATTCTGGGCGCGCGGCTCAATACGATCCACAATCTGTATTACTACCTGCAGCTGATGCGCGAAATCCGCGAGGCGATCGAGCAGCACCGCTTCGACGCCTTCCGCCGCCAGTTCGCCGCCGACCGGGCGCGCGGCACGCAGTAAGACGGCCCCTGCCGCCCTGCCGCCGGCAGCCCGCGACGGGCGGGCCCGGCAAGGCGACGCAAGCCGCTGAACGGGCCGAACCGGGTGATAGAATGCCCGATTCCTTGAATCAATTTTGTGACGGAGAAGCAACGTGCTGATTTCGAACGCATTTGCCCAGACCGCCGGCGGGGCCGGCGGCGCGGCGGGTGGCCTGATGAGTTTCCTGCCGATCATCCTGATGTTCGCGGTGCTGTGGTTCATCATGATCCGCCCGCAGATGAAGCGGCAGAAGGAAGCCAAGGCGATGCTGGAAGCGCTGGCCAAGAACGACGAAGTCGTCACCGCCGGCGGCATCCTGGGCCGGGTCACCAAGGTCAACGAGCAGTATGTGACGCTGGAAATCGCCGAAGGCACCGAGATCACGGTGCAGAAGAACGCCGTCACCGCGGTGCTGCCGAAGGGTTCGCTGAAGGCGCTCTGAGCCCCTCGCTCTCTCAGGCCTTGCGGGTCCGCCGCAAGGTTCCGGCACGCCGCCAATAGCGTGCCCGCACAGCCGCCTGGCCCCGCCCCGGGAAGTCTCCGGTCGGGCCAGGCGGCTGTTTGCCAACCGGTTGCCTGCGCGATACGCCCGCGGATTCCCGTCCGCGCGCTGCGCCGGCCGTAGAAAGACCGTAGAAAGACTGGCCGAAGATGAATCGCTATCCGCTTTGGAAATACCTCGTGATCCTGGTGGCGCTTGCCATCGGCATCATCTATACGCTGCCCAACTTCTTCGGCGAGGCGCCTGCGGTGCAGGTCTCGTCGGGCAAGGCCACCGTCAAGGTCGATCTGGCGATGCAGAAGCAGATCGAGCAGGTGCTGGCGCAGAACGGCTTGCAGCCCGACGGCGTGTTCTATGACGTGTCGGGACAGTCCGGCTCGGTCAAGGCGCGCTTCCGCACCACCGACGAGCAGCTGCGCGCCAAGGACGTGCTGTCGCGCGCGCTCAATCCCGATCCCAACGATCCGACCTATGTGGTCGCGCTGAACCTGCTGTCCGGCTCGCCGAAGTGGCTGACCTCGCTGCATGCGCTGCCGATGTACCTGGGCCTGGACCTGCGCGGCGGCGTGCACTTCCTGCTGCAGGTCGACATGAAGGGCGCGGTAGACAAAAAGCTGGACAGCCTGGCCGGCGACGCGCGCACCGTGCTGCGCGACAAGGGCATCCGCCACGGCGGCGTGGACCGCAACGGCGACCGCGTGACGGTGCGCTTCAACAACCCCGAGGACGCCACCCGCGCGCGCGGCGTGCTGGCCGACAGCCTGCCGGACCTGACCTTCGCGATGGACGGCAACAACGTGGTCGGCACCTTCACCGAGGTGGCGCGCCGCGCGGTGCAGGACGCCGCCGTGAAGCAGAACATCACCACGCTGCACAACCGCGTCAATGAACTGGGCGTGGCCGAGCCGGTGATCCAGCAGCAAGGCGCGGAGCGCATCGTGGTGCAGCTGCCGGGCGTGCAGGACACCGCCAAGGCCAAGGACATCATCGGCCGCACCGCCACGCTGGAGGCCCGCCTGGTCGATCCGGACGCACCGCGCGCCCCGCGCCAGGGCGATCCGATCCCGTTCGGCAGCGAGCTGTTCCTGCACGGCAACGGCGCCCCGGTGGTGCTGAAGAAGCAGGTGATCTTCACCGGGGACCGCATCGAAAGCGCGTCGGCCGGCTTCGACCAGAACCAGCGCCCCTCGGTCAACATCAAGCTCGACGCCCAGGGCGGCCGCGTGCTGCGCGACGTCTCGCGCGAGAACATCGGCAAGCCGATGGGCATCGTGCTGTTCGAGAAGGGCAAGGGTGAAGTGCTGACGGTGGCGACGATCCAGTCCGAACTGGGCTCGAGCTTCCAGATCACCGGCTCGTACTCGACCGAGGCCGCCAACGACCTCGCGCTGCTGCTGCGCGCCGGCTCGCTGGCCGCGCCGATGGACATCATCGAGGAACGCACCATCGGCCCGTCGCTGGGCGCCGACAACATCGAGAAGGGCTTCGACTCGGTGGCCTACGGCTTTGCCGCGATCGCCGTCTTCATGGTGCTGTACTACCTGCTGTTCGGCGTGTTCTCGGTGATCGCGCTGGGCGTCAACCTGCTGCTGCTGATCGCGGTGCTGTCGATGCTGCAGGCCACGCTGACGCTGCCCGGCATCGCGGCCATCGCGCTGGTGCTGGGCATGGCGATCGACGCCAACGTGCTGATCAACGAGCGCATCCGCGAGGAACTGCGCGCGGGGGCGTCGCCGCAGATGGCGATCGCGGTCGGCTTCGACCGCGCCTGGGCCACGATCCTGGACTCGAACGTGACCACGCTGATCGCCGGCCTGGCGCTGCTGGCCTTCGGTTCGGGCCCGGTGCGCGGCTTCGCGGTGGTGCACTGCCTGGGCATCCTGACGTCGGTGTTCTCGGCGGTGTTCTTCAACCGCGGCCTGGTCAACCTCTGGTACGGCCGCAAGAAGAAGCTGCAGAGCGTGTCGATCGGCCAGATCTGGAAGCCCGGCCCGGACAACAAGGGCACCGTGGCCAACAAGTGAGGGCAATGAGCGTGAGCGCGGCGGGGCCCTGCCCCGCGGCTCCGGCCTGAAGGCCAGACTCGAACGTCACCTTCGCACGATACCCTCGAACGAAACACCCGAACGCAGCACGCTGCAGCAGATACAGGATTCACCATGGAATTCTTCCGCATCCGGCGCGACATTCCGTTCATGAAGCACGCGTTGATCTTCAACGTGATCTCCTTCGTGACGTTCTTCGCCGCCGTCTTTTTCCTCTGGCAGAAGGGCCTGCACCTGTCGATCGAATTCACCGGCGGCACGGTGATGGAGGTCAGCTACCAGCAACCCGCCGACCTGGAACGGATCCGCGGCCAGGTCGGCAAGCTCGGCTACACCGACGTGCAGGTGCAGAACTTCGGCACCTCGCGCGACGTGATGATCCGCCTGCCGCTGCAGAAGGGCGCCGACGGCAAGCCGGTCAGCTCGGCACAGCAGAGCGAGCAGGTGATGGGCGCGCTCAAGGCGGTCTCGCCCGACGCCAACCTGCAGCGCGTCGAATTCGTCGGCCCGCAGGTCGGCAAGGAGCTGGCCACCGACGGCCTGCTGGCGCTGCTGTGCGTGATCGCCGGCATCGTGATCTACCTGTCGATCCGCTTCGAATGGAAGTTCGCGGTGGCGGGCATCATCGCCAACCTGCACGACATCGTGATCATCCTGGGCTTCTTCGCCTTCTTCCAGTGGGAATTCTCGCTGTCGGTGCTGGCGGCGGTGCTGGCGGTGCTCGGCTATTCGGTCAACGAGTCGGTGGTGATCTTCGACCGGATCCGCGAGAACTTCCGCAAGTTCCGCAAGATGAATACCCACGAGGTCATCGACAACGCGATCACCAGCACCATCTCGCGAACCATCATCACGCACGGCTCGACCGAGATGATGGTGCTGTCGATGTTCTTCTTCGGCGGCCCGACGCTGCACTACTTCGCGCTGGCGCTGACGGTGGGCATCCTGTTCGGCATCTATTCGTCGGTGTTCGTCGCCGCGGCGCTGGCCATGTGGCTGGGCGTCAAGCGCGAGGACCTGATCAAGGGCGAAAAGAAGGCCGGCGGGGCCGACCGCGACGATCCGAACTACGGCGCGCAGGCATGACGTGCCGCTAGCCAGAAAGCAGGCGTAAAAAAAACGGGGCCCAGGCCCCGTTTTTCATTGCCCCGCTCCCGGCGGAAGGAAGCGAACCGGCTTCCTTCAGATGCTGTCAGGTTCGGTCAGAACTGCTCGATCCAGATCGCCAGCCGGTCGGCGCCGAACTGCGTCGATGCCGGCGCCAGGCGCGAGACGATGGTATTGCCGTCGCGCAGCATCTGCAGCGCATTGCCGCTGCGATCGAGCCACAGCAGCGCGGCAAACCACGCTGCGTGCTGGTCCGACACCGCGGTGCCTACCGGCGCGCCGAGGAATTCGGACAGCACCGGCAACGACAGCCACACCAGCGCGTCACCATCGCGGCGCACCGCCTCGCCCAGCTGCTGCGCGATCACCGCCAGCGCGTCGGCACCCGCCGCGGCGTCATGCGCGCTGCGCAGTTGTGCCAGCCGGCTCGCCACCGCATGGCCGAAGGCGCCGCTGCGCTGGCTTTCGGCACCGATCAGGTCGGCGTAGTCCATCCTGGCCCAGTCGGGCTCCGGCCCCTTGGCACCGGCCATCACGGCCGCCGCCAGATAGGTCTCGACCGGCTGGAAGCGCTCCGGACCGATCAGGCTGGCGCACAGTGCACGCACCATGCCGATACGCCCCGCCAGCGTCTGGCGCTGGATCACGCTCAGCTTCTCGCGCACCAGCTGGTCGCGTTCGCGGCGCAGGCCGGCGATCTCCAGCGCCTGCTTGAGCTCCATGCGCAGCGCGGTAATGTCCCACGGCTTCTTGATATAGCGGTGGATCTGCCCTTCGTTGACCGCCTGCACGGTCGACTCGAGCTCGGAATACGCGGTGGTCAGGATGCGGACGATATGCGGATAGTGCTCGCGCGCATGGCGCAGCAGCTCGTTGCCGTATTCGCCCGGCATGCGCTGGTCGGAGACCAGCACGGCCAGCGTGTCGCCATGGGCTTCGAGCAGCGCCTTGCCCTCCTCGACCGAACCGCCGGTGACCACGGGCGCCAGCCCGCCGATCGCCCTCTGGAAATACTTGACCGCGGTGGCCTCGTCGTCGACGAACAGAATCGCGGGAGGCGATGCCTGGTTGTCGTTCGGTTCGTTCATTGACCGCTCCTATTGCTGTGCATTCGATTCTTCGTCTGAGGGAATTCCAGCGTCACGGTGGTGCCGGCGCCCGGAATCGATTCGATCCGGATGCCGCCGCCGAACGACTGCATGACGCGGTTGCAGAAAATCATGCCGAGGCCATTTCCGCCGGCGGCGGCATGCGTGGTGACCGGATCGACCAGCAGGCGCTCCATCACGTCGGGCGGAATGCCTGGACCGTTGTCGCTGATGCAGATCACGGGGTCGGGCTGCGCCACGACACGGAAGCGCAGCGACGGCTTGGGGACATCGGTCAGCGCCCGCAAGCCATTGTTCAGCAGCGACGACAGCACCAGCGACACGCAGTTCGGCAGCGTATGGACGATGAAGTCGCCGTGCAGTTCGACCTCGACCCAGTTGCGCTGCGGCCCGGTGAACGGATAGCTGTCGAGCAGCGCCATGATCAGGCTGCCTGCGGTGATGTCGCGATCGTTCTCGCTGGTCAGCGGCCGTTCGCCATTGCCGCGCACCGACTGCAGGAACGACGAAATCACCGCCAGGCAGTACTGCGCATTGCTGTGCATCACCGCGGCCGCCTGGCCGATCTCGGCCTGGCGCTGCGGATCGTATTCGGCGCTGCTGCGGCTTTCAACACCGCGGGCGAAATTCGCGATAGCCGCCAGCGGGGTGTTAAGTTCGTGCGCGAGGAAAGCCAGCGTCTCGTCGATCGCGGTCAGCCGCTGGTGCCGCGACTGCCGTTCGCGATGACGCTCCCGCGCGAGGGCCAGCACATCCCGCACCGCCTGCAGGCCGAGCGGCTTCTCGAGGATGCGAAATACCTCGCCGCTGTTGACGGTCTGCAGCAGCATGTCCTTGTCGGCGTAGGCCGTCACCAGGATCCGCACGATCTGCGGATACTCGGCGGCGACCTGCCGCAGCAGATCGGCGCCGTTGCGCCCCGGCATGCGGAAGTCGGTGACCAGCACCGCGGTGCGGCCGCTGTCGTTGCGCAGCATCTCGATGGCCTGGTCCGCGCCCTGGGCGAGCAGCACTTCGTACTCCGCGCCGGCCGCGCGGGCGAAATACTTGCAGGCCATCTCCTCGTCGTCGACGTAGAGCACGGTCAGCCGCGGCTGGCGCAAATCGGTCCGCAGTTCGGTCCGCGGCTCTGTCCGCATGTCTGTCCGCTGTTCCGTCATGGCGCGCTCATTCCGCCCGCGGCAGATCGAAGCTGAACGCGGCCCACTGGCCCAGTTCGCTTTCGGCGAACAGCACGCCGCCATGCCGCTCGATCACCGCATAGCTGATCGACAGGCCCAGGCCCAGGCCCTGGCCGACCTCGCGCGTGGTGAAGAAGGGCTCGAACACGCGCGCGAGATTCTCGCTGGGGATGCCCGGGCCGTTGTCGCGTACGTTGACGTGCAGCCGGCCGTCCTTCCACACCACGGTGGTATGGATCGCCGGTGCCGGCGTGCCGGCCTTGCGCATCGCCAGCGCGGCGTTCGAGAACAGGTTGATCAGCACGCCGATGATGGCGGCCTCGTCGCCGAACACCAGCGTGTCCGGCGGCAGCTCGCGCGTCATCCGCACGCCGCGCAGTTCGTGCGCGGTCAGCCGGCTGGCCGAGTCGAGCGCCTTCTCGAACAGGAAGGGGCGGCCCTCGACCTCGGCGCCGGGTTGCCGATAGGCAAAGATCTTCAGGTCCGAGACGATATGCTGGATCCGCTGCATCCCTTGCCGGGCGTCGATCAGGCATTCCTGCAGCGAGGCGCTCTCCTTGGCCTGCGGTTCCTCCAGCGCGATCTCGATCGCCATCAGGCAGAAATTGACCGGGTTGTTGACCTCGTGCAGCAGCCCCGCGGCCAGCGTACCGACCGCGGCCATCTTCTCCTGCTGCAGCAGCTGGCCCTTGATCTGCGCCAGATTCTCGTTGATGCGGGCGAGCTCGTCGTTCTTGTTGGCCAGTTCTTCCTTCAGCCGGAACAGCTGGAAGCGGCCCTTCTCGTTGAAGTAGGTGTAGACCGCGCTGGCCGCGCCGGCAAACAGCACGAACAGCGAGTTGACCAGGAAGGTGCCGACCGGATGCAGGCCGTCCGGATGCAGCAGGCAGGCCACCAGATAGCAAAGGTACGACAGCCCGCCGAACACCACGTTCTGCCACAGGCCGAACGGCAGCGCGATACCCGAGGCGAAGATCGCCAGGTTCAGGCCGACGTAGTACGGCGAGGCGACGCCATCGGTCTCCCAGATCATCCACGCGATCATCAGCTGCGGCAGCAACAGCCACGACAGCGTCAGCCATGGCGCCAGCCTGCGCCCGTGCTGGCTGTACAGCACCACGACGATGCCGGCGATCAGCATCGAGACGACGATGCGCGCGACCGCGAAGGGTCCCTGCCACTCCGGGTACTGGCCGTAGTCGAGACCCATGCCGAGCAGCACCAGCACGATGGCGGTGTAGGCCCCGCCGCGGCTGAACGCCAGGCGAAAGTCGGCCAGTTCGGCCTGGTATCCGGCGTAGAGTCGGTTGACAGTCATGGCAGATCGGCGGCGCCGCCTCAGGAGATGGTGGCTTCAGCGAACACGTTGACGCCCGTGGCATCGACATAGACCTCGTGGTCGGTCGACTGCTCGGGCAGCAGGCTCAGCATCTTTGGTTCGTCGCGATAGATCAGGTACCACTCGAGCAGATGTTCCATCCCGTATCGCTCGGGATTGTTCGAATGGACGTTGGTGACCAGCACCCGCCCGCCCGGGCGCGTGCGCGCGGCGAAATGGCTCAGCAGACGGGCGCAGACCTTGTCGGACAGATAGTCGAACAGGCCGGCGCAATAGACCGCATCGAACTCGCGCACCGAAGGATCCTCGACCGCGATACGCCGCTTGAGCAGCTCGTGCACCGACTCGTGCACCATCTCGACCTGCAGGCTGCGTCCCGCCTCCCGGGCGGCGCGCTGGATGGAGCCGCGGGTAAATTCGAGGGTCTCCTCGCTGAAGTCGACCAGCTGGAACGACAGCCGGTCCGGCTCGGCGTATTCGCGCGCAAAGCGCTGGATCTCGAAGGCCGGGCCGCAGCCGACGTTCAGCACGCGGAACGGCCGCCCCGCCGCGCGGGCGCTGTCCGCCTGCCGGCTGAGGAAGTTGACCAGCAGATCGATGCGGTTGCGGTGCGCGGTGGCGACCGCCGCCTTCAGGAAGGCCGTATTGACGATCTGGAAGTAGGTGGTCGGTCCCTGCTGCGGATCGCTCAGGATCTGGTTCACCATCTCGTAGTCGCCGGCGTAGCCGAGCGGCTTGGTGAAGGTGCGATAGACGAACGGCGCGCGCAGCAGCAGCGGATGCAGCGCCGATTGCGCATAGGTCCGATGCACCGGCGCCAGCTCGACGTCGACGCGCTCGGCCTCCCCTTCGAGCCGGTCCAGGTACGACTTGACCTTCACCATCAGCGGCGTGGCCAGCTCCTGGAACACGTCTGCGCGCAAGCGGCCGTCGACCTTGGGCAGGCTTTCGGTCAGGTCGACCTGCTCGACCCAGCGCGAGACCTCGGACAGGAAGGCGCGCATCTCGTTGACGGCGATCTGGTAATCGCGGCGGATGTTGAAGCGCGTGTCCCAGTCGCTGACGAACAGCTCGGCCTCGCGCCCCACCGAGCGGGGCTCGTTGGGCAGGTCGCTCAGTTCGCGCCATTCGTCGATCAGCGTCAGCGAGACCACCGCCGTGAGACCGGTATTGACCAGGCTCATCACCACCGCTTTGCCAAGATAGGCGTTCTTGGCCCCGATCCTGACGCTCAGGTCGCTCAATACCTCGCTGACCTGGACAATCGAGTACGGGTTATAGACTTCCATCACCAGAGATTTTCTCTGGAGATTAATGATCGTGCCCCGCACCTGCTCGCCCTGCGAGTTGCGGAAGCTGACCACCGGATCAATTTGCGTTTGGGAGTACACGGTTTTGCGCCAGGGAAAATCCGAAGGATGCGGCTGGCTCATGCCGACACGGTGGTCGGAACGGTCCGGCGCGGCATGGGCGAAGGAACTCGCGAACGGCTCGGCGAAGGCGATGCACGGAAACTAGGGGTTGGGCATACGCTTGCGATCCTGATCGGGAAGTGAGCGGCGAAGGGGCAAGCTGCGGGACTGCCGCCGGGCCAACGACAGGCCGATGCGGGCCAGCAGCCTGACCGAAAGCCGGCCGGCAACGGCCTGGAGCGCGGGCCGGCAATGCCTGCCCCCGGTCTCGCTCCCGGGCCGCCAGGTGCGAATCAGCGACCGATTGTACTGTGCGCTCGCTGCAGTGGACAACGGCCCTCATCCCAACGAGGGGAGCCACCCCACATGGCCCCCCACCGCGGGAGGGTTGCCGCCAATGAAAAAGGGCCGGTTGAACCGGCCCTCGAACTGCTGACAAACTGGTGTCACGATGCTGTCGTTCCCGCGCAAGCGGCAATCCGGCGTCCTTGAAATTCAACGGGACCCCGCTTGCGCGGGAACGGCAGGTTCGGACGCCGCAGCCTCAGTCGGCGCGCACGCCCTCGACCTGGATCGCCAGCTTGACCTCGGGCTTGAAGCCCATCTTGACGCCGTAGTCGATGCCGAAGTCGGTGCGGTTGAAGGTGGCATAGGCGTCGGCACCGCAGGCCTCGCGCTTGAGCATCGGATGCTGCATGCACTTGAACTCGCGGATCTCCAGCTTGACCGGCTTGGACACGCCGCGCAGCGTCAGCACGCCATCGACCTCGGTCGGCACGTCGCCGGCGAACTTCGAGAACTTGCCCTTGTAGGTCGCCTCGGGATAGGCCTGGACGTCGAACATGTCCGGGCTCTTGGCGTGCTCGTTCATCTTGCCGTGGCCGAAGTCGATCGACGCGGTATCGATCTTGATGTCGAGCGTGCCGGTCTTGGCGGCGCGGTCCAGCGTGACGACGCCGCTGGACTTCTCGAACTTGCCGCGCCACTTCGACAGCCCGCCCAGGTGATCGGCCTCGAAGCTCGGATACGTATGGGTCGGATCGAGGTTGTAGGTCACGGCGGCCGCCGAGGCGAGGCTGGCGAAGGCGGTGGCGGAAGCGGCGGCGAGGATGGCGGCGGCGGTACGCAGTTTCATGGGTTCTCCGGTAAGCGTTGGTTCGGCGATTGGATTCAGCCGTTGGTTTCGTCGGGCAGGTGCGGCGGTGACCGCAACGATGGTTTCAGGGCGGGATCGCGATTCCGGGGGCGGTGGTCGTCCGGCTCAGGACTTGGCGGCCGTGACGAGGCGGAACTTGATCTGGACCTCGTCGGCGACCACCGAGGTGTCCTTCCACTCGCCCTCGCCGATATTGAAGACGCTGCGCTTGATCGGCAGCACGCCCTCGAAGACCTGATTGGCGCCTTCCTGGCGATAGGTCGCGGGCACCACCACGTCCACGGTCTTGCCCTTGATGGTCAGCTTGCCGGCGACATCGAACTTGCCGGCGGCGGCCGGCTTGATGCCGGTCGATTCGAACACCGCCTTGGGGAAGCGCGCGGCATCGAACCAGTCCTTGCCCTTGACCTCCTTGGTGGTGGCGGCGTCGCCGATCTCGAAGCTGGCCACGTCGATCTCGACCTTGGCGCTGGAGCTGGCCAGCCTGGCCGGATCGAAGTCCACCGCGGCGGCAAAGCGCTTGAACTTGCCTTCCATCGGCACGCCGATCTGGCGCGCGACCGCGGTCACCGAACTCTTGCCGGCATCGAGCTGGGCGGCGGCGAGATTGGCGGCAAAGCCGGCGCAGGCCAGCGACGCGGCCAGCAGCAAGGCACCGGGACGGGGAATACGTTTCATCGAGGACTCCTCGGTTTCATTCGGTCAATGCGGAACAGCAGAACAGCGGAACAGCGGAACAGCGGCAGCGATCGGCCGGACTCAGCGCAGGAACGGCAGCATGCGGCCGAGTGTGCCGTCGCGGTCCAGCCACTGGTGCTTGAGCGCCGCCGCGGCATGCAGCACGACGAGCGCGGCCATCAGATAGTTCAGCCAGACATGGGCGAACTTCAGCGTTTCCTTCAGCGCGTCGTTCGGCTCGATCAGCGTCGGCAGCGGCCACAGGCCCAGATAGACGACGGGCACGCCGGCGGCGAGGCTGTACAGATAGCCGGTTACCGGCACCACCAGGATCAGCAGATAGAGCAGCCCGTGGGCGGCCTTGGCCGCGCCTGCCTGCCAGGCCGGCATGCCGGCCACCGGCGCCGGCGCGGCATGCGTCAGGCGCCAGAGCACGCGCAGCACCGCCAGCGCGAACACCGTCACGCCCAGCCACTTGTGCCACGAGTACAGCTTGAGCTTGGTCGGCGTGAAGCCCGGGATGTCGGTCATGTAAAGACCGAGCCCGAAGGCCGCGAAAATCAGCAGAGCGACGATCCAGTGCAGGCCGATCGCGGTCGCGCCATAGCGCGCTGGGGTAGTGGAACGCATCGATGAAATCAGGCTTCAGTCTTTATTCTTTCGGCAGACGCTGTTAATTCTCGCATTATTGCGTCCGCAAAGTGACGCCGGGAAGGCGGAACTTCATTGAGTCGTTCAAAGCGTTTGAATAGATCCGGTCCCCGACGTCGGCGCAGAACCGGTTGGATTATGGTGTGTCGCAAAAGTCGCAACCGCAAATTTGACCGATTCGAGGATCAAGCGGTTTCGGCGGCAAGTGGTCGATATCCCGCCGGCTTTCCCGGAGCGGCTCCCATTTCTCGAGCAGTTGCCAGTCACCGCTCCAAAGAAAAAGCCGCCCGGAGGGACGGCTTTAAGGAATCGTCGTGCGCCACCGACACAAGATCGTGTCGGCACCCCTCGAGGCCTTACTTCAACCTTTCCGCCAACTCCACCGCCCGGCCGATATAGCTGCCCGGGGTCATCGCCAGCAGGCGGGCCTTGGCCTCGTCGGGGATCGCCAGGCCTTCGATGAAGGTGCGCAGCGCCTCGCGGGAGATGCCCTTGCCGCGGGTCAGTTCCTTCAGTTGCTCATAGGGATTGGCGATGCCGTGGCGGCGCATCACGGTCTGTACCGGCTCGGCCAGCACTTCCCAGCAGTTGTCCAGGTCCTCGGCCAGCCGCTCCGGATTGGTTTCCAGCTTGCCCAGGCCGCGCAGGCAGGCCTCGTAGGCCAGCAGGCTGTAGCCGAAGGCGACGCCGATATTGCGCAGCACCGTCGAGTCGGTCAGGTCGCGCTGCCAGCGCGAGACGGGCAGCTTCTCCGACAGGTGGCGCAGCAGCGCGTTGGCCAGGCCCAGGTTGCCCTCCGAGTTCTCGAAGTCGATCGGATTGACCTTGTGCGGCATCGTCGACGAGCCGATTTCGCCGGCCTTGGTCTTCTGCTTGAAGTAGCCCAGCGAGATATAGCCCCAGACGTCGCGGTCCAGGTCCAGCAGGATGGTGTTGGCGCGGGCCACCGCGTCGAACAGCTCGGCCATGTAGTCGTGCGGTTCGATCTGGATCGTGTACGGGTTGAAGGCCAGGCCCAGCCGGTTCTCGATGACGTCGCGCGAGAAGGCCTCCCAGTCGAACTCGGGATAGGCCGACAGATGCGCGTTGTAGTTGCCCACCGCGCCGTTCATCTTGCCCAGCAACTCGACCCGCTCGATCCGTTCGATCGCGCGCGCCAGGCGGGCCGCGACGTTCGCCATTTCCTTGCCCAGCGTGGTCGGGCTGGCGGGCTGGCCGTGCGTGCGCGACAGCATCGGCTCGCGGGCGTTGGCGTGCGCCAGTTCCACCAGCCGCGCATGCACGCGGCGCAGCGTCGGCACCAGCACGCTGTCGCGCGCGCCCTTGAGCATCATGCCGTGCGAGGTGTTGTTGATGTCCTCGGAGGTGCAGGCGAAGTGGATGAATTCGCTGGCGGCCACCAGCTCGGCGTTGTCCTGCACGCGCTCCTTCATCCAGTACTCGACCGCCTTGACGTCGTGATTGGTGACCGCCTCGATTTCCTTGATCCGGGCCGCGTCGGCCTCGCTGAAGTTGTCGACCAGCGCCAGCAGCGCGGCTTCGGACTGCGCCGAGAACTTCGGCATGTCGGGCAGGCCGGTGCGGGCCAGCGCGATCAGCCAATGGACTTCGACCTTGACGCGGTGGCGCATGAAGGCGGCCTCTGACAGCCATTCGCGCAGCGGGTCGGCCTTGGCGGCATAGCGGCCATCGATCGGGGACAGGGCGGTGAGCGGCGAGAGCGCGGCGGGGGAGGCGGTAGCGGACATGCTGGCAGACGGCGGGAGGGAATGAAGAGGGAAACTGGAACGGTGTCGGCAGGGGCGTCGGCGCACGCGGCAGCGGCGAGCTGCGCTGGCACATCCCATGTACTCAAGCGCATACAAAGCCGGGAAGTACGATCCTGCGCGATCCGGGGCGATCCGGCGCACCAGCCTGGCAGCCGGCGCTGGAAAGCCGCGATTTTACCACCGCCCTTCCCGCTGCGCCGCGCGATCGTCGTCAGTGTTGCGGGCAATCCCGCCGGCCCGCCGCTGCACGCCGGCGCCGTGCCGGAACGGCCGCCCGGGCGGTTATACTCGCCACGCCGAGCCAGTAGCCTGTTACGAAGTGCATCAAGGCAGACAGGACCCGCGCGCCACCGCCGGCGCACGAGGCCAGCCGCTCCATCGCGAAGCGCCCGATGCACTCCATAACGAGCTCAAGGGGAGAACATGAAGCTGTACGCATCGCAGACCAGCCCTTACGCGCGCAAGGTGCGCGTGGTGATGGCCGAGAAGAAGATCGACTATCAGCTGGTGGAAGTCGACGTGTGGTCGCCGGACACGGTGATCGGTCAATTCAATCCCCTCGGCAAGGTGCCCTGCCTGGTGATGGAAGACGGCGGCGCGGTGTTCGATTCGCGCGTGATCGTCGAGTACGTCGACACGCTGACGCCGGTCAGCCGCATGATCCCGCAGGGCAGCCGCGAGCGGCTCGAGGTGCGCTGCTGGGAAGCGCTGGCCGACGGCCTGCTCGATGCCGCGCTGCTGGCGCGTCTGGAACATACGCAGCGCGAGCCGGCCGAGCGCAGCGAGCGCTGGGTGCGCCGCCAGCTTGGCAAGATCGACGGCGCGCTGGTGGCGATGGCCAACGGCCTGGCCGACCGCACCTGGTGCGCCGGCAACCATTATTCGCTGGCCGACGTCGCGGTCGGCTGCGCGCTGTCCTATCTGGACTTCCGCTTCCCGGACATCGCCTGGCGCGAGCGCCATCCCAACCTGGTCGCCTTCCACGACAAGGTCAGCAAGCGCCAGTCGTTCATCGATACGGAGCCGCCGCGGGGCTGAGGATGACCGGGTCACCGTGGCCACCGAGGTCGCTGTGGCCACCGTGAACCGTGCCGTCCGCGGCCACCGGCACGCCGTCGCTGGAGGACGGCGTGCGCGGCATCACTGGATGATGCCGCCGCCCAGGCAGACCTCGCCGTCGTACAACACCGCCGATTGCCCCGGCGTCACGGCCCATTGCGCTTCGTCGAAGCGCAGCTGCAGGTTGTCGGCATCGACCGCGTCGACGAGGCACGGCGCGTCGCTCTGCCGATAGCGCGTCTTGGCGCTGAGCGCGGTGCCCGCGCGCGGCGCTTCGCCGGCGACCCACGACAGGTCGGCCGCGCGCAGCGTCGGCGACAGCAGCCACGGATGATCGTGGCCCTGCACCACGTACAGCGTGTTCGACGCCATGTCCTTGCGCGCGACGTACCAGGCATCGCCGCTGCCGTCGCGGCTGCCGCCGAGGCCGATCCCCTTGCGCTGGCCCAGCGTGTAGAACGCCAGCCCGATATGCTCGCCGACGACCTTGCCGTCGGCCGTCTTCATCGGCCCCGGCTTGGTCGGCAGATAGCGATTCAGAAAATCCCGGAATGGGCGCTCGCCAATAAAGCAGATTCCGGTGGAATCCTTCTTCTTCGCGTTCGGCAGGCCGATTTCCGCGGCGATTTCGCGCACCTGGGTCTTCGGCAGCTCGCCCAGCGGAAACAGCGTGCGCGACAGCTGCGCCTGGTTCAAGCGGTGCAGGAAGTAGCTCTGGTCCTTGGTATGGTCCAGCGCCTTGAGCAGTTCGAAGCGGCCGTGCCCGCCCTGCCGCACGCGCGCATAGTGGCCGGTGGCGATGCGCTCGGCGCCGAGCGACATCGCATGGTCGAGGAAGGCCTTGAACTTGATCTCGGCGTTGCACAGCACGTCGGGATTGGGCGTGCGCCCGGCCGAATACTCGCGCAGGAAATCGGCGAACACGCGGTCCTTGTACTCGGCGGCGAAGTTGACCGCCTCGACGTCGACGCCGATCAGGTCGGCCACCGACACCACGTCGAGCCAGTCCTGGCGCGTCGAGCAGTACTCGCTGTCGTCGTCGTCCTCCCAGTTCTTCATGAACAGGCCGACCACCTCGTAGCCCTGCTGCTTGAGCAGCCAGGCGGTGACGGACGAGTCCACCCCGCCCGACATGCCGACCACGACGCGTTCGCCGCGGCCGATGCCGGGATTCAGTTCGGGGCCGGCCGAAGTGGCGGCGCTCGTGACGGCGCTCGTGACGACGCTCATGGCAGCGCTGCCGGCATCAGCGCCGACGGATGCGTGTACAGCGCGTCGAGCGCGAAGCGCTTGCCGGCCAGATAGTCCTCGACGCAGGCCAGCACCAGCGGCGAGCGATGGCGCTCCGGGCAGGCGCGGATCTCGTCGGCGCTGAGCCAGACCGTGCGCACGATGCCGGTATCGAGGGGACGGCCGCTGTCGAGCGGACCCAGATCGCCGGTGAAGGCGAACCGCACATAGGTGATGTTGCCGTCGGGATGCTGGCCGGTCGGCGAGGTCACCGAACCGGCCAGATAACAGCCGAGCAGCGCGCGCGGCTCGAAGCTGTGCGCGGTTTCTTCCAGCGTTTCGCGGATCACGGCGCGCACCAGGCTCTCGCCCGGGTCCAGATGGCCGGCCGGCTGATTCAGCTTCAGGCCGTCGCGGGTTTCTTCTTCGACCAGCAGGAAGCGGCCGCCGCGCTCGATCACGGCCGCCACGGTGACGCTGGTTTTCCAGTCTTGGGACATGATGCACAAGTTTTAGGCAATCCGGCATTCTACCGGCTGGCGCGCGGCGCTGCAGCGAGACGGACCGCGCCAGGGCCTCGCGCGGAACGCACCCCGATCGCACCCATTACCGGCAGATTCCTGTAAGCTGCGAAAAAATTGTGCGCTGCGCTGGACGGCGGCGCCCACAAACGAGCCCGGATGCCTGCCCGGCCGTAGCCCGGAGCGGCACCGCAACAGGAGAAGCTGACGATGCAGATCGGTATCCCGCTGGAGACACGGGCCGGCGAAGCGCGTGTCGCCGCCACCCCCGAGACCGTCAAGAAGTACGTCGCCCAGGGCCATCAGGTGCTCGTGCAGATCGGTGCCGGTGTACGTGCCAGCTGTCCGGACGCGGCCTACGAGGCGGCCGGCGCCAGCATCGTCGATGCGGCCCGCGCGTTCGGCGCCGAGCTCGTGTTGAAGGTCCGCTCCCCCGATCCGCAGGAACTGTCGCAGATTCGCCCCGGCGCCACGCTGGTCGGCATGCTCGATCCGTTCGACGCCGACAACAATGCGCGCATGGCCGCCGCCGGCATCGTCGCCTTCGCGCTCGAGGCCGCGCCGCGCACGACCCGCGCGCAAAGCATGGACGTGCTGTCCTCGCAGGCAAACATCGCCGGCTACAAGGCCGTGCTGGTCGCCGCCAACCACTATCAACGCTTCATGCCGATGCTGATGACCGCCGCCGGTACGGTCAAGGCCGCGCGCGTGCTGATTCTCGGCGCCGGCGTGGCCGGCCTGCAAGCGATCGCGACCGCCAAGCGGCTGGGCGCGGTGATCGAGGCCTCCGACGTGCGGCCCGCGGTCAAGGAACAGATCGAATCGCTGGGCGCGAAGTTTCTCGACGTGCCGTTCGAAACCGACGAGGAGCGCGAGATCGCGCAGGGCGTCGGCGGCTACGCGCGGCCGATGCCGGCCAGCTGGATGCAGCGCCAGGCCGCGCTGGTGCACGAGCGCGCGAAGCAGGCCGATATCGTCATCACGACCGCGCTGATCCCCGGGCGACGCGCGCCGGTGCTGCTGAAGGAAGAGACCGTACAGGCGATGAAGCCGGGCTCGGTGGTGGTCGACCTGGCCGCCGCGCAAGGCGGCAACTGCCCGCTGACCGTGGCGGACGAGGTGGTCGAGCGCCATGGCGTGACGCTGGTCGGCTACACCAATCTGGCCAGCATGGTCGCGGCCGATGCCTCCGCGCTGTACGCGCGCAACGTGCTCGACTTCCTCAAGCTGATCGTCGACAAGGACGGCAAGCTGACAATCAACCCGGAAGACGATATTGTCGCGGCCTGCCTGATCAGCAAGGACGGCGCGCTGGCCCGCCAGGCCGCCTGAGCGGCTGCCGGATCGGCGCTGCCTGTGCGATCGGCGCGCCGGCAGCGCCAACCCTCCAGATCGATTCAACCCGGATTCAACCCGCGCCCATCCCGGGCGCGTTTTCACGGTGCCGCGGCCACCCGTTCGAGCCGTCGCGGCGCCAGCATCAACGAAGGAAAGCAACACCATGCAACGCATCATTCTGCGCGCCAAGCTGCATCGCGTCACCGTGACGCAGGCGGACCTGCACTACGAGGGGTCGTGCGGCATCGACGAGGATCTGCTCGACGCGGCGGACATGAAGGAGTACGAGAAGATCGAGCTCTACAACGTCAACAACGGCGAGCGTTTCTCGACCTACATCATCAAGGGCAAGCGCGGCACCGGCGAGATCTCGCTGAACGGCGCCGCCGCGCGCCGGGCCCATCTGGGCGACCACCTGATCATCTGCACCTACGCGCCGATGAGCGATGCGGAACTGGCCGACTACAAGCCGAAGATCGTGCTGGTCGACGACAACAACCGCATCAAGGAAATCAAGAAGGTGTGATCCCATGATCGCCGCGCGCAGGCAGTCTCGCCCGCAGTCCCGGCATGCCGACGGTGGCCCTGGCGCATGGCGCCGCTGGCTCATCGTTGTCGTGGCGGCGGGCTGTGCGGCCTGCGCCGGCGTATCGGCACCCAGTACGGCACCCGTTACGGCACCAGCTGCGGCGCCGGTTACGGCCCCGGTGTCGGCGTCCGACTCGACGCCGGCATCGCCATCGCCTGACGTCGGCGCCCCGCCCGCTTCGGCGGCGGACCCGCTACCCTCCTGGCGCGACGGCGCCGCCAAGCAGGCGATCCTGCGCTTCGTGCGCGACACCACCACCCCGGGCGGCCGCGACTTCATCGCCCCGGCCGACCGCATCGCCATCTTCGACAACGACGGCACGCTGTGGCGCGAGGACCCGCGCGCCGAGCTGCTGTTCGTCGCGCATCTCGCGCGAGCACGCACCGACGCCGATCCGACGCTCGGCGCGCAAAGCCCCTACCGCGAATTCCTCGCCGATCCGCGCGGCTATCTGCAGCGCGGCGACACCGCGGCGCTGCAGCTGCTGCACGCGGTGTACGGCAACACCGCGGTCGAATCGTTCCAGGACGAGGCGCGGCGCTTTCTCGCCGTCGCCCGCCATCCCCGCAGCCGCGCGCCGCTGCGCGACGGCATCTACCAGCCGATGCTGGAATTGCTCGGCTTGCTGCGCGCGCAGGGCTACCAGACCTGGCTGTGCGCGGGTTCCACCGCCGACTTCATGCGCGCCTTCGCCGCCGACTACTACGGCATCGCGCCGCAGCAGGTGATCGGCTCGCGGCTGGCGCTGCGCTTTCGCGAGACCGCGCAGGGCAACGCCGTCTGGCGCGAGCCGCGCGTCGACAGCTTCAACGACAAAGAGAACAAGCCCGCCAATATCGCGCTGCAGATCGGCAAGCGTCCGGTGTTTGCCGCGGGCAATGTCGGCGGCGCGGGCGATATCGCGATGCTGGCCTACAGCCAGGGACGGCGCGGGCCGTCGTTCCAGCTGTTGATCGACCATGACGACGCGCAGCGCGAGTCCGCCTACACCGAGCCGGATGGCGCCTCGCTGAAGGCCGCCGCCGCGCACCGCTGGACCGTGGTCAGCATGCGGCGCGACTGGGAACGCGTGTTCGTGGCGCCGTCGGCGCCAGGCCGGGCACTGGCCGGCGAGCCAATGGCGAGGCCGGCCGCGCCGTAACGCGGAACTGTGCGGAAAAGCTGCGCGGGAAACCGCGGGCGCAACTGCGCTGGGAAGAGCGGACAACCGAATTCAAGCAACGGGAGGAGAAGTCGATGGAGATGGTGAACCACACGGTGATCAACCTGATCATCTTCGTGCTGGCGATCTACGTGGGCTACCACGTGGTCTGGACGGTCACGCCGGCGCTGCATACCCCGCTGATGGCGGTCACCAACGCGATCTCGGCGATCATCATCGTCGGCGCGATGCTGGCCGCCGGGCTGACCGAGGGCGGCGTCGGCCGCGCGATGGGCACGCTCGCCGTGGCCCTGGCCGCCGTCAACGTGTTCGGCGGCTTCCTGGTGACCCAGCGCATGCTGGAGATGTTCAAGAAGAAGGAGCCGAAGAAGGCCGCGCAGGCCGCCGGCAAGGAGGGCGCGCAATGAGCATGAACGTCGTCACGCTGCTCTACCTGGTGGCCTCGGTCTGCTTCATCCAGGCCTTGAAGGGGCTCTCGCATCCGGCCACCGCGCGCCGCGGCAATGCCTTCGGCATGATCGGCATGGCGATCGCCGCGCTGACCACCGTCGCGCTGATCGTCAAGCTGAAGAACGAGTTCCTGGCCGCCGGCATCGGCCAGTCGTCGATCGGCACCGGCCTGGGCCTGATCCTCGCCGGACTGGTGGTCGGCGGCGGCATCGGCGCCTACGTCGCGAAGAAGGTCGAGATGACCAAGATGCCGGAACTGGTCGCGGCGATGCACTCGCTGATCGGCCTGGCCGCGGTCTTCATCGCCATCGCGGCGGTGGCCGAACCGGCGGCCTTCGGCATCACGGCGGCCGGCTCGCACGAGATCCCGCTGGGCAACCGCATCGAGCTGTTCATCGGCTGCTTCGTCGGCGCGATCACGTTCTCGGGCTCGGTGATCGCCTTCGGCAAGCTGGCCGGGCGCTACAAGTTCCGGCTGTTCCAGGGCGCGCCGGTGGTGTTCTCGGGCCAGCACTGGCTGAACCTGGCGCTGGCGGTCGCGATGGTCGGCTTCGGCATCGCCTTCTTCATGACGCAGCAGTGGCTGCCCTTCCTGGTGATGCTGGCGATCGCCTTCGTGCTCGGCGTGCTGATCATCATCCCGATCGGCGGCGCCGACATGCCGGTGGTGGTGTCGATGCTGAACTCGTACTCGGGCTGGGCGGCGGCGGGCATCGGCTTTTCGCTGAACAATCCGATGCTGATCATCGCCGGCTCGCTGGTGGGCTCCTCCGGTGCGATCCTGTCGTACATCATGTGCCGGGCGATGAACCGCTCGTTCTTCAACGTGATCCTGGGCGGCTTCGGCGGCGAGGCGAGCAGCGCGGCCGCGGCGGGCTCGCAGGCGCAGCGCAACGTCAAGTCGGGCTCGCCGGACGACGCGGCCTTCCTGATGGGCAATGCCGAGACCGTGATCATCGTGCCCGGCTACGGCCTGGCGGTAGCGCGCGCCCAGCATGCGCTCAAGGAGCTGACCGAGATGCTGTCCGAGAAGGGCGTCACGGTGAAGTACGCGATCCACCCGGTGGCGGGCCGCATGCCGGGCCACATGAACGTGCTGCTGGCCGAGGCCGAGGTGCCGTACGACCAGGTCTTCGAGATGGAGGACATCAACAGCGAGTTCGGCCAGGCCGACGTGGTGCTGGTGCTCGGCGCCAACGACGTGGTCAACCCGGCGGCCAAGACCGACCCGAACTCGCCGATCGCCGGCATGCCGATCCTCGAGGCCTACAAGGCCAAGACCATCATCGTCAACAAGCGTTCGATGGCAGCCGGCTATGCCGGGCTGGACAACGAGCTGTTCTACATGGACAAGACGATGATGGTGTTCGGCGACGCCAAGAAGGTGGTCGAGGACATGGTCAAGGCGGTCGCCTGACCGGGGCGGTCTCGCCCGGAAATCGCGTCCCGCCGGCCCCCCTCCAGGGCCGGTTGCACCCCCGCTCCGGCGCGCTATACTGGCCCTCGGCCGCGGGGGCCGGCATGCGCCGGCCATCGCGGCCCTGGCGCCGGCCCCGCGTTCCCTGCTGCAGGCCGGACCCGCTTCTCGCCTCCCGGGGTCGCACGCGACATGACATTCAATCCGCAGGACAGGCATCTGCCGGTCTTCCAACATCCGATCCTGACCGTGCTGGTCGACGACAGCCGTTCCTTCATGGACAGCCTCGTCTTCCAGATGGACCGGACCCGCCCGGTGGTCACCTTCACCGACCCGCGCGAGGCGCTGCAGTGGATCCGCGAGGCCTACACCACGCGCTTCACCGGCTTCCTGCCGGTGCGCGTCACGCACGACGATCTGACCTTCCTGACCGAGCGCCGCACGGTGCAGCTCGATATCGACCGCATCCACCGGCAGATCCACGACATCCACCGCTTCGTGCAGCCGGGCGTGATCGTGGTCGACTATTCGATGCCGCAGATGGACGGGCTCGAGTTCTGCCGCGCGCTGCAGGACCTGCCGTGCAAGACCATCCTGCTGACCGGCACCGCCGACGAAGGGGTCGCGGTACAGGGCTTCAACCACGGCCTGATCGACCGCTACGTCAAGAAGCACGACACCAATATGGTCGAGCGGCTGGACCAGGAGATCGACGCGCTGCAGCAGCAGTACTTCACCACGCTGTCGCACACGCTGCGCGACCTGCTGACGCGGCACTCGTTCTCGTTCCTGTCCGATGCCGCGATGGCCGAGCGCGTGCGCCAGCTGGCGGCGCGCTACGGCTTCGTCGAGTACTACCTGTACCCGAACCCCGCCGGCATCCTGCTGCTGACCGCGCAGGGACAGGCCACGCTGATGGTGATCGAAACGCGCACGAGCCTCGCCAGCCAGGTCGAGTCGGCCGAGGCCTACGATGCGCCCGCTGCGCTGACCGAAGGCCTGCGCGAAGGCCGCATCGTGCCGTTCTTCTGGCCCGGCAACGGCATGTACACGCCGGCCTGCGTCGACTGGGAGCAGTACTGCCTGCCGGCCGAACGCGTCGAGGGCCGCGAGGAATTCCTGTACGCGCTGTTCGACCTGCCGCGCCATCTGCTCGACGAGCCGGTGGTCAGCTTCCGGACCTTCCTGACGGAATTCGAGCGCAACGAGGGAAGCCTGACGGGGCGTTGAGCGTCACGTCGGTCCACTCCCTCTCCCGCTGGCCGAAGCCCGGTTGGGGGAGCGCGAGGACGCCCTTGCTTTCTACGACTGCGCCCGGTTGCCGCCCTTCACCATCTCGAAGCGGAACAGCCGGCATTCGATATTGCCGTTGTAGAGCGGCACGCGCCGCGATTCCTTCAGCCGCAGCCGGCGCGGCAGCGACAGGTCGCCGGTGAAGATCCAGGCCTCCCAGCCCGAGAAATGCTGCTTCAGCGTGGTCGCGAACGCGCTGGCGAACTGGTTGGCGGCGGCCTCCTCGGCGCTGTCCACCGGCGCCTCGTCGAACGCCGGCCGGCGCTGGCCGCGCACAGCGATCCGCTCGCCATAGGGCGGGTTCAGCAGCAGCAGGCCCGGTTCCGCGAACGGCGGCTGCACGTGGCGCGCGTCGACCTGCTTGGCCCGCAGCTCGCCCGGCAGGCCCGCACGCTGCCAGTTGGCGCTGGCCATCGCCAGCATGTCCGTCGAGATATCGCTGCCGGCAATGGCCAGGTCCGTCGGCGCGGCGGCCGCGGCGCGCTGGCTCGCGGCCTGGGCCTCGCTCTTGAGCGCCTTCCAGGGCTTCAGGTTGATTCCCTTGAGCCATTCGAAGGCGAAGCTGCGCGCCGCGCCCGGGGCCAGCCCGAGCGCGACCTGCGCCGCCTCGACCAGGAACGTGCCGCTGCCGCACATCGGGTCGTAGAAAGGCCGCGAGGTCTTGCCCGGCGTCCAGCCGGCCAGCCGCAGGATGCCGGCGGCCAGGTTCTCCTTCAGCGGCGCCTCGCCCTTTTCCATGCGCCAGCCGCGCTTGAACAGCGGCTCGCCGGTGGTGTCCAGGTACAGCGTGCAGTCGTGCTCGGTCAGATGCGCGTAGATCCGTACGTCGGGGCTGGCGGTGTCGACGCTGGGCCGCGCACCGAGGCGCTCGCGCATCGCGTCGCAGACGCCATCCTTGACCCGCAGCGCGGTGAAGTTCAGGCTGCGCAGCGGCGAGCGGTGCGCGGTCAGCTCGATCTTGATGGTCTCGTCCGGCCCGAACCACTGGTCCCAGCGCTGCGTGCGCGCCAGCTCGTAGATATCGTCCTCGTGGCGGTAGCCGCGGGCGGCAACCCGCAGCAGCACGCGGCTGGCGATGCGCGAATGCAGATTGACCGCATAGGCGGCCGCCATGTCGCCGGAGAAGCTGACGCCGCCAGACACCTCGCGATGGACGTCGAACGGTGCGAGGGCATCCACATCGGGCCGCACGGCGATCTCGCGCAGCTCGTCGGCGAGCGCGCTCTCGAGGCCGCGCGGGCAGGGGGCGAAGAAGGCTTGGGTCATCACAGCGGTCCGGCAAAAAGGGGGCGCGAACGGGTCGCAAAGGTCGCAAACGGTCGCAACGGGTCAAATCAACAGCAGGCGAAACGGGGCAACCGCTTCAAACAAAAACGTCCGCCGTGGCGGACTGCAGGCGCCGGCGCCAGCCCCGGGCCGGACCGGCAGGACCGCGCTCAGGCGGCCGCCAGCGCGCGATCGAGAAAGTCGAGCCGGTCCTGGCCCCAGTACGGCTGGCCGTCGTAGACGTACCAGGGCGCGCCGAACACGCCGGCCGAGATCGCATCCTGGGTATGGCGCGCGTATTCCTCCTGCGCGCCCTGCCCTTCGCTGGCCTTCAACAGCGCCGCGCCATCGAGGTCCAGGCGGTCGGCCAGCTCGGCCAGCGTGGCGGCATCGGCGATATTACGCTCCTCCGCCCACAGCGCCCGGCCGATCGCACCGAGCAGCGCCATCGCGCGCGCCGTGCCATGGGCCAGCCGCGCCGCGATGATCAGCCGGCTGGCGGCGTCGCCGGAGACCGGAAAGTATTTGGGCTCCAGATCGAGCGGCACGCCGAGGTAGTCGCGCCAGCGCGCCAGTTCAACCAGCCGGTAGGCCTGGCGCTGCGGCGGCCGCTGGGCCAGCGGCAGGCCGCCCGAGGTCGCGAACACCTTGCCCAGGTCGCAGGGCTTCAGATTGACCTGCGCGCCATGGCGGGCCGCGATCTCGGTAAAGCGCGCGTGGCCGAGGTAGACGTACGGCGACTGCGGCGAGAAGTAGTAGTCGATCTGCTTGCTCATCGGTTCCTCGGGGTAGGTTCAGGCGGGGGAATTCAGGGGCGTTGCGGCCGATCCAGGCAATGCCGAGGGTTCGGCCATGCCGCCCGACATGGAGGCGTCAGAACGGCTTGACCACCACCAGCACCACGATCGCCAGCAGCACCAGCACCGGCAGTTCGTTGAACCAGCGGTAGAAGCGATGCGAGCGCGTATTGCGTCCGGCCTCGAATTTGCGCAGCAGCACCGCGCAGCCATGGTGATAACCGAGCAGCACCAGCACCAGCGCCAGCTTGGCATGCATCCAGCCCTGTCCCGGCCCGCGCCCGATGCCATAGCCCAGATAGAGCCACAGCCCGAACGCCAGCGCGGGGATCGCCAGCATCGTCATGAAGCGCAGCAGCTTGCGCGCCATCGCCAGCAGCCGCGCCACCGCGGCGGGATCGGTCTCCATCGCCAGATTGACGAAGATGCGCGGCAGGTAGAACAGCCCCGCGAACCAGGAGACCACGAAGACGATATGCAGCGATTTGACCCAGAGCATCGGCGATCCGTATGACCCGGTAATTTACGTGCGAACTTCGCCGTGGCCGAACACCACGTACTTCAGCGAGGTCAGCCCTTCGAGGCCGACCGGGCCGCGTGCGTGCAGCTTGTCGTTCGAGATGCCGATCTCCGCGCCGAGGCCGTACTCGAAGCCGTCCGCGAAACGCGTCGACGCGTTGATCATCACGCTGGCCGAATCGACCTCGCGCAGGAAGCGCATGCCGGCCGAATAGTTCTCGGTGACGATCGAATCGGTGTGGGCCGAGCCGTAGGTGTTGATGTGGGCGATCGCCTCGTCGAGGCCGGACACGGTGCGGATCGCCAGCACCGGCGCCAGGTATTCGAGGCGCCAGTCTTCCTCGGTCGCATCGACCAGGCCTTCGATGCCCGCGGCTTCCAGCGTGGCGCGCGTGGCCGGGCAAACCCGCAGCTCGACGCCCTTCTGCTGATAGATCGTGCACAGCGGCGGCAGTACGCGCGCGGCAATCGACTCGGCCACCAGCAGCGTTTCCATCGTATTGCACGGCGCGTAGCGCTGCGTCTTGGCGTTGTCGCAGATGCGCACCGCCTTGTCGAGGTCGGCGTCGCCGTCGACATAGACATGGCAGATGCCGTCCAGATGCTTGATCATCGGCACGCGCGCCTCTTCCATCAGCCGCGCGATCAGGCTCTTGCCGCCGCGCGGCACGATCACGTCGACATACTCGGTCATCGTGATCAGGCGCCCGACCGCGGCGCGGTCGGTGGTCTCGATGACCTGCACCGCCTCGGCCGGCAGCCCGGCCTCGGCCAGGCCCTCGGCGACCAGCCTGGCCAGCGCGGTATTCGATTCGATGGCTTCCGAGCCGCCGCGCAGGATGGTCGCGTTGCCCGACTTCAGGCACAGCGCCGCTGCGTCGATGGTCACATTGGGGCGCGACTCGTAGATGATGCCGATCACGCCGAGCGGCACGCGCATCTGGCCGACCTGGATGCCGGTCGGCCGGTATTTCATGTTGCCGATCTCGCCGATCGGATCGGGCAGCGCGGCAATCTGTTCCAGTCCGGCGGCCATGGTGGCGATGGCCTTGTCCGACAGCGTCAGGCGGTCGACGAAGGCGGCGTCCTGGCCGTTGGCGCGGGCGCGCTCGACATCGCGCGCATTGACGGCCTTCAGCTGCTCGGCGTCGCGGCGGATCGCGGCGGCGATGGTCAGCAGCGCGCGGTTCTTGTCGGCGGTGGAGGCGCGCGCCATCGCGCGCGACGCGGCGCGGGCCTGGCGGCCGACGCGGTCCATGTACTGGTAGAGGTCGAGCTGGTTCATATCGGTGGCCGGTCGGTGCGGCCTGGCAATCTTGTATTTGGCGGGCGCGCTGCGGGCGGCGCGACGTCGCGGGTTCCGGCGGCGCTCGGCCGCAGCGTTGGGGCAGATCAGCGTGCCGTTCTTCCGCGCAATGGTGAGCGCAAGATGGTCAGCGCAAGATGGTCAGCGAAACATCGTCAGCGCCAAACCATCAGCCCGAAGCCATCAGCGCGCGATCATCAGCGCCAGCTGCAGCAGGCCGTCCCACGGCTCGGCCGGCATGCCGTCGACGCGCAGGCCCTTGGTCTGCCGGTCCAGCTTCGCGGCCATCGCCAGCGCGGCCTCGAGCCGCTCGGTGGACAGCCGCTGCGCGGCCTGCGGCACCAGCTTCTCGCGCGGTCCCCAGATGCGCAGCTCGCGGGTCAGCACGCCCATCGGCTTGCCGCCGGCCAGCCCCTGCCGGACCTTGGATAATACGCGAATTTCCTCGGTCAGCGCCCACAGCACCAGCACCGTGGCCTCGCCCTCGCCGCGCAGTCCTTCAAGCATCCGCACCAGCCGCGGCACGTCGCCGCCGAGCATCGCCTCGGACAGCTTGAACACGTCGTAGCGGGCGACATTGAGCACCGCGTCGTGGACCTGGTCGAAGGTCAGCACGCCGGCGGGATACAGCAGGCCGAGCTTCTGGATTTCCTGATGGGCGGCCAGCAGGTTGCCCTCGACCTTGTCCGCGATGAACTGCAGCGCGCGGCGGCCCGGTTCACCCGGCTCCACGCGCTGGTTCTGCAGCGCCAGCCGTTCGCCGACCCAGGCCGGCAGCCGGGTGCGATCGACGCTGTCGACCTTGATCGAGACGCCGGCGCCTTCGAGGGCCTGGAACCAGGCGGACTTCGACGCGGCAAAATCCAGCCGCGGCAGCGTGATCAGCATCACCAGATCGGAGGCGACCGGCGAAGCCGACAGCTGCGCCGCGACAGCGCGCAGCACCTCGCCGCCTTCCTTGCCGGGCTTGCCGGACGGAATGCGCAGCTCGACGATCTTGCGGTCGCCGAACAGCGACATCGACTGCTGGGCCTCGAGCAGCTGGCTCCACTGGAAGCCGCGCTCGGACACCAGCACGTCGCGCTCGCTGTAGCCGGCCGCGCGCGCGGCCTGGCGCAGGCGATCGACCGCTTCGAGCACCAGCAGATGCTCGTCGCCGTGCACCACGTACAGCGGCGCCAGCCCGCGCGCCTGGGCCTGGCGCAGGTGACCGTCGAGAGCGTCGAGCTTGAGCTGCATCCGGTGGTGGTATTCGCCTGTCCTGGCTGTCTTGGCTGTCGTACCTGGGCGCGCTGCGTGCGCGGCCTCAGGCGGGCTTGGCGGCGGCGAGCCGGCGCATCAGCTGCTGCACGATGTCGCGCTGCATGTCGCGGTACAGCTGCTCTTCCTCGTAGCCCTTGGCCAGCGCGTTGGCCTCGTTGTAGGTCAGGTCGCGGAACAGCACCATCTGCGACGGCGCGATCATCTCGCGGCCGGCCGCATCGCGCAGCCGGAACGTGAAGCGCTGCGTCAGCCGGTATTCGCGCACGACGCCCGCCGTCGTGATCGACAGCACGGTCTTGGTGCGGCTGTCCTCGAGCACGTCGAGCAGCGCGTCGGCCTGCTTGGGATCGGTGACGACGATGGTGTCGGAACCGCCCTGGATGGCGCGCGTCAGTTCGGCGCCCATCAGCGAGTTCTTCGGGATGCCGACATACAGCCGCTTGAAGGCGAAGTCCGAGCTGCCGCGCAGATGGAAGCCGCAGCCGGCCAGCGCACCGGCGGCCAGCAGCGCGGCCAGCACGGCGCGGCGATTCGGGTTCGGTCTAGTCATGGCGCGATTCCTTTGATTGGGTCGATGGCGCGGCGGCGGGATGCCATTGCGGTGGCGGCCCGCCTCAGATCACCACATTGACCAGGCGGCCGGGCACCACCACGATCTTCTTCGGCGCGGCGCCCGCGGCGAACTTGGCGACGGTCTCGCTGGCGGCGGCCATCGCCTCGATCGCGGCGCGGTCGGCATCGGCGGGCACCGTCAGGCTGCCGCGCACCTTGCCGTTGACCTGCAGCACCAGTTCGATCTCGCTCTGCACCAGCGCGGCCTCGTCGACCTGCGGCCACGGCGCATCGAGCAGGTCGCCATGCGCGGCGGCGTAGCCCAGTTCCTGCCACAGCACGTGGGTGATGTGCGGCACCACCGGGTACAGCACGCGCAGCAGGATGCCGAAGCCCTCGCGGCGCGCGGCCGGCGACGCCGACTTGGCATCTTCCAGCGCGTTGAGCATCTTCATCGCGGCGGACACCACGGTGTTGTACTGGATGCGCTGGTAGTCGTAGTTGGCCTGGCGCAGCACGCCATGCACGTCGCGGCGCAGCGCGCGGTCGGCGTCGACGGTCTCGCCGCCGGCACCGGCGGCACGGATCGCCTCGGCGTTCGCCTGCCCATAGGCCCAGACCCGGCGCAGGAAGCGCGAGGCACCCTCGACGCCGGAACTGCTCCACTCGAGCTGCTGCTCGGGCGGCGCGGCGAACATCGTGAACAGGCGCGCGGTATCGGCGCCGTACTGGTCGATCAGCGCCTGCGGGTCGATGCCGTTGTTCTTGGACTTCGACATCTTCTCGACGCCGCCGATCTCGACCGGCTGGCCGTCGGCCTTCAGCGTGGCGCCGACCGGGCGGCCGCGCTCGTCGGTCCTGACGTCGACGTCGGCCGGATTGAACCAATGCTTCTTGCCGTTCGCGTCCTCGCGATAGTACGTCTCGTTCAGCACCATGCCCTGCGTCAGCAGGTTGGTGAACGGCTCGCCGAACTTGACCAGGCCGAGGTCGCGCATCACCTTGGTCCAGAAGCGCGCGTACAGCAGGTGCAGGATCGCGTGTTCGATGCCGCCGATGTACTGGTCCATCGGCATCCAGTAATCGTTGCGCGCATCGACCATCGTGTCCGCGTCCGGGCAGGTATAGCGCATGTAGTACCAGCACGAGTCGATGAACGTGTCCATCGTGTCGGTCTCGCGCCGGGCCGGCTTGCCGCAGGACGGGCACGTGCATTCGAGGAAGCGCGGGTCCTTGGCCAGCGGGTTGCCGCTGCCGTCCGGCACCAGGTCCTCCGGCAGCACCACCGGCAGGTCCTTCTCGGGCACCGGCACCACGCCGCAGCTGTCGCAATGGATCAGAGGGATCGGCGTGCCCCAGTAGCGCTGGCGCGAAATGCCCCAGTCGCGCAGGCGCCAGGTCACCTTCTTCTCGCCCAGGCCCTTGGCCGCCAGGTCGGCGGCGATCGCGTCCACCGCGGCGCGATGGTGCAGGCCATCGTAGTGGCCGCTATGGATGCAGCGGCCATGTTCCTTGTCGGCGTACCAGTCCTGCCAGGCCTCGGTCGAGAACGGCTGGCCCTTGACGTCGATGACCTGCTTGATCGGCAGGCCGTACTTGCGCGCAAAGGCGAAGTCGCGCTCGTCGTGCGCAGGCACGCCCATCACCGCGCCGTCGCCGTAGGTCATCAGCACGTAGTTGCCGACCCAGACGTCGACCGGCTCGCCGGTCAGCGGGTGCACGACCTTCAGACCGGTCGGCATGCCCTTCTTTTCCATGGTCGCCATGTCGGCTTCCATCACCGAGCCGCGCTTGCACTCGTCGATGAAGGCGGCCAGCTCGGGATTGGTCGAGGCGGCGTGCGTGGCCAGCGGGTGCTCGGCCGCGACCGCGCAGAAGGTCACGCCCATGATGGTGTCGGCGCGCGTGGTGAACACGTACAGCTTGCCGCCGCCGATCAGTTCGCCGTCGTCGCCGACGATCGCGTGCGGGAAGGCGAAGCGCACGCCCTCGCTCTTGCCGATCCAGTTCTGCTGCATCACCTTGACGCGCTCGGGCCAGCCCAGGCCCTCCAGCTCGCCCAGCAGCTCCTCGGCGTACTGCGTGATGCCGAGGTAGTACATCGGAATCTCGCGCTTCTCGACCACCGCCCCCGAGCGCCAGCCGCGGCCGTCGATCACCTGCTCGTTGGCCAGCACGGTCTGGTCCACCGGGTCCCAGTTGACGGTGCCGGTCTTGCGGTAGGCGATGCCCTTCTCCAGCATCTTCAGGAACAGCCACTGGTTCCAGCGGTAGTAGTTAGGATCGCAGGTGGCGACCTCGCGCGACCAGTCGATCGCCAGGCCCATCGACGCCATCTGCTTCTTCATGTATGCGATGTTGTCGTAGGTCCAGGCCGCCGGCGCCACGCGGTTGTTGATCGCGGCGTTCTCGGCCGGCATGCCGAAGGCGTCCCAGCCCATCGGCATCAGTACGTTATGCCCGTTCATGCGCAGGTAGCGCGCCATCACGTCGTTGATGGTGTAGTTGCGCACGTGCCCCATATGGAGCTTGCCCGACGGATACGGCAGCATCGAGCAGGCGTAGAACTTGGGCTTCTCCTTGCCGTCGGGGCCCACCGCGTGCTCGTCGACGCGATAGGCGTCGATGGCTTGCCAGTGCTGGCGGGCGGATTCTTCGACTTCGGCGGGGAGGTATTTGTCTTGCATGGTTGGGACAGCGGCGCGCGCGCGGCGCACCAGCGATGTGGAATCTGGCAGCGGTTGGGGGCACGCCAGCCGTTGGCGGCGTGCGGGAAACGCCGATTATAACCGGCGGTGGGCCGCGGAAACGGCCTGCGCGCGCCGCCTTGGGGACGGCAGGCGCGGCCGGGCAGGCTGCGCGTCGTACTTCAGGCCCGCTGGCTTCAGGGCTGCCTACTTCGCGCGTGCCAACTTCCGGCCCGCTTGCTTCAGGCGTACTGACGTCGGGCCAGTTACTTGAGCCCCAGCACGTCCTGCATGTCGAACATCCCGTTCGGCTTGTCCGCCAGGAAGCGGGCGGCGCGCACCGCGCCGTCGGCATACGACTGGCGGCTCGAGGACTTGTGCGTGATCTCGATGCGCTCGCCGATGCCGGCGAACAGCACGGTGTGGTCGCCGACGATATCGCCGCCGCGCACCGTGGCAAAGCCGATCGAATTCGGATCGCGCGGGCCGGTATGGCCTTCGCGGGCGAACACGCCGCAGGTCTTCAGGTCGCGGCCGAGCGCCTCGGCGATGATCTCGCCCATCTTCAGCGCGGTGCCCGAGGGCGCATCGACCTTGTGGCGATGGTGCGCCTCGATGATTTCAATGTCGTAGCCGGAGGACAGCATCTTCGCCGCGACCTCCAGCAGCTTGAAGGTCGCGTTGACGCCGACGCTCATATTGGCGGCGAAGACCACGCCGATCGACTGCGCGGCCTCGGCCAGCGCGGCCTTGCCGGCGTCGTCGAAGCCGGTGGTGCCGATCACCATCTTGACGCCGAGCCGGCGCGCCACCTGCAGGTGGGCCAGCGTGCCTTCGGGACGGGTGAAGTCGATCAGGCAGTCGGCGCCGGACAGCGCGGCCTCGATGTCCGAGGTGATCCTGACACCGGTTTCGCGCCCGAGGAACAGGCCCGCGTCCTGCCCCAGCGCGGCCGCGCCGGGCACGTCGAGCGCGCCGGCCAGCGTCACGCCCTCCGCGTTCAGCACATATTCGATCAACATGCGGCCCATGCGGCCGGAGGCCCCGGCAATAGCGAGTTTCATGGCGAGTCGGTTCCCCGGAAAGAAATCAGGCGAATAACAGTGAAGTCAGGACAGGAGGACAAGGCACGACGCCGGCGCTGCGTGGGAAGGCCACGCCCAGGCGTGGCTTGACTGTCCTCATCGCGCGACGGCGCCGGTGCAACGGCATGGGCGGCCCCGCGGGCCGCACCCTGCGATTTACTTGACGGTGTCGGCGGGGCTGGCGCTGGCGGCGCGCTCGCTGGCCGGCTCGGCCGCCGGCTGCGACGGCGCCGCACCGGCGGGCGTCGCGGCGGCCTCGGGCGCCGAGGCGGACGGCTGGGCCTCGGCCTGCGGCTGCGCGGCATCGGCCGGCGCCTGCGGCTGCTGGGTCTGCTGCTCGGCTGGGGCGGCGGCCTGCTGCGGGGCCGACTTGGTGCCCTTTGCGTCCGGCGTGCGCTTCATGCCGTCGATTTCGGCGATCAGCTCGTATTCCGACGGCAATTCGTCGCCGCCAAAGCGCACCAGGCGATCATTGTCGAAGAACACCGTGAAGCGGCGCTGCTGCACCACCTGGGTGTTGCCGCGCTTGAACGAGAACACATAGTCCCAGCGATTGGCGTGGAACACGTCCGTCAGCAGCGGCGTGCCCAGCAGGAACTGCACCTGGTCGCGCGTCATGCCTTCGCGCAGTTGCGCCGCGGCTTCGCGCGAGACGAAGTTGCCCTGGACGATATTGATCCGGTACGGCGTGATCGCGCTGGCGATCTTGCGGGAAGTGCTGTCGTAGGTCGAGCAGGCGGCGGAGGCCAGCGTGATGGCTGCCAGAAGCGTGGTCAGCAGCGCCGGGCGCAGGGCGGATGTTCGAATGGAATCCATGTAACTCGCAGTTCTCGCTACCGAAGAAAGGGAAAGTGCCGGGCGGTGGGCTGGATGGGCGGCCCGCACGACGTGTCCGGCAACGTGCCCGCGCGGACACGCGCTCGCCGCCGCGTGAAGGGCTCAGCGCATTGCCGGCACCGGCGACGCCGGGCGACTTTTGCCGGCAAAACCCTTATGATTCAACAATCCAGACATTGTACTCTAGGGAGTCACGCCCATGCCGAGTCCGGCGGAACTCAAAAATATCGGCCTGAAAGCGACCGTGCCGCGGCTGAAGATCCTCGAAATCTTCCAGACCAGCGAGCAGCGCCATCTGAGCGCGGAAGACGTCTATCGCATCCTGCTCAACGAGCATATGGATATCGGGCTGGCCACCGTGTATCGGGTGCTGACCCAGTTCGAACAAGCCGGCCTGCTGTCGCGCAACAACTTCGAATCGGGCAAGGCGATCTTCGAGCTCAACGAAGGCAAGCACCACGATCACCTGGTCTGCCTCGATTGCGGGCGCGTCGAGGAATTCTTCGACGCCGAGATCGAACATCGCCAGCAAAGCATCGCGCGCGAGCGCGGCTTCGCGCTGCAGGAGCATGCGCTGTCGCTGTATGGCAATTGCACCAAGACCGCTTGCCCGCATCGGCCCAAGCGCTGATACGGAGACCGCGTGCGACGAGGCACGCAGCAAGGAAAAACCGGCGCCTGGCGCCGGTTTTTTATTGTGGAGCGATGTGCAGCGAGGCCGCGCGGCCTAGGCCTGCTCGCGCTCGATCTCGGCCATGCGCTGCGGCAGCCCGGGCGCCGGCGCACCGACGAATTCGGCCACGACCTGACGGAACAGCCCGCGCGCCCACACCAGCATCGGATGCGTGTTGCGGCTGCGGTGCCAGAACATGTTCAGGCCCAGCGTGGTCTGGATTTCGGCCGGCAGCGGGAACGCGTTCAGGCCGTAGCTTTCGCACGCCACATCCTTGGTCAGCGCGTTGACGGTGAAGATCATGTCGGTCTGCGCGGCCAGTTCGGCCTGGGCCCGCCACGAATGCACGGTCAGGGCCGCGTTGCGCTTCAGGCCACGCTGCTGCAACGCGTAGTCCAGTGGAATCAGCGAAGGCGCCGGCCGCCCGGTGCCGCCCGCGGAGGCCATGAAGATATGGCCGCATTCGAGATAGTGGTCGAGCGTGCAGGCCGTCTGCAGCAACGGATGTCCCTTGCGCGCGCAGACCCACAGGTTCAGCGAGGCCACCGTTTCCTCGACGATCTCGGGGTGGCCGGTGGGCAGCGCGCAGAATGCCAGGTCGAGCTCGTTGGCGCGCATCGACGCCACGTCGGCCTCCCACGAATGGGATTCGACCAGGCGGATGTGCAGTTCGGGGGCGAGCTGCGCCAAGCGCAGCACGAAGCGGTTGAATACCGTATCGCCGAGTTCGGCGGCGAAGCCGATATGCAGCGTGCCGGACGCGACCGCGGGATCGAAATTGTCGACGTCGCCCTCGTTGATCGAGGCCCACAGGTCGAGCATCTCGCGAATCTTCGGACCGAGCTCGAGCGCGCGCGGCGTCGGCGTCAGGCCATGCGGGACGCGGATGAACAGCGGATCGTCGAAGATTTCGCGCAGGCGGCCCAGCGAGTGGGACACCGCCGGCGCCGTCATGTGCATCTTCTCCGCGACATAGGTCGCGTTCCGCTTGCTGAGCAACTCGGTGAAGATCACGAGCAGCTTGGTGTCAACGTTCACCATGATCACGCCCAGTTCAGGTTTGATACGCGTGGCCAGGCGAGCGCACGCGAGGACACTAAGGCTAGTGTAAGATCAAATCGCCACTTCGGGGAAGCGAAAACGCCATTTTTACCCGCCCGGGAACCCCTCCGTGGAAGGGTTCGTGTGTCGTATTTACCATATTTTATAGCGCGTGCGTGTGGTAGCGCACACTGACCATGAAAAACGGCGCCACCAGGGCGCCGCTTCCGAGTCGCCGCCAAAGCGGCGACATCGGCCATCCACATCCACTACCAAGCCGATTACTTGGCGTTCATCAGCGCCACGGTGGTATCGAGCATCCGGTTGGAGAAGCCCCACTCGTTGTCGTACCAGCTCGACACCTTGACCAGGTTGCCGGACACCTTGGTCAGCGTCGCGTCGAAGGTCGACGAAGCCGGGTTGTGGTTGAAGTCGACCGACACCAGCGGTGCGGTGTTGTAGTCGAGGATGCCCTTCAGTTCGCCTTCCGAGGCGGCCTTCAGGATCGCGTTCACTTCGTCGACGGTGGTTTCGCGCGCGGCGACGAACGACAGGTCGACCAGCGACACGTTGATGGTCGGCACGCGGATCGCGAAGCCGTCCAGCTTGCCGTTCAGTTCCGGCATCACCAGGCCGACCGCGGCGGCGGCGCCGGTCTTGGTCGGGATCATCGACTGGGTCGCCGAACGGGCGCGGCGCAGGTCCTCGTGGTAGACGTCGGTCAGCACCTGGTCGTTGGTGTAGGCGTGCACCGTGGTCATCAGGCCGGTCACCACGCCCAGCTTCTCGTGCAGCGGCTTGACCAGCGGGGCCAGGCAGTTGGTGGTGCACGAGGCGTTCGAGATCACGGTGTCCGAAGCCTTCAGCACGTTGTGGTTGACGCCGTAGACGATCGTCGCGTCGACATCCTTGCCGCCCGGCGCGGAAATGATGACCTTCTTGGCGCCGCCGGCCAGGTGGGCCGAGGCCTTTTCCTTCGAGGTGAAGAAGCCGGTGCACTCCATCACCACGTCGACGCCCAGCTCGCCCCACGGCAGCTCGGCCGGGTTGCGATTGGCCAGCACGCGGATCTTGTCGCCGTTGACGACCATGTAGTCGCCCTCGACCGACACGGTGCCCGGGAACTTGCCATGGGCGGTGTCGTACTGCGTCAGGTGGGCGTTGGTCTTGGCATCGCCGAGGTCGTTGATCGCGACGATCTCGATGTCATGCTTCTTGCCGCCTTCGTAGTGGGCGCGCAGCACGTTGCGGCCGATACGGCCATAGCCGTTGATGGCAACCTTGATGGTCATGGTACGTCTCCTGAACGGGAAGTAGAAAAAGCTGCGGGCGCCCGGGCCGGCGACGGCAGCGCCGCCGCGCCCGCACGTCCCTCGAAGTCAGATCACGCTCTTGACGGTGTTCGCCACGTTCTCGACGGTGAAACCGAAGTGCTTGAACAATACGCCAGCCGGCGCGGATTCGCCGAAGGTGTCGATGCCCACCACCGCCTGCACCTGGTACTTCCACCAGAAGTCGGTGACGCCGGCCTCGACCGCCACGCGGGGCACGCCCGCCGGCAGGACTGCCGACTTGTATGCCGCATCCTGCTTGTCGAACACAGTCGTCGAGGGCACAGACACGACGCGCACGCGGATGCCTTCCGCGGCCAGCTGGTCGGCCGCGCCGACCGCCAGGCCGACTTCCGAGCCGGTGGCGACGATCACCGCATGCGGCAGGCCGGTGCGCGGGTCGACGTTGTCGCGCAGCACATAGCCGCCGCGCGCGATGTTGGCGCGGGTGGCGTCGTCGCGCTTCTGGAACGGCAGGTTCTGGCGGCTGAAGATCAGGCAGCTCGGGCCATTCTGGCGGCGGATTGCCTCGGCCCAGGCCACCGCGGTCTCGGTGGTGTCGGCGGTGCGCCAGACGTCCATATTCGGGATCAGGCGCAGGCTGGCCACGTGCTCGATCGACTGGTGGGTCGGACCGTCCTCGCCCAGGCCGATCGAATCGTGGGTGAACACAAACAGCGTGCGGATCTTCATCAGCGCCGCCATGCGCAGCGCATTGCGGCTGTAGTCCGAGAAGGTCAGGAAGGTACCGCCGTAGGGGATGTAGCCGCCATGCAGCGTGATGCCGTTCATGATCGCGCTCATGCCGAACTCGCGCACACCATAGTTGATGTGGTTGCCCCAGGCATCGACGCGCACCGCCTTGCTGCCCGACCAGTTGGTCAGGTTCGAGCCGGTCAGGTCGGCCGAGCCGCCGAGCAGTTCGGGCAGCACCGGCGCCAGCGCCTCGATCGCGTTCTGGCTGGCCTTGCGGGTGGCGATGGTCTCGGCCTTCTCCTCGCACTTGGCCAGGTAGGCTTCCACCGCGGCGTCGAACGCGCCGGGCAGCTCGCCGCGCATGCGGCGCTCGAACTCGCCGGCTTCGTACGGATAACGCTCCGAATAGCCCTCGAACAGCGCGGTCCAGGCCTTCTCCAGCGCCGCGCCGTTGGCCTTGGCGTCCCACGCCGTGTAGACCTCTTCCGGCAGCTCGAACGGAGCGTGGCTCCAGCCCAGCGCCTCGCGCGTGGCCAGGATTTCGGCGCCGCCCAGCGGGGCGCCGTGCACGTCGTGGCCGCCCTGCTTGTTCGGCGAGCCCTTGCCGATCACGGTGCGGCAGCAGATCAGCGTCGGCTTGTCGCTGGCCTTGGCCTGCGCGATGGCGGCATCGATCGCGTTGACATCATGGCCATCGACCGCGCGGATCACGTTCCAGCCGTAGGCCTCGAAGCGCTTCGGGGTGTCGTCGGAGAACCAGTGCTCGACGTCGCCGTCGATCGAGATGCCGTTGTCGTCCCACAGCGCAATCAGCTTGTTCAGCTGCAGCGTGCCGGCCAGCGAGCAGGCCTCGTGGCTGATGCCTTCCATCAGGCAGCCGTCGCCGAGGAAGACATAGGTGTAGTGGTTGACGATGTCGAAGCCGGGACGGTTGAATTCCTCGCCCAGCAGCCGCTCGGCCAGCGCCATGCCGACCGCGTTGGTGATGCCCTGGCCCAGCGGGCCGGTGGTGGTCTCGACGCCCGGCGTGATGCCGTATTCCGGATGGCCCGCGGTCTTGCTGTGCAGCTGGCGGAAGTTCTTCAGCTCCTCGATCGGCAGCTCGTAGCCGGTCAGATGCAGCAGCGCGTACAGCAGCATCGAGCCGTGCCCGTTGGACAGCACGAAGCGGTCGCGGTCGGCCCACTTCGGATTGACCGGGTTATGCTTCAGATGACGGCTCCACAACGCGACGGCGATATCGGCCATGCCCATCGGCATGCCCGGGTGGCCCGAATTGGCCTGCTGGACGGCGTCCATCGCCAGGACGCGGATCGCATTGGCCATCAGCGACGCGGGCTGGCTGGCATAGGGGCTGGTGGCTGGGTGTGCGAGGTGAGACATGCGGCGGGAAATTGGCGGCGGGAAAAGCGCGATTTTACCAGAACGAGGCGACGTTTCCGGTACGGCGGCGACCCCGCCGGCGCCTTCCGAGGCGGCCCTCGAATGGCGCGAATGGCTGACGAGCGGCGTCGGCTCCACACTGGCTGACATCACCCTCCGGGCCTCGGTGCGCTCAGCCCACCAGCACATCGAGATCGGCGAGCATCCGCTGTTCGGCCGCGTGTTCCGGCTCGATGGCCGCATCATGAGCGCGGAAGCCGACGCGTTCATCCAGCATGAGGTGATGGTCCATCCGATGGCGCTCGCTCACGGCTCACCCGCCAGCGCGCTGGTGATCGGGGGCGGCGACGGCGGCTCGGCGCGCGAACTGCTGCGGCTGCCGGGCATGCGCGAGGTCGTGGTCGCGGAGCTCGATGCCGAGGTGGTCCGGCTGGCGCGGCGCTGGCTGCCGGGCATCCACCACGGCGCCTTCGACGATCCGCGCGTGACGCTCGAAATCGGCGACGGCCTGGCCGTGATGGAGGCGCTGCGCGATTCGGGCCGCCGCTTCGACCTGCTGGTGTTCGATCTGACCGAGGCCGACGATGGCAGCCCCGCCGCCGCGCTGTTCGGTGCGCGCGGCCTGCAGGCGGCGCACGACTGCCTGGCGCCGGGCGGCGCGATGTCGCTGCATCTGGGGCCGCCTTTCCACCGCCCCGACACGGCGCGGCTGCTGTGGCGGCGGCTGGGCGACCATTTCCGCCTGGTGCAGCCGATGACGGTGGCGATCCCGGTCTATGGGGCGCTGTGGGCGATTGCGGTCGCCAGCGACACGCTGGACGTGCGCGCCGCCGATCCGGTCATGCTGGCCGCGCGGCTCGCGGACTGGCAGCTCGACGGCGCGCTGCGCTGCTATCACGCCGGCCTGCATGCGGCGCTGTTCGCGCTGCCGCGCCACCTGCAGCCGCTGTTCGACGGCGGCGCCACATCGGCATGATATGCTCGGCTGACCGCTCCACCGGGGGGGGGACTTGCGGCAAGCCAGGCGCAGCGCTCGTCCGGCGTTCGCTTCGCGCGCGATGCCTGCCACCGTGGAGCGTGCGTGCAGGTGCGCCCACCCCGGCGCCTCTGCCGTACGGAATCCGGGAGGACACCATCATGACCAAACCTGCCAACACGCCCTGGCTGATTCCCTACCTGACCGTCAGCGATGCACGCCGCGCGCTCGACTTCTACAGCCGCGCCTTCGGCTTCGTGCCTGGCAATGTGGTCGACGAGAACGGCGTGCCCACCCATGCCGAGATGCACTATCACGGCGAGCTGGTCGTGATGTTCGCCCCCGAGGGCGCCTGGGGCAGCACCGCGCGCACGCCGCGCTCGACCGGCTTCGAATGCCCGCAGACCTTCTACCTCTACTGCGACGACGTCGACACGATGCATGCCCGTGCGGTGGCGGCCGGCGCGGTCAGCCTGATGGCGCCCGGCGACCAGTTCTGGGGCGACCGCTATTGCATGGTCGAGGACCTCGACGGCTACCGCTGGGGCTTCGCCCGCCCGCTGGACCAGGCCGTCGCCGCGGCCACGGGTTCTGAGGCTGCCTGAGCGACTGACAGCCTGACCGCCCGGATGCCGGAGCCCGATGCCGCGATGGGGTCCATGTCGGCCCGGTTGCCCATATCGGCCCTGTCGCCCATGTTGCCCATATTGCCCATGGCGGTTGTCGCGCCCATCCTGCGGACCCGCCCCGCCTGACCGATTTTCCCTGGATTCGATGCCACCCCGCTTCTACGTCGATCAACCGCTTGCCCCCGATACCCTGCTGCCGCTGCCCGAGGCGGTGGTGCGCCATGTCCAGGTGCTGCGCCTGCATCCCGGCGAGCCCATCACGCTGTTCGACGGGCGCGGCGGCAGCCATGCCGCGACGCTGGTCGAGATCGGCAAGCGCAGCGCGACCGCACAGGTCGGCGCGCGCGACACCGCCGAATGCGAACTGCCCTTCCGCGTGACGCTGGCCCAGGGCATTGCCGGAGGCGACAAGATGGACTGGCTGATCGAGAAGGCCGTCGAGCTTGGCGTCGGTGCGATCCAGCCGCTGCAGACCGCGCGCGCGGTGGTGCGGCTCAGCGGCGACCGTGCGCAGAAGCGCCACGCGCACTGGCAGGCGCTGGTCACCGCGGCCTGCGAACAATGCGGGCGCAATCGCTTGCCGGCGGTGTCGCGGGTGGCTAACTTGGAGGCGTGGCTGGCGGCGATTCCGGCCAATGCCGGACAGCGGCTGCTGGTATCGCCGCGCGCCGAATCGACGCTGGTGGCCCTCGCGCAGGCACACCGTGACGACTGGATCGCCAGCGGCGTCACGCTGCTGATCGGGCCCGAAGGCGGACTGTCGCCCGAGGAAGAACGCGCCGCGCTGGCGCAAGGTTTCACGGCGGTGTCGCTCGGACCGCGCATCCTGCGCACCGAGACCGCCGGTCTGGCCTGCCTGGCCGCGCTGAACGCGCTGCTGGGCGGATTCTGACGGCACCGCGCCGTCGACCGCTATCGAGCCGAGCCGGTCCGCGCAGCATGGCACCGGCCGGTCCGATAAACGAATCAACAACAAGGAGCTGAAGATGGGACTGCTCGATAGTGTGCTTGGCGGCGTGCTCGGCCAAACCAATCCAGCGCAGGCCGGCGAATCCGGCCAAGCCGGCATGAATCCGAAGATGATGCTGGCGCTCGGCCTGCTGGCGATGCTGGCCATGCGCGGCCGCCAGGGTGGCGCCGAGGCGACGCAAGACCCGGCCGGCATGGCGGGCGGACTGGGCGGCGTGCTCGGGGGGTTGGCCGGCGGCGGTGGCGGGCTCGATCTCGGTTCGCTGCTGGGTGGCCTGCTCGGCGGCCAGGGCGGCGCGGCCGGCGAGGCACAGACGATCGGCGCCGCGGCCGGCGGCATCGGCGCGCTGCAGCAGATCCTCGCGCAGGCGGGACTGGGCGAGCAGGTGTCCTCGTGGATCGGCACCGGTCCGAATCAGCCGGTGTCGCCGTCCTCGCTGGCCGAGGCGCTGCAAGGCACCGGCGCGCTCGACACGCTGTCCTCGAGCACCGGCATGTCGCGCGACGACGTCGCGGCGCAGCTCAGCGCCGGCCTGCCGGAACTGATCGATCAGCTGACGCCGCAGGGCCAGGTGCCGCCGGCGGCCTGATCGTTTCCGCGACGTATCGGAACGGCCGCCGCGCCGTTTTGCACGCAAAAAAGGCCCGCCGTTTTGGCGGGCCTTTTCTATCCGAGGTTCCTGCGCGGCGATGCGCGGGAATCCGGCGAACGCGCCAGCTTGACGCGGTCAGGCGAACGAGTAGAACACGCGGAATTGCACGCGGCGCTCGGCCCAGAATTCCGCGGCGTCGCGGAACACGTCGAGCAGCGTCTCGCGCGCTTCCTTGTCGAACTTCTGCGCGCAGGGCAGACCTTCGAGCACGATGACGAAACCGGGTTGCACGCCGGCCTTGTGGATCATGTCCGTCAGGCAATCGGCCAGCGCATCGAAGTTCTTGCCGAAGTGCTTCGGAAAGAGGAACGCGGTGGCGATGGTTTCCAGCACCTCGCCCTTGGTCGTGCAATGGGCGCAATTGGCGTAGAGGAAATGCTGGCCGAGGTCGGCGGCAGCCTGTGCCAGCTCGGGCACGCGGAAGGCGCGGATCGACTGAACGATATTGGGTCGCACGGTCTTGAACAGGTTCAACGCGGCCTCCCTGCCGCAGGCCACTTCGGCGTTGCCGTCCTGCGGCGATGCCGGCGGCAGTTTATTGTGCGCGACCTCGTAGCGGGGCATCATCAGCACACTGTCATAAAGGTTCTGGGCATGTTGTTGAGCCCGCTGCCAGCCATCTCCGGCGCCGCGCTCTTCGCGGGCGGCAAGGGCGTCGCCCAGTCCGAAAATGTCAGTCATCATCTGATTATCCGTTTGAAGCTGTTGTAGTGGTCTTCCGTGTAATAGCAGTCGTTGGCGGCCCGTTGTTCGCCGCCACAGACGATTCGCTTCGCGCCCCGATTCCGGCTGCCCGGACGGGCAACCGTGTACTCACGGTAATAGCCGCGCGGCCGCCGAGGCAGGATCCGTTCATAGTTGCCGAACCGCGAGCCATCCTTTGCGTAGGGATACGGCCCCCCGGCCTCGATGCGCTGCAGCGTCTGCTGTGCCTCGTTGGGCAGTTGCTGCACTGCAATGGTTCCCAGCGTATCCGACAGCACCTCCGGGGACTGCTTCGCCTGAGCCGGTTGCGCCAGCGTGGCCGCCACGGCCACCACAGCCAAGGTGTGCAGAACTCCGCGCGCAACCCGTTGGAGCGAAGGCTGGACCCGTTGCAGGATCTTGTCGGAGCGCGATGCGCGTTGCGGCAAAGAAGTCGGGGAACCCACGTTGTCTGGTCTGGTGGCGCAGCAATCCAACGCCAAGCGCGGTCGACGGATCGCCTGCATCGAAGGCGCTAGGTTACGCGCAAGCTGTTAAATAATCAATCCCCGCGCCTCGGTGACGGCGAAAACCTGAATTGTTTCAATGCGTTAATGGAATGTATGCGCACACTAACCGAGTTTCAGCGGCGATAAAAAAGCCGGGGCATGCCCCGGCTCCTCCACTCGCGTGGCGAGTTCTTACCGCTTCGCCGCGGCGTCCACCACCACCAGCGACGTCATATTGACGATGCGGCGGACCGTCGCCGACGGCGTCAGGATGTGCACCGGCGCATTGACACCCAGCAGGATCGGGCCGATCGCGACGTTGTTGCCGGCGGCCGTCTTCAGCAGGTTGTAGGCGATATTGGCCGCGTCGATGTTCGGGCACACCAGCAGGTTGGCTTCGCCCTTGAGCGTACCGTCCGGCACCAGCTGGTCGCGCAGCTTCTGGTCCAGCGCGCAGTCGCCATGCATCTCGCCGTCGACCTCCAGCTCCGGCGCGCGCTCGCGCAGGATGGCCAGCGTCTCGCGCATCTTCTGCGCCGACGGCGCCTCGGACGAGCCGAAGTTCGAATGCGACAGCAGCGCGATCTTGGGCTCGATGCCGAAGCGCTTGAGCTCCTCGGCGGCCATGATCGTGATCTCGGCCAGTTGCGTCGCGCTCGGATCGACGTTGACGTGGGTGTCCACCAGGAAGATCTGGCGGCCCGGCAGCACCAGGCCGTTCATCGCCGCATAGACCTCGTTGGTGCCGCCCAGCACCTGGTCGATGTAGCGCAGATGCGCGGCGGTATTGCTGACCGTGCCGCAGATCATGCCGTCGGCCTCGCCCTTGTGCACCAGCATCGCGCCGATCAGCGTGGTGCGGCGGCGCATCTCGAGCTTGGCGTACTGCGGCGTCACGCCCTGGCGCGCCATCATCCGGTAGTAGGTGTCGGAGTAGTCGCGGAAGCGGTCGTCGTGTTCCGGGTTGACCACGGTGAAGTCCACGCCCATGCGCAGGCGCAGGCCGAAGCGTTCGATGCGGTGGGTCAGCACGGCCGGGCGGCCGATCAGGATCGGGTTGGCCAGCTTCTCGTCGACGATCACCTGCACCGCGCGCAGCACGCGCTCTTCCTCGCCCTCGGCGAACACGATGCGCTTCTTCTCCATCGCCACCTTGCGGGCGGCGGCGTAGATCGGCTTCATCAGCGTGCCCGAGTGGTAGACGAACTGCTGCAGTTGCAGCTTGTACGCCTCCATGTCCTCGATCGGGCGGGTCGCCACGCCGGAGTCCATCGCGGCCTGCGCCACGGCCGGCGCGACCTTGACGATCAGGCGCGGATCGAAAGGCTTCGGAATCAGGTATTCGGGGCCGAACGACAGGTCCTGGATGCCGTAGGCGGTAGCGACGATATCGCTCTGCTCCTGCCGCGCCAGTTCCGCCACGGCGTGCGCGGCGGCGATTTCCATCTGCTTGGTAATGGTGGTCGCGCCCACGTCCAGCGCCCCGCGGAAGATGAACGGGAAGCACAGCACGTTGTTGACCTGGTTCGGATAGTCGGTGCGGCCGGTGGCGATCACCGCGTCGGGCCGCACTTCCTTGACCTGCTCCGGCATGATTTCCGGATTCGGGTTGGCCAGCGCCAGCACCAGCGGACGGTCGGCCATGCGTTGCACCATGTCCTGCTTGAGCACGCCGGCGGCCGACAGGCCCAGGAAGATGTCCGCGCCGTCGATGACCTCGGCCAGCTTGCGCTTGTCGGTCTTCTGCGCGAAGCGCGCCTTCTCCGGATCCATCAGCTCGGTCCGGCCCTCGTAGACCACGCCGGCCAGGTCCGTGACCCAGATGTTCGACAGCGGCAGGCCGAGATCGACCAGCAGGTCCAGGCAGGCCAGTGCCGCGGCGCCCGCGCCCGAGGCCACCAGCTTGACGTCCTTGATGTCCTTGCCGACCACGCGCAGCCCGTTGATGACCGCCGCGCCGACCACGATCGCGGTGCCGTGCTGGTCGTCGTGGAAGACGGGAATCTTCATCCGCTCGCGCAGCTTGCGCTCGACGTAGAAGCATTCCGGCGCCTTGATGTCCTCGAGGTTGATGCCGCCGAAAGTCGGCTCCAGCGAGGCGATGATATCGACCAGCTTCTCCGGGTCCTTCTCGTCGATCTCGATATCGAAGACGTCGATGCCGGCGAACTTCTTGAACAGGCCCGCCTTGCCTTCCATCACCGGCTTCGATGCCGCCGGGCCGATGTCGCCCAGGCCGAGCACCGCGGTGCCGTTGGTGACCACGCCGACCAGATTGCCGCGCGCGGTGTAGCGGAAGGAATTGGCCGGGTCGGCGACGATTTCCTCGCAGGCGGCCGCCACGCCCGGCGAGTAGGCCAGCGCCAGGTCGCGCTGGTTCGACAGCGGCTTGGTCGGCGTGACCGAGATCTTGCCCGGGGTCGGAAACTCGTGATACTCGAGGGCGGCTTTGCGCAGCGCCTCGCGCTGCTGCTGTTTCAGTTCGTCTTGCGAGAGTGCCTGCGAATTCGGCTGCGAAGCGGGCTGCGAAGGACTGGTCATCGGCGCATCTTCCGGTCTGTGGAGCCGTGTTTGACGAAGCGGAAAACGGTGGGAACACACCCTCGCGGGCCGGCTCCACCTGCCCGCTGTCTCCTGATCGAGCCCCGCATTTTATATTGTGAAATTTTATTTCACAATAAGCGTTTTGCGAGAGGCACCTTTGCGTTTCGGTACAATATGCCGGATGCGGGCGGGACTGACCAGCCACGCATGCCGTCCGAGCTTCCGTCCGGCGGCGCCGTCACCAGACTCCCGGGACTCTCCCGCCTTCCTGCCGCGCCCCGCCGGGCGGGTTTCCGAGCCGACTCCAGCATGCCTTCGACAGACGCCGCCCCAGCCGCGCCCGCTTCCGCCGATCCCTCGGCGAACCCTTCGGCCGATCCCTCCGCCGATCCTTCCGCGCCGCTTTCCGAGTTTGAACTGATCCGCCGCTATTTCACCCGTCCGGCCCGCAAGGCCGTGCTCGGCGTCGGCGACGACTGCGCGCTGCTGGATCCGCGCCCGGGCCATCTGCTGGCGGTCAGCAGCGACATGCTGGTCAGCGGCCGGCACTTCTTCCCCGACGTCCCGCCGCGCGCGCTGGGCCACAAGGCGCTGGCCGTCAACCTGTCCGATCTGGCGGCGATGGGCGCCGAGCCGCGCGCCTTCACGCTGGCGCTGGCGCTGCCCGAGGCCGATCCCCCCTGGCTGGCCGAACTGGCCGCCGGCATGCTGGAACTGGCCGACGCGCATGGCTGCGAGCTGGTCGGCGGCGACACCACGCGCGGCCCGCTGACGCTGTCCTTGACGGTGTTCGGCGACGTGCCGCGGGGCAGCGCGTTGCGCCGCGACGCCGCCCGCCCGGGCGACGACATCTGGATCTCCGGCACGCTGGGCGATGCACGCCTGGCGCTGGGCGATTGCCGCGGCGAATGGCTGCTGCCCGAGCCCGACTTCACGCTGGTGCGCCCGCGCATGGACACGCCGACCCCGCGCGTGGCGCTTGGCATGGCGCTGCGCGGGCTGGCCCATGCCGCGCTCGATATCTCGGACGGCCTGGTCGGCGATCTGGGCCATATCCTGGAGCGATCGCAGGTCGGCGCGCTGCTCGACGTCGATGCGCTGCCGCGCTCGGAGGTCCTGGCGAGCCAGCCGCGCGACTGCCAGCTCGATTGCGTGCTGGCCGGCGGCGACGATTACGAGCTGTGCTTCACCGCCCCGGTCGGGACGCGCGAAGCGCTGGCCGCGCTGGCCGAGCGGTTGGTTCTGCCGCTGACACGGGTCGGCACGATCACCGCCGAGCCCGGGTTGCGCCTGGTCGATGCCGGTGGCGGGCCCGTCTCCTTCCGGGCCCGAAGCTTCGATCATTTCGCCAACCCCTGACAGCCGGACGGCGGCATGTCATGATGCCGCCATGCGGCGGAGCGCCGCGCCGCCGGCCGCCTGCCGCGCCGGCGAGTCCCGCCTCCGACCGCGATAACAAACGAGCCAAATACCTTGATGTCCGCCTATCCTCCCGGTTCGGCGTCTACCGATCCCGCGATGACGCTGGAGGCCGGTCAGACCGCCAAGATCCTGCGCCCGACGGCGCGCTTCATGCTGTCCCACCCCGCGCATTTCATCGCGCTGGGCTTCGGTTCCGGCCTGTCGCCGGTGATGCCCGGCACGGTCGGCACGCTGTACGGCTGGCTGTCCTTCGTCGTGATCTCGCTGTGGGTGCAGCCGTCCGCCTGGCTGTGGATCATCGTCGGCGGCTTCCTGATTGGCCTGTGGGCCTGCGCACGGACCGCGCGCGCGATGGGCGTGCACGATCACGGCAGCATGGTGTGGGACGAGATCGTGGCGTTCTGGCTGGTGCTGGCCTTCGTGATGCCGACCGGCTTCTGGGGCCAGTTCGCCGCCTTCCTGTGGTTCCGGCTGTTCGACATGGCCAAACCCGCGCCGATCGCCTATTACGACCGCACGCTCAAGGGCCCGGGCCTGCGCGGCGGCTTCGGCGTGATGTTCGACGATCTGGTCGCGGCGTTCTACACGCTGCTGGTGTTCGCGCTGTGGCGCTCGTTCTGAGCGCATCCACGCCGCCGCATCCGAACCGTACCGATTCACCGCCAGCACGAGAGCCGTCATCATGTCCATCAGCCGCTTGCTCGACCAGCTTGCCGTCCAGGCCGGCATCGCCCTCAAGGAAAAATCGCTGATGGTCGCCACCGCCGAGTCCTGTACCGGCGGCCTGGTGGCGGCCGCCATCACCGACGTCGCCGGTTCGTCCGGCTGGTTCGAGCGCGGCTTCGTCACCTACTCGAACGAAGCCAAGAGCACCATGCTCGGCGTTCCGGCCAAGCTGATCCGCGATTTCGGCGCGGTCAGCGAGGAAGTCGCGCACGCGATGGCCGAGGGCGCGCTGCTCAACAGCCGTGCCCAGGTGGCGCTGTCGATCACCGGCGTCGCGGGCCCGACCGGCGGCACGCCGGAGAAGCCGGTGGGCATGGTCTGCTTCGGCTGGAGCAACCGCATCGTGACGCGGGTCGAGACCCAGCGCTTCAAGGGCGACCGCCAGCAGATCCGCCGCCAGGCCGCCGAGCATGCGATGCGCGGCCTGCTCGACCTGGTGCGCAACGAGGCCTGAGCGCCGGGGCGGCGGTTCGCCCGTTCGCCCGTTCGCCCAACACCCGAGCGCCCGAGCACCCGAGCACCCGAGCACCTCAGTACCCAAGTACCCAAGTACCCAGGCGCAGCGGCCCCGCCGTTCAGCCCTGGCGGAAGCGGTTGATCGTGTCGCGCGTCTGCAGCGCGGCGCGGCGCGCGGCCGCGGCGAAGTCCTTCTCGCGGCTGGCGTAGAGGATCGCCCGCGACGAATTGATCATCATGCCGGTACCGTCGGCGCTGCGACCCGCCTTGACCGTGGCTTCGATATCGCCGCCCTGGGCACCGATGCCCGGAATCAGCAGCGGCATGTCGCCGACCAGCTCCCGCACCTTGGCGATCTCGTTCGGGAAGGTCGCGCCGACCACCAGCCCCATCTGCCCGGTGGTGTTCCAGCGCGCCGCGGCCTGCTCGGCCACCAGCTGATAGATCGGCTTGCCCTCGACCTGCAGGAATTGCACGTCCGAGCCGCCCGGATTCGAGGTCCGGCACAGCACGATGACGCCGCGCTCGGGATAGGCGAGATACGGCTCCACCGAATCGAATCCCATATAGGGGCTGACCGTGACGGCATCGGCCTGATAGCGGTCGAACGCCTCGATCGCGTAATGCTGCGCGGTCGAGCCGATGTCGCCGCGCTTGGCGTCGAGAATCACCGGGATGCCGGGATGTGCGTCGTGGATATAGTGGATCAGCTGCTCGAGCTGGTCCTCGGCGCGCTGCGAGGCGAAGTAGGCGATCTGCGGCTTGAAGGCGCAGACCAGGTCGGCGGTGGCGTCGACGATCTCGCGGCAGAAGGAAAAGATCGCGCCGCCGGCGCCGGTCAGCGACAGCGGCAGCTTGCCCGGATCCGGATCGAGCCCGACGCACAGCAGCGAATCGTTGCGCCGCCAGGCCTGGGTCAACTGCTCGGTGAACGGGACGGGAGGAACGGAAGGACGGGTCATGGATCGCTCGAATGCGTGGCATCCGGGCCCGGGATGGGCCGCGGCGGACCGTTGGCTATCGTCTGTCGGCACGGGCAGAGAATCGCGGCGGCCGGCGACGGTCGGGTCGTTGCCGGCAATTTTACCCGTTGCATGCTATCTTCCTTGCGCTTTTCCGACAGACGAAACCAATAGAAAGAGCGGTAACGCACCGGTAACCGCCTCCCCTCCATGACTCTCGATCGCCGCAACCTTGCCCTGCTCGTCGCGCTGACGCTCGCCTGGGGCGTCAACTGGCCCGTGATGAAGATCGGCGTGGCCCATTTCCCGCCGCTGGGCTTTCGCCTGCTGTGCATGGCCGGCGGCCTGATCGCGCTGGGGCTGGCGCTGCGCGCCAAGGGCATCCCGCTGACGCTGCCGCGCGAGACCTGGGGCACGGTGTTCAAGCTGGCGCTGCCCAATATGGTGATCTGGCACCTGCTGGCGATCGGCGCGGTCAAGATGCTGTCCTCGGGCCGCGCCGCGATCCTCGGCTACACGATGCCGATCTGGGCCGTGGTCTGGGGCCTGGTCTTGTTCCGCGAGCGCATCTCGGCCTGGGCCTGGGTCGGCATCGGCTGCGCGCTGGCCGGCACGCTGCTGCTGATGTCGAGCGAGTTCGGCGCGCTGACCGGCAGCCCGACCGGCACCGTGATGATGCTGGCCGCCGCGGCCGGCTGGGGCTACGGCACCCAGCTGATGAAGCGCACCCCGGTCGATATCCCGCTCGGCACGCTGACCTTCTGGATGCTGGCGGTCGCGCTGCCCTTCCTGCTGGCCGGCACGCTGCTGTTCGAGGAGGGCTGGCGCATGCCCAACGCGATCGAATGGGCCGCGATCGTGTACAACGCGGTGGTCGTGTTCGCCTTCTGCCATCTGGTCTGGTTCGCGCTGGCCCGTTCGCTGCCGCCGGTGGTATCGAGCCTGTCGATCATGTTCATCCCGGTGGTCGGGGTCTTCTCCGGCATGTGGATGCTGGGCGAGCAGCCCCACTGGCAGGACTACGCCGCGATCGTGCTGATGTTTGCCGCGCTGGCCTCGGTGCTGCTGGTACCGCTGCTGATGCCGCGGCTGCGCCGTCGCGCGTAAGGCGGGCAGAGCCGCAGCCGCAGTCGAACCGTGCCTCATACCCCGTACCACGGCCGCGGTGACGCTTCATCCAGATTTCACTTAACAAACGCGGTCGCGTTGGGCTACACTCGCGCCCATCCATAATCCCGGAGAAATTACGTGGGCAGTAGCATCGGGTGTTCGAGTTGCCGCGGCAAAGCCGCGACCTCTACGAATGCCATGTCACTGCGGGCTGCGTAACGACGAACCCGTCCGGACCATCCTGGTCGGACGCTCGCCGAACCCGCCCGCAGCACACTGCGGGCGAGTGTTTTTTCCGTACTGCCACCGGCGGCCATCGCTTCAACAGGCCCGCCGCGTTGTTGCGGACTTCCCTCACCCGGCTTGCCAGCCATCAACGGCAAACGCCATCGCCTTGCACGGCCCGTCCGCGCAGCGCGATCACGCTTGCCTTCGAGCCCGCCATTCGCCGTCGCGAAGGGCGCGGCCCGGCCGTGCCGCAAGCCTGCCTGCCGATTTTCTTCATCGCACGGCATAAGGAATACCGGGGATGATCAATCTGTTCGTCCTGCAGAAAGGCCGGCTCGCCCAGGAGCAGGTCGACGACCGCAACGAGTTGCTGCAGCACAAGCCCATCTGGATCGATGTCGTCAGCCCCGACGACGAGGAACTGGACTGGATCAAGGAAGCCTACGGCGTGGCCCTGCCCGAGCTCGAGGACCTCGGCGACCTCGAGGCCTCGGCGCGTTATTTCGAGGGCGAGGATGAAAACATCCATATTCGCACCGACTTCCTGCTCGACGAGGACGAGGTCTCGCGCAACGTGCGCGTGGCCTTCGTGCTGACGCGCGACGTGCTGTTCTCCATCCACGACGAGGACCTGCCGGTGTTCCGGCTGGTGCGGCTGCGCGCCCGCATGCGCCCGGGCTCGGTGCGCAACGCCAAGGACGTGCTGATGGATCTGTACGCGACCGACGCCGAGTACTCGGCCGACTCGATCGAGGAGATCTACGAACGGCTGGAGGACGCCAGCAAGCGCGTACTGGCCGAGAACGTGACCGACGCCGCGGCGGCCGATGTGCTCGAGACCATCGCGCGCGAGGAAGACCGCAATGGCCGCATCCGCCGCAACGTGATGGACACCCGGCGGGCGCTGTCCTTCCTGATGCGCAGCCAGCTGCTGTCCGCCGAGCAGCAGGACGAGGCGCGCCAGATCCTGCGCGATATCGACTCGATCGAGAACCACACCGCGTTCCTGTTCGACAAGATCAACTTCCTGATGGACGCCACGGTCGGTTTCATCAACATCAACCAGAACAAGATCATCAAGCTGTTCTCGGTGGTGTCGGTTGCGCTGATGCCGCCGACCCTGATCGCCAGCGTCTACGGCATGAACTTCAAGGTGATGCCCGAGCTCGACTGGGCCGGCGGCTATCCGTGGGCGATTGCGCTGATGGCGGTGTCGGCGGCGATTCCGCTGATCTATTTCCGCCGCAAGGGCTGGCTCAGCTAGAAGCCCCAAGGCCCGGCGCCGCGACGACCGGGCCGCCCGGCGGGCTGCCCGCTGCCGTACGTCATCAGTCCGGCAGCGTGGCCGAGCCCATCCGGCGCGCGATGATGCCGGCCTTGGCGCGGAAGTTGACGCGCACATGCGCGCAGTACTGCTTCTTGTCGAAGCATTTTGGCGCCGGCAGCGCCGCCGCCAGGCGCGCCGCCTGGCCCACGCTGAGACGGCCGGCGCTGGTCTTGAAGTAGTGCCGGGCGGCGGCCTCGGCGCCGAACACGCCCTCGCCCCACTCGACCGAGTTCAGATAGATCTCGTAGATGCGCTGCTTGTCGAGCCAGAACTCCAGCATCCAGGTAATCAAGAGTTCCTGGCCCTTGCGCAGGTAATGCTGCTCGGGCGACAGGAACAGGTTCTTGGCCAGCTGCTGCGTGATGGTCGACCCGCCGCGCACGATATGGCCGCGCTTCTTGTTGCGCTCCCAGGCTTCCAGCATCGCGTCGAAGTCGTAGCCCGGATGATTGACGAAGTCGGCGTCCTCGCTGGCGATCACGGCGCGCTTCAGGTTGCGCGAGATCTCGCCATACGGCACCCACTGCCGCTCGATGCCGCAGCTCCAGACATTCCAGCCGCACAGGCGCCAGCGCTCGGCGCGCATGAACGAGGTCGGACCGGGATCGACTACCTGCCACGCGGCGATCTGCAGGAAGAAATAGACCTGCATCGCGACCACGCCGGCCAGCACGCTGCCCAGCAGCCATGCGAGCCAGCGCAGCGGCGCGGAAGTGCCGGCGCGCGCGGACGCGGCGGCGGCACGGGAACGGACGGCGCGTTTGCGTTGGGCCAAGGCGGAACTCGCGTCGGTCAGTCGGCGTAGCGGAAGAACGGGATGCGCCCGAGGTCAGCGTCCGGCCTGCGGTTTGCCGTGCGGTCTGGCCTGGGGTTCGGCCGCCGCTTTGGCTCCCGGTTCGGCAGCCGCTTCGCACCCGGCTTCGGCCCGCAGCGCGGCCCGCAGTTCCTCGAGCACCGGCGCGGTATCGGGATGCACGCCGCGCCAGAGGTAGAAGGCCTGCGCCGCCTGCTCGACGAGCATGCCGAGCCCATCGGCGGTGCGGGCGCCCTGCGCCGCCGCGTACTGCAGGAACACGGTCGGCTCGGCGCCGTACATCATGTCGTAGGCCAGCACGCCCTCGCCGAGCAGCGCCTCGGGCACCGGCGGCACCTCGCCCTGCAGGCTGCCGGCGGTCGCGTTGATCACCACCTCGCAGCCGTCCTCCTCGGACAGCCCGGCCAGCGCCTCGAAGCCGCCGCCCCACAGTTCGACGCCGGCCTCGCCGGCGGCCTCGGCGAAGTTCTCCAGCATCTCGCTGGCGCGGTCGGCGGTGCGGTTGGCCACCACGATGCGGTCGGGCCGGCAATCGATCAGCGGCAGCATCGCGCCCATCGCGGCGCCGCCGGCGCCCAGCAGCAGGATGCGCCGCCCTTCGAGCTCGACGCCGAGACGATCGACGATATCGCGCACCAGGCCGACGCCGTCGGTGTTGTCGCCGTGCAGCAGGCCGTCCTCCATCCACAGCGTGTTGACCGCACCGGCGGCCTCGGCGCCGGGCGTCAGCCGGTCGGCCAGCTCGAAGGCCTGCACCTTGAACGGCGTCGTCACGTTCAGGCCCTGGCCGCCCTCGGCGAAGAACCGGCGCACGGTGTCGGCAAACCCGTCCAGCGGCGCCAGCAGCCGTTCGTAGCTGAGCGCCTGCGCGGTCTGGCGCGCGAAGGCGGCATGAATCTGCGGCGAGCGGCTGTGCGCGATCGGGTTGCCGACCACGGCATAGCGGTCCACGGCGAGGTCAGGGTTGGGCATGTCGGTAGCGTTGGGCATTTATCGGGATGGCAGCGGCGATGGCGCCTGGGACGGCAACCGGGATTGCAGCCGGGTTTCCAGCCCGCTGCGCGAGAACTTGAACGTCGAAATCACTTCGAGAATATCGTAGCGGGCCCGCATCTCCGGCGAAAACTCGCCGAACGGCGCCGCGGCGCGCACGATCGCGATGGCCTGGCGGTCCAGAGCGGCGTTGCCCGAGCTCTTGACCAGCTCGACGCCGTCGACGCGGTAGCCGCCGCGCTCGTAACCGAGCCGGCCATGCCGGTCGACGTTGATCGCCACGATCAGCTCGCCGTACAGCGGCTGGCCGGCGCGGCGAGGGAAGTCGGCGGTGCCGCGCGCCTCGATCTTCTTGCGCAGGCGGTCGTAGTAGCGGGCGTAGACCACCTGCTGCGCGCTGGTGGCGGTGATCTGGTGGCGCTTGGGCCGGCGCGCGTAGTGCTCCAGATTGCGGGCGATCTCGGCCTCCAGCCGCGCCATCTCGTCGAGCGAATCGTGCTCGTCCTGGCCGCGCGCCGGGGTATCGAGACGGCGTTCGCCCGGACGCAGCGGCTGGCTGTGGACCGGCGGCGCGCTCTCGCGCAGCTGTGTCATCAGCCGCTGCTGGCGCTCCTCGAGCAGATCGACGCGGCGCTGCACCTGGCGCACCAGATCGCCCTCGCGCGGGATGGGCTGCGCCGGCAGCGGCGTGCTGGCACGCTGCTGCTCGTGGTCGCCGCCGCCGTCGAGATCGGCCTGCGCCAGCGCGGCTGGCTTGAGCGGCTGCTGGCCCGACTTCGCATTGACCAGCACCACGTCGAGCGCGGTGTCGCTGCGCTTGATCTCGAAGGCCTCCGGCGCGCCGAAGCGCACTGCCAGCAGCAGCGCATGCACGGCCAGCGAGATCGCGATGGCCTTGGCCATCGTGCTGCTGCCTTGCCACCACTGGCGGGAAGCGCGGGCGAGGTTCACGGCAGGCCTGGATCAGGAGGCAGCGGGGCCGCCGTTGCCGGCGGTCCTGGCAGCGCCGTCGCGACCATCGGCGCCGTCGCCGGCGCTGGCGTTGGCGTTGGCGTTGGCGTTGGCGTTGTCGTTGGCCCTTTCGCCGGGGATGGCTTCGGCCGGCGCTTCGGTACCGGTACCCTCCAATGTCTCCGGCACCGTCTCGGCGCCCTGCTCGGCGGCCTCTTCCGCGGCCTGCTCGGCCGCCACCTCGGCGGCCGCTTCGGCGGAGACCTCCGCCGATTCTTCATCGCCTTCCAGTTCTTCGGCCGGCAGCTCACCCTCGCCGGCAAACACCTCCAGCACCCGACAGCTGACTTCCAGCGTCAGCTCGTCGGTGCCGGCGATCTCGAGCAGCACCTGCGTGCCGCGCGCGGCCTGCGCGAGTTCGGGCACGCGCGTGACCAGCGGGATCTCGGCAAAGCGCACCGCGCCGTCCTTCAGCACGGTCGCCATCATGCGTTCGCGGTTCTCCTGCGCGAGCCAGCGCAGGCACCAGTAACGCTCCATGGTCGACTGGTGCTCGGCATAGGCGGCATAGGTGCCCTCGAAGTCCGCCACCGCGGCCAGCAGGTCGGCGTCCTTGGGCTTGAACGGCGCCACCAGCTTGGCGGTGACGCCGTGCTGCGCGGCCGCGATGATCTGCCACTGGTTGACCAGATCGACATAGCGGCGCAGCGGCGAGGTGCTCCACGCATACTGCGCGACGCCCAGCCCCTCGTGCGGAGCCGGATAGGTCTGCATGCGGGTCCGATGCATGCCCCAGGCCTTCTGCGTGCGGTAGATGCCCGGCACGCCGTGGTCGGCCAGCAGCTTGCCCCAGGTGCTGTTGGCCAGGATCATCAGCTCGGCGACGATCTTGTCCAGCGGCGATCCGCGCTTGCGCTGCTCGATGCGCACGCGCTGGCTGCCGTCGGGCTGCTCGTCCAGATAGAAGCTGTAGTCGGCGCGGCTGTGCGACTCCGGCCGCAGGCCGCTGGCGACGCGCGCGCGCTGGCGCTCGTCGTAGAGGAAATTGGCGAAGCCCCACAGCGCGGTCAGCGCCTCGCGGAACGGATAGTCGCCGCTGCCTTCGGTCAGCGCGGCCTCGGTCACCACCTCGTCGAGCAGGTTGTGGCGCAGATTGGAGGCGATCTTGACCATCTCGGCGCGCGTCTCGCTGGCGAGGATCTGCTGCGCGGCCGGATCGTAGGTCACGTACAGCGACAGCGCCGGGCACTGTCGCCCTTCCTGCAGCGTGTAGCGCTCGACCACCGCGTCCGGCAGCATCGTGATCTTGTCGCCCGGAAAGTAGACCGTCGACAGCCGCTGCCGCGCGATCGCGTCGAGCGGATCGCCGCGGCGGATGCCCAGGCCCGGGGCCGCGATATGGATGCCGATGCGCAGGCGCCCCTCGTCCAGCGGCATCACCGACAGCGCGTCGTCGATCTCGGTGGTGGTGACGTCGTCGATCGAGAACGCCTCGACCGGCGCGAGCGGGAGGTCGCCGCCCGGCTCCGGCACCATGATCTCCGGAAAGCCGGTGCCCTTGGGGAAGCACTCGGACAGGAAGCGGGCCTCGTGCAGCGCGCGCGCGTTCGGCACGCCGCCGACCTCGATCATCAGCCGCATCGGCGACTTGCCCAGCGCGGTGCACGCGGCATCGAGCGCCTTGTACTCGAGGCTGTTCTTGTCCGGCTTGAACAGCAGCGTCAGCACCTTGCCGCGGAACGCCTCGGGCAGCACGCCGGCCTTCAGTTGCTGTTCGTATTCGGCCTGCACCAGCGCCTGCTGGCGCTTGCGCTCGAGCCCGGCCAGCGCTGCCTTGAGCTGGTCCTCGGGCGCGCGCTGGTAGCGGCCGCGGCCCTTGCGGCGGAAATAGACCGGATTGCCTTGCAGCGCCATCGCCAGCGCCGCCTGCTGCGCGGGGCTCGCCGACGCACCGTAGTACTCGGCGGCCAGGTCGGTGAAGCCGAACTCCTGCTCGGGGGCGCATTCCCACAGGAAATCGAGATCGATCTCGCCGGTCAGCGCCGCCGTCTGCGACAGCAGCTCGGCCGCGCTCGGCTGCGCGAACTGCAGCAGCACGTCGCGCGACTTGACCTTGGTGCGCTTGCCCGCGGGCAATTCGACCTGATAGGCCTCGCCTTGCTGGTTCAGCACGGTACCGGCGCGGATCTCGCCGCCTTCCTCGAACAACAACTGCATGGGATCGGGTCTTTCAGATATGCCGGAAACCGGGCGTCGGCGAGGCGCGCTGCCCGCCTCGGAAATGGATAAGCGTCACCGCCCGGCACGGGCCGGGCGGGGGGGTCATGGGCCGCGCGCATGGGCGCCGCGGCCGGTCGTCAATGATACCGTACCGGGCTGGCGCGGCCGTCTGCCGGGCCACGCAATAAAACGTGTCCGGCGGCGGGTGCCCGGCGCCGCGGCGTGCCGGCAAGCGTGCCGGGAAACGTGCCCGCGAACGCGCCGGAAAGCCTGCCCGGGAGCCGTCCGGACGGGCGACCGGAAACGCGTCCGGAGGCGCGTCCGGAGGCGCGTGCGGAGGCGCGTCCGGAGGCGCGTGCGGAAGCGCGTCCGGGAGTGTGTCCGGAAGCGCGCCCTCAGATCGACATGCCGCCGCTGGCCTCGATCGCGGTGCCGTTGATATAGCTGGCGTCGTCGCTGGCCAGGAAGGCGTAGATGCTGGCGATCTCGTCCGGCTCGGCCAGCCGGCCCAGCCAGCAGGCCTGCTTCATGCCGTCGAGCACCTTGTCCGGCACCGTCTGCAGGATCTCGGTGGCGACGAAACCCGGGCACACCGCGTTGACGCGCACGCCCTTGGGCCCGAGCTCGCGCGCCCAGGTCTTGGTGAAGCCGACCACGCCAAACTTGCTCGCGGCGTAGTTGGTCTGGCCGAAATTGCCGTACAGGCCGACCACGCTGGAGGCGTTCAGGATCACGCCGCGGCCGCGCTCGATCATCGGGCCGGCGACGGCCTGCGCGCAATGGAACACGCCCTTCAGGTTGACGTCGATCACCGCGTCGAACTGGGCCTCGGTCATCTTGACCAGGCGGGCGTCCTTGGTGATGCCGGCGTTGTTGACCAGGATGTCGATCTGGCCGTACTCGGTCAGCGTCGCCGCGACCATCGTGTCGACCTGCTCGCGCTGCGTGACGTCGACCCGGTGCGCGCGGACGGTGGCGCCGCCGGCGGCCAGCTGCGCGGCGGCCTGCTGGACGCGCTCGGCGTTGACGTCGCACAGGATCACGATGGCGCCCTCGGCGGCGAAGCGCCGCGCGGTCGCAAAGCCGATACCGGCGGCGGCGCCGGTGACGATGGCAATCCGTCCCTGAAGTTTCATCGTTGAGTTCTCGTGGTAGTGGGGTTGGCTGTCGTTATCGTTTTTTTGTTTGGGTTGGGGCGGGTCCGCGCGTCGTCGGCCGCGGCGCCGTCGGCATCGATTGCATCGGTCGCATCGGTCGCGTCCATCACCTCCGACGCGTCCATCGCGTCCATCGCGTCCATCGCGTCCATCGCGTCCATCGCGTCCATCGCATCCATCGCATCCATCGCATCCATCGCGTCTGTCGGGTCGCTCTCCCCTATCGCGGCGGACGCATCGGCACCGGCATGCCGGTCGCGGTGCGCGGCGCCGGGCGCGTGGCGAGGTCGGGCAGGAATACCTCGGTCACCAGCATCACGCCCGCGCCGCGGCGGAACACCGAGCGCCGCGCCGGCAGCATGATTCCCGCCAGCTCCTCGCCGAATTCGGGCAGCGCGCGGCGCAGCCGCTGCGCCAGCGGATGATGCGGCAGCAGGCGGGCGAATTCGAAGGGGTCGCGGCGCACGCGCGGATCGACGAACAGCGCGCCGCCCAGCGGCCGGTCGCCCAGTCCGCCGAGGAAGGGCCAGTCGCGGCGCGCATGGCGCGGATGGACGATGGTGTGGCCGAACACGGCCGGGGTGTTGTCGCAGACCAGCAGCACGTCGCGCGCGATCACGGGCAGCGGCGCGCCCAGCCCGAGCGTGTGCCACTCGTCCGCCAGTGGCCGCTCCATCCGCTGCGACAGCTTGCTGACGCGAAAGCGCGACGAGGCGGTGATCAGCCGCGCGGTCAGCGAGCCTTCGCCGGTGATCCAGCGCCGCAGGTTGGCGCCCATTGCCGCGTCGAACGGCAGATGCCCGCTCCAGGCACAGCGGCGCACGCGCGCCGCGCAGGCGTCAGGCATTGCCACCGTCCTTGTTGTCCGTCTCCTCGCCGGATGTCCCGGCTTGCCCGGTTTCGCGGGTTTCCCCGTCGTTCTTGGCGTTGTCGGCGTTGCCGTAGCCGCAGAAGTCCAGCACCTCGTCGACATAGTCGGCGAACTCGCTGATGCCGTGGTCGCTGCCCTCGATCACGCGGATGCGCGCGCCCGGGCAGGACGCCACCATCTCGCGGTAATCCAGCACCTCGTCGCCGGTCGCGGCCAGCAGATAGAAGCGCTCCGGGTGGCGCAGCGTGTCGACGCGCAGATCCAGCAGTTCCTGCAGATGACGGCGCTCGACCTTGACCGAACCGCCGCCATGCCACAGCGGCTGCTCGCCGAGATGGCGCTCGAGATCGGTCCAAGGATGCACGGCCGGGTTGAGCAGCACGGTGGGGCAGCCGTGCCGCTCGCCGAGCCAGCGCGCGTAGTAGCCGCCGAGCGACGAGCCGACGATGGCCAGAGGCCGATCGCTCGGGGCCGACAGGCGCGCCGCGGCGATCGCGGCCTCGGCTTGCTCGATCGCGCGGGCCGGCGACACGTCGAGCATCGGACAGGCGTAGTAGCGGCCCAGCCCGCGCTCGCGCAGGCGCTGCTGCACCAGTTGCGCCTTGAACGAGCGCGGCGACGAACGGAATCCGTGCAGATACAACAGCATGGGCGCCGCTCCGTTCAGCCCTTGGCGGGCGCCGCCAGCGCGTCCAGCAGCTTCTGATGGACGCCGCCGAAGCCGCCGTTGCTCATCACCAGAACATGGTCGCCCGGCCGCGCCGCGGCGCGTACCGCGGCGACCAGCGCGTCCAGATTGTCGAAGGCGCCGGCGCGCTCGCCCAGCGGCGCCAGCGCCTCGGTCAGATCCCAGCCCAGCGCGTCCTTGCCGCTGGGGGCGCCATAGCCGAATACCAGATCGGCCAGTTCGAGGCTGGCGGGCAGCTGCGCCTTCATCACGCCGAGCTTCATCGTATTGGAGCGCGGCTCCAGCACCGCCAGGATGCGCGCCGCGCCGACGCGCCGGCGCAGGCCGTCCAGCGTGGTCTGGATCGCGGTCGGATGGTGGGCGAAGTCGTCGTAGACGGTGACGCCGCCGGCCACCCCGCGCACTTCCATGCGGCGCTTGACGTTGGCGAAGCGGCCCAGCGAATCGATCGCCTGGGCGGGCGGCACGCCGACATGGCGGGCGGCGGCGATCGCGGCCAGCGCGTTCATGCGGTTGTGCACGCCCTGCAGCGTCCATTGCACGCGGCCGACCACGGTCTCGCCGTGCCAGACATCGAAGGCGTCCAGCTCGGCGCCGGCACCTGCGGCCTGCGCCGCATCGCTGGCGCGCCAGTCTCCGGTGCCGAACTGCTCGACCTCGCTCCAGCAGCCGCGCTCGAGCACGCGCGCCAGGCTCTCTTCGAGGCCATTGACCAGCAGCCGGCCCTGGCGCGGCACGGTGCGCACCAGATGGTGGAACTGGGTCTCGATCGCGGCGAGATCGGGAAAGATGTCGGCGTGATCGAACTCCAGGTTGTTCAGGATCGCGGTGCGCGGCCGGTAGTGGACGAACTTGCTGCGCTTGTCGAAGAAGGCGGTGTCGTACTCGTCGGCTTCGATCACGAAGAAGTCCGAGGGCGTCACCCGTGCCGACACGCCGAAGTTCTGCGGCACGCCGCCGACCAGGAAGCCTGGCTCGTAGCCGGCGTCCTGCAGGATCCAGGCGAGCATCGACGTGGTGGTGGTCTTGCCGTGCGTGCCGGCCACCGCCAGCACCCATTTGCCGCGCAGCACATGCTCGCCCAGCCATTGGGGGCCGGACACATAGGGCAGGTTGCGGTCCAGGATGGCTTCCATCAGCGGGTTGCCGCGCGAGACCACGTTGCCGATCACGAACAGGTCCGGTTCCAGCGACAGCTGGGCGGGATCGAAGCCCTCGATCAGCTCGATCCCCTGGGCCTCGAGCTGCGTGCTCATCGGCGGATAGACATTGGCGTCGCAGCCGGTGACGCGATGGCCGGCCTGCTTGGCCAGCACGGCGAGGCCGCCCATGAAGGTGCCGCAGATACCGAGGATATGAATATGCATGGGGATCGGTGAACAGCCGGATGGAAAGCGAGGGTTGATGGCGCGAGCCGCGGCGAAGGCCGATGCCGGCCCGGCGGCGGGCATCGGGCGGGCATCGATGGGGCGCGAGGATCGCCGCCGGCGATGCGCGGGACGCGGGCATCGGCGCGACCGCACCGTGCCGCAGTGCCGCATTGTACCGTGCGAGCCGGGCCTCGGCGGCAGCGGGTATCATCGTGGGATGTCACGACGTACCCCCATCGATCCGGCGCGCCTGCGCAACGAGATCGCGCAAGCCGCCGCCCGGATGATCGCCGAGGATGGCGCCGACTACGCCACCGCCAAGCGCAAGGCCGCCCGCCAGCTGCTCGGCGACGTGCGCATCGCGGGCGACTGGCTGCCCGACAACGAGATGGTCGAGGACGAGGTGCGCGCCTATCAGGCGCTGTTCCATGCCGACAGCCAGCCGCGCATCCTGGCGCTGCTGCGCCGCGTGGCCCTGCTGGCGATGCAGGATCTGGCCGGATTCCGCCCGTATCTGGCCGGCGCGGTGCTCAACGGCACCGCGACCGAGCATTCCGACATCCATCTGCAGTGCTTCTGCGACAGCCCCAAGGATGTCGCGCTGCACCTGCTGAACGCCGGCGTCGACTTCGAGACCAGCGAATCCCGCCACTTCGCCAACCGCGGCGAGGTCGAGACGCTGAGCTTCCTGTGGCGCGGCCAGTGGCCGGCGCAGCGCGAGGCACGCCTGCTGGCCGGCGAGGTCCGCGCCGAACTGGGCGCGCCGGTCGGCATCCATATTGCGCTGTATGACGCCAACGACGAACGCGGCGCCCGCGGCGAGCCAGGCGGCCGGCCACTGCGGATCGACGAGGGTGCGCTGCGCACGCTGATCGCCGCGGACGAGGCGGCGGCCGGCAACCCGGCCCCCGACGGCGACACCATATAAATAGAACCGGCGCCCATCTGGCGCCATCTCTTCGTCTTCCTTGCCAGAGGCCCCATGAAACCGTCCACGTCCTCCGCCCCGCCTTCGCCACCTTCCGCGCCGCAGCCGGTTCGTCGCGGCCGCCTGTGGTTCTGGCTGGCCATCGCCGTCGCCGCCGCGATTGCCGGCGCCGTGGTCGGCCACCGGGTCTTCTCGCCGCAGCCGGCCAGCGACCAGGCGGTCGAAGCGCTGTACCGCACCGAGCTGCCGGATGCGGACGGCAAGCCGATCCGGATGGACGCGCTGCGCGGCAAGACGGTGGTCGTCAACTTCTGGGCGCCGTGGTGCGGCCCCTGCGTGGAAGAGATGCCCGACCTGACCGCGCTGCACAAGGAATACCAGTCGCGCGGCGTCGAATTTGTCGGCATCGGCATCGATTCGGCCAGCAATATCCGCGAGTTCGTCCAGAAGGTCCCGGTCGCCTACCCGTTGGCGGTGGCCGGCTTTGCCGGTACCGAACTGACCCGCAGCTTCGGCAATGCCGCTGGCGGCCTGCCCTATACGGTGGTGATCGATCCCGATGGCGTGGTGCGGATGCGCAAGATGGGACGCGTGATGCCCGACGAACTGCGCGCCGTGCTGCCAAAGGGATAACGGCGCACGCGCCGCCGCGCAGGTGCCGCCAACGTGGTTTTGCCGCCTTCTGCAGCGAACCGGTCCGCAATTGTGGCGAAATGGTGCAGCACACGGCGATGACAAGGCCCGGCTCGGTCAAATGCGATGCATAGTGCCCCTGCAAGGCGGGATTCGCGGATCCGCCTTGTACCGTGTGCTAGACAAATCCCTCTAAGCTACGGTAATCTCCGCGCAATTTCGTAGAACTGGTCGAGCTGCCGTGACCGATATTCGTCCAAGCCCTAGCGCCGCCCGCTACCGTCAGGTGCTGGTCCTCCATGGACCGAACCTGAATTTGCTGGGCACGCGGGAGCCGCAGACGTATGGCACGACCACGCTGGCCGACATCGATGCCGCCCTGGCGCAGCGTGCGGCCGCGGCAGGCATCGGGCTGGCGACCTTCCAGTCCAACCATGAAGGTGCGTTGATCGACCGCATCCACGCCGCGCGCGAGCAGGGTGTGGATTTCATCATCATCAATCCCGCCGCCTACACGCACACCAGCGTGGCGTTGCGCGACGCGCTGGCGGGCGTGTCGATACCGTTCGTCGAAGTCCACCTGTCGAACGTGCATCGCCGCGAGAGCTTCCGCCATCGGTCCTATTTTTCCGATCTGGCGGTCGGCGTGATCTGCGGGCTGGGTTGGCAGGGCTACCTGCTGGCGCTGGACTACGCCCTCGGGCAGGAACAGGCGCCACCCGGGGCCTGACCCCCGCGTCGAACAGAAACAGACACAGTACCCATGGCGCGCGCCGGTGTGCGCGCCCTCGCCGGCTACCTCGCGTGCCCGGCGCGGCGGCGCGATTGCCGGCCGCAACGATTTTCTCCGGGCCCCCGCCATCGCGGCGGTGCCGGACAACCCGATTCAGGAGGATAGAAGATGGACCTGCGCAAGCTGAAGACGCTGATCGACCTGGTGGCCGAATCCGGCATCTCCGAGCTGGAGGTCACCGAGGGCGAAGGCAAGGTGCGCATCGTCAAGGCGCCGCCCCAGGTGGTCGCCCAGGCGATGCCGATGCAGGCCGCCCCGGCGATCGCCGCGGCGCCGGCTCCGGCCGCCGCTCCCGCCGCGATCCCCGCCGAACCGGCCGCGCCCCAGCTGCCCGCGGGCCACGTCGTGACCTCGCCGATGGTCGGCACCTTCTATCGCGCGCCGTCGCCCGGCGCGGCGCCTTTCGTCAACGTCGGCGACACGGTCAAGGAAGGCCAGACAGTCTGCATCATCGAGGCGATGAAGCTGCTCAACGAGATCGAGTCCGACAAGGCCGGCGTGATCAAGGAAATCCTGGTCGAGAACGGCCAGGCGGTCGAATACGGCCAGCCGCTGTTCGTCATCGGCTGATTCCGAGGACCGCACGCCGCGCCCCACGCCCGCACCATGCGGGCGTTTCGCGTGGCGGCGTGCGGTGCCGGCCGCCGGTCGCAACGCGGCGTTCGTGGCCGGCCCCCGGCGTAACCGCCCTTCTGTGACCGCCCTTCTGCTGCGCAGAGAGAGACTATGTTCGAAAAAATACTGATCGCGAACCGCGGCGAAATCGCCCTTCGCATCCAGCGCGCCTGCCGCGAGCTCGGCATCAAGACCGTGGTGGTCTATTCCGAAGCCGACAAGGAGGCCAAGTACGTCAAGCTGGCCGACGAAGCGGTCTGCATCGGCCCGGCGCCCTCCCCCCAGTCCTACCTCAACATGCCCGCCATCATCTCGGCGGCCGAGGTCACCGACGCACAGGCGATCCACCCGGGCTACGGCTTCCTGTCGGAGAACGCCGACTTCGCCGAGCGCGTGGAAAAGTCCGGCTTCGTCTTCATCGGCCCGACCCCGGAATGCATCCGGCTGATGGGCGACAAGGTGTCGGCCAAGCAGGCCATGATCAAGTCCGGCGTGCCGTGCGTGCCGGGCTCCGAAGGTGCGCTGCCCGAGGATCCGAAGGAGATCCTGGCCACCGCGCGCCGGGTCGGCTATCCGGTCATCATCAAGGCGGCCGGCGGCGGCGGCGGGCGCGGCATGCGCGTGGTGCACACCGAGGCCGCGCTGCTGAACGCCGTCAACATGACGCGCGAGGAGGCGGGCCGCGCGTTCGGCAATCCGGAGGTCTACATGGAGAAATTCCTGGAGAACCCCCGGCATATCGAGATCCAGGTGCTGGCCGACCAGCACCGCCAGGCGATCTGGCTGGGCGAGCGCGACTGCTCGATGCAGCGCCGCCACCAGAAGGTCATCGAGGAAGCGCCGGCACCGCACATTCCGCGCCGCCTGATCGAGCGGATCGGCGACCGCTGCGCCGAGGCCTGCAAGAAGATCGGCTACCGCGGCGCCGGCACGTTCGAGTTCCTGTACGAGAACAACGAGTTCTACTTCATCGAGATGAACACGCGTGTGCAGGTCGAGCATCCGGTGACCGAGATGATCACCGGCATCGACATCGTGCAGGAGCAGATCCGCATCGCCTTCGGCGAGAAGCTGCGCTATCGCCAGAAGGACGTGCAGTTCCGCGGCCACGCGATCGAATGCCGCGTGAACGCCGAAGATCCGTTCAAGTTCACGCCGTCGCCGGGCCGCATCACCGCCTGGCACGCGCCGGGCGGCCCCGGCGTGCGGGTCGATTCGCACGCGTATGATGGCTATTTCGTGCCGCCGCACTACGATTCGATGATCGGCAAGCTGATCACCTACGGCGCCACCCGCGAGCAGGCCATCGCCCGCATGCGGATCGCGCTGTCGGAGATGGTGGTCGACGGCATCCTGACCAATGTGCCGCTGCACCGCGAGCTGATGCTCGACGCCAACTTCGTCGAAGGCGGCACCAGCATCCATTATCTGGAGCACCGCCTGGCCCAGAAGAGCGTGGCCAAGGGCGAGAAGGTCTGAGCCGGTTCGGGCCGGTTCGGGCCGGTTCGGGCCGGTTCGGGCCGGTCCGAGCCGGGCCGGCTGCAGCAGGCAGTTTGACGGCCGCCCCGCCGACCACGGCAGGCGGCCAGCATGGGGAAAGCGCGTGGCATTTCAGGAATGTGTAATCGAGATTGCCCAGGATCAGGCCGAGGCCTGGTCCGACGCGCTGTTCGAGCTGGGAGCGCTGTCGGTCTCGGTCGAGGACGCCGACGCCGACACGCCCGATGAGCAGCCGCTGTTTGGCGAGCCGGGCATGGAACCGACCCGGCTGGCATGGCAGCACTCGCGGCTGGTGGCGCTGTTCGACGCGGACACCGACCCGGCGCTGGTGCTGGCCGCCGCGGCCAACGCGCTGGGCTGCGCGGTGCCAGCCAGCGAGGTGCGCAGCGTCGAGGACCAGGACTGGGTGCGGCTGACGCAGTCGCAGTTCGAGCCGATCCGCATCGGCGAGCGCATCTGGGTGGTGCCGTCCTGGCACGATGCCCCGGAACCCGACGCCGTCGTGCTCGAACTCGATCCGGGCCTGGCCTTCGGCACCGGCAGCCATCCGACCACGCGGCTGTGCATGCAGTGGCTCGAGCAGAACCTGATCCCGGGCGAGACCGTGCTCGACTACGGCTGCGGCTCGGGCATCCTGGCCATCGTCGCGAAGAAGCTCGGCGCCGGCGACACGCTCGGCGTCGATATCGATCCGAACGCGGTCGAGGCCTCGCGCTACAACGCCGAGCGCAACCGTGTCAGCGCGACCTTCGCGCTGCCGGACGACGCCGCGGCATTGGCTGCCTCCACCGGCGCCACAACCCACGACCTGGTGGTCGCCAATATCCTGTCCAACCCGCTGAAGCTGATGGCCGCGATGCTGAGCGCGCGGGTACGGCCGGGCGGCCGGCTGGTGCTGTCGGGCGTGCTCGAACGGCAGGCCGACGAGGTCGCCGCCGCCTATGCGCCGTGGCTGCCGCTGAGCGTCTGGCGCAGCGACGAAGGCTGGGTGTGTCTGCATGGCACCCGCCCCTGACGCCGATCACTCCGAACTCCCTGAAGACGCCCGGCGCGAGGCCGGGCCGCGGCATGCCGGCCGCAACGGCGGCATGGACCCTGGCACCCGCTCCGGTGCCAACGCCGCCACGAACGCCGGCAGCGATGCGGACACCAATGCGGGCACCAATGCCGACAGCGACGTTGGCACCAATGCCGACGCCAGCGCCGACGCCAGCGCCGACGCCAACACCGGCACCAACGTCGGGACCACTGCCCAAGCCAACGCAAACGCCGACGCCAGCGCCGACGCAAACGCCCGCACCAACGTCGGCACCAACGTCGGCACCAAAGCCGGCCTGAGCGCCGGCGGTTATCTGCGCGCACGGGCCGCCGAATCCAACGAGATCGCCCCGAGCGCGATCGCGCGCGAACAGGCCATGCGCCGCTGGCAAGGCGGCGCCGCCCCCGACACCGTTCCCTTCTCCGCCGATCTGTCCGGCACGCCCGAAGAGGCCGCCCTGGCGGCGCGGCGGGCGGCCGCACGCCGCCGTCGCCTGCGCTGGGCCGCGGCCGCCGCGGTACTGGCCGCACTGCTGGCACTGCTCGCCGCGGCGCTGCTGTGGCGCACCGAACTGGCCGGACGCGTGCCTGCACTGCGGCCGTGGCTCGAGGCCGCCTGCGCGCCGCTGGGCTGCCGCGTGCCGCCGGCGAAACACCTGTCCGCGCTGCGCATCGACGGCTCGCAACTGCAGATGCCCGATGCCGGCACCGAGGACTATCTGCTGACGATGACGCTGCGCAACGAGGGCCGCGCTGTGGTGGCGCTGCCGGCGATCGAGCTGGTGCTGACCGACGCGCAGGACCGCCCGCTGCAGCGGCGCGTGCTGATGCCGGCCGACTACCTCCCGGCGGCCCACCGCGCGCGCGATCCGGATGGCGCCGCGGGCCTGCAGGCGGGCGCCGAGCTGCCCCTTCAGGTACGATTCCGGACTCGGCAGGCAGCGGACAACTACCGCGTGTCGGTGTTTTATCCCTGAGCATCCCGAATGCATCGCTGATGCATCGCCGAACACCCGAACCATCCTCGAATTCCCCGGGATGCGCCGCCGCGGCATCCGGCCGCGCGCGCCGCGTCCCCCCTCAACCAGGAGCGACCATGAGCACTGTGACCCTCGGCGGCAACCCGATCGAAGTCGGCGGCAAATTTCCCCAACCCGGTGACAAGGCCCCCGCATTCTCGCTGGTCGGCAAGGACCTGAAGGACGTGACGCTGGCCGACTTCGCCGGCAAGCGCAAGGTCCTCAATATCGTGCCGAGCCTGGACACGCCGGTGTGCCAGGCCTCCGCCCGCAAGTTCAACGAGAAGGCCAGCGCGCTGGCCGACACCGTGGTGCTGACCATCTCGGCCGACCTGCCGTTCGCGATGGGCCGCTTCTGCACCGCGGAAGGCCTGAGCAACGTGGTGCCGCTGTCGACGATGCGCGGCGCGCAGTTCAAGCACGACTACGGCGTCGACATCCAGAGCGGCCCGCTGGCCGGCGTGACGGCCCGCGCGGTGGTGGTGCTGGACCAGAACGACACGGTGACCTACAGCCAGCTGGTGCCGGAAATCAAGAACGAGCCGGACTATGACGCGGCGCTGGCAGCGTTGAAGTAAGCGACCGTGTTTCCCTCTCCCGCCCACGGGAGAGGGAAAAAACAAGCAGCACCACCAGCGATCCACCAGAACCAAAACACCTTGGAGCATCCATGCCCAGCCTGATCTGCGGCTCCGTCGCCTACGACACCATCATGACGTTCGAAGGCAGGTTCCGCGAACACATCCTGCCGGACCAGATCCACATGCTCAATGTGTCCTTCCTGGTCCCCGGCATGCGCCGCGAGTTCGGCGGCTGCGCGGGCAATATCGCCTACAGCCTGAAGCTGCTCGGCGGCGAGCCGGTGGTGATGGCGACGGTCGGCGAGGATGCCGGCCCGTACCTGGACTACCTGCGCGAGCTCGGCATCGGCACCGAGCACATCCGCACGCTGCCCGGCACCTTCACCGCGCAGGCGATGATCACCACCGATCTGGAGAACAACCAGATCACCGCCTTCCATCCGGGCGCGATGAGCCAGTCGCAGCTGTCGCAGGTGCAGGACGCGCTCAAGGGCGAACGCGCGCCCCGGCTGGGCATCGTTGCGCCGGACAGCCGCGAAGGGATGCTGCACCACGCCCGGCAATTCGCCGAGGCCGGCATTCCGTTCATCTTCGACCTGGGCCAGGCGATGCCGCTGTTCGACGGCGAGGACCTGCGCCAGTTCGTCGAGCTGGCCAGCTACGTGACGGTCAACGATTACGAAGGCCAGGTGCTGCTGTCGCGCACCGGCTGGAGCAGCGCCGAGGTGGCGGCGCGCGTGCGCGCCTTCATCGTGACGCACGGCGAGCGCGGCGCCACCATTCACGCCGATGGCCGGCAGTACAATATTCCCGCGGTGCAGGCCGAACGGGTCGTCGATCCGACCGGCTGCGGCGACGCCTTCCGCGGCGGCCTGCTGTACGGCATCGAAGAAGGCCTCGACTGGGAAACTACCGGCCGGCTCGCGAGTCTGATGGGCGCGATCAAGATCGCGCACCAGGGGCCGCAGAACTACAAGGTCTCGCGCGAGCAGATCGGCCAGATGTTCGAGTCGGCCTTCGGCTACCGTTACGCGTAAACCCTTGCTGGGGAATCACCATGCAAACCCTTATCCGAACCTGCGGCGTCGCGCTCGTGGCGGCCGCCAGCCTCGTGGCCGGCTGCGCCACGCAATCGAACTCCGCCAGCATCTATACGCCGGGGCAGGCGCAGCGTGAACAGACGCTGCGCTACGGCGTGGTCGAGAGCGTGCGCGAGGTGATGATCCAGGGTCAGCAATCGGGCGTCGGCACGCTGGCGGGCGGCGCCATCGGCGGCATCGCGGCGGGCAGCTCGATCGGCAGCGGCAGCGGCTCGGTGGCGGCCGGCATCCTCGGCGCGGTGCTCGGCGGCATGGCGGGCAGCGCGATCGAGAACCGGGTCGACCAGCGGCGCGGGCTCGAGATCACGGTGCGCCTGGACAACGGCGAGATGCGTGCGATCACGCAGGACGCCGACGAGATCTTCCGTCCGGGCGAACGCGTGCGGCTGCTGTCCTCGGGCGGCGTCACGCGGGTCACGCACTGAGCGGCACGCGCTGAGCGCCGCGTACTGAGCCGTACGCACTGAGCGGCGCGCTTCACCGGCCGTCGATCACGACGCCGCCTCCTTCGGGGGGCGGCGTTTTTGTTTGCGCGTGCACCGGCGGCGCGATCCCGGAGAGCCGCTATGGCGTCGCGCTGCGTTCGGGCAGATCGCGGTGCGTTGGGACGAACCCCAAACAAAAAACCCGCCGCGGCAGTTGCCGGCGGCGGGTTGGCAGGACCACAGTCATGCCGGCCGGATACGGGGTATCCGGTCATCCGGGCACGCGAAGGTGCCCCAAGGATTCCCGCAGGAATCGAGCGCGCACAGGTCGCGCGTCAACGCTTACGGACGGCTGCCGGTCGGGAACGGCCAGGCGGCGGCCGGGCTCAGCGCGGTCTTGGCGGCCGGCGCGGGAGCCGAGGCGGGCGACGAGGCAGGGGCCGAGGCAGGCTGGGCAGCGGCCTTCTTGCCGGCAGCCTTCTTCGCCGGCGCCTTCTTCGCGGCAGCCTTCTTGGCCGGCGCGGCCTTCTTGGCGGTCGCCTTCTTCGCGGTGGTCTTCTTGGCCGCGGCCTTCTTGGCCGGCGCCGCCTTCTTCGCCGCTACCTTCTTGGTCGCGGCCTTCTTGGCGGGGGCCTTCTTCGCTGCGGCCTTCTTGGCCGGTGCCGCCTTCTTCGCCGCTACCTTCTTGGTCGCGACCTTCTTGGCGGGGGCCTTCTTCGCTGCGGCTTTCTTGGCCGGTGCCGCCTTCTTCGCCGCTACCTTCTTGGTCGCGACCTTCTTGGCGGGGGCCTTCTTCGCCGCGGCCTTCTTGGCCGGCGCGGCCTTCTTCGCGGCGACCTTCTTCACCGCGGTCTTCTTGGCCGGTGCGGCCTTCTTGGCGGCTGCCTTCTTGGCGGGCGCGGCCTTCTTGGCCGCAGGTTTCTTCTTCGCAGTCGTTGCCATGGATGACTCCTTCACTAGAGCGTGAATATCGAATGTCCAAAATTGGCGACCCGACCGACCCGAGGCGTTATTGCTTGCGAACCCCAGTCGAGCGAGCGATTCATCGGCGTGCCGCAATACGGCTGCCGCACGCTAATGAATTCCTTGGCAGGCGCTCCGCGCAGGGCGAAGCTTCCGTGGCGACGTGCAACGCGATGACCCGCGCGCAACGCTCGCCGCGTCCTGCAGTATTCGATCCGCTCGCGCGTCGTTGCCCGACGACACGCGGCTTCCAAGTAGGAGTATTCCGACGGCAGACCTGCATTCGCGGTCATGGCCCGCGCCAGGCAGACGCCGTGTTGTTCGAGGTAGCGAACCCATCCCGTCAATGGGCCACAGGAGACTGTACGCGTTGTAAGAAGCCAGCCCGGTCTGGTCTGCGTCAAAGTTCTGTTGCTCCTCGGCTACCTGCATCACTGCATCGAAACGCGCCGCGGTTGTTGTTCGAGTTCTTCGCTTCGCGATGTCTTGCTTCATGCAATGAAGAGAGACTCTTGTCAAGGCGAATCATAATTCGTTTGGTCGGTGATGTTAAGAAAAAAGTTCCAAAAAATCACGCCATCGAATGCGCGCGCATTGCGATGACGAACACATCGATGCGATGACATGCGCGACGCGCTGTCGAGACACGCATCGCATGCCGCGACGACACGCTGCGAGACCCTCGTCGTCGATCGCATCGCGGCCTCATCGATATGCCGACGATGCGGTGCGCGACCGCTGCGCGCGGACCTCGCGACGACGTTCGCAGCGACCCATCGCCAGCCCTCGCGAGGCCGCGGCGAAGACACGAGGGAGAACCCGCATGCTCGCCGCAAAGCCGCATGCGACAAGGCTTTGCGGCATGCACTGAAGATCGGTCGCGCGTGTTGCGGGGTCGCTTGTCACCGCACGACGCGGCGTCATCGCAGCGCATCGCGGCACCGCTCGACACCGTCGCCGCGAGACGAACGACGAGCGCATCGACGGCGACGACAGCCGTCGCGACGTCGCGGCACGCATCGCGTATCGACATCGCCTCGCGCGTCGGCGCGCAGCGTGCACGCACGTCGATCGAGTGATGCGCCGACGCAACGCTTTGCCCTTCGCGAGCGCGATGTCGATGCCCCACCGACGCTCGATCGACGCTCGATCGACGTTCGATCGACGCTCCATCGATGACCGTCGAGGGCGATCGACCACGCGCTGGACCGCATCGTCGACGGTCTTCCGCGACCCTCGACGCTGACCGACGGCATCCACGACGCCCCTTCGATGGTCCTCGATCGCCATCGCCCTCCATCGCTCGCCATCGCTCGCCGGCGCCTGACTGTCGGACGATGGCGGACACCATCGCATGCCCCTGCGCATGCCCCTGCGCATGCCCCTACGCATGCGCCGACGCATGCCCCGATCCATGCGCCGGCGGCATGCGGACATGCGCAGATTTCGTTACCGCCTGCGCGGGCCCAGCTTCTAACATCGGCCGTCGGGCCCGCTGCGCCTGCCGCGGACGGGCGCTGTCCATCTCAGAGGAGGAAACCATGCACAGGAGAACAACATGCAAGCGAGCGTAGCCCACGCCGACGCGCTGCCCGCCACTCACGCCAGGGAACGCCGCCGCGCCATCGTCGCGACGGTGATCGGCAACGGCCTCGAGTGGTTCGACTTCACGGTCTACAGCTTCTTCGCGGTCATCATCGCCCGGCTGTTCTTTCCGACCGGCAACGACCTGTCGTCGCTGTTGCTGGCGGTCGCCACCTTCGGCGTCGGCTTCTTCATGCGCCCGGTCGGCGGCATCGTGCTCGGCATCTATGCCGACCGTGTCGGCCGCAAGCAGGCGCTGTCGCTGACCATCCTGCTGATGGCGCTGGGCACCACCATCATCGGCATCGCCCCCACCTACGACCAGATCGGTGTCTTCGCGCCGCTGCTGATCGTGGTCGCGCGGCTGATGCAGGGCTTCTCCGCCGGCGGCGAGATGGGCGGCGCGACCGCCTTCCTGACCGAGTACGCGCCCGCCCGCCAGCGTGCCTTCTATTCGAGCTGGATCCAGGCCAGCATCGGCGTCGCGGTGCTGCTCGGCGCCGCGGTCGGTACCTTCGTCACCAGCGCGCTGAGCCGCGAGGCACTGAACAGCTGGGGCTGGCGCCTGCCCTTCCTGCTGGGCATCGTGATCGGTCCGGTCGGCTACTACATCCGCCATCACCTGGACGAGACGCCGACCTTCCGCGACAACGCCGAGCGCTCCGACTCGCCGCTGAAGGAGATCGTGCAGACCTACCCGCGCGAGACCACGGCGAGCTTCTCGATGGTGATCCTGTGGACGGTCTGCACCTACGTGCTGCTGTTCTATATGCCGACCTACTCGGTCAAAGTGCTCCAAGTGCCGCAGTCCACCGGCTTCATCGCGGGCATGGTCGGCGGCCTCGCGATCATGGTGTTCTCGCCCATCGTCGGCTGGCTCGCCGACCGCATCGGCCGGCGCGCGCTGCTGTCGGGCTCGGCGCTGCTGATCCTGCTGCTGGCCTATCCGATGTTCTTCTATATCAACCACGTGCCGGGCCTGGCGTCGCTGCTGGTGTTCCAGCTGGTGTTCGGCGTGCTGATCGCCGCGTACACCGGCCCGATCCTGGCGGCCTTCTCCGAACTGTTCCCGGCCAAGGTGCTGTCGACCGGCCTGTCGGTCGCCTACAACCTGGCGGTGACGATCTTCGGCGGCTTCGCCTCGTTCATCATCACCTGGCTGATCGCCAGCACCGGCAGCACCATGGCGCCCGCCTTCTACGTGATGATCGCCGCCGCCATCAGCTTCGTCGGCACGCGCTTCGTCCGCGAGCCGGCCTATCTGCAACGACACTGAGACTCATGACCAGAATCCTGCTTCAGGGCGGCAACGTCCTCGACCCGGCGCACGGCAGCCTGCTGCGCCGCCACGACGTCCTGATCGACGGCGAGCGCATCGCCGCGGTATCGGCCACGCCGCTCGACCTGCCAGACGCCCCCGACCTGCGGCGCATCGACGTCGCCGGCAAGACCGTGATGCCTGGGCTGATCGACTGCCACGTGCACGTGCTGGCCTCGCTCGCCAACCTCGGCCTGAACGCGACCCAGCCCAACGTGCTGGTGGCCATCCGCGCGCTGCCGATCATGCGCGCGATGCTCGAGCGCGGCTTCACCACGGTGCGCGACGCCGGTGGCGCCGACTGGGGCCTGTCGCAGGCGGTCGCCAGCGGCCTGATCCCGGGGCCGCGCATCTTCCCGTCGGGCAAGGCGCTGTCGCAGACCGGCGGCCACGGCGACTTCCGCCCGCGCGGCGACACGCTCGAGCCCTGCTCGTGCGCGTTCCGCGCCGGCGCGATCGCGCGCGTGGTCGACGGCGTCGACGCGGTGCGGCTGGCGGTGCGCGAGGAGATCCAGAAGGGCGCGACCCAGATCAAGATCATGGCCTCGGGCGGCGTCGCCTCGCCGACCGATCCGATCGCCAACACGCAGTACAGCGAGGCCGAGATCCGCGCCATCGTCGAGGAGGCCGAGGCCGCGCAGACCTATGTCGCGGCGCACGCCTACACGCCGCGCGCGATCGCCCGCGCGGTGCGTTGCGGCGTCCGTTCGATCGAGCACGGCAACCTGGTCGACCGCGCCACCGCCGAGGTGATGCGCGAGCATGGCGCCTTCGTGGTGCCGACCGTGATCACCTACGAGGCGCTGGCGCGCGACGGCGCGCGGCTGGGCCTGCCGGCCGAGTCGGTAGCCAAGATCGAGACCGTGCGCCAGGCCGGCCACGACTCGCTGCGCATCTACGCCGAGGCCGGCGTGCCGATGGCCTTCGGCTCCGACCTGCTCGGCGAGATGCACCAGTGCCAGAGCGAGGAGTTCCGCATCCGCGCCGACGCGCTCGGCAACCTGGAGGCGATCCGCTCGGCCACCTCGATCGCCGCCGCGCTGCTGCAGCGCGAGGGCGAGCTCGGCACGGTGCGCGCCGGCGCGCTGGCCGACCTGCTGGTGGTCGACGGCGACCCGCTGGCCGACATCGGCCTGCTGATGGGCCAGGGCGAACACCTGGCATTGGTGATGCAGGGCGGGCGGATCCATACACGCGCGGCGCAGTAGCGTCCCCTGCGTCTGTCGCTCTGTAGTTCTCCCTCTCCCGGGGAGGGCCGGGGAGAGGGGGAGATGTGGCGCCCCATCGCATGGCGAGCGCGCTTGCCCTCTCCCCCAATCCCTCCCCCGCGAGCGGGAGAGGGGAGCCCCACGCGGGGCTGTCCCTTCATGCCCAACGTGGGCCCTCCACTATCATGGCGGCTTGACCGACCGGACGCCGCCATGCGCATTTCCCCGCTTCCTCCGCTGCCCTGCCTGATCGCCTTCGAGGCGGCGATGCGGCACGGCAGCTTCACGCGCGCCGCCGCCGAGCTGCATCTGACGCAGAGCGCGATCAGCCGGCAGGTCGCCCAGCTCGAACAATTCCTCGGCAAGAAACTGTTCGTGCGCGAGCCGCGCGCGCTGCGGCTGACCGTCAGCGGCCAGCGCTATGCCGAGGTGGTGCAGCGGCTGCTGGTCGGATGCGCCGAGGCGACCGAGGACGTGATGAAGCGCAAGGGACATACCGAGCTGTCGGTAGCCTGCTCGTCCGGCGTCGCGGTGCTGTGGCTGACGCCGCGGCTGGCGCGCTTTCGCGCCGCGCATCCGGACATCCACCTGCGCCTGGTCGTCAACGACAGCCTCGCCTCGATGTCGGGCGCCGAGTTCGATATCGGCCTCTATTACCTGCGCGAAGGTCCGCCGCCGGGCTTCGCGGCACGGCGCCTGTACGACGAGGAAGTGTTCCCGGTCTGCACGCCCGGCTACCTGCGCGGCCGGCATCTGGAACCCGCCGACCTGGTCGACGAGACGCTGCTTGTGCTCGAGGACGCCCAGCGCCAATGGATGTCATGGGAGACCTGGCTGGCGCAGAACGGCCTGCCCGATGCGCGCCCCAACCATCGCGTGGTGGCCAACCAGTATCCGATCCTGCTGCAGCTGGCCATCGAGGGCCACGGCATCGTGCTGGGCTGGCGGCATATGATCGATGCCTGCCTGCGCGACGGCCTGCTGGTGCGCGCAACCCAGGCGAGCGCGACCCTGGGCGGCGGCTACTACGCGATCTGGCCGCGCGAGCGCGCCGAGCCGGCCGCGGCGCGTGCGTTCCGCCAATGGCTGGTGCAGCAGAGCGGCATCGATGGCCGCGCCGGCGAACGAAGCGCCGAGGGATAAAGTGTGGACGGATGAAGCGCCGACGAAGGCAGCGCCGATGGATGCGGCGCCGACCGATGCGCCCACGCCATCGGCATCCCGATCCCGATCCCGGATGCCGAATCCGAATCCGAATCCGAATCCGAATCCGAATCCGATCCCGATCCCGATCCCGAACCTCGAATCCCGGAACACATAGGAGCGATGCGCCATGAAGCAAGTGCTGCTGCCCTGCGGTGAACGCGTGCCGGCCCTCGGCATGGGAACCTGGAATATCGGCGACGATCCCGCGCGCCGGGCCGAGGAGATCGCCACGCTGCGGCTCGGCCTGGACCTTGGCCTGCGGCTGATCGATACCGCCGAGATGTATGGCGAGGGGCTGTCGGAAGAACTGGTCGGCGAGGCGATCGCCGGCCGGCGCGACGAGGTGTTCCTGGTTACCAAGGTCTATCCGCACAACGCCGGACGGCGCGACGCGGTGGCGGCCTGCGAACGGAGCCTGCGCCGGCTCGGCACCGACCGCATCGACCTGTACCTGCTGCATTGGCGCGGCGGCGTGCCGCTGGCCGAGACCATCGAGGCCTTCCTCGCGCTGCAGCAGGCCGGCAAGATCCGCCACTTTGGCGTCAGCAATCTCGACCTCGACGATATGCGCGAGCTGTGGAAGGTACCGGGCGGCGACCGGGTCCAGACCAACCAGCTGCTGTACAACCTGGGCCGCCGCGGCATCGAATGGGATCTGCTGCCATGGCTGCGCGAGCGCGGCGTGCCGGTGATGGCCTATTCGCCGATCGAGCAGGCCCGGTTGCTGCGCCATGCCGGCCTGAAGAAATTTGCCGCGCGCCATGGCATCGCCCCGGCGCAGGCCGCGCTGGCCTGGCTGCTGGCGCGCGACGGCGTGATCGCGATCCCGAAGACGGGACGGCGCGACGCACTGCGCGAGAACGCCGCGGCGGTGTCGATCGCGCTCGACGCCGCGCAGCTGGCCGAGCTCGATGCCCTGTTTCCGCCGCCGCGCGGGCCGCGTCCCTTGGAGATGCTGTAGCACCGCCGGCGCGGACCGGGACGAGCGACCAAGGCACCGAGGCATGCGCGCAGCTCCGGCGCGCGACTCAGGAGCACCACTCAGGAGCACCACTCAGGCGCGCGACTCAGGCCCCGACTCAGGCTCCAACTCAAGCGCCGATCGGCAGCGGCGCCCCGCTCTTGACCTCGCACAGCACGATGCTGGTACGGATGCCGGTGACGCCCGGCAGCCGGAATATCACGTCGTGCAGGAAGGCGTCGTAGGCGCGGATATCCGGCGTCAGCACCTTCAGCAGATAGTCGGCCTGGCCGGTGGTGCGATAGCACTCGACGATCGCCGGGCAGCGGCGCACCGCGGCCTCGAATTCGTCGACCACGGTCTCGCTGTGGCGCGTCAGATTGATTTCGGCCAGCACGCAGTTCGACAGCCCGACCCGCTCGCGGTCGACCCACACCGTGTAGTTGCGGATCACCCCGCTCTCCTCCATCGCCTTGAGCCGCTTCCAGCAGGGGGTGACCGACAGGCCCACCGCGCCGGCCAGCTGCTGCAGCGACTGGCGCGCGTCGCGCTGCAGCTCGGCGAGGATGCGGCGCGAGTACTCGTCCAGAACCTCTTCGTTCTTCATATCGCCCGTTATCGAGATGGGTTTTCTCCAATCTAGGCCCTGGCGGCAAAATTGAGAAATCCATTTCTCCGATCGCGTGCCTAACATGGTCTTCAGGAGATGGGCCTGGAGACGGCCGGTACACCGGCGGCGCATCGCCCGTGCATCGCCCGTGCATCGCCCGCGCATCGCCCGTGCGTCAACGACAGCGCGCTGCCGGGACGCTGCCCGGACGCTGCTCGCAGGCCCAAGAAGAGGCTGGTCGGCAGGCCGTAAGGAGGCCGCAATGGAGACACGCACGCTGCGCACCGACTATCGACTGTCGGACAACCTGACCGCGCCCGCTGGCCAGGTGTTTCTGAGCGGCACGCAGGCGCTGGTCCGCCTGGTGCTCGAACAGGCGCGGCGCGACCACGCCGCCGGCCTGGGTACCGCCGGCTTCGTCAGCGGCTATCGCGGCTCGCCGCTCGGCATGGTCGACCAGGCGATGTGGAAGGCCGCGCCGCTGCTCGATGCCGCCGGCGTCCGCTTCCTGCCCGCGATCAACGAAGAGCTCGCCGCCACCGCGGTGCTCGGCACCCAGCAGGTCGAGGGCGATCCGCAACGCACCGTCGACGCCGTCTTCAGCCTCTGGTACGGCAAGGGCCCCGGCGTCGATTGCGCCGGCGACGCGCTCAAGCATGGCAACGCCTATGGCAGCTCGCCGCACGGCGGCGTGCTGGTGGTGTCCGGCGACGACCATGGCTGCGTGTCGTCGTCGATGTCGCACCAGAGCGATTTCGCGATGCAGGCCTGGTCGATGCCGGTGCTCGCCCCCGCTGATGTCGCCGAGTACCTGGAGTTCGGCCTCTACGGCTGGGCGCTGTCGCGCTACTCGGGCAACTGGGTCGGCTTCACCGCGCTGTCGGAGACCGTCGAGAGCGCGATGACGGTCGACCTCGACCAGGTCCATGCGCGCGTCGCCTGCTGGCAGGACGCGGAGGCGATACGCCGGGCCACCGGCCATATGCCGCCGCCCGACGGCCTGCACTACCGCTGGCCCGACCTGCCGTCGCCGCGCATCGAACAGCGGCTCGGCGCCAAGCTCGACGCGGTGCGCGCCTTCGCCCGCGTCAACAGCATCGACCGCATGGTGGTCGAGGCGGACGAAGCCCGCGCCGGCATCGTGACCTGCGGCAAGGCGCATCACGATCTGATGGAAGTGTTCCGGCGCCTGGGCATCTCGACGCAGGCGCTGGCCGACGCCGGCATCCGCGTCTACAAGCTCGGGCTCACCTGTCCGGTCGAGCCGACCCGGCTGCTGGCCTTCGCGCGCGGCCTCGAAGAGATCCTGGTGGTCGAGGAAAAGGGCCCGCTGGTGGAGCGGCAGCTGCAGGCGCTGTTCTATAACGCGCCCGACGGCGTGCGCCCCGCGATCGCCGGCAAGCTCGGCATCGATGGCCGGCCGCTGTTGCCCGAGCGCGAGGAGATGCGGCCGTCGCGGCTGATGCAGCCGGTGGCCGACTGGCTCGCCCGCCTGAGCCGCGGCCTGGACCGGCGCGAACTGGTGCCGCAGTTCAGCGAGCACGCGCTGCTGTCCAACGCGGCCGATGGCATCCGCCGCCAGCCCTACTTCTGCCCCGGCTGTCCGCACAACACCTCGACCCGCGTACCGGAAGGCTCGCGCGCGCAGGCCGGCATCGGCTGCCACTTCATGGCCAGCTGGATGAACCGCGAGACCTCGGGGCTGATCCAGATGGGCGGCGAAGGGGTCGACTGGGTCGCGCACAGCTGCTTCACCGCGACGCCGCACGTGTTCCAGAACCTGGGCGACGGCACCTACTATCACTCGGGCTATCTGGCGATCCGCCAGGCGGTGGCCGCGCGCACCAACGTGACCTACAAGATCCTGTGCAACGACGCGGTGGCGATGACCGGCGGGCAGCCGGTCGACGGGCCGCTCGACGTCGAGGCGATCGCGCGCCAGGTCAGCGCCGAAGGGGTCGCGCGCGTCGCCGTGGTCAGCGACCGCATCGACGTGCATCGCGGCCGCCGCGTCTGCTTTCCGGCGGGCACCACCTTCCATCCGCGCGAGTCGCTCGATGCGGTGCAGCGCGAACTGCGCGAGGTGCCGGGCGTGACCGTGCTGCTGTACGAGCAGACCTGCGCCGCGGAACTGCGCCGCCGCCGCAAGAGCGGCCGTGCGCCGGCGCCGGCGCGGCAGGTCTTCATCAACGAGGCGGTATGCGAGGGCTGCGGGGACTGCAGCGTGCAGTCCAACTGCCTGGCGGTGCAGCCGGTCGAGACCGCGCTGGGGCGCAAGCGCCAGATCGACCAGGCCAGCTGCAATCACGACGAGTCGTGCGTCAAGGGCTTCTGCCCGAGCTTTGTCACCGTCGAGGGCGCGACGCTGCGCCACCCGGTGGGCCACGAGCGCGGCGCCACGGCGCTGCGCGAGCAGGCTTCGGCATTGCGCGAGCCGGCGCCCCGGCTCGGCCCCGGGCCCTTCGACATCCTGGTGGTCGGCGTCGGCGGCACCGGCGTGGTGACGGTCGGCGCGCTGATCGCGATGGCGGCGCACCTGGAGCGACGCGTGGCCAGCGTGCTCGACTTCATGGGCTTCGCGCAGAAGGGCGGCGCGGTGCTGTCCTTCGTGCGGCTCGCGCAGAGCCGGCAGTGGCTGAACCAGGCGCGCATCGACGCGCAGCAGGCCGATGCGGTGCTGGCCTGCGACCTGGCGGTGGGCGCCTCGCCCGACGTGCTGCAGACGGTCGCGCCGCGGCGCACGCAGATCGTCGCCAATACCCATCCGACGCCGGTGGCCGAATTCCAGCGCAATCCGGATGCCGACCTGCATGCCGACGCGCTGCTCGCCAAGCTGCGCCACGCGACGGGTTCGGGCGGCATCGACACGCTGGACGCGCAGGCGCTCGCCACGGCCTTCCTCGGCGATACGGTGGCGGCCAACATCGTGGTGCTCGGCTTTGCCTGGCAGAAGGGCCTGGTGCCGGTCTCGCTGGCGGCGCTGACACGGGCGATCGAGCTGAACGGCGTCGCGGTGGACGCCAACCTGGAAGCGCTGGCGCTGGGACGCCTGGCGGCCGGCGATCCTCTCGCGCTGACGCGCCTGGGCGCGAGCGATGGCAAACCCGCCGGCCTGGCCCTGGTCGCGCCCGAGCCCGCGGCGACCTCGGCCACGCCGCTGCCGCAGCTGATCGCCGAGCGCGTGGCGCTGCTGACCGCCTACCAGGACGCCGCCTACGCGGCGCGCTATACCGCGCTCGTCGAGGCCGTGCAGGCCGCGGAGGACGCCCTTGGCGAGGCCGGACGCGAGCGCCGGCTGACCCGTGCGGTGGCCGAGCAGTTCGCGCGCCTGATGGCATACAAGGACGAATACGAGGTCGCGCGGCTGCACAGCGATCCCGCCTTCCGGCAGGCGCTGCGCGAGCGCTTCGACGGCCCGCTGCGGCTGCGCTTCCATCTGGCGCCGCCGCTGCTGTCCCGGCCCGGCAAGCATGGCGAGCCGCCGCGCAAGATCGCCTTTGGCGCCTGGCTATGGCCGTTGATGGGATGGCTCGCCAGGGGCAAGCGGCTGCGCGGCACGCGCTTCGACCCGTTCGGCAGGACCGCGGAGCGCAGGCTGGAGCGGCAGTCCATCGCCGACTACGAGGCCCGCATCCGCGCCCTGCTGCCGGCGCTGACGGAGGCGCGGCTGCCGATCGCCGTCGAGATCGCGCAATTGCCTGCCAAGGTACGCGGCTTCGGCCATATCAAGCTGGCCGCGCACGCGGTCGCCGCCGCGCGTGCGGCCGAGCTGCTGCACCGCTTCGACGCGCAGCGCTATCCGCGCCCGGACAGCGCGCATGGCGCCAATGGCGCGGGTCAACTCAGGGGAATTCCGATCCGGCAGGCGGACGCAGGAACGGCGCGCAGTGGCGCGCCGCATTGAGGGGAATATCGGGAGGAATATCGAGATAAGGCCGGGCGGCCATCGAGGCGGTGCCCGTCGGCGGGCGGCCCTCGGCGGGCCGCCGCGCAGGTGCGAACGCCGGCTTACTGGCGCGCGGCGACGGCGCGGTGGTACTCGACGTGGCGCAGCAGGTAGGCGCGCACCTTGTCCTCGGTATCGCGGCCCAGCCGGTCGGCGGCCTGGCGCGCGGAGCGCTTGCCGTGGGCCGACACCATCTGGCCATCGAGATACTCGCGGAACGACGTGCGCACGGCATCGAGTTCGCCGCGGCAGTCGCGCAGCGCATCGTTGACCACGGCCTGGGTCGTGCCGGGCTTGGCCGAGCGCGCTTCGGCCTTGTCGCGCGCGCAGTCGGTGTATTGCTGCCGCTTCTTCTGCCACTCGGGCGGCGGCCCGGAGGCGGCCTGGCTCTCGGCGGCGGCGGCGGTGGCGGCAGCGGCGGCCTGCTGGTCCGCGGGCGCATGCGAGGCGCACGCGCCGACCAGCAGGATGGCGGGGATCAGGGCAAGAACTTTAGGCATGCCGCATGGTAGCGCCGACGTCGGACATCGCAACACCTCGTTACATCGCGTTGCATTGGCGCCGCAAAAAGTGCCGTGTAGGACAGACACCACCCCGGCTGGGCGGGAAGTCCTACAGCGGTCGCGTTCCTCGCTTTGTATATTGCACAAACGGAGGGCAGCGTGATGGAAGCCATTTGCCCGGTCCAACGATCCAGCGACCGTCGGCGTGGCGCCATCCTGGTTGGCATCGCAGTGTTTGACAGGAACAAAGGAGAACAACATGGAACGTAGGGCATTCCTGAACGCCAGTGCGGGTCTCGGTTTGGCGGTGGCCGGCAGCGGCCTGCTGTTGGGCGCGTGCACCACCACGCGCGATTCGGCTTCTTCCCCGGCCGAGAAAACGACGCGCCGCCGCGAGATCGATTCCGGCGTTCAAAACACGCTGGACCGGCTGTACAGCTCGGTCAATGGCTCGCGCGACCTCGCCTCGCGCGCCCGGGGCATCCTGGTGTTTCCGCGCACGCTGTCGGCCGGCTTCTTCGTCGGCGGCGAATATGGCGATGGCGCGCTGCGCGTGGGCAATACCACCCGCGGCTATTACCGCACCATCTCGGGTTCGCTGGGCTGGCAGATCGGCGCGCAATCGAAGGCGCTGATCTTCATGTTCATGAACCAGCAGGCGCTCGACAAATTCCTGGCCAGCGAAGGCTGGACCGCGGGTGTCGACGCCACCGTGGCGGTCGCCAAGGTCGGCGCCAACGGCGCGCTCGACACCAATACCGTGCAGCAGCCGGTGGTGGGCTTCGCGCTGACCAACGCAGGCCTGATGGCTGGCCTGAGCCTCGAAGGCACCAAGATCACCAAGCTGGACCTGTAAGGCGCGCCATCTGCTGGTGATGCCTTGCAGCACCTCGCGCCGCGGCCCTTGGCAGGGGGCCGCGGCGCTTTTTCCTGTCGATTCCGTGGCTGGGAAGCCGAGCCGTGTTGCCGCCGTCCTTGCCGGCCTCCTTGCCGCCTTTGTTTCCTCCGCCACGCCAACGTCCGCGACACCGGCAACGCCAAGCCGCTAGAATTCGTCCCTTTCGCCAACCGGCCGAGGTACCGAATTCTCATGTGGTTCAAGAATCTTCAGCTACACCGCTTCTCCGCACCCTGGAACAAGGACGCCGACGAGGTCGAGGCCTGCCTCGCCTCGCACGCCTTCTATCCGGGTACCAGCCTCGAAATGCAGACCCAGGGATGGGCCTCGCCGCGCGATAACGGCGCGCTGGTGCACCGCGTGGGCAAGCAGATGCTGCTGACCATGCGCGCCGAGAAGAAGCTGCTGCCGGCCACCGTGGTCAATCAGGTGACCAAGGCGCGCGCCGCCGAGCTCGAGGAGCAGCAGGGCTACAAGCCGGGCCGCAAGCAGTTGCGCGAACTGAAGGAACAGATCACCGAGGAGTTGCTGCCGCGCGCCTTCAGCATCCGCCGCGATACCCGCGTCTGGATCGACCCGGAGCGCGGCTGGCTGGCAATCGACGCGGCCTCGGCGATCAAGGCCGACGAGGTCCGCACGCTGCTGTTCAAGGCGCTGGACCCGCTGCCGCTGACCTCGCTGCAGGTCAACCAGTCGCCGGTGGCGGCGATGACCGGCTGGCTGGCCGACGATGCGGCGCCGGCCGGCTTTACCGTCGATCAGGAGATCGAGCTGCAGGCCAGCGCCGAGAGCAAGGCGACCGTCCGCTATGTCCGCCATCCGCTCGACGCCGAAGAGCTGCGCCGACATATTGCCGCCGGCAAGCGCTGCACGCGCCTGGCGATGACCTGGAACGACCGCGTCTCCTTCGTGCTGACCGACGCGCTGGCGATCAAGCGCGTGGCGCCGCTCGATGTGGTCAAGGAGCAGATCGACGGCACCATGAGCGACGAGGACGAGCGCTTCGACGCGGACTTCGCGCTGATGGCCGGCGAGCTGTCGGCCATGCTGGGCGATCTGACCGAGGCGCTGGGCGGCGAACGGAAGGGCTGAGGCCGGTTTCGGCGGTAGTCGCCAGCGTCGGCGGTTTTCGATACGGGGCCGGCGTCGATACCGGCCCTGGCTCACCGACACCGATTCGCCGATTCAGTGGCTCGGCGGCTCGGCGCCTCAGCGGGCCGGATGCCGCTCGGCACCAGCCGGTGCGCATCGCTCCAGCACCGTCTCCCGGCCCGGCAGGCCGGCAAACAGCGGATGCACCGAGACCAGCGCCCGCAACTCGGCGGGCAGCATGACGCGGTCCCTGCGGGCCAGCGCCGCCGCCTGCTGCAGGGCGCCCAGCACCTGCTCCATCAGCGCGCGCCGCAGCCCGGCATGGCGCGGGTCGATGGTTGCAATCGATTGCAATGCCAGCGCCAGCACGCTGGGCCGCGCGACCCGCGCCAGCGTCTCCGCGGCGATCGTGATGCGCGCCCCGTCGAGCTCGGCGCCGCTGAAATCGGTCCACGCCAGGCTGATATCGCGCAGCGTCGCCTGCTTCAGATTGGCGCCGTTGAAACGCAGATGCGATACGCCGGCAACCGGCGGGTCGGCACCCGCCAGGTCCGCATTGCTGAAATCGAAGGCCAGCGCCGTCAGCGGCGCCTCGTCGCGCGGGTCCAGGCTGACGCGGCGCAGCAGCGCGCTGCGCTGCGCGGCGGTCGTCGACGGGGCGCGGGAGGCGTCGTCCGCGCGGCGCCCGACCAACCGCCGGGCCAGGTCCAGAAAACCCTGCCAGCCGCGCTGCCGGGGCGCGGCATCGTGGCCCGGTGACTTGGCGTGGCTGGCGTCATGCACCGCGAGCTGGATACCGGCATTCACCGGCCTGGTGGACGCGGTAGGGATCGCGCCGGCCTGCTCCGACGCGGAAGGCGCGGCAATGCCGCGGTGGATACTGGGAATGGTCATGTCGGCTCTCCCGCTGTGGAATCAGGCTGCTGGGTGGAAGGTTCGATTCGATCGTTCGACTGGAAGGGTCGAACCCGGGCGTTGAATCGAAGAATCGAATCGACGGGTCGCATCGAAGGATCGAATCGACGGGTCGCATCGAAGGATCGAATCGACGGGTCGCATCGAAGGATCGAGTCGAAGGATCGAATCGACGGGTCGCATCGAAGGATCGAATCGACGGGTCGCATCGAAGGATCGAGTCGAAGGATCGAGTCGAGTCGTCGAATCGAATGGCAGCCATTGTTCCCGCGGCGGAGACGTCCGACCATGCCGTTAGGGCAGCGGACTATCGATTTTGGTCCGCTCCTTGCGGGGTTGGTGACCCAGGCCTCACGACGAGGGCCCGCCGCGGCAAAAACCCCTTGCAGTTCGGCGCGGACTTCAGGGTAAACACGCCCCTGGGGGGTGAGACCCGGAAAAACGCACCCGGAAGCCCGACAGCCGCTCAGAAGATCTCGCCCAGGTGCGATACCAGGAAGAGCAGGATGCCGATGCAGCAACCCACCGCCGTGCCGCTGATCCGGATGTACTGCAGGTCGGGGCCGATGCTCAGTTCGATCTGCCGGGACATGTCCGTCGCGTCCCAGTTGCGCACCGTGTCGCTGATATGCGACGTCAGGAAGTCGGCGAACCGCGGTGCGGCCGTCGCGGCGAACGACTCGGCGTGGTCATTGATGGAGCGGCGCAATTCCTCGTCGCCGGACAGCTTCCGGCCGAACCACAGGCCCACGCGCTCGACCTGTTGCTGCAGCTGTGGCGAGCTCGCCTGGAGGTCGTTGGACAGCCATTCGCGGAGCGAGGCCCACACGCTGGCGGCATAGTCGGCAAGCTCGGGATTGCGCAGCACGAAGTCCTTCAGCTCCTCCCCCCTGCGCAGGAACGCTTCGTCGGTCTTGAGCCTCGCGATCAGCGCTTCGAGCGCCTTGTCGAAGGCCGCCCGCAGCTCGTGCGCCGGCATCCGGGCGACCTCGTCGAGAAAGTCGATCACGTTGGTGCGCGCCGCCTCCGCGGCCTTGTCGCCCAGCCACTCGGTCGGCAGCACGATCTGCTTCCACTTGTGTTCGCTCCTGAGCCAGTTGACCACGCGCTGGGCGATCAGCTGCTGGGTTTCCGGCCTTTTCAGCAGCGCGATCGCATGCCTGAGCACGGCGTCGAGCAGTTGCTGATGGCTGCCTCCCTTTGTCAGCATCTCCAGCACGGAAGCGAGCGCCGGCGAGAAATCGATGCGGCCGATGACCGTACGCGCGGCATCGTTGAGGAACGCCTGGATGCGCCGGTCGTCGACCAGATCGAGCAGCACGCTCATCAGATTGGCCGCGTGCTGACCGATGCGGCGCGCATTGGGGGGCTCGCTGAACCAGACCGCCAGCCGCTGGGCGGGATCGCTGCGCCGGATCAGGTCCGTCAGCACCTCGGGGTTCAGGAACTTGTCGCGAACGAACACCGCAAGATTGTCGGCGATGCGGTTCTTGTTCTTCGGGATGATCGCCGTATGCGGGATCGGCAGGCCAAGCGGGCGCCGGAACAGCGCGACGACCGCGAACCAGTCCGCCAGGCCGCCGACCATCGCGGCCTCGGCACCGGCCCGGACCAGCCGGACCCAGAACGTGGGCGGCAGGAACAGCGTCGCCACGAACACCGCCGCCGCCGCGCCGACGCATGCCAGCGCCACCCGTTGCATGCGCCGGAGTTCGGCTTCCTTGCCCGCGATCCGCTCTTGCTGCATGGCGTTCCCACCCCACTCCGCTCGCACCCGCATCCTCCTTGATGAAAAAAGGGACGTTTCGACCGAAACGTCCCCTTCCTTACCGCTGATTTCGCTACCGTCCGACAGCCCGGCGCGACGCTGGCAATCTCAATCCCAGGACAGCGCACCGCCCGTCTGGTACTCGATCACGCGCGTCTCGAAGAAGTTGCGCTCCTTCTTCAGGTCGATCATCTCGCTCATCCACGGGAACGGGTTTTCCTCGTTCGGGAACAGCGGATCGAGGCCGATCTGCTGGCAGCGGCGGTTGCAGATGAAGCGCAGATAGCTCTTGAACATCGGCGCGTTCAGGCCCAGCACGCCGCGCGGCATGGTGTCCTCGGCGTAGCGGTATTCGAGGTCGACCGCCTTCCTGAACAGGCCGACGATCTCTTCCTTGAACTCCGCCGTCCACAGATGCGGGTTCTCGAGCTTGATCTGGTTGATCAGGTCGATGCCGAAATTGCAGTGCAGCGACTCGTCGCGCAGGATGTACTGGTACTGCTCGGCGGCGCCGGTCATCTTGTTCTGCCGGCCCATCGCCAGGATCTGCGTGAAGCCGACATAGAAGAACAGGCCTTCCATGATGCAGGCGAACACGATCAGCGACTTCAGCAGCTTCTGGTCGTTCTCCGGCGTGCCGGTCTTGAACGACGGATCGGTCAGCGTGTCGATGAACGGGATCAGAAACTCGTCCTTGTCGCGGATCGACGGCACCTCGTGATAGGCGTTGAAAATCTCGGCCTCGTTCAGCCCCAGCGACTCGACGATGTACTGGTAGGCGTGCGTGTGGATGGCCTCCTCGAAGGCCTGGCGCAGCAGGTACTGGCGGCACTCGGGCGCGGTGATCTGCCGGTAGGTGCCCAGCACGATGTTGTTGGCGGCCAGCGAATCGGCGGTGACGAAGAAGCCCAGGTTGCGCTTGATGATGCGGCGCTCGTCTTCGGTCAGGCCGTTCGGGTCCTTCCACAGCGCGATGTCGCGCGACATGTTGATTTCCTGCGGCATCCAGTGGTTGGCGCAGCCGGCCAGGTACTTTTCCCAGGCCCACTTGTACTTGAACGGCACCAGCTGGTTGACGTCGGTGGCGCCGTTGATCACGCGCTTGTCGGCGGCGTTGACGCGGCGCGTGCTCTGCGCGGCCGCGGCGTTCGGGTTGTTGCCGAGGATGCCGGCGCCCGGCTGCGTCGCAGCGGGCGGCAGCACGCCCTGCTGGTCGGCGGTGGCGGCGACGGCAGGTTGCAGGGCAGGTTGAGGCGCGGGCTGCGGGGCAGCCTGCGGATTGGCTTGAACGTCGTCGTCCCAGCTCAGCATGGTGTTGGTTCTCCGTGTAACGCTCTGGTGAGCCGGCCCCCGGGGCCGCGCGCGGCGCGGGCCATCGAGTCCGGATCGGGTACCAGTATCAGGACCAGCACGCGCGCCGCGTGGCGCCGCGTGCCGGCATTGCCGTTATTGGCAGGCCTCGCACTCGTCGAACCCCGGATCGCCCGGGCGCATCGTGCAGACCGCGCCTTCGGCTTCGGGCATCGCCGGCGCCGAGGCGGCGGCCTGGTCCAGCGCCGAGGCCGAGGCACCGCCGGCGGCGGCGCCCGACGACACCGCGTTCAGCGAACCGCGCGACACGGTCGACTTCTCGACGTGCGTGGCGGCGATGGTGCGCAGGTAGTAGGTCGTCTTCAGGCCGCGGATCCACGCCAGCTTGTAGGTGTCGTCCAGCTTCTTGCCCGAGGCGCCGGCCATGTAGATGTTCAGCGACTGGGCCTGGTCGATCCACTTCTGGCGGCGGCTGGCGGCCTCCACCAGCCAGGTCGGCTCGACCTCGAACGCGGTCGCGTACAGGTCGCGCAGGTCCTGCGGAATGCGGTCGATGCGGGCCAGCGAACCGTCGAAGTACTTCAGGTCGGCGACCATCACCTCGTCCCACAGGCCGCGTGCCTTCAGGTCGCGCACCAGGTAGTCGTTGACCACCGTGAACTCGCCCGACAGGTTCGACTTGACGTACAGGTTCTGGAAGGTCGGCTCGATGCAGGCCGACACGCCGATGATGTTCGAGATCGTCGCGGTCGGCGCGATCGCGATGCAGTTCGAGTTGCGCATGCCGTGCTGCTTGATGCGGGCGCGCAGCTTGTCCCAATCCATCGTCGACGACTGGTCGACCTCGAGGTAGCCGCCGCGTTCCTCGGCAAGCAGCTTCAGCGAGTCCTGCGGCAGGATGCCGCGATCCCACAGCGAGCCCTCGTAGGTGCTGTAGCGGCCGCGCTCCTCGGCCAGCTCGGTCGAGGCCTGGTAGGCGTAGTAGCAGACCGCTTCCATCGAGGTGTCGGCGAACTGCACGGCGGCGTCGCTGGCGTACGGCACGCGCAGCACGTGCAGGCAATCCTGGAAGCCCATGATGCCCATGCCGACCGGGCGGTGGCGCAGGTTCGAATTGCGCGCCTTGTCGACCGCGTAGTAGTTGATGTCGATCACGTTGTCGAGCATGCGCATCGCGGTGCGGATGGTCTTCTCGAGCTTGGCGTGGTCGAGCACGTGGCTGCCGTCGGCCTGCTGCTTCAGGTGGGCGACCAGGTTCACCGAACCCAGGTTGCAGACCGCGATTTCGCTGTCGTTGGTGTTCAGCGTGATCTCGGTGCACAGGTTCGAGCTGTGCACGACGCCGACGTGCTGCTGCGGGCTGCGGATGTTGCACGGATCCTTGAAGGTGATCCACGGATGGCCGGTCTCGAACAGCATGCCCAGCATCTTGCGCCACAGCTGCATCGCCGGGATCTTCTTGAACAGCTTGAGCTCGCCGCGCGCGACCTTCTCTTCGTAGCCGAGGTAGGCCTTCTCGAATTCCTTGCCGACCTTGTCGTGCAGGTCCGGGCAGGTCGACGGCGAGAACAGCGTCCATTCGCCGTTCTCCATCACGCGCTTCATGAACAGGTCCGGAATCCAGTTCGCGGTGTTCATGTCGTGCGTGCGGCGGCGGTCGTCGCCGGTGTTCTTGCGCAGCTCGAGGAATTCCTCGATGTCCAGGTGCCAGGTCTCCAGGTAGGCGCAGACCGCGCCCTTGCGCTTGCCGCCCTGGTTGACCGCCACGGCGGTGTCGTTGACCACCTTCAGGAACGGCACGACGCCCTGCGACTTGCCGTTGGTGCCCTTGATGTGCGAGCCCAGCGCGCGCACATTGGTCCAGTCGTTGCCCAGACCGCCGGCGAACTTCGACAGCAGCGCGTTCTCCTTCAGGCCCTCGTAGATGCCTTCCAGATCGTCGGAGATCGTGGTCAGGTAGCACGAGGACAGCTGCGAGCGGCGCGTGCCCGAGTTGAACAGCGTCGGCGTCGACGACATGAAGTCGAACGACGACAGCAGGTTGTAGAACTCGATGGCGCGGCCTTCACGGTCGCTCTCGTTCAGCGCCAGGCCCATCGCGACGCGCATGAAGAAGGCCTGCGGCATCTCGATGCGGGTCTCGTCGATGTGCAGGAAGTAGCGGTCGTACAGCGTCTGCAGGCCCAGGTAGTTGAACTGGAAGTCGCGCGAGGCGTCCAGCGCCGCGCCCAGGCGCGCCAGGTCGAAGGTCGCCAGCTTCTCGTCGAGCAGCTCGGCCTCGATGCCGCGGGCGATGAACTTCGGGAAGTACTCGGCGTAGCGGCTGCCCATCTCGGCCTGGGTCACTTCCTCGCCGAGGATTTCCTTGCGGATCGTGTGCAGCAGGATGCGGGCCGTGACCTGGCTGTAGGCCGGGTCCTTCTCGATCAGCGTGCGGGCGGCGAGGATGGCCGAGTCGTAGACCTGGCTCATCGGCACGCCGTCGTACAGGTTCTTGACCGTTTCCTTCAGGATCGGCTCGGCCTCGACGCCGCCGCCCAGGCCGGCGCAGGCGGTGTCGATCAGCGCGTGCAGCGCGACCAGGTCCAGCGGCCGGGTGACGCCGCCATCGGTCACGTTGAAGCTGACGCCGCCCTGCACGCGGGCGACGGCCTGCGCGTTGGCGTGGCTGCGCTCCTGGTTGCGCTTCTCGCGGTAGAGCACGTAGGCGCGCGCGACCTCATGCTCGCCCGAGCGCATCAGCGCCAGCTCGACATGGTCCTGCACGTCCTCGATGTGGAAGGTGCCGCCGTTCGGACGGCTGCGCAGCAGCGCGCGCACCACGTTCTGGGTCAGCTGCTCGACCAGCTCGCGCACGCGCGCCGAGGCGGCGCCCTGCCCGCCATTGACGGCGAGGAAGGCCTTGGTCATCGCCACCGAGATCTTGCTCGGCTCGAAAGCGACCACCGCGCCGTTGCGGCGGATGATCTTGTAATCCTGGTAGTTGCCAGCGGCGTTGTCAGCGGCGGGGCTCGGCTGCGCCACGGCGGCGGAACCAGCCTTGCCGGCGAATTCTTGTTGGGCCGTCTGCATGAAGCACTCCTGTTTTTTTTGACCAGTGTTATCAACGACAAAGAGCCCCTGGAAAATGCGCAAAAAGAGACATCCCGTGCGCGGCGATGCCGTGCCGGATTACTGCCTTGCTGCATTCCCGTGGAGGGCTCTTGTGACGTGCCGACCCTGTGGTGGCGCGCCGGTGCATGCGCTGGCGGCCGGCTGGAAACGCTTGACGCGCGTGGCGCGAAGGCAACCTGCCGAGCCCGTGGCGAACGCTGCACGCCTAGGTCGGCTCCCCGAAAGCACCACTAGATATAGTGGTCATAACGAAAAGCTGGACTAAGTATAGTGAAATGAATCGCGTTGACCAGTCTTGACAAGCGCTTCGGCAGGCCGCTCCGGCGCCACGCCGGACCCCCACCTCCCCGCCAGACCAAGCGGCTCAAGGCTTGGGGCCGTTTTGTCGGTTGCCGCACCGACGAAAGAATTTTTTTCGATGAGCGCCGCGCTTTCGATAGCCCCGCCAATATCCCGACCGATAGCCCCCGATAGCCCCGCACCGGCAGGGGTTTTCGGCTAGGCCGCCGCCCCGCCGCGGCGGTACGGCATCATCGCCGGCGCCAGTCCGGCGCCTCGCGCAAAGCGCGGCCAGTCAAAGCAGGGGCCGGGGTCGGTCTTGCGGCCGGGGGCGATATCGCTGTGGCCGGCGACAGCCCCGATCGGATAGGCGCGCAGCAGCAGCCGGGTCAGCGCCGCGGCGGTGTCGTACTGGGCCGGTTCGAAGGGCAGCGTGTCGCAGCCTTCCAGTTCGATACCGATCGAGAAGTCGTTGCAGCGCTCGCGGCCGAAGAAGGCCGATTGGCCGGCATGCCAGGCGCGGTCCTGGCACGAGACGAACTGCACCAGCTCGCCGCTGCGCCGCACCAGGAAATGCGCCGACACGCGGACCGCGTGGATGGTGGCGAAGAAAGGATGGCGAGCCGGGTCGAGCCGGTTCAGGAACAGCGCCTCGATATCGTCGCTGCCGAACTCGCCGGGCGGCAGGCTGATGTTGTGCACCACCAGCAGGTCGACCGGCATGCCGGGCGGACGCGGATCGAAGTTGGGCGACGGCACCCGGCGCGCGCCCTCGACCCAGCCCGCGCCGTCGAGCCGCAGCCGGGACGGAAGCGGCGCCGTCATACGGGACCGCCGCGGTCGCCGCGGTTGCCACCGGGGTTGCCACCGCGGTTGTCACCGCGGTTGTCACCGTTATCGCCGCCCTCGTCGCCAAAACGGTCCCGGGATTCGGGCAGATGCGCGGCACGGCAGTAGTGCAGGCCCTGGTAGGCGATCGCCTCGCTGCGCGGCAGATGCACGCCGCAATGGGCGCACGGCACCATCGGCTCCTGCGCGCGGCCGTCGGTGCCCTGCCGCGGCACGCCGGCATCGGCCGGAGGGGGTTCGGCCCGGCGCGCGCGCACGCGGCTGCCCAGCCACCAGAAAATGGCCAGCAGGATCGCCAGCAACAGGAACAGACGTGCCATCGACGATGCCTTGCTTCAGAGGCGATGCAGAATCACTTCGATCACGAAGCGGCTGCCGACATAGGCCAGCAGCAGGATGCAGAACGAGGCGATGACCCAGCGCAGCGCCACGCGGCCGCGCCAGCCGTAGAACCGCCGGCCTGCCAGGATGCCGGCGAACATCACCCACGAGACCACCGCGAACACGGTCTTGTGGTCGAAGCGGAAGACCCGGCCGAACAGCTCCTCGGAAAACAGCAGCCCGGACGCGATGGTCAGCGTCAGCAGCACGAAGCCGGCCGCGATCAGGCGGAACAGCAGCTTCTCCAGCGTCAGCAGCGGCGGCAGCAGATCGAGCCAGCGGCCGAGCCAGCCGACCTGCTGCGGCGAGCCGGCGGCCATCGCGCCGCCCGGCACGTGCACGCCGAGGCCGCGGTTGAAGCCATGCAGCCGGCGCTCGACCAGCAGCATCAGGAAGGCATGGAAGGCCGCCAGCGTGAACAGCCCGTAGGCGACGTTGGCGATGATGAAATGCAGCTTGAACAGCGGCCGCGCGGCGTAGCCAAGGATCTGCGCGCCGGGGAAGGCGAGCGGCATCAGGCTGGCCAGCATTGCCACCGGGATCACGACCAGCCCCAGGCCCGCCAGCGAGAAGAAGAAGCTCTCGATCCAGTAGATGCCGACGCCGAGCCACAGCATCGCCGACAGCGCGAAGGCGAAGCCGAACACCATGCGGTCGGCCGGAAAGATGGTTTCATGGAGCAGCATGCCGTGGCTGGCGAGCACCGCCACCATCAGCACATGCCACCAGGCGGGCTGCCCCTCGGCGCTGCCGCCCGGCGTCGGGCCCGGCACCAGCACCATCGAGCCCGGCTGGCCTCCGATACCGGGTCCGCCCGCCGGACCGCCCGCCGTGCTGGCGGCCAGCCCGGCGTGGCGCGTCGCCCAGCCGTGATAGGCCAGCGCGCAATAGAGGAGTGCCGTCAGGGCATACAGTACAATCGCCATTCGCGCAGTTTACCCTAGCGCCTGCCGTGGTGACCGACGGCAGTGGCCGCGGCGGCAAGGCCGGACGGGCGACGCCGCGATGGACGCCCGGTGCCATCGCCCGCCGCCGGTGCCACGCCACGGTCCGGACCCGCGCGGTCGACGATGCAGTCGAAGCCCGGTCACCGGTCGGTCGATGGCCGGTCGACGCTCGGTTACCAGTCGGTCGACAGCCGGCCGATGGTCGGCCAACAACCGATCGATGACTGGCCGATAAGCGCGGCGGCGCGCCGCAACCCTACAAAGCCCCTCTCCGGATTTCTGCCATGCTGGACAATCTCACTCAACGCCTGGCGCGGGTCGTCAAGACCATGCGCGGCGAGGCACGCCTGACCGAAGCCAATACCGCCGAGATGTTGCGGGAGGTTCGCCTGGCCATGCTCGAGGCCGACGTCGCGCTGCCGGTGGTCCGCGAGTTCGTTGCCCGCGTCAAGGAAAAGGCGCTGGGCGAGGAAGTGGTCGGCAGCCTCACGCCGGGCCAGGCCCTGGTCGGCGTGGTGCAGCGTGAACTGACCGCGGTGATCGGCGGCGAGGAAGCCGTCTCGGCCGACGGCGCGCCCGGCAAGGCGGCCGAGCTGAACCTGGCGGTGCAGCCGCCGGCGATCATCCTGATGGCCGGCCTGCAGGGCGCGGGCAAGACCACCACGGTCGGCAAGCTGGCCAAATGGCTCAAGGAAAACAAGAAGAAGAAAGTGCTGACGGTCTCGTGCGACGTCTACCGGCCCGCCGCGATCGCCCAGCTCAAGACCGTGTCCGAACAGGTCGGCGCCGACTTCTTCCCCTCGCAGCCGGACCAGAAGCCGGTCGACATCGCCCGCGCCGCGGTCGACTGGGCCCGCAAGCACTATCACGACGTGCTGATCGTCGACACGGCCGGCCGGCTCGGCATCGACGAGGCGATGATGCAGGAGATCGCCGCGCTGCACGCCGCGCTCAAGCCGGCCGAAACGCTGTTCGTGGTCGACGCGATGCTCGGCCAGGACGCGGTCAACACCGCCAAGGCCTTCAACGACACGTTGCCGCTGACCGGCGTGGTGCTGACCAAGCTCGACGGCGATGCGCGCGGCGGCGCGGCCCTGTCGGTGCGGCACGTGACCGGCCGCCCGATCAAGTTCGTCGGCGTCGGCGAGAAGCTTGACGGCCTCGAACCCTTCTACCCCGACCGCATGGCCCAGCGCATTCTGGGCATGGGCGACATCCTCGCGCTGGTCGAGGAGGCGCAGCGCGGCGTCGACATGGAAGCGGCCGAGAAGCTGGCCAAGAAGATCAAGAAGACCGGCGGCTTCGACCTCGAGGACTTCAAGGCGCAGATCGGCCAGATGAAGAAGATGGGCGGACTGGGCAGCCTCGTCGACAAGCTGCCGGCGCAGTTCGCCCAGCAGGCCCAGGGCGCCAATATGGATCAGGCCGAGAAGCAGGTGCGCCGCATGGAAGGCATCATCAACAGCATGACACCGGCCGAGCGCGCCAAGCCCGAGCTGATCAAGGCCAGCCGCAAGCGCCGCATCGCCGCGGGCGCCGGCGTGCCGGTGCAGGAAGTGAACCGGCTGCTGAACCAGTTCGACCAGATGCAGAGCATGATGAAGAAGCTCAAGGGCGGCGGCATGGCCAAGATGATGCGCTCGATGGGCGCGATGAAGGGCGGCATGAAGGGCCTGTTCAATCGCTGATCCGCCGAGCGAAGCCCGATGGCGCCACCGACCGCGCCATCGATCGCACCAGCAATCGGACGCACCAATCGCAATACCGACCGCGGCACGCTGGCTCCCTGGCCGGCTGCCGCCGCAAAGAACACCGCCAGACCAGGACCGAACATCATGATGACTGCCGAACAGGCCCGCGAACTGTGGGCCAACTCCGAGGAAATCGTCAGCGCCCAGGCCGTGCAGCAATCGCTGGACCGCATGGCGCGCGAGATCACCGACAAGATGGGAGACCGCTTCCCGCTGGTGCTGTCGGTGATGGGCGGCGCCGTGGTCTTCACCGGCATGCTGCTGCCCAAGCTCGAATTCCCGCTAGAGTTCGACTACATCCACCTGTCCCGCTACAACAACAAGACGGTCGGCGGCGAGATGCAGTGGCGCGTGGCGCCGCGCGAGTCGGTCAAGGACCGGACCGTGCTGGTGCTCGACGACATCCTCGACGAGGGCGAGACCATGGCGGCCATCCGCCAGCGCATCATGGACATGGGCGCGCGCGAGTTCTACGCCGCGGTGCTGTGCGAGAAGACGCTGGCCAAGGCAAAGCCGATGCATCCGGACTTCTGCGGCTTCACGGTGCCGGACCGCTATGTGTTCGGCTGCGGCATGGACGCCAAGGGCTACTGGCGCAACCTCGGCACGATCCGGGCGCTGAAGGGCTGAGCCTGCACCGGCTCCGGAGGCGGTCCCGGCGCGGGAGGCGACTCCAGCCGCGGTTCCGGCTCCGGCTCGGACTCCGGCACCTCCACCGCACCCACGGCCAGAGCCGCAGCCCAAACCCGCCGGACGCCCCTCAGTGTCCGGCCGCCAGGATCGGCCACAGCGAGCCGAGCAACAGGACCGCCATCGTCACGTTGAACACGCGCAGCACGCGCGGCCGTGCCAGCCAGCGGCGCAGCGAGGCGCCGAACACCGCCCACACCGCCACGCTCGGCAGATTGATGATCGCCGACAGGCCGGCCAGCAGCAGCACGTTGAGCCACAGATTGGGGTGCAGCACATAGGCGCTGCACGCCCCCACCGCCATCACCCAAGCCTTCGGATTGACCCACTGGAACGCGGCCGCCTGCAGGAAGCTCATCGGCCTGGCCACCTGGCGGTCCTGCACGCCGCCGGCGGTGGCCAGCCTGTACGCCAGATAGACCAGGTACACGGTGGCCGCCACGCGCAGCAGCGGCCAGGTCCACGGCAGTGCGGTAAACAGCGAGCCCAGCCCGAGGCCGATCAGCGCGATCATCAGCGCGAAGCCGCTGCTAATGCCGAGCAGATGCGGAATGGTGCGGACGAAACCGAAATTGACGCCGGACGCCAGCACCATCGTGTTGTTCGGTCCCGGGGTGATCGACGACACCAGCACGAAGCCGCCGAAGGCGGCAAACACGGCAGAGCCTGCCGCCAGTTCCGACAGTGCCATGGCAACTCCTTGGAATGCAGGGGAAGCGGCAGTCTAGCGTGGCGGCCCTATACAGTACCGGTACAGATTGCCGGCCAATTACCGGCACAGTGCTGCTTGCGGTTCGGCACAGCTGGGGGGCGAATTCCGGGGGCGGATTCCCGGGGGCGGATTCCCGGGGGCGGATTCCCGGGCGCGGATCGCGATCGAGCGCCGGGCGGCCCGGGCCGGCGTGCGTTCAGCCGTCCGCCCGATACGGCGCTTCCCGCAGCCACTTGGTGGCGATCCACTTCTCGCCCTGCTCCACCGGCAGCCCCGCGTGCAACGTGCGCTCGTCGAGGGCGCCGTCCTCGCCGAGATAGGCGAAGAACACCGCATTGCCCTGGACCGGATTGACGCGCAAACCCAGCTTCGGGAAGGCGGTCGCCCCGCCGGCGGGAACGTCGTTCAGGTAGATCACCAGAGTCGCCATGCGCTGTCCGCCGACGCGCAGCTGGCGCGCCTCGCCCGGGCGCTGCGGATTGAAGAAGTCGTAGTGCGGCTGGTATTCGGCGCCGGGCTTGTAGTTCAGGATCTGCAGCCCTTCGCCCTGTTCCACCGGGACGCCGGTGACCGCCGCGATGCGCGCCTCGAGCGTTTCGATCAGCGGATGCTCGCCGACCTGGAACATCGCGCCCATGCTGGTGCGCGCGTCGATCAGGTTCCCGTCGCCGGTATCGGGATTGACCACCGGCGAACGCGCCAGCCGGCCGCGGGACAGCGCGATCAGCGCCTCGCATTCGTCCGGCATCAGCAGCCGCTGGAACAGCGCGATGCGGGGCGATTCCATCGCGAACAGTACCGGCACGTCGCGGCCGTCGCCGGCGGGCAGCGCATTGGGAGCGTTGAGGGCGGAGGTCGCGTCGGCGGCGGCCTGCGCAGTGTGCGTCGTGACTTCCGCAGCGGTCCTGGCCTTCGCGGACCGCGATGACGACGACGACGACGACGATGACGATGACGATGACAGTGACGATGCGGATGCCGCCGGCGATGGACCCGACCGCGCGCCGCGCGCCCCGGCTCCGGCGAGCGCGGCCTGCACGGTGGTCCGCGCGAAGCCCGCATCGTAGCCGGACTGGCACATCGACCGCACCAGCGCGTCGGCGCCGAAGCCCTGCGCGATATGCCGGGCCAGCCAGCGTTCGAGTTCGGGCGACGAGGTGGCGTAGCCGGTCTTGCCGGCCGCCGGATGCGAGCGGGAGGTCATGACGGATCGGACAGGCGGGTGGGCGGGAACGCGGCGGGGCCGCCGAGGGGTCGGGACGGCGCCGGCAGCAGGCGCGCGGCGGCATCGCCCGCACGGCCGGGGCGGGCTGCGGCCGCCAGCGCGCCATTGGACTCGGCGGCGCTCGCCACCGTGACCGCGACCTCGGCCTGCTGCCAGCGCTTCCACGCGGCCAGCACCGCGTTCGGGTATTCCGCGCGGCCGCGGCTGCCGTTGTAACGGCCCAGCGCCAGGAACAGGTCGCCGGACTCGCGGTCCAGGTAGTGGCGCAGGATGGTGCAACCGTAGCGCAGATTGCTCTGCAGATGGAACAGCTTGCGCGCGTCGCCATCGCCGATGGTGCGCGCCCAGAACGGCATCACCTGCATCAGCCCGCGCGCGCCCGCCGTGCTGATCGCGTACTTGCGGAAATTGCTCTCGACTTGAATGAGCCCCAGTACCAGTGCCGGCTCCAGCCCGGCGCGCTTGGCCTCGTAATAGACGGTCTCGACCAGCTCGGTGCGGATCAACGGCTCGGGGATGCGCGGCTCGAGGCGGCGCGACATCTCGGCCACCCAGCGCAGATAGGCGTCGCGCTCGCCGGCGGAGACAAATACCGGACGGGCCGGACGCGCATCCGCGATCGCCGCGGCCAGCGCGCCGCGCACGGCGTCGGCCAGCTGCTCTTCCCGCTGGGCACCGGCGTGCGCCGGGGGCGAAGCCAGCAGCAGCGCCAGCGCGGACAGCAGCGCAGCCGCCAGCATCGCAAGCCCCGACGTGGGTTCGGCAAACCTGCCCCGGACGCTGCCGGCAAACTTGCCCGGACGCATGCCCGGAGACTTGCCGGGAAGCGGCGCCGCCGCGATGGCGGCGCATCGCGGCGGTTGCATGGCCTCAGTCGGCCAGCAGCTTGCGCACATGCCCGACGATGTCGGCCACCGCCACGCGGCTCGCCTCGGCGTCGCGCCGGCCCTGGTACTCGACCTGGCCTTCCTTCAGGCCGCGGTCGCCCACCACCACGCGGTGCGGCACGCCGATCAGCTCCCAGTCGGCGAACATCACGCCGGGGCGCTCGCCGCGGTCGTCCAGGATTGCGTCGACGCCGGCCGCCAGCAGCTCGGCATGGATGCGGTCGGCCTCGGCCTTGACCGCTTCCGAACGGTCGTAGCCGACCGGGCACACCACCACTTCGAACGGCGCGATCGCGGCGGGCCAGATGATGCCGCGCTCGTCGTAGTTCTGTTCGATCGCCGCGCCGACGATACGGGTCACGCCGATGCCGTAGCAGCCCATCTGCATCGGCTGGGTCTTGCCGTTCTCGTCGAGGAAGGTCGCGTTCATCGCCGCCGAATAGCGCGTGCCCAGCATGAACACGTGGCCGACCTCGATGCCGCGGCAGATCGCCAGGCGGCCCTTGCCGTCGGGCGAGGCGTCGCCCTCGACCACGTTGCGCAGGTCCGCGACGAGCGGCTCGGGCAGGTCGCGGCCCCAGTTGACGCCGGTCAGGTGATAGTCGCGCTCGTTGGCGCCGCAGACGAAGTCGCTCATGTTGGCGACGGTGCGGTCGGCCACCACGCGGATCGGCGCCTTGGCACCGATCGGGCCCAGATAGCCCGGCGGCGTGCCGAAGGTGGCGACGATCTCCGCCTCGGTGGCGAAGCGGAACTCGGCCAGGCCCGGCACCTTGGACGCCTTGATCTCGTTCAGGTCGTGATCGCCGCGCAGCAGCAGCAGCCAGATCTGCGCGGGCTCGCCCTCGGCGCCCTCGGTCGCCAGCACGATCGACTTGACGGTGCGCTCGAGCGGAATGCCCAGCAGCTCGGCGACGTCCTCGCACTTGGCCTTGCCCGGCGTGGGCGTGCGCGTCAGCGCCTCGCGCGCGGGCGCGCGTTCGGCGACCAACGGCAGCGCCTCGGCAGCCTCCATGTTGGCCGCGTAGTCCGACTCGGGGCAGTAGACGATGGCGTCCTCGCCGGTGTCGGCGATCACGTGGAACTCGTGCGAGCCCGAGCCGCCGATCGCGCCGTTGTCGGCCGCCACCGCGCGGAATTCGAGGCCAAAGCGCTGGAAGATACGGATATAGGCGTCGTACATCTGGCGGTACGAGACCTTCATCCCTTCCTCGTCGCGATCGAAGGAATAGGCGTCCTTCATCGTGAATTCGCGCCCGCGCATGATGCCGAAGCGCGGCCGGCGCTCGTCGCGGAACTTGGTCTGGATCTGGTACAGGTTCAGCGGCAGCTGCTTGTAGCTGCGGAGCTCGGTGCGGACGATGTCGGTGACGACCTCCTCCGAGGTCGGCTGCAGCACGAAGTCGCGCTCATGGCGGTCCTTCAGGCGCAGCAGCTCCGGGCCCATCTTGTCCCAGCGGCCGGTCTCCTGCCACAGCTCGGCCGGCTGCACGAACGGCATCAGCAGTTCGACGGCGCCGGCGCGGTTCATCTCCTCACGGACGATCCGCTCGATCTTGCGGATCACGCGCAGGCCGGTTGGCATATAGCTATAGATGCCGGCACCCAGCTTCTTGATCATGCCGGCGCGCATCATTAGCTTGTGCGAGACGATCTCCGCGTCGGCGGGGGCTTCCTTGAGAGTGGAAATGAAGAATTGCGAAGCTTTCATCCGTGGCTTTCGGTTGGGACAGCGCGCGCGGCGCGGATCGATGGGAAAAGGCGTAAGGGGTAAAACAGGTCAAGGAAAGGCGGGCAAGGACCCGGGTGGTGAGACGGTTTGCGGACCGGCGAAAGGCGCCTGAAACGGCGCATTTCGTCGGGGAAAACCACCACCCCGGAGCGGCCCGGACGGACCCCGCGCTTCCTTTATAATCGACGTAATTCTAAAGGATTCGAGGTGCAGTCATGCTCGATCGTGAAGGCTTTCGCCCGAACGTCGGCATCATCCTCATCAACGCACGGAACGAGGTGTTCTGGGGCAAGCGAATCGGCGAACATTCTTGGCAGTTTCCGCAAGGCGGCATCAAATACGGCGAGACGCCGGAACAGGCGATGTACCGCGAACTGCATGAAGAGGTCGGACTGCTGCCCGAGCACGTCAGGATCGTCGGTCGCACGCGCGACTGGCTGCGTTACGAGGTGCCGGACAAGTTCATACGCCGCGAGATTCGCGGGCATTACAAGGGGCAGAAACAGATCTGGTTCCTGCTGCGCATGGCGGCGCGCGATTGCGATATCTGCCTGCGCGCCACCGACCACCCGGAATTCGATGCCTGGCGCTGGAGCCAGTACTGGGTGCCGCTCGACGCGGTGATCGAATTCAAGCGCGAGGTCTACCAGATGGCGCTGACGGAATTGTCGCGCTTTCTGCATCGCGGCCCGCGGGCGCCGCTCAGTCCCTACGGCAACCACCATGCCGGGACCCATGGCAACCCCGGCCGCGCCGGCGGCCCACGCGCAGGCCGGCAAGGTCCGGGCAATGCGCCGGCCGCCAGCCAGCCGTCCCCTACCCTGACGCAGCCGGAACCGCCGGTCTGCGCGCAAACGCGGAGCACTGATGAATAAACCCGCCGGCTTCGGCCGACGCCGCGCCGGCAGCGCGACCCCTTCGGGTCTGGCTGCCGGGCTTGCCACGCTGTTCGCGCTCGCCCTGGTGAGCGCCTGTTCCACCAGCACAGAAACGCCCAAGCGCGCCGCCCAGCTGGAAGCGGAGGAGGCCGAGGAACCGGTCTTCCTGCTCGACCGGCTCGCCTCCAAGGGCTTCCAGGAGGCCGCGACCAAGCTGCCGCCGCCGCCCGCGGACGCCGACCTGCTGCCCTTCGACGTCAGCACCACCGGGCGCCTGTCGTTCGCCGTGGACGCCAAGTCCATCATGGTCGGCGAGGACGGCGCGGTGCGCTACACCGCGGTGATCACCAGCCCGACCGGCGTGCGCAACATCAGCTACGAAGGGGTGCGCTGCGACGTGTTCCAGCGCAAGCTGTTCGCCACCATGCCGCCCGGCAGCAAGACCTGGGTGCCGAACCAGAGCGCGGGCGCCGAACAATGGCGCACGATGAGCACCAGCGTGCGCAACAGCTATGCGGCGACGCTGGCGTCCGAATACCTGTGCGACGGACGCGCGGTGGCGGGCAAGACCGAGGATATCGTGCGGGCGATCCGCGACGGCGTCGCGCGGCAGGGCGCGTACCGGTAAGGCGTATCGGTCGGCAGGAATGAAGACCGGAGGGCGCGATTCGCCGTCCGTCCAGAAAGGCCGGGGGCGGCGATTAGCCGTCCGCTCAGAAGGCTGGGGCGCTTCGCCTTCCGCTCAGACCAGCACCAGATTGTCCCGGTGGATCAGCTCGGGCTCGTTCAGGTGGCCGAGCACCGATTCGATTTCCGATGACGGCTTGCGGGCGATCAGCCGCGCCTCCGCGCTCGAATAGTTGGTCAGGCCGCGCGCCACCTCGCGTCCCTGCGCATCGACGCAGGCGATGACCTCGCCGCGCGCGAATTCGCCCTGCACTTCCACCACGCCGATCGGCAGCAGCGACTTGCCGCCCGCGGTCAGCTTGTCGACCGCGCCGGCATCGATGACGACGCGCCCGCGCAGCTGCAGATGGTCGGCCATCCACTGCTTGCGCGCGGTCAGCCGCCCGGTCGGCGCCAGCAACTGCGTGCCGATCGCCTCGCCGCCGGCCAGCCGCGCCAGCACGTCGGCCTCGCGACCGGATGCGATCACGGTATGGGCGCCCGACTTGGCCGCGCGCTTGGCGGCCAGGATCTTGGTCAGCATGCCGCCGCGGCCGATCGCGGTGCCGGCGCCGCCGGCCATCGCCTCGAGTTGCGGCGTGCCCGCCAGCGCCTCGTGCACGAACTCGGCGGCCGGGTCCTTGCGCGGATCGGCGGTGTAGAGGCCGCGCTGGTCGGTCAGGATCACCAGCGCATCGCCCTCGATCAGGTTGGTCACGAGCGCGCCCAGCGTGTCGTTGTCGCCGAACTTGATTTCGTCGGTGACGACCGTGTCGTTCTCGTTGATGATCGGCACCACGCCCAGGCTCAGCAGCGTCAGCAGCGTGGACCGTGCATTCAGATAGCGCTCGCGGTCGGCCAGGTCGGCATGGGTCAGCAGCACCTGCGCGGTACGGATGCCATAGCGGCCGAACTGGCTTTCGTAGACCTGGGCGAGCCCCATCTGCCCGACCGCGGCGGCCGCCTGCAGCTCATGGATCTCGCGCGGGCGACGCGCCCACCCCAGCCGCTGCATGCCCTCGGCGATCGCCCCCGAACTGACCAGCACCACTTCCTTGCCGGCGGTGCGCAGCTTGGCGATCTGCGCCGCCCAGCGGGCGATGGCGTCGTGGTCAAGCCCCTTGCCATCGTTGGTGACGAGGCTCGATCCGACCTTGACGACGATGCGCCGGGCCTGCGCGATGACCGATTGGGTGGGCAACTCTGTCTCCTGAAGTGAGGTCGTGCCGGGCGATGAACCGGCGCGGAAATTCGGCGCGGGTGTTCGGGGCAGATCGTGGCGAATCGGGGCCGATGTTCGGGGCGGATATTTGGCGCGAAATCAGCCTTGTTGTCCGTCGCGGTCGACGTTGTGCAGCCGCTCGTCCAGACGCACGTCCGGCTCGGCCAGCGCCGCCGCCTCCTCGGCCTTCAGCGCGGCCAGATGGTCCTTGATCGCGTAGACCAGCTCGCGGCAGCCCTCGCCGGTCAGCGCCGAGATGCGGAACACCGGCCCCTTCCACTTGTAGCGCTTGATGAAGTCCTTGACGCGCGCCTCGCGCTCGTCCTCCGGCACCATGTCGAGCTTGTTCAGCACGAGCCAGCGCGGCTTCTCGTACAGCTCGGCGTCGTACTTCTTCAGCTCGTTGACGATGGCGCGCGCCTCGGCGACCGGATCGACGGCCTCGTCGAACGGCGCCAGATCGACGATATGCAGCAGCAGCCCGGTGCGCTGCAGATGGCGCAGGAACTGATGGCCCAGGCCCGCACCCTCGGCGGCGCCTTCGATCAGCCCCGGGATATCGGCGATCACGAACGATTGCTCGTGGTCGACGCGCACCACGCCCAGGTTCGGATGCAGCGTGGTGAACGGATAGTCCGCCACCTTCGGCCGCGCATTGGAGACGTGCGAGATGAAGGTCGACTTGCCGGCGTTCGGCATGCCCAGCAGGCCCACGTCGGCCAGCACCTTCAGTTCGAGCTTGAGCATGCGGCGCTCGCCCGGCTTGCCGTCGACCTGCTGGCGCGGCGCGCGATTGGTACTGGACTTGAAATGCAGGTTGCCCCAGCCGCCGATGCCGCCCTCGGCCAGGCACACCTTCTGGCCGTGCTCGGTCAGGTCGGCGATGACCTCGCCGCTGTCCATGTCGGTGATCAGCGTGCCGACCGGCATGCGCAGGGTCACGTCCTCGCCAGCCGCGCCGTAGCAGTCGGAGCCGCGGCCGTTCTCGCCGTTGCGGGCGACGTGCTTCTTGGCGTAGCGGAAATCGATCAGCGTGTTGATGTTGCGATCGGCCACCGCGTAGACGCTGCCGCCACGGCCGCCATCGCCGCCGTCCGGCCCGCCGAACGGCACAAACTTCTCGCGCCGGAACGACGCGCTGCCATTGCCCCCGTTACCGGCAATGACTTCGATTCGGGCTTCGTCGATGAACTTCATGATGGTTCCGTGATGGAGCGTGCCGCGTCGCAAGGCCTGGTCAGGCGCTGCCGGCGGCGGGCGACGTTCGACATTGTCGCCAGAAAAGAAAAAGCCCCGCAAGGGTTGCGGGGCCTTCGTGCTGCAAGGCAGTGATCAGGCTGCCGGAACGACGCTGACCTGCTGCTTCTTGGCAGCGCCCTTGACGGCGAACTTCACGTGGCCGTCAACCAGGGCGAAGAGGGTGTGGTCCTTGCCCACGCCGACGTTCTCGCCGGCATGCACGCGGGTACCGCGCTGGCGGACGATGATGCCGCCGGCGTTGATGGCCTGGCCACCAAACACCTTCACGCCCAGACGCTTCGATTCGGAATCGCGGCCGTTCCGTGTGGAACCGCCGCCTTTTTTCTGTGCCATGACTTAACTCCTGTCGCTTTACCTAGTTGTCGCTCGATTTGCTGTCTCGTTGCCGTCCGCGTGGACTCAGGCAACGATCGCTTCGATGCGCAGTTCGGTGTAGTTCTGGCGATGGCCTTGACGCTTCTGGTAATGCTTGCGACGGCGCATCTTGAAGATCTTCACTTTGTCGTGACGACCTTGGGAGATAACGGTAGCTTTGACGGAAGCCCCGCTGACCAGCGGCGTACCAAACTTGATCTGGTCGCCAGCGCCCACTGCGAGCACTTGGTCGAGCGTGATTTCTGCGCCAATGTCTGCCGGTATCTGTTCTACTTTCAGTTTTTCGCCAGCAGCAACCTTGTATTGCTTGCCGCCGGTTTTTACGACCGCGTACATTGTCGAACCTCTCGATGTGAATAAACGCCCAAAAGCCAGCGCCGGCGCGGCTTCGCGGTGAAGCGAAGCGGCCAGGCAATGCGCTTTCGGCCCGGTTATCTCCCGCCGGCACGGACGCAACAACAGCAGTTCAGCCGGAGGAAACTCGGCATTCTATACGAGCAGCGGGAAAAGTGCAAAGAAAACAAACACATAGGCCCGCAGAGGCGGGCAACGCACTTGCCGAAGCCGGCCCTCAGGTCGCCTCGGCCAGCAGGAATCCGGCCAGGGCGGCGAACGCGACCCACCACGCAAGGCGGCGGGAGGGACGGCGGCCATGGCCATCGGGAGCGGCGGGCTTGTTCATGCCCGCATTATAGGCGCCGCGTGTGGACCGCCTGGTGGTGCCGCCTGTGGGGCCGCCTGTGGTGCCGCCTGTGGGGCCGCCTGTGGGGCCGCCTGTGGGGCCGCCTGTGGGACCGCCTGTGGGACCGCCTGTGGGACCGCCTGTGGGGCCGCTCGTGCGCCGCTCCGGCGGCGCACCGCAGCGGGCAAGACCGGCCGCCGGACCGGTGCGCGATGGCGCGAGATGGCGCGCACGACAAGCCATCTGGACACGGCCATCGCATATAATCGCTCGTTCTGCGTAACGGTGATCATCTTGTCCGAGTCTTCCGCCTCTGCCTTGCTCGCTCCGGTCGCTGCCGACATGCGCGCCGTCGATGCAGTCATCCGGCAGCGCCTGTCTTCCGAAGTGCCCCTGATCGAACAGATCGGCGAATACATCATCGGCGCGGGCGGCAAGCGCCTGCGCCCCGTGATCCTGCTGCTGTCCGCGCGCGCGCTCGGCTATGACGGACATCGCCATCATGAACTGGCCGCGGTGGTGGAATTCATCCACACCGCCACGCTGCTGCACGACGACGTGGTCGACGAATCCGAGCTGCGGCGCGGCCGCCAGACCGCCAACGCGGTGTTCGGCAACGCCGCCAGCGTGCTGGTCGGCGACTTCCTCTATTCGCGCGCCTTCCAGATGATGGTCGATGCCGGCAGCATGCGCATCATGCAGATCCTGTCGGATGCGACCAACGTGATCGCCGAGGGCGAGGTGCTGCAGCTGCTCAACATGCACGACCCGGACGTCACCGTGGAGCGCTACCTCCAGGTGATCCGCTACAAGACCGCCAAGCTGTTCGAGGCCTCGGCCCAGCTCGGCGCGGTGCTGGCGGGCGCCGACGCGGAGATGGAGGAAGCGGCCGCCGAATACGGGCGCCGCATCGGCACCGCCTTCCAGCTGATCGACGACATGCTGGACTACACCGCCAGCGCGGAGCAGATGGGCAAGAACGCCGGCGACGATCTGCGCGAGGGCAAGCCGACGCTGCCGCTGCTGCATCTGATGGAGCATGGCACCGCGGAGCAGCGCGCGCTGGCGCGCGAGGCGATCGTCCAGGGCGGCACCGAACATTTCGACGCGGTGTTCTCCGCCATCCATCAATGCGGGGCCCTGGATGCGACCTTCGAGGCCGCAAAACGCGAGGCCGATGCGGCCGAACGCGCGGCAATGCAATTTCCCCCTTCACAACTGAAAGAAACACTGATAAAGTTATGTGCTTTCTCGCTGCAACGTCAGTTCTGACGCGGCGGGGAACAAAAACGGGGTGTAGCTTAGCCTGGTAGAGCGCTACGTTCGGGACGTAGAGGCCGGAGGTTCGAATCCTCTCACCCCGACCAGTTTTTCAGAAGGGCCGTGCAGCGATGCACGGCCCTTTTGCTTTGGTGGGTTGGGCGTGTCGTCGCATCGCCGCCGGCGCCGCGGCATTTCGGCACGCCGTTCGTTTTGGCAGGCTGCTGCGCGCCACGATTACGCAGGTACCAGGGCAAGGACCGGGCAGGTACGCCACATCGCGCCGGCCATTCCATTTTGAGACTGCGCGCATTCCCGTCCCCGGCCGGCGCGTCGCACACTGGGCCACTCCTCCACTGCGCCCTGCCTCGCCATGATCGCCACCGCCGATGCGCCGATCGAATACGACCCCGCCATGCCCTCGGCCGATGATGCGCCGGTCGTGCGCTTCGTCCAGACGCTGCTGACCGAGGCCTGCCGGCGCGGCGCCTCGGACCTGCACTTCGAACCGTACGAAGGCTTCTACCGCGTACGCTTTCGCATCGATGGACTGCTGCACGAGGTCGCGCGCCCGCCGCTGGACATTCGCGACCGCATCGCGACACGGATCAAGGTGCTGGCGCGGCTCGACATCGCCGAGAAGCGTGTGCCCCAGGATGGCCGCATGCGCTTCGTGGTGCCGCGGCGCGACGGCGATGCGGGGCCGCAGGGCGCGGCGACGCGGGCCATCGACCTGCGCGTATCCACGCTGCCGACGCTGTTCGGCGAGAAGATCGTGCTGCGCATGCTGGACGCCTCCAGCGTGCGGCTCGACATGGACGGCCTCGGCTTCGAGCCGGCGCAGCTCGCCGTGCTGCTGGAGCGTCTGCGCCGTCCGCACGGCATGGTGCTGGTCACCGGCCCGACTGGCAGCGGCAAGACCGTCTCGCTGTACGCCTTTCTCAATCTGCTGAACCAGGACGAGCGCAATATCTCGACGGCCGAGGACCCAGCAGAGATCCAGCTGGCCGGCATCAACCAGGTCAATATCCACGACAAGGTCGGCCTGAACTTTCCGGCCGTGCTGCGCGCGTTGCTGCGTCAGGACCCGGACGTGATCATGGTCGGCGAGATCCGCGACGCCGAGACCGCCGATATCGCGGTCAAGGCCGCGCAGACCGGCCATCTGGTCCTGTCGACGCTGCATACCAACGATGCGCCGGGCACGCTGACACGGCTGGCGCAGCTTGGTGTCGCGCCCTTCCATCTGGCCGCCAGCGTGCTGGTCATCACCGCGCAGCGGCTGGCCCGCATGCTGTGCGCCTGCAAACGGCCCGGCCCGGTGCCGCTGGCCGCGCTGCGCGAGGCGGGCTTCGCGGACGCCCTGCTCGATGGCAACTGGCAGCCCTGCCAGCCGGTCGGCTGCGCCGCCTGCCGCGGCAGCGGCTACCGCGGGCGCTGCGGCATCCACCAGGTAATGCCGGTCTCCGACGCGATGCAGGGCATCATCCTGTCGCGCGGCAGTACGCGCGCGCTGGCGCAGCAGGCGCGCCGCGAGGGCGTGCTATCGTTGCGCGAGGCCGGGCTGCTCAAGGTCAGGGCGGGCACGACCTCGCTGGCCGAGGTGCTGGCGACCACCAATCCATAACGAAGATCGACCGAACGATCATGCCATCCGGGTCCAACATGGCAGCCCCCGCTCCGCGCGCCGCAGTCCGCCGCCCCGCCGTGGCGCGCACGATCGCGCCACCACGAATCCGTGCCGAGGACATTGCCCGCTTCACGCGCCAGCTGTCGACGCTGCTGGGCGCGAGCGTGCCGCTGCTGCCGGCGCTCGACATCATTGCGCGCGGCCACGGCGATCCGGCGTGGCGCCGTCTGCTGGCGCAATTGCGCGGCGACATCGAGAGCGGCAGCGGCCTGGCCCAGGCCATGCGCCGGCATCCCCGCACGTTCGATGCGCTGTACTGCAGCCTGGTCGACGCCGGCGAGCAAGGCGGCGCACTGGGTGGGATGCTCGACAGGCTCTGTGCCTGCCAGGAACAAGCAATCGCGCTGCGCCGTCAGGTACGCGCCGCGCTGCGCTATCCGCTGGTGGTGCTCGCGGTAGCCGCCGCCGTGACGACGATCCTGATGCTGTTCGTGATTCCGGCCTTCAAGCAGGTCTTCGTCGGCTTCGGCGCCGGCGCACAACTGCCGACGCCGACGCAATTCGTCATCGCGCTGTCCGACGGCTTCGTCGTGCATTGGCAGTGGCTGCTGGCGCTGCCGCCGCTGGCGTGGCTGGGCCTGCGGCATGCGCTGGACCGCTCGCCGCCGCTGCGCCATGCGCGCGATCGGGCGCTGCTGCTGTTGCCGCTGGCCGGTCCGCTGCTGCGCAAGGCGGCGGTGGCGCGCTGGACGCGCACGCTCGCGACGCTGTCCGCCGCGGGCACGCCAGTCGTGGAGGCGATGGCGCTGGTCGCGGGGGCGTCCGGCAATCGCGTGTATCGCGACGCCACCCGGCAGATCGAACGCGCCGTGCGCTGCGGCGCCAGCCTGGCCACGGCGATGCGCGCCAGCGCCGTGTTCGACCCGATGGCGCTGCAGATGACGCGCATCGGCGAGGAATCCGGTGCGCTCGACACGATGCTGCTGCATGTCGCGCAATGCTGCGAGCGCGAGGTCGACGAGGGCGTCGCCGCGGTGGCCGGGATGGTCGAGCCGCTGATCGTCGTGGTGCTGGGCGTGCTGATCGGCGGGCTGGTGATCGCAATGTATCTACCGATCTTCAAGCTGGCGCAGGTGGTCTGAGATGCAAGGCTTCCTGTCGAACTGGAACGCGGCCATGCCGGCCGGCACCTGGACCATCGCCGCGCTGGCCGCGCTGCCGCCGTGGTTCCTGCTGGGCGCGGCGGCGCTGCTGGGGCTGGTGGTCGGCAGCTTCCTGAACGTGGTCGTGCATCGGCTGCCGCGCATGATGGAGCGCGACGAGGCCAATTATCTGGCCGCGCTGCGCCACGAGCCCGCGCCCTACCCGGAACGCTACGACCTCGTGGTGCCGCGCTCGTCGTGCCCGCACTGCGGCCATGCGATCGCCCCGTGGGAGAACATCCCGGTGCTCGGCTATCTGGTGCTGCGCGGCCGCTGCTCGGCCTGCCGGAAGCCGATCGGCCTGCGCTATCCCGCCGTCGAGCTGGCCAGCGCGGCGCTGTGCGCGCTGGCCGCCTGGCATTTCGGGCCGACCTGGCAGGCCCTGGCCGCGATGGTGCTGATCTGGTCGCTGCTGTCGCTGGCGCTGATCGATGCCGACACGCAACTGCTGCCTGACCAGATCACGCAGCCGCTGTTGTGGCTTGGCCTGCTGCTGAACCTGATGGGCGTGTTCGCGCCGATCGCCGATGCGGTGATCGGCGCGGCCGCCGGCTACCTGCTGCTGTGGACTACCTACTGGCTGTTCAAGCTGCTGCGCGGCAAGGAAGGCATGGGCTATGGCGACTTCAAGCTGATGGCAGCGCTGGGCGCCTGGTTCGGCTGGCAGGCGCTGCCCGCGCTGGTGCTGGTATCGTCGGTGGTCGGGCTGGTGTACGGTCTTGCCAAGATCGCGCTGCGCCGCCACGATCGCGATACGCCGTTTCCGTTCGGCCCGTTCATTGCCGGCGCCGGACTGCTGGTGCTGTTCGCCGGCGCCGACTGGGTACTGCCGGCATTGGCGCCGGGCGCCGCCATCGAAGCGGGCGCGATGGTGAATCACTGACCCGTGCCGACAACGCCCCTGTCGAACGCCGCAACAACGCACCACCAGCGCACCACCAGCGCACCGACAATGCCCCAACAACGCCCCATTCACCCTGGAGACATATGCTGGAAATCGGATTGACCGGGGGCATCGGCTCCGGCAAGAGCCGCGTCGCCGATCTGTTTGCCGAGCGCGGCGCCGCGCTGATCGATACCGATCTGATCGCGCACGAGATCACGGCGCCCGGCGGCGCGGCGATTCCCGCGCTGGTCGAGGCTTTCGGCCCCACGTGTCTGCGCGCCGACGGCGCGATGGACCGCGACGCGATGCGCGCGCTCGTGTTCTCCGATCCAACCGCGAAGGCCCGGCTCGAAGCGATCACGCATCCGCTGATCCGCGAGGTCACCGAGCAGCGCGCGGCCCGGATCCGCGCCGGCGGCGCCCATCCCTATCTGATCCACGTGGTACCGCTGCTGGTCGAATCGGGCCGCTGGCGCGAGCGCGTCGATCGCGTGCTGGTGGTCGACTGCAGCGAAGCGACGCAGATCGCCCGCGTGATGGCGCGCAACGGCTTCTCGCGCGAGCAGGTCGAGGCCATCATGGCCAGGCAGGCCACGCGCGCGCAGCGGCTGGCGGTCGCCGACGATGTGATCGACAACGATGGACCGGTCGAGGCGCTGCCGCCGCAGGTCGAGACGCTCGATCGCCGCTATCGCGCGATGCAGCCCGCGTCGCGCACGCCCGCCACGCGCTGAGCATCCCTGACACGCTCGCTTCGCCAAACGCTTCGCATCAGGCGCCGCCGAGGGCACCATCGGCGGCGTTTCATTGTCCTTGCGCGCTGTCTCGCATAGAATGCGTTGGAATATGCTGCCAAGTGCATGCATACGGCCGCATGCGAGCTTCGCATGCATTCTGTACCGATCGCCTCGCGCGCCCGCCTGAGCCGATTCGTCTGTCGAATCCAGCACCGGGCCGGCAAGCTGGCCGACGCCGCGCTGCACGGACTTCCCCTTGATTCTGTACGAATATCCTTTCAACGAACGCATCAGGACACTCCTGCGTCTGGAGGACCTGTTCGATCGGCTGGATTACTTTCTCGGACAGGAACATGCGCTGCAGCATCATGTCGCGCTGACCACGCTGTTCGAGATCATCGACGTCGCTGGCCGCGCCGACCTGAAAACCGATCTGATCAAGGAACTCGATCGCCAGCGGCAGGCGCTCAGCGCGCTGCGCTCGAGTCCGCAGATCGACCAGCAGACGCTGGACGCGGTGATCGGCGAACTCGAGCAGGCCATCGCGCAGCTGAACCAGACCGTCGGCAAGGCGGGCCAGCTGCTGACCGACAACGAGTGGCTGACCAGCATCCGCAGCCGCGCGATCATTCCCGGCGGCACCTGCGAGTTCGATCTGCCCTCGTACTATGCCTGGCAGCACCGGCCGGCCGAGGAACGGCGCGCCGACATCCTGAAGTGGGTACGGCCGCTGATTCCGCTGCGCGTGGGCACCGACGCCGTGCTGCGGCTGCTGCGCGAGTCGGGACAGAGCGGCAAGGTCATCGCCACCGGCGGCAGCTACCAGCAGATGCTGTCCGGCCGCAGCTACCAGCTGATGCAGGTGCTGCTCGACGATTCGCTGCTGGCCTTCATCCCCGAGATGAGCGCCAACAAGTACATGCTGTGGGTGCGCTTCACCCAGCAGGACGGCGACATGCGACCGCGCTCGGTCGACGCCGACATCCCCTTCCTGCTCAAACTCTGCAATTTCTGATTTGCCATGCCATCCGTAGTCAAATGCCCGACCTGTGGCAAGGACGTGGTCTGGGCGCCGGAAAACAAGTTCCGCCCCTTCTGCTCCGAACGTTGCAAGCAGATCGACCTGGGTGCCTGGGCCGCCGAGAAATACGTGATCGAGGGCAAGCCGGCCAATCCGGCCGAGGACCAGCAGGACCGGGACGACGACTGAGCGACGACTGAGCGACGGCTGAATATCGACTGAATGACGACTGAGCGATGGATGGGTGACGGCGAAAAAAAGCTGAGCGCCCACGCTCAGCCCGGCGCTCGGTCCTCAGACCGCCATTCGGCCCCCAAGGCACCTCGCAGCCCTCAGGCCGCCTCCTCCCCCAACCACTCGACCACCGGAATCGTCGCCGGCAGCAAGGGGCCGACGGTGACGGGCACCTGCTCCCACGAGAACGCCTGGCCTTCGCGCCCGACCGGCTCGCCGGCCCAGCCGGTGACCTTGCAGAAGTGCAGCCGCACATAGGCGTGCGGGTAATCGTGCTCGAGCACGTGCCAGCGCGTCGAGGCCGTGATGTCCAGCCCCAATTCCTCGTGCAACTCGCGCGCCAGCGCCGCTTCGACCGACTCGCCCGCTTCGAGCTTGCCGCCCGGAAATTCCCAGTAGCCCTCGTAAGGCTTGCCGGCCGGCCTTTGCGCCAGCAGGAAGCGGCCATCCGGGCGTACCAGCACGCCGACCGCGACCTCGGTGACCTTGCGCGCGCCGCTCATGCCGGCTCGCCCTGATGGGTACCGTAAGGCCTGCCGTGCTTGCCGCCCCAGTCGCGCGCGAACTGCCACGCGACGCGGCCCGAGCGCGAGCCGCGCTCCAGGGCCCAGACCAGCGCATCGCCGCGCGCCGCGGCGATATCGTCGTCGCTGCAGCCGAACTGTCGCAGCCAGTGCGCGACGATGTTCAGGTATTCGTCCTGCTTCGGCGGATAGAACGACAGCCACAGCCCAAAGCGCTCGGACAGCGAGATCTTTTCCTCGACCACCTCGCCCGGATGGATCTCGCCATCGTCGGTGTGCCGGTAGCCCTCGTTGTCCTTCATGTATTCGGGCAGCAGATGGCGGCGGTTCGAGGTCGCGTAGACCAGCACGTTGTCCGACTGCGCGGCCACCGAGCCGTCGAGCGCCGACTTCAGCGACTTGTAGCCCGATTCGCCGTCCTCGAACGACAGGTCGTCGCAGAAGATCACGAAGCGTTCCGGCCGCTGCGTCAGCTGCTCGACGATATCGCCCAGGTCGCCGAGATCGGCCTTGTCGACTTCCACCAGGCGCAGCCCCTCATCCACGAAGGCGTTCAGGCAGGCCTTGATCAGCGACGACTTGCCGGTGCCGCGCGCGCCGGTCAGCAGCACGTTGTTGGCCGGCAGCTTGTGCACGAACTGGCGCGTATTGGCGACGATGGCGTCCTTCTGGCGCTCGATGTTCTTCAGGTCGTCCAGATGGATCGGCGGCAGCTGCCGGATCGCCTGCAGATAGCCGATATTGCCGAACAGGCTCTGCCGCTTGCGCCAGCGGAAGGCGACGGCCTGCTGCCAGTCCGCCTCGGTCAGCTGCGGTGGCAGCCACTGTTCGAGCCGGGCGAGAAATTGGTCGAGACGGGAGGCGAGATCGGACATGGCGGCAATCCGGAGAGGCGGGGGATGGGAGAAGCGGAACGGCCGGGATGGCGGGGCGATGCGTGATAGCGATAGCGATAGCGATGGCGATGGCGATCTCGCCAAAGGACTCCGCCGCCATCGTTCGAACGATGCCTCGCCAGGCGGCAAGGCATCGCCCTACAACGATCAGGAACGATAGTCCGCGTTGATCGATACGTAGTCGTGCGACAGGTCGCAGGTCCAGACCGTGGCCGTGGCATTGCCGCGGCCGAGGGCGATGCGCACCGTGATCTCGGCCTGCTTCATCACGCGCTGGCCGTCTTCCTCGCGGTAGTCGGGGTGGCGGCCGCCGTCCCTGGCGACCCAGACATCGTCGAGCCACAGGTTGACGCCGCCGACATCGAGGTCGTCGACGCCGGCGTAGCCGACCGCGGCCAGGATCCGGCCCAGATTGGGATCCGAGGCGTAGAACGCGGTCTTGACCAGCGGCGAGTGGGCGACCGCATAGGCGATCTGCCGGCACTCGGCGACATCGCGTCCGCCCTCGACCTGGATCGTCATCAGCTTGGTGGCGCCTTCGCCGTCGCGCACGATCATCTGCGCGAGCTCCTGCGCCAGCGACGTCACCGCATCGCGCAGCGCCGTGAACTCCGCGCCGTCGGCGCGTTCGATCGCGGGCGCGCCGGCGCGGCCGGTGGCGATCAGGACGAACGAATCGTTGGTCGAGGTATCGCCGTCGATCGTGATGCTGTTGAACGAGTGATCGGCCGCGTGCGACACCAGCGCCTGCAGCACCGGCTGCGCCACGGTCGCATCGGTGGCGATGAAGCCCAGCATCGTCGCCATATTCGGACGGATCATGCCGGCGCCCTTGCTGATGCCGGTCAGCGTGACGGTCTTGCCGCCGATCTGGACCGTGCGCGACGCGGCCTTCGGCTGCGTGTCGGTGGTCATGATCGATTCGGCCGCCGCCAGCCAGTTGTCCTCGCGCGCGTTGGCGATCGCCTTGGGCACGCCGGCCAGCAGCCGGTCCATCGGCAACGGTTCGAGAATCACGCCGGTCGAGAACGGCAGCACCTGGTCGGCGCCGATGCCCAGCGCGCCGGCGACCGCGTCGCAGGTCGCGCGTGCGTTGGCCAGGCCCGGTTCGCCGGTGCCGGCATTGGCGTTGCCGGTGTTGATCACCAGCGCGCGGATGCCGCGGCCGGCCGCCAGATGCTCGCGGCAGACCTGCACCGGCGCGGCGCAGAAGCGGTTGCGCGTGAAGACGCCCGCGACGGTGCTGCCTTCGGCCAGGCGCACCACCAGCACGTCCTTGCGATTGGCCTTGCGGATGCCCGCTTCAGCCCAGCCAAGCTCGACGCCGGCGACCGGTTTCAGATTCTCTGCCTGCGGCAGCGGCAAGTTGACGGCCATGTTCGATTCCTTGCTTCGATGCGATACCCAGTGTCCGCCGGCGGGCTCAGCTCAGCCGGCCGTGGCACTGCTTGAACTTCTTGCCCGAGCCGCACGGGCAGGGGTCGTTGCGGCCGACGCGGGGCATGGTGGCCACTTCGCTGTCGTCGCGGGCGCCGCGTGCCGCCGCCGCGATCGCGCGCTCGCCAGTGTCGGGGCCGGCGCCGCCGAATTCGTCATGCTGGTATCGCACATTGCCCACGTGCGACAGGTCGTCCTCGATCTGCTCCGAGGCCTGCTCGAGCTCTTCCGGCGACTGGATCTGGACGTTGAAGACGATGCGCGTGACCTCGCTCTTGATCACGTCCAGCAGGCGCGCGAACAGCTCGAACGACTCGCGCTTGTACTCCTGCTTGGGATCCTTCTGCGCATAGCCGCGCAGATGGATGCCCTGGCGCAGATGGTCCAGCGCGGCGAGGTGCTCGCGCCAGTGCGTGTCGATGCTCTGCAGCATCACCGACCGCTCGAAGCCGGCGAAGGCCTCGCGGCCGACCTGCGCGACCTTGGCCTCGTAGCGCTCGGCCGCGGCCGATACGATCATCTGCAGCAGTTCCTCGTCCTCGATGCTCTGCGCGTTCTCGATGGTCTGCGCCAGCGGCAGCTCCAGGCCGAAGTCGTCGCGCAGGCGCTTCTCCAGGCCGGCGATGTCCCACTGCTCTTCCATCGATTCGGCCGGCACGTACTCGCGGAACAGATCGACCAGCACGCCCTCGCGCAGGCTCTTGATCATCTCGCCGACGTCCTGGGCTTCCAGCACCTCGTTGCGCAGCTTGTAGATTTCCTTGCGCTGGTCGTTGGCGACGTCGTCGTACTGCAGCAGCTGCTTGCGGATGTCGAAGTTGCGGCCCTCGACCTTGCGCTGCGCCGATTCGATCGAGCGCGTCACGATGCCGGCCTCGATCGGTTCGCCCTCGGGCATCTTCAGGCGGTCCATGATCGCGCGCACGCGGTCGCCGGCGAAGATGCGCAGCAGCTGGTCGTCCAGCGACAGGTAGAAGCGCGACGAGCCCGGGTCGCCCTGGCGGCCGGCACGGCCGCGCAGCTGGTTGTCGATCCGGCGCGATTCATGGCGCTCGGTGCCGACGATGTGCAGGCCGCCCGCGGCCTTGACCTGCTCGTGCAGCGACTGCCATTCCGACTTCAGCTGCGCGATGCGCGCGGCCTTTTCCTCGGCCGACAGGCTCGCATCGGCCTCGATGAAGCCGGCCTGCTTCTCGACATTGCCGCCCAGCACGATGTCGGTACCGCGGCCCGCCATGTTGGTGGCGATGGTGATCATCTTGGGCCGGCCCGCCTGCGCCACGATCTCGGCCTCGCGCGCGTGCTGCTTGGCGTTGAGCACCTGGTGCGGCAGCTTTTCCTTGTTCAGCAGGTCCGACAGGTATTCCGAGGTCTCGATCGAGGTGGTGCCGACCAGCACCGGCTGCCCGCGCTCGAAGCACTCGCGGATATCGCGCACCACGGCGTCGTAGCGCTCCTTGGTGGTCTTGAAGATCTGGTCCTGGAAGTCCTTGCGCTGGGTCGGCTTGTTGGTCGGGATCACGACCACTTCCAGGCCGTAGATCTCCTGGAATTCATAGGCCTCGGTGTCGGCCGTGCCGGTCATGCCGGCCAGCTTCTCGTACATCCGGAAGTAGTTCTGGAAGGTGATCGTCGCCAGCGTCTGGTTTTCCTGCTGGATGGTGACGCCTTCCTTGGCCTCGACCGCCTGGTGCAGGCCGTCGGACCAGCGGCGGCCGGTCATCAGGCGGCCGGTGAATTCGTCGACGATGACGACCTCGTCGTTCTGCACCACATAGTGCTGGTCGCGATGGAACAGGCTGTGCGCGCGCAGGGCCGCGTACAGGTGGTGCATCAGCGTGATGTTCTGCGGCGCGTACAGCGACTCGCCCTCGCCGATCAGGCCCAGCTGGGCCATGATCTGCTCGGCCTTCTCGTGGCCGGCCTCGGTCAGGTAGACCTGGTGCGCCTTCTCGTCGACGTAGTAATCGCCCGGCTTCTCGACGCCGGTGCCGTCGGCCTTCTCCTCGCCGATCTGGCGCTCGAGCAGCTTCGGAATGCCGTTCATGCGCTGGTACAGGTCGGTATGGTTCTCCGCCTGGCCCGAGATGATCAGCGGGGTGCGCGCCTCGTCGATCAGGATCGAATCGACCTCGTCGACGATCGCATAGTGCAACGGCCGCTGCACGCGCTGACCCGGGTCGTAGACCATGTTGTCGCGCAGGTAGTCGAAGCCGAATTCGTTGTTGGTGCCGTAGGTGATGTCGCTGTTGTAGGCCGCCTGCTTCTGGTCGTGCGGCATCTGCGACAGGTTGACGCCGACCGACAGCCCGAGGAAGTTGTACAGCCGGCCCATCCACTCGGCATCGCGCTGGGCCAGGTAGTCGTTGACCGTGACCACGTGCACGCCCTTGCCGGTCAGCGCGTTCAGGTAGACCGCCAGCGTCGCGGTCAGGGTCTTGCCCTCGCCAGTACGCATCTCGGCGATCTTGTTGTCGTTCAGCACCATGCCGCCGATCAGCTGCACGTCGAAATGGCGCATCTTCATCACGCGCTTGCTGGCCTCGCGGCAGACCGCGAAGGCTTCGGGCAACAGCGATTCGAGCGATTCGCCGCCGGCATGGCGCTGGCGGAACTGTTCGGTCATGCCGCGCAGTTCGTCGTCCGACAGTGCTTCGAACTTCGGCTCCAGCGCGTTGATCCGCTCGACTGTCCGTCGATATTGTTTGATCAGCCGCTCGTTACGGCTGCCGAAGACTTTCTTGAGAAGGCCCGTGATCATCGATTGGTGTCACCTGCGCACGATTGCGGTCCTGCCGTCCGAGCCGAAGGGCCGGACGGGAAGCGCGCGTGGCGAAGAGAGGATTAGCGCAAAACGCCGAGTTTATCACGCGCGGGGGGCGGTTCCGCGGGCGATCCCGTGCCGTTCCCGCGCACTTGCCGCGCGGTTCCCGATGCGCCGCGCGCGGGTCGGGACCGTGCCGCCATGGTGTCTCGGGCACGGCACCGCAGCGGTCGCGCCCGGGTCCGCTTGTGGCCCGCTTGGGACCCGCCTGGGGCCGGCCTGGACCGGCCTGGGACCGGCATGAGACCGCCTTGGAGCTAGAATGCGGCATGCGCCTGTTCACCCACCACGCCCTGCAAACGCCCTCCGCCAAGCCGCTGAACGACTGGCTGGCCAAGGCCGGACCGATGTCCTCGCTGATGCAGGCGGCGCGCGAGCTTGCCGCGCTGGAAGCCGAGGTGATGGCCCTGCTGCCGCCCGGCATGCGCGCCGGCATCGCGATCGGCGGCGTGCGCCAGGACACCCGCAGCCCGGGGCAGCCGAACACGCTGCTGCTGCTGGCGGCCCACGGCGCGGCCGCGGCGCGAGTGCGGCAGATTGTACCCAGCCTGCTGGCGCGGCTGCAGCAGCGCGGGGCGCGGATCGATGCGGTCAAGGTGCGGGTGCAGCCCGACGTCGCGCGCGGCGACTGGGACGTGGAGCCGGCCGAGCGGCCGAAGAAGACCGGCGTGCCGGCGGCCGGATTGAACAGCCTGGGCGAACTGGCGCAGACGCTGCCGGACTCGCCGCTGCGGGATGCGGTGCAGACGATGCTGTCGCGGCACCGCCAGGGACGCGGCTAGCGGAACCGCCGGCGGGAGAGCCCGCGGAAGAACCAGGGGAAGGGCCAGGGGAAAAGCGAGCGCGCCGGCTGGCGCGCCCTGAGGTCAGGCGAAAGCCGGCTGCAGCTGCGGCAGGAAGGCGGCCGGGGCCTCTTCCTGGCGCTCGAAGCTGACGATCTCGTAGGCCTGCTCGTCGGCCAGCAGCGCGCGCAGCAGCTGGTTGTTCAGCCCGTGGCCGGACTTGTTGGCGACGTAGGCGCCGATCAGCGGATGGCCAACCACATAGAGATCGCCGATCGCATCGAGGATCTTGTGGCGCACGAACTCGTCGCCGTAGCGCAGTTCCTCGTTGTTCAGCATGCGGTGCTCGTCGAGCACGATCGCATTGTCGAGGCTGCCGCCGCGGGCGAGACCCATCTCGCGCAGCGCCTCGACCTCGTGCGCGAAGCCGAAGGTGCGGGCCCGCGCGATCTCGCGGACATAGCTGGTGTCGCCGAAATCGATCTCGAAGGTCTGGCCGGTCTTGTCGACCGCCGGATGGCGGAAGTCGATGGTGAACGACAGCTTGAAGCCGAAGTAGGGTTCGAGCCGCGCCAGCTTGTCGCCCTCGCGCACTTCCACCGCCTTCTTGACGCGGATGAAGCGCTTGGCCGCCGGCTGCTCCTCGATGCCCGCCGACTGCAGCAGGAACACGAAGGACGCGGCGCTGCCGTCCATGATCGGAATTTCCTCGGCGTCGACGTCGACGAACAGGTTGTCGATACCCAGGCCCGCGCAGGCGGACATCAGGTGTTCGATGGTGGAAACGCGCGCGCCGTTCTTCTGCAGCACGGACGCCAGGCGCGTGTCGCCGATGGCCGAGGCCTTCACCGGGATCTCGACCGGCTCGGGCAGGTCGACGCGGGTGAAGACGATGCCGGTATCGGTCGGGGCGGGCCGCAATGTCAGCGTCACTTTACGGCCCGAGTGCAAGCCAATGCCAACGGTCTTGACCAGGGACTTGATAGTGCGCTGTTTGAGCATGACGGCCTCTGCTAATTATTAAAATCTATCGGGCTTGAGATCTGATAAACCGTATCTTACCACCGGCAAGCATATTGCGCTGCACCAGTTTTGTTTCGTCGTGTTAACGGTGTGGCATTCGACGGTTAAAGGCCCGGAAAAGATGCGGGGGATGGCGAAAAAATCGCCGCAGAAGATTGCATAAGCGGCATTTGAATCACTTCCAATGCCGCCATCTCGACATCTACAGCCCCCAAGGTCACAGAACGCCGTCTTACCCGCGCAACATCGCGAGCACCGCTTCGGCGCTGCTGACCTTGAATTCGCCCGGCGCTTCGACGGCCAGATGCGTGACCACGCCATCGTCCATCGCCATCGCATAGCGCAGCGAGCGCACGCCCATGCCGCGCTTGCCCAGGTCCTGCTCCAGGCCCAGCGCGCGCGTCCAGTCGGCGCTGCCGTCGCCGAGCATGCGCACCTTGCCGGCGGTGCCCTGCTCGCGCGCCCATGCGCCCATGACAAAGGCGTCGTTGACCGACACGCACCAGATCTCGTCGACGCCGGCGGCGCGCAGCGCGTCGGCCTGCTCGACGAAGCCGGGCACGTGGCGGGCGGAACAGGTCGGCGTGAACGCACCCGGCAGGCCGAACACGACGATGCGGCGGCCCTTGGCCAGCTCGGCCACCGAGAAGGCGTTGGGACCGAGCGCGCAGCCGCCGGCCTCGGTTTCGAAGTACTCGTACAGCGTCGCGTCGGGCACGCGTGCACCGATTTCGATCATGGCGATTTCCTCAGGCAGCCCCGGCGTTGGCGCAGCGAACGCCTTGGCCAAACCCAGTCTGCATCATAGTTGCCGCCCTCCGGCATCCCAAGTGGGACGGCGGCGCGGGCCGCTGTCGGCGGATGCCGACAGGCGGGCAAGCAGAACTGACAAAAACAGGCGCGGCGAGCTTGCGCTCGCCGCGCGGACGGGAGGCACATCCCGGCCGGGATACGGCGGGAGACCAGTCCGGGGAGGCGGCCGGCGGCGCGCCTGTCCCGGCACGGGATGCGGACGGAGGACAGCGGGCGGCGTCAACCTCCTCGCTCGCGCGAAAGGCCGGCGGCCGTCATCCGCAGCGCGGCACGGGCGGATGGGGAGCGCCCATCGTGCCCCGCTGTCGCGGATGCGCGGCCGGCAACCTGCCGGCGATGCGATCGGCTGGCCGGGGGAGCCGGCTCGCCGTGGGTCGACGTCGCGCCGTGCTCAGTCCGCCTGCTTGCGCAGGAAGGCGGGGATGTCGTACGTGTCGACACCCTTCTCCTGCAGCGCGGCCACGTGCGCCGACGCGGTTTCGCGCGAACTGCGGAACACCGCGGGCGTATCGAGGCCGCTGTAGTCCGGCGCGCTGTGCAGCGCCGAGCCATGCTGCAGGCCAGCCATCATCTGCACCGGCATGTTGTCGGTACCGGTCTTGAGCAGCGTCATCGGCTGCTGCTTCTTGCTGGCGCGGCCCAGGCCGGTGGCGACCACGGTCACGCGCAGCGCATCGCCCATCGAGTCGTCGTAGACGGTACCGAAGATCACGGTCGCGTCTTCCGCGGCATAGCTGCGGATGGTGTTCATGACTTCCTTGGTCTCCGACAGCTTCAGCGAGCGGCTGGCCGTGATGTTGACCAGCACGCCGCGCGCGCCGGACAGGTCCACGCCTTCCAGCAGCGGGCTGGCGACCGCCTGCTCGGCGGCCAGGCGCGCGCGGTCGACGCCCGACACCGTGGCCGTCCCCATCATCGCCTTGCCCTGCTCACCCATCACGGTCTTGACGTCTTCGAAGTCGACGTTGACCAGGCCGTCCACGTTGATGATCTCGGCAATGCCGGCCACCGCGTTGTGCAGCACGTCGTCCGCGCACTGGAAGCACTTGTCCATCTCGGCGTCGTCGCCCATCACCTCGAACAGCTTCTCGTTGAGCACGACGATCAGCGAGTCGACGTTGTTCTCCAGCTCGGCCGAGCCGTGCTCGGCGACCTTGGCGCGGCGCGCGCCTTCGAAGTCGAACGGCTTGCTGACCACGCCGACGGTCAGGATGCCCATCTCCTTGGCGACCTGCGCCACGATCGGCGCCGCACCGGTACCGGTGCCGCCGCCCATGCCGGCAGTGATGAAGACCATATGCGCGCCGCGCAGCGCGTCGGCGATCTGTTCGCGCGCCGATTCGGCGCAGGTGCGGCCGACCTCCGGCTTGGCGCCGGCGCCCAGGCCAGTATTGCCCAGTTGCAGCACGCGCGCCGCGGTCGAGCGCTTGAGCGCCTGCGCATCGGTGTTCATGCAGATGAATTCGACGCCCTGCACCCCGCGGTTGATCATGTGCTGCACGGCGTTGCCGCCCGCGCCGCCCACGCCGACCACCTTGATGATGGTGCCGTCCTGCATTTCCGATTCGATCATGTCAAAGTCCATCACTGCCTCCGAGAAAAATCAGTCGCCAAACGCTGCGGCCTCCCCGCCGCAACCCTTGGTTCCTGAACAAAGAACCAAAAGAAAGAAGAAAGAAACTGCTCCATCAACGCGCCGCGCCCGCCACGGTGGACAGTCGGCGACGGCGCGTCGCCAATTCATGCCGGCCGATCAGAAATTGCCGACGAACCATTCCTTCATGCGCGTCCAGATCTGCTTGACCGAACCGCTCTGCACCGCGACCTTGCGTCCGCGCATCCGTTGCACGCGGCCTTCCAGCAGCAGGCCCATCACCGTCGAGTAGCGCGGGCTCTTGACCACCTCGTGCAGATTGTCGCGGTACTCCGGAACGCCGACCCGAACCGGTTTGAGGAAGATGTCCTCTCCCAGTTCCACCATGCCGGGCATCATTGCGGTGCCGCCGGTGATCACGATGCCGGACGACAGCAATTCCTCGTAGCCGGACTCGCGCACGACCTGATGCACCAGCGAGTACAGCTCCTCGATGCGCGGCTCGATCACCGCCGCCAGCGCCTGGCGCGACAGCGTGCGCGTGCCGCGATCGCCCACGCCCGGCACCTCGATCATTTCCTCCGGATCGGCGATCGCCTGCTTGGCGATGCCGTACTGGATCTTGATGTCCTCGGCATCGGGCGTCGGCGTGCGCAGCGCCATCGCGATGTCGTTGGTGATCTGGTCGCCCGCGATCGGAATCACCGCGGTATGGCGGATCGCGCCTTCGCTGAAGATCGCGATGTCGGTGGTGCCGCCGCCGATGTCGACCAGCACCACGCCGAGCTCCTTCTCGTCCTCGGTCAGCACCGCCAGGCTCGACGCCAGCGGCTGCAGGATCAGGTCGTGTACCTCCAGCCCGCAGCGGCGCACGCACTTGACGATGTTCTGCGCCGCGCTGACCGCGCCGGTCACGATATGGACCTTGACCTCCAGGCGGATGCCGCTCATGCCGATCGGCTCGCGCACGTCCTCCTGGCCGTCGATGATGAATTCCTGGGTCAGGATGTGCAGGATCTGCTGGTCGGTCGGAATGTTGACCGCCTTCGCCGTTTCGATGACCCGCGCCACATCGGTCTGGGTCACCTCCTTGTCCTTGATCGCCACCATGCCGCTCGAGTTGAACGAACGGATGTGGCTGCCGGCAATGCCGGTGAAGACCTCGGAAATCTTGCAGTCGGCCATCAGCTCGGCTTCCTCGAGCGCCTTCTGGATCGACTGCACGGTGGCCTCGATATTGACCACGACCCCTTTCTTCAACCCCTTGGACTCGGATTGGCCCATCCCGATCACTTCGTAGCTGCCGTCGGGGCGCAATTCCGCAACCACCGCCGCCACCTTCGAGGTGCCGATGTCCAGACCAACCAACAGGTCCTTGTATTCCTTGCTCATCGGGTTTTCTCCGCGTTCTCTTTTCTCAGTCGCGTCGGATTGTTGTTGGAAGCCGGACCACGCTTCGCGCCAGTTGCATTGGCATTGGCACGGTTGGCGCCGTTCGCATTGCTCGTCCCCTGCTCGCGGGCCTTGGCGGCGGCTGCCGCCTGGGCCTCGGTCAGGAAGCGGACATTGGCTGCCCGGATGGCAAACCCGTTCGGATAGCGCAAATCCGCGTACTCGATCTGCTTGCCCCACTGCTCCGTCACCTGCGGCCAGGCGATGACGAAACGCTTGACGCGTTCCTCCATCGCCATCCGGTCAAGGTCGGTCTGTTCCCGTCCGAATTCGACCACCATGCCGTTGGACAGCCTGGCCCGCCAGGCGTAACGCCCGGACAACGTCACCGCGAGCGGCTCGGCCTTCAACGGCCGGAACCACTCGCGCATGATCTCGAGTTTGTCGACGACATCCGCCTCGCTGCCGGGCGGACCATCGAGCGCGAGCAGCCGGGCGTCCTCTTCCGCCTCGGCGGGATTGGCCACGAACAGCTCGCCATAGGTATTGATCAACCGCCCGGTATCGGGCGCGCCCCAGGTGCCCAGCGCCTCGTGTTCCTCGATCCTGACCGTCAGGCCGCTCGGCCATTCGCGCCGCACGCTGGCCTTGCGCACCCAGGGCACCGACTCGAAGGCCTGGCGCGCGGCGTCCAGGTCCAGCGTGAAGAAGTTGCCCGACAGCTTGCCCAGCGCGTTGGCCCGCACCGCGGGCGCGTTGACGTGGCGCAGCGTGCCGCCGTACATCGGCGCCAGCTCGACATGGGTAATCGCGAACACCGGCCGCTGCGCCAGCCACATCAGGCCGGCCGCGAGCGCCATCACCACCACCACGGCGTAGAGCGTGGTGGCGATCAGGTTCAGCAGGCGTGCGTTGTGCCACATGTCGGTTCGGGGTGCGCGATGGCTTCGTTGTACGGGGTCAGCCGCGGGTTATTCGGGTTTCCAGTGCTCGTTCGGATGCAGGTCCAGCGTCGCCGCGGCGACCACCTGCAGCACGAAGTCCTCGTAGCTGATGCCGGCCGCCCGCGCCGACATCGGCACCAGCGAATGGCCGGTCATGCCGGGCGAGGTGTTCATCTCCAGCAGGTAGGGCTGGCCGTCGGCGGTCAGCATCACGTCGGCACGCGCCCAGCCGCGGCAGCCCAGCACGCGGAAGGCCTCGACCGCGAGGCTGCGCACGCGCTGCTCCAGCGCATCGCCCAGGTTCGCCGGGCACAGGTACTGGGTAACGTCCGTGAAGTACTTGTTTTGATAGTCGTAGTTGGCCTCAGGCGCGACGATGCGGATCACCGGCAGCGCGACCGCGTCGCGGCCCTCGCCGACGATCGGGCAGGTCAGCTCGGCACCGTCGATGAACGCTTCGGCGATCACGTCGTTGTCCAGCGCCGCGGCCTTCTCGTAGGCGGCGCGCATCTGGCTGGCCTCGGTCACCTTGGTCAGCCCGATCGACGAGCCTTCCCGCGCCGGCTTGACGATCAGCGGCAGGCCGAGATCCGCCGCCACCGCGTCGAACTCGCGCTCGGTGCAGTCGGCCGTCAGCATCGCGAAGCGCGGGGTCGGCAGCCCATGCGTGCTCCACAGCCGCTTGGTGGCGGGCTTGTCCATCGCCAGCGCGGAGGCCAGCACGCCGCTGCCGGTGTACGGAATGCCCAGCTGCTCGAGCAGGCCCTGCATGGTGCCGTCCTCGCCGTAGCGGCCGTGCAGCGCGATGAAGACGCGGTCAAAGCCGGCCGCGGCCAGTTCGGCGACGCTGCGCAGCGCCGGATCGAAGGCATGCGCGTCGACGCCGCGCGACTGCAGCGCGGCCAGCACGCCCTGACCGGACAGCAGCGAGATTTCGCGTTCGGCCGAACGGCCGCCCATCAGCACGCCGACCTTGCCGAGCGTCTTCGGATCGATTTGGGGATTGGGGACGAAGCTCATGCCTGGCCTCCGGCTTGCGGCACGGCCGCTTGCTGTGGTTGTTGCGACGCTGACGAGGCAGCGGGTTGCGAAGGGGAAGATGCCGCCGATGCCGCGGAGGACGATGCCGCCGACGCCGCGGCCTGGCCCGACACCAGCAGGCCCGGCACCGCGCCGATCGTGCCGGCGCCCATCGTCACCACCACGTCGCCCGGGCGCGCCGCGTCCAGGACCGCTTGCGGCATGTCGTCGATCTGCTCGACGAAGACCGGCTCGACCTTGCCGGCGACGCGCAGCGCGCGCGTCAGCGCGCGGCCGTCGGCGGCCACGATCGGCGCCTCGCCGGCCGCGTAGACCTCGGCCAGCAGCAGCGCGTCGACGGTGCCGAGCACCTTGACGAAGTCCTCGAAGCAGTCGCGCGTGCGCGTGAAGCGATGCGGCTGGAACGCCAGCACCAGGCGGCGGCCCGGGAACGCGCCGCGGGCGGCGGCCAGCGTCGCCGCCATCTCGACCGGGTGATGGCCGTAGTCGTCGACCAGCGTGAAGGTGCCGCTGCCGTCCGCGCAGGCCACCTCGCCATAGCGCTGGAAGCGCCGGCCGACGCCGTGGAATTCGCGCAGCGCCTTGACGATGGCGGCGTCGGGCACCTCCAGCTCGGTGGCGATCGCGATCGCCGCCAGCGCGTTCTGCACGTTGTGCAGGCCCGGCAGGTTCAGCACCACGTCGAGCGGCGGCTCGGCATGGTTGTTCAGCTGGCGCAGCACCGTGAAATGCATCTGGCCGTCGACCGCGCGGGCGTTGACCGCGCGCACCTGGGCATCCTCGGCGAAGCCGTAGCGCACCACCGGCTTGGACACGAACGGCAGGATCTCGCGCACGTTCGGGTCGTCGACGCACAGCACCGCGATGCCGTAGAACGGCAGCCGCTGCGTGAATTCGATGAAGGCCTGCTTCAGACGGGCAAAGTCATGCCCGTAGGTGTCCATGTGGTCGGCGTCGATATTGGTGATGACCTCGATCACCGGGAACAGGTTCAGGAACGACGCGTCCGATTCGTCCGCCTCGGCGACGATGAAGTCGCCGGTGCCCAGCCGCGCGTTGGCGCCGGCCGAGTTCAGCCGGCCGCCGATCACGAAGGTCGGATCGAGTCCGCCCTCGGCCAGCACCGACGCCACCAGGCTGGTGGTGGTGGTCTTGCCGTGCGTGCCGGCGATCGCGACGCCCTGCTTCAGGCGCATCAGCTCGGCCAGCATCACCGCGCGCGGCACCACCGGAATGCGCTTGGCGCGCGCGGCCAGCACCTCGGGGTTGTCGCCGCTGACGGCGGTCGACACCACCACCGCGTTGGCGCCGGCGATATGCGCGGCGTCATGGCCGTGCATCACCGTCGCGCCCAGCGCGGTCAGGCGTCGCGTCGCGGCGTTGCTGCCCATGTCGGAACCGGACACCCGGTAGCCGAGATTGAGCAGCACCTCGGCGATGCCGCTCATGCCGGCGCCGCCGATGCCTACGAAGTGGATGTTCTTGACGATATGCTTCATGAATCCGTTGCTTGTCGGTGGACCTCGATCCCTCGGTTCCCCGTGCTCATTCCTGCCAAATCCCTGGCTAATCCCTGGCCAGCTCGCTGCAGACCTGCGCCACGCGCCGGGTCGCATCCGGCTTGGCGAGTCCGCGCGCACGCTGCGCCATCTCTTTCAGTTGCGGCCGCGACAGCCGGGCCAGCGTCTGCGCCAGCCCTTCCGCGGTCAATGCGTTCTGTTGCACCAGCAGCGCGGCGCCCTGTTCCGACAGGAAGCGCGCGTTGGTGGTCTGGTGGTCGTCCACCGCATGCGGGAACGGCACGAACAGCGCGGCCACGCCGGCGGCCGCCACTTCCGATACCGTCATCGCGCCGGCGCGGCAGATCACCAGATCGGCGTCGGCATACGCCTGCGCCATGTCGTCGATGAAGGGCACCGCTTCGGCCGCGACCCCTGCCGCGGCGTAGTTCGCCCGCAGCGTGTCGATCTGCTTGACGCCGGCCTGGTGCCGCACCAGCGGCCGCTCGCCTTCCGGCAGCAGCGCCAGCGCCTGCGGGACCACCGCATTGAGCGCCGCCGCGCCGAGGCTGCCGCCGACCACCAGCAGCCGCAGTGGACCCTGGCGGGCGTCGTAGCGCGCCGCCGGCTCGATCAGCGCCGCCACTTCCTCGCGCACCGGATTGCCGGTCCACTCGGCGCCGGGCAGCGTCTGCGGAAACGCGCACAGCACGCGATCGGCGACCTTGGCCAGCACCTTGTTGGCGAGCCCGGCGATCGAGTTCTGCTCGTGCAGCACCAGCGGCCGGCCCAGCAGCGAGGCCATCATGCCGGCCGGGAAGGTGATGTAGCCGCCCATGCCGAGCACCACGCTCGGGCGCACCCGGCGCAGCGCGCCGATGCTCTGCCAGAACGCGCGCAGCAGGTTCAGGGGCAGCAGCAGCTTGGTCAGCAGTCCCTTGCCGCGCAGCCCGCCGAACTGGATGAACTCCATCGGGATGTCGTGCTTCGGCACCAGGGTCGCTTCCATGCCGGTGCGGTTGCCGAGCCAGACCACGCGCCAGCCCTGCGCGCGCAGCGCATGCGCGACGGCGAGCCCCGGGAACACATGGCCCCCGGTGCCGCCCGCCATCACGAGCAGGGTGCGTGGCTGCGTGGAACTCATACCTTCCCTCCACGCATCAACACGCTGTTTTGGCTTCGGCCGCTTCGCTTAACTTCCTGCTGGCGCAGGAAGTTAGCCTGCGCCGAAATCGGGCGTTGCTGCGTTCCGGTCATACCTTCCCTCCACGCATCAACACGCTGTTTTGGCTTCGGCCGCTTCGCTTAACTTCCTGCTGGCGCAGGAAGTTAGCCTGCGCCGAAATCGGGCGTTGCTGCGTTCCGGTCATACCTTCCCTCCACGCATCAACACCCGATTTTCGTAATCGATACGGAGCAGCAAGGCCAACGCGACGCAGTTCATCAGGATCCCCGAACCGCCGTAGCTGACCATCGGCAGCGTCAGGCCCTTGGTCGGCAGCAGGCCCAGGTTCACGCCCATGTTGATGAAGGCCTGCCAGCCGATCCAGATGCCGATGCCCTTGGCGACCAGCCCGGCGAAGGTGCGGTCCAGCTGCAGCGCGGTGCGGCCGATCGAGAAGGCGCGGCGCACCAGCCAGTAGAACAGCACGATCGCGGTCAGCACGCCGATGAAGCCCAGCTCCTCGCCGATCACGGCCAGGATGAAGTCGGTATGCGCCTCGGGCAGGTAGTGCAGCTTCTCGATGCTGCCGCCCAGCCCCACCCCGGCCCATTCGCCGCGGCCGAAGGCGATCAGCGAATGCGTCAGCTGATAGGCCTTGCCCAGCGCGTATTCCTCGCGCCAGGGATCGAGATAGGCGAAGATCCGCTCGCGCCGCCACGGCGACACCGCGATCAGCAGCGCGAAGGTGCCCACCGCGATCGCCACCAGCGCGCCGAACAGCTTGCCGTTGACGCCGCCAAGGAACAGGATGCCCATCGCCACCGCGGCGATCACCAGGAAGGCGCCCATGTCGGGCTCGAGCAGCAGCAGCATGCCGACCACCGCCACCGCGACGCCCATCGGCAGGAAGCCCTTGCCCAGGCTCTGCATCCATTCCTGCTTGCGCACCGTGTAGTTGGCCGCGTACAGCACCACCGCGAGCTTCATCAGCTCGGACGGCTGGAAGTTCATCAGGCCCAGCGGAATCCAGCGGCGCGCGCCGTTGACGCCCTTGCCGATGAAGGGCACCAGCACCAGGATCAGCAGGATCAGCGCCAGCACGAACAGCTTGGGCGCATAGCGGTCCCAGTACTTGACCGGCACCTGGAAGGCCAGCAGCCCGACGCCGAGCCCGATCAGCAGCGAGAACGCATGGCGGATCAGGAAATGGCTCTCGCGGTAATTGGCGAAGCGCGGCGAATCGGGCAGCGCGATGGTCGCCGAATAGACCATCACCAGGCCGAGCGCCAGCAGCACGATCGCTACCCACAGCAGCGGCTGGTCGTACTCCATCATCCGCGAGCGGGTCGGCTTGACGCCGGACACCGCATCGCGCAGCCCTTCCCAGGCATTGCCGATGGTCGCGCCGACGATGGTGGCGCCGACGAAGCCGCTGCGCTTGGCCTGGCGCTCTGCCTGCATCTCGCTCATGGCATGATCCCCCGGGACAGCGCCAGTTCTTCCACCGCGGCGCGGAACACCTGCGCGCGATGCACGTAATTGCGGAACATGTCCAGGCTCGCGCAGGCCGGCGACAGCAGCACCACGTCACCCGCCTGGGCCTGTTCGGCGGCCAGCCGCACCGCCGCTTCCAGCGCGCCCTCGTTCGAGCCCGCATCGAGCAGCGCAACGCCGGTGCCTTCCAGCGCCGCGCGCAGTTCGCCGGCGGCCTTGCCGATCAGCACCACCGCGCGCGCGTACTGCGCCACCGGCGCCGCCAGCGGCGAGAAATCCTGGCCCTTGCCCTCGCCACCGGCGATCAGCACCACGCGCTTGTCGAGCCCGGACAGCGCCGCGACGGTCGCGCCGACATTGGTGCCCTTGCTGTCGTCGAAGTACTCGACGTCGTCGATGGTGGCGATCCACTCGACCCGGTGCGGCTCGCCGCGGTACTCGCGCAGGCCGTGCAGCAGCGCGTTCAGCGGCAGATCGATGGCGCGGCACAGCGCCAGCGCCGCCATCGCGTTGGTGGCGTTGTGCATGCCGCGGATATGCAGCGCGTCGGCCGGCATCAGGCGCTTGTGCCGCACCGGCACCGGCGCGGCCTCGTCGCCCGCGGCGCTCTTGCGGCGGCGCGGCCTGGCCTCTTCAGTTTCGCCATCGGGCTCCGCCAGCACCAGCCAGGGCATGCCGCCCTCGCGCAGGATGCCGAAGCTGCCCGGCACTTCGGGCAGGTCGGTGCCGAAGGTCACCGGGACCATGCCCGGGCGCGCCATCTCCATCGTCAGGCGGTCGTTGCGGTTGAGCACCTGCACACAGCGGGCACCGTCGGCACCGTCGGCGCCCACGGCTTGCGGCCCGAAGATGCGCTGCTTGGCGGCCGCGTAGGCCTGCATGGTGCCGTGCCAGTCCAGATGGTCCTGCGTGACGTTGAGCACCGCGGCCGCATGCGGCGCCAGCGTATACGTGGTCTCCAGCTGGAAGCTGGACAGCTCGAGCACCCAGACCTCGGGCAGCGTCGCCGAGGCGATGCAGGCCGACAGCTTGTCCAGCGCCGACGGGCTGATATTGCCGGCGACCGCGACGGTCTTGCCGGCGCGCTCGACCAGCCGGCCGGTCAGCGCGGTGGTGGTGGTCTTGCCGTTGGTGCCGGTGATCGCCAGCAGCTTCGGCGCGTAGCCGGCCTCCGCCTGCAGATGCGCCAGCGCGCGCGCGAACAGTTCGATCTCGCCCCACACCGGGATGCCGCGCTCGCGCGCCGCGTCCAGCAGCGCGCCGGTATCGGGCTCGGTGGGCGACAGGCCCGGGCTGATCGCGATCAGCCCGATGCCGTCGAGCAGCGCCGGCAGGGCGGACGCAAAGGCGGCGCCGCCGACGAATTCGGCCGAGGGCAGCTCGGCCTGCAGGAAGGCGAGATTGGCGGGCGCCGGACGCGTGTCGGCGACGCGCAGCGCGCAGCCATACCGGCCGCACCAGCGCGCCATCGCCAGGCCCGATTCACCGAGGCCCAGTACCAGCACATGAGGGGTCTGCAACTCGCCAAACACTTCGTTTCCTGCCCTTGATTTCCTGTCGTCGATTCAACTTGCCGGTCTGCGTTCCGCCTGTGCGCCTCAGCGCAGCTTCAGCGTCGACAGCCCGATCAGCACCAGCAGCAGCGTGATCACCCAGAAGCGGACCGTCACCTGCGTTTCCTTCCAGCCGCTCAGCTCGAAATGGTGGTGCAGCGGCGCCATGCGGAACAGCCGCCGCCCTTCGCCATAACGGCGCTTGGTGAACTTGAACCAGGTGACCTGCAGCATCACCGACACCGTCTCGGCGACGAACACGCCGCCCATCACGAACAGCACGATCTCCTGGCGCACGATCACGGCAATGGTGCCGAGCGCCCCGCCCAGCGCCAGCGCGCCGACATCGCCCATGAACACCTGCGCCGGATGCGCGTTGAACCACAGGAAGGCCAGGCCCGCGCCGGCCATCGCCGAGCAGAAGATCAGCAGCTCGCCCGCCCCGGGGATATGCGGGAACAGCAGGTACTTGCTGTAGACCGCGTTGCCCATCACGTAGGCGAACACGCCGAGCGCGCTGCCGACCAGCACCACCGGCATGATCACCAGGCCGTCGAGGCCGTCGGTCAGGTTGACGGCGTTGCTCGAGCCGACGATCACGAAATAGGTCAGCACGATGAAGCCGGCCACGCCCAGCGGGTAGCTGACTTCCTTGAAGAAGGGCACCAGCAGGTTCGACTTGTAGGGCATGTCCAGCGACAGCCCGCCCTCGACCCAGCTCAGGAACAGCTCCCACACCTTGACGTTGCTGGCCTCGGAAATCGAGAAGGCCAGATAGACCGCGGCCACCAGCCCGATCAGCGTCTGCCAGAAATACTTCTCGCCGCTCGACATGCCGCGCGGGTCGCGATAGACGACCTTGCGGTAGTCGTCGACCCAGCCGATCGCGCCGTAGCCGAAGGTCACCAGCATCACCACCCAGACGAAGCGGTTGCCCCAGTCGCACCACAGCACCGTCGAGATGCCGATCGACAGCAGCACCAGCACGCCCCCCATGGTCGGCGTGCCGGACTTGACCAGATGGGTCTGCGGGCCGATGGTGCGCACCGCCTGGCCGATCTTCATCTCGGTCAGCTTGCGAATCACCCACGGACCGAGCGCGAGGCCGATCACCAGCGCCGTGAGGTTGGCCATCACGGCGCGGAAGGTCAGATAGTTGACGACCCGCAGGAAGCTGTAGTCATCTTGCAGCCATTGGGCCAGGGCCAATAACATCGTTCTTCGTTTTCCTGTCTGCTGCCGCCGCCCCTCGTTCAGGGGCCTGGCGGCCAATTCCAATCAATCGTTAAGCTTCACTGCCGTTCAGTCTCAACCCTTGTTCGCCGGCCCCGCCGGCCCAGTCGACCCGGCGGACCCGGCCGACGGCGTCACCAGCGCGTCGACCATGCGCTCCATCCGCATGAAGCGCGAGCCCTTGACCAGCACGGCGCTTGCCCGCGCGACGGTGCCGTCCGCATCGGCGGCCAGCGTCGCCGCCAGCGCGTCGGCGCCGGCAAAGTGCCGGGCGCCCTCGCCGAAGGCCTGCACCGCGTGCGGCGAGGCCTCGCCGGTGGCCCACAGCGTCTCGATGCCGCGCGCGCGCGCATAGGCGCCGATCTCGGCGTGGAACGCCGGTCCCTGATCGCCGACCTCGCCCATGTCGCCGATCACCAGCACGCGCGGCGGCGCGAAGCCGGCCAGCACGTCGATGGCGGCGCGCATCGAGTCGGGGTTGGCGTTGTAGGTGTCGTCGATCACCACGGTGCCGGCCGCGGCGCGCTTGACCTGCAGCCGGCCCTTGACCGGCGCGAAGCTGGCCAGGCCGCGCTGGATCGCCTCGACCTCGACGCCGGCGGCCAGCGCGCAGGCGATCGCCGCCAGCGCATTGCGCACGTTGTGCATGCCGAGCAGCGCCAGCCGGACCTCGAAGGCGCGGCCGGGCGCGCGTACCTGCAGCCGCTGCACGCCATCGTCGAGGCTGACCTCGGCGGTCACGTCGGCCTGGCTGGCCTCGCGGCCCTCGGCCAGGCCAAAGGTCAGCACCGGCCGGCCGCCGGCCGCGGCGCGCCAGATGCCGGCATGCGCGCCGCCGCTGGCCGCGTCGAGCGGAAACACCGCGGTGCCGTCGGCCGGCAGCGCGGCCAGGATGCTGGCGTGCTCGTGCGCGACGGCCTCGACGCTGACCATGAATTCCTGGTGCTCGCGCTGCGCGTTGGTGATCACCGCCACCGTGGGCTGCGCGATCGCCGCCAGCGTTGCGGTCTCGCCCGGATGGTTCATGCCGAGTTCGAGCACCGCCAGCCGGTGGCTCGGACGCAGGCGCAGCACCGTCAGCGGCAGCCCGATGTCGTTGTTCAGGTTGCCGCCGGTGGCCAGGCGCTGCGCTTCGCCGACCGCCGCGGCGAAGATCGCCGCGATCATTTCCTTGACCGTGGTCTTGCCGTTGCTGCCGGTCACCGCGACCGTCGGCAACGTGAACTGCGCGCGCCAGCCGGCGCCGAGCTGGCCCAGCGCGACGCGCGTATCGGGCGCCACGATCGCCGGCAAACCCGGCGCGGCGGCGCCGATGTCGCGCTCGACCAGCACCGCGGCGGCGCCCTTGGCGGCCACGTCGGCAATGAAGTCGTGCGCGTCGAAACGTTCGCCGCGCAGCGCGACGAACAGATCGCCGGGCTCGACGGTGCGGCTGTCGGTATGCACGCGGGTGAACCGCCGCGCGCCATCGCCTTCGATGCGTGCGCCGGCGATCCAGCCCGCGGCCTGCTGCAGGTCGGTCATCGTCTGTTCTGGTTTGGCCGTTGCCGTCATGCCGGTGCTCATGCTCGTACTCATGCCGATACTCCGCGCGCCGCCAGCGCCAGACGCACATGCTCGCGATCGGAGAACGGCCGCTTGCGGCCCTGGATTTCCTGCGTGGCCTCGTGGCCCTTGCCGGCCACCAGCACCACGTCGTTCGCGCCGGCATGCTTGACCGCGTAGAGGATGGCCGCGGCGCGGTCCTCGATCTGGCGGCCGCGGCGGAAGTCCTGCATGCCGTCGGCGATTGCATCGAGGATCGCCTGCGGGTCCTCGCTGCGCGGGTTGTCGCTGGTCAGCACCACCTCGTCGGCCAGCCGTTCGGCCACCGCGCCCATCTGCGGACGCTTGCCCGGATCGCGATCGCCGCCGCAACCGAACACGCACCACAGCCGGCCCTGGCGCGCCGCGGCCACCGGACGCAGCGCGTCCAGCGTCTTCTCGAGCGCGTCGGGGGTATGCGCGTAGTCGACCACGGCCAGCGGCCCTTCGTGTCCGCCGAACAGCTCCATGCGGCCGTCGACCGGGCGCAGCGCGCGCAGCGCGGCCAGCGCCGCGTCCCAGGCGACGCCATTGGCCAGCGCCGCGCCCAGCACGGCCAGCAGATTGCTGACGTTGAATTCGCCGATCAGCGGCGTGGCGACCTCGGCGCTGCCGAAGCTGCCGTCGACCTTGAACACGGTGCCGGTCGGCGTGGCCTTCACGCCGGTGGCGCGCAGCCACGCCGCGCCGCCGCTGAAGCCGGTCGGGCCGGCGGGGCCGCCGATGCCGTATTCGATCACCTGCCGCGCCGCCATGCCGCCCGCCAGCAGGCGCCGGCCCATCGCGTCGTCGCGGTTGATCACCGCGGCCTGCAGCTTCGGCCAGTGGAACAGCAGCGTCTTGGCCGCCTCGTACTCGGCCATGCTGCCGTGGTAGTCGAGGTGGTCCTGGGTCAGGTTGGTCAGCACCGCGACCTGGAACGGCGTGCCGGCGACGCGGCCCTGCTCGAGGCCGTGCGAGGACACTTCCATCGCCACCGCGGCCGCGCCGGCGGCATGCAGCTCAGCCAGGCTGTCCTGCAGCTGCACCGCGTCGGGCGTGGTGAAGCCGGTGTGCTGCAGCGCGTCCGGAAAGCCGCTGCCGAGCGTGCCGATGGTCGCGCAGCGGGTACCGGTGGCCTGCAGCACGCGCGCGAGCCACTGGCTGCACGAGGTCTTGCCGTTGGTCCCCGTGATGCCGGTGATCGCCAGTCCGCGCGCCGCGTTGCCGTACCAGGCGGCGGCGATCGGCCCGGCCAGCCGCTCCAGCCCTTCGATCGGCAGGTGCGGCACGGCATCGCCATGCGGCCACTCGTAGCCGCGGCTCTCGTAGACCACCGCCGCGGCGCCGCGCGCGAGCGCCTCGCCGATATAGGGGCGGCCGTCGGTCGACAGGCGCTGGTTGCCCAGCACATAGGCGAAGAAGACATCGCCTTGGCGCAGCCGGCGCGTGTCGCCGGTCAGGCGGGCGGTATGGCCCGACTGCTGGCCGGCGTGCTGGCGCAACCAGGCCGCTGCCTTGGCAGCGGCCTGTTCGAGGGCGGCGTGCTTGCTGCGAGCGGTCATCGGGTGGTGCTCCCGGTTCCGCGGGCGGACAGGGCTTCGGGCGGCGCATCGGGCAGGGTCTCGGGCACGCTTTCGGTGACCACCAGCTGCCGGATCGGCGAATCGGGCTGGACGTTCAGCGCGCGCAGCGTGCCGCCGGTGATCGCGGCGAACACCGGGCCGGCGACGGCGCCGCCATAGTGGCTGCCCGAGGTCGGCTCGTCGACGCTGACGGCGACGATGATGCGCGGGTTCGACATCGGCGCCAGGCCGATGAACGAGGCGCGGTACTTGCTGCGGTCGTAGCCGCGGCCGACGTGCTTGTAGGCGGTGCCGGTCTTGCCGCCGACGCGGTAGCCCATGACCTGGGCCTGGGTCGCGGTGCCGCCGGGCGCCGTCACCATCTCGAGCATGCCTCGCACGTCGCGCGCGACCTGGGGCGAGATCACGCGCTCGCCGCTGGCCGGGCCGTCGGTGCGGAACATCGTGATCGGAATCAGCTCGCCGTCGTGGGCGAAGATCGTATAGGCGTGCGCCATCTGCATCAGCGACACCGACAGGCCGTAGCCGTACGACATGGTGGCCTGCTCGATCGGCCGCCAGCTCTTGTACGGGCGCACTCGGCCCGCGGCGGCGCCGGGGAAGCCGAGCTTGGGCGCCTGGCCCAGGCCCAGGCTGGTGAACATGTCCCACATTTCCTGCGGCTTCATCAGCATCGCCATCTTGATGGTGCCGATGTTGCTGGACTTCTGGATCACGCCGGCGACGGTCAGCGGACCGTAGTTGTGGGTGTCGGAGATGGTCGCGCGCTCGAAGGTGTAGCGGCCCTCGGTCTGGAACACCGTCGACGGCGTCACGCGCTTGAGCTGCAGCGCCAGCGCGGCGGTGATCGGCTTCATCATCGAGCCGGGCTCGAAGGTGTCGGTCAGCACGCGGTTGCGCAGCTGCTCGCCGGACAGGCGCGCGCGGTCGTTCGGGTTGTAGCTGGGCCAGTTGGCCAGCGCCAGCACCTCGCCGGTCTGCGCGTCGAGCACCACCGCGCTGGCGGCCTTGGCCTTGCTGCGCTCGGCCACCGCCTTGACCTCGTTGAAGGCCAGGTACTGGATCTTGGCGTCGATCGACAGCTGCAGGTCCTGGCCGTCGCGCGGGCTGCGCAGCACGCCGATGTCCTCGACCACGCGGCCGAGCCGGTCCTTGATGACCTGGCGCGCGCCCGCCTTGCCGGCCAGCACGCCTTCGCGCGCCAGCTCCATGCCTTCCTGGCCGCGGTCCTCGACGTTGGTGAAGCCGACGATATGCGCCATCGCCTCCCCTTCCGGGTAGAAGCGCTTGTACTCGCCGCTCTGGTGCACGCCGTCGATCTTCAGCGCCGCGATCTTCTCGGCCACGTCGGGCAGCACCTGCCGCTTCAGGTAGACGAAGCTCTTGTCCTCGGTCAGCTTCTTGCGCAGATCCTTCTCGGACATGTCGAGCAGCCTGGCGAGCTGGCGCAGCTTGCCGGCATCCAGGTTCGACGGCACGTCCTCGGGCACCGCCCAGATCGCCTTGACCGGCAGGCTGGTGGCCAGCACCAGGCCGTTGCGGTCGAGGATCTTGCCGCGCGTGGCCGGCAGCTCGAGCGTGCGCTGGAAGCGCTTCTTGCCCTCGGCTTCGTAGAACTGGTTGCCCGGGCCCTGGATCCACAGCGCGCGCACGGCCAGCGCGACGAAGGCCGTGAACATCAGGAACACCACCAGCTTGGAGCGCCACATCGGCAGGCGCAGGCCGAGCACCGGGCTGGCCGAGAACTGGCCGGAGCGCGGACGCGTGGCCGCGGGCCGCGCATTGCGCGGGCGGTGCAGGCTCGGGCGGGCCATCGTCATGGACGGGCCTCCGCGGCGTTGCGCTGCTGCGTTTCGGCACCGTTGGCACCGTTGGCACCATTGGCGCCATTGGCACCGGCGGCACCGTTGGCGCCCTCGCCTTCGGTGCGCGGCAGCACGATGCCCTGCAGGTATTGGGTACGACCGGGGCTGACCGGCGACATCTTCAATTGCGCGCGGGCCGCGTCGGCGATGCGCGCGCTCTTGGACAGCGCGCTCTGCTGGTATTGCAGCCGCGACCAGTCGGTCTCGAGCTGGCGCTCCTCGGACTGCGCGCGCTCGAGCGCGACGAACAGCGTGCGCGCCTCGTGCTGGGCGCTGACGAGCGACAGCGCGCACAGGATCAGCGCGCCGAGCAGGAAGAAGGTCAGGCGGTTCATGCGCGCGCCCCACCCTGCGGCGCGGCGGGCGCCAGTTTTTCAGCGACGCGCATCACGGCCGAGCGCGCGCGGGGGTTGTCGGCGGTTTCCCGGGCACCGGGCTTGACGCGGCCGAGCAGCTTCATCGTGGGCTGGGGCAGGTCGGCCGCGCGCAGCGGCGCGCGCCGCAGCGCCGGATCGGCGTCCTGCTGCGGGCGTGCGTGCGCCTGCATGAACCGCTTGACGATGCGGTCCTCCAGCGAATGAAAGCTGATCACCACCAGCCGTCCCCCTACCTCGAGCAGATCGTAGGCCGCGCTCAGACCGCTTTCGAGGTCCGCAAGCTCTTGATTGATGAAAATCCGTAGAGCCTGAAAGGTGCGGGTCGCAGGGTCCTGACCCTTCTCGCGTGTCTTGACGGCTTTCGCCACGAGCGCGGCAAGGTCGGCAGTAGTGGCGAGGCGTCCGCCATCGCCGGGTTCGCTCCGGCGAGCAACAATCGCCTTTGCAATCTGTACAGCAAACCGTTCTTCCCCATAGTCTCGTATCACCCTCGCGATGTCCTGCTCGTCGGCCTGCGCCAGCCACTCGGCGGCGGTGATGCCGCGCGTGGTGTCCATGCGCATGTCGAGCGGGCCCTCGAACCGAAACGAAAACCCCCTCGCTGCGTCGTCGATCTGGGGCGAGCTGATCCCCAGGTCGAGCAGCACGCCCGCGACCTTCGCGCCGGCCAGGCGCTCGCCCATGGCGGCGAAGCTCGCGTGCTCAATAGAGAAGCGGGCATCCTTGATGGTGCCCGCTTCTGCGATTGCTGCCGGATCCTTGTCGAAGGCGACCAGTGCCCCTTCGGGTCCCAGCCGCGCCAGCACGGCCCGGCTGTGCCCTCCCCTGCCGAAGGTGCCGTCCACGTAGACGCCGTCGGGCCGCCACACGAGCGCATCGACGGCTTCGTCCAGCAGCACGGTGCGATGGCGCAGGGGGGTGGGCCCCGGCGTACGGGTCGGTTCCATAACCACTTCAGAAAGAGAAGTTCTTCAATGCTTCAGGCATGCCCTGGGCCATCGCCTGCTGTTCCTTGGCGGCGTAGGTCGCGGCATCCCAGACCTCGAAATGGCTGCCCATGCCGAGCAGCATCACTTCCTTGTCCAGCATGGCGGCGCTGCGCAGCTCCGGCGCGATCAGCACGCGCCCGGCGCTGTCCATTTCGACGTCGGCGGCATTGCCCAGAAAAATGCGCTTCCACCAGTGCGCGTCCATCGGCAACGCCGCAATCCGTGTGCGAAAGGTTTCCCATTCCGGCCGGGGAAAGAGCAGCAGGCATCCATCCGGGTGCTTGGTCAGCGTCACCCGGCCCTCGGCCTGTTGTTGCAGCGCTTCCCGGTGCCGCGTCGGAATCGACATCCGACCCTTGGCATCGAGGGAGAGCGCCGATGCTCCCTGAAACAAGTTCACCCCCGTCCCGCGCCTGCCTTCGGCGGCTTGGCGTGGCGTTGACTGGTCCGCTTCGGCTAGTGCACATCATCCCACACCGAAGCCCTTTCCTCACACAAAAATACACTTCCTCACACTATTCCCCACTTTAGAGGAAGCCTATTGGCCGGTCAAGGCTCGTCAACGGTGCCGAAAAGGCGTTTTTCGGAATCAGAACAAAGACTTAGCGCAGGGCGAGCGCGCACCAGGAAGGTGAATTCCTAATGAAATGAAGGTCTTAGGGGAGAAAGCCGAGAAACCACCTGAGAACTACGCGGGGAGAAGTCGCTGGCGCAAGGAAATACCGCGGTCCCGAGCCCGGCCAAAGGATACAACGATTCGATGCGGAGAGCCGCTGGGGAGAGCCCGCGGCGGGCGCCGGACGACGCGGTCCGGCGCGCCGTGCGGGTCGCGACGGGACCGTCGGCTCCGCGTCAGGCCCGCTTCAGATCCGCTTCAGATCCGCTTCAGTCCGCTTCAGATCCGGTAAGCCGTGGTGGTCATCACGCGCGAGGCCGCGCGCATCGCCGCCCGCACCGGGGCGGGCAGCGTGATCCCGCCCGCTTCGCGCGCGCTGGCGCCATGGCGGGCCTCGTCGTCGCGCATCTGCTCGAGGATCGCGCGCGAGCGCGCATCGGCGGGAGGCAACTGCTCCAGATGGCCGGTCAGGTGCTGCTCGACCTGGCGCTCGGTCTCGGAAACGAAGCCCAGGCTCGCGCGATCGCCGGCGCGGCCGGCCAGCCAGCCGATGGCGAAGGCGCCGGCGTACCACAGCGGGTTCAGCAGGCTCGGCCGCGAGCCGAGCTCGCGCAGGCGCTCCGCGCACCAGCCGAGGTGATCCTCCTCCTCGCGCGCGGCGGCATCCATCTGCGCGCGCACCGCGCCGTCGCGCGCGGTCAGCTTCTGGGCCTGGTACAGCGCCTGGGCGCAGACCTCGCCGACATGGTTGACCCGCATCAGCCCGGCGACATGCCGGCGCTCGCCGGCGTCCAGTTGCGTATCGTCGTGCTCGCCCAGCGTCTCGGCCGGGCTGGGGCGCCCCGCACGGGTCGCGCCGGTGATGGCGCGCAGGGCGACGTCGAATTCGTGGATCAGCTTGTCCATGTCGGTACGGCGGTGGCGGCCGGCGTGACGGTGAAAGTGACGATGAGCCGCCTTGGGTCGGTTCGGGGAATTCCCGCATTGTACCGCCCCCGTTTCGGACCGCCCTCGCGGGGCGCCTTGCCAGTACTGGCCTGGGCTGGCGGGCTACTCCAAAACCCTGAGTTGTGAAAAGCCGACAATAGAACGACTGTGCGATTGTGCAAACAATGCCGTTTGTTACAGTACCCGACAACTTCTCGCGAAGTTGGGTGCGCAGACCATGGAGAGTTCAGGAGGCTGTCTCGCGCATCACACCAATAATTCTTACTACAGGAGATAAACCAGCATGAAGAAGTCGCTTCTTGCATTGGCCGCGCTCGGCGCTTTCGCCGGGACCGCTCAGGCCCAATCGAGCGTCACGCTTTACGGGGTGGTCGACGCCAACATCGAGTACGTCAGCAACATGTCCTCGACCGCGGCGGGCACGGCCGGATTCCCGGGCCGTGGAGAAAACAAGTTCGGGGTGACTTCCGGCGGCCTGTCCGGTTCGCGCTGGGGTCTGCGCGGCGTGGAAGATCTCGGCGGCGGCATGAAGGCGCTGTTCGTGCTGGAAAGCGGCTTCGGCGTGGATGACGGCCGCATGCAGCAGGGCGGCCGCCTGTTCGGCCGTCAGGCGTATGTCGGTATCGAGAGCAACCAGGTCGGCCGCATCACCTTCGGTCGCCAGTACACCTCGATGTTCGATGCATTCGCCAACTTCTCGCCGACCGGCTACGCGACGCAGTACGAACCGATCGCCTATCAGCTGGGTACCAACTTCCGCTCGGACAACACCGCCAAGTACACCGGCAAGTTCGGTCCGGTCACCGCCATCGCGCACTGGTCGTTCGGCAACGGCGTGGCCGGCGGCGGCGAAGTGCCGGGCCAGTTCCGCCGTGACACCGGCTACGGTGGTGCGGTGGCGTACGCGGCCGGTCCGCTGGGCGTGACCATCGCCTACGACCAGTCGAACCCGACGGTGGCCAACACCGGCGGCGACACCGCGACGTTCCGCAAGGCGGGTGCCGCGGCCAGCTACGCCTTCGGCCCGGCCAAGCTGATGGCAGGCTACCGCTGGGGCCAGAACAAGGCCCCGAACGACGCCACCATCTACCGCGACGACTACTACTGGGCCGGCGCCAACTACCAGGCCACCGCCGCGCTGGGCCTGACGCTGGCGTACTACTACGCCGACGTCAAGAACCTGAACGGCGTCAACGCACCGAACCCGTGGCAGGTCAGCTTCGTGGCGGACTACAACATCACCAAGCGGACCGACATCTACCTGACCGCCGCCTACACCAAGAACGCCGGCCTGAACTTCGACAGCGCCGTCATCAGCTTCGCCAACGGCTACCCGCTGGGCGCCGGCGAAGACAATATGGTCGGCGTGGGCATCGGTATCCGCCACAAGTTCTGAACGCGAGCACCGACGGCCGGCCGTGCGCCGGCCTGAAGCGCGTCTTCGAAAGGCACCTTCGGGTGCCTTTTTTATCGGCGCCGCCCGAGCCCCTGCCCGGGCTCCTGCCCGCGCCAAGCTAGGGCCAAGCTCGGCCCACCCCATGACGGCGCGCGGCGCCGCCATAGGGCTTCACCTCATCGGCATTGCCTCGTCGGCGCCACTAGAATGCAGCAGTCCCGGCGACCCGCCGGCCGTGCGAGCAGCAACGCGGCGACATCGCGGCAACACCGCAGCGATTGCGCAACGACAACGCAGCAACAACACACCGACAACACGACGCGCCTGCTCTTCCAACGGCGCGCAAGGAGACGACCGATGCAAGCCCCCCGCCGCCGCGCGCTGCGCCTGACCCTGGCCGCCACCCTGAGCGGGCTGGCCGGCCTCGCGTGGCTATCGTCCGCGCATGCCGCCGACCCGGCCGGCTATCCGGCCAAGCCGATCCGCATGGTGGTGCCCTTCGCCCCGGGCGGCACCACCGACATCCTGGCGCGCGCGGTCGCCGCGGAACTGTCGAAGCTGCCGGGCTGGAACGTGGTGGTCGACAACCGGCCCGGCGCGGGCGGCAACATCGGCGCCGAGATCGTCTCCAAGGCCGAGCCCGACGGCTACACGCTGCTGATGGGAACGGTCGGCACCCACGGTATCAACCAGTCGCTGTACAGCAAGCTGCCGTACGACCCGATCAAGGACTTCGCGCCGATCACCGAGGTCGCCGCGGTGCCGAACGTGCTGGTGCTGAACCCGGCCTTCGCGCAGCAGAACAAGATCAACAGCGTCAACGACCTGATCGCCTATGCGCGCGCCAATCCCGGCAAGCTGAACATGGCCTCGAGCGGCAACGGCACCTCGATCCATCTGGCCGGCGAACTGTTCAAGACGCAGACCCGCACCTTCATGGTCCACTTCCCGTACAAGGGCAGCGGCCCGGCGCTGACCGACCTGGCGGGCGGCACCATGCAGGTGATGTTCGACAACCTGCCTTCGTCGATGTCGCTGATCAAGGCCGGCAAGCTGAAGGCGCTGGCGGTGACCAGCGCCAAGCCGTCGCCTGCCCTGCCCGACCTGCCGACCATCGCGCAGGCGGCCAAGCTGCCCAACTACGAAGCCAGCTCGTGGTTCGGCCTGCTGGCGCCGGCCGGCACGCCGCCCGCGATCGTGTCGCGGATCCAGCAGGAAGTGGCCAAGGCGCTGGGGACGCCGGCGATGCGCGAGAAGCTGCAGGCGCAGGGCGCCGAGCCGGTAGGCAGCACGCCGCAGCAGTTCGCCCAGCATATCCGCGCCGAAACCGCCAAGTGGGCCAAGGTGGTCAAGGATTCGGGCGCGAAGGTCGACTGATCCGGCCCCTGGCGCGGCCGCCGCGGGAGCGCGCCTCGCGGCTGGCTTAGCGCATATACTTCAGGCGTCAACATTTTCCCTTGCCGCCTGCGATGCCGACTTCCGCCGCCGACGCCGCGTCCAACACGGTGCCAGTCGATCTCGAAACCCGCGCCGATGATGCCAGCCACGAGGCCCTGCGCCTGTGGCTGCGGCTGCTGACCTGCACCAACCTGGTCGAGGCCGATATCCGCGGCCGGCTGCGCGAGTCGTTCGGCTGCACGCTGCCGCGCTTCGACCTGATGGCCCAGCTCGAGCGCCATCCCGAGGGCCTGAAGATGGGCGAGCTGTCGCGCCGCATGATGGTGACCGGCGGCAACGTGACCGGCATCACCGATCAGCTGCAGCAGGAAGGGCTGGTTTCGCGCGAGCCGCTTGCCAACGACCGGCGCGCCTATCTGATCCGGCTCACGCCCGCCGGCCGCGCCGCCTTCACGCGCATGGCGCGCGCGCACGAGCAATGGGTCGAGCAATTGTTCGGCGGGCTGGCCGAAACCGAGCGGCGCGCGCTGTTCAAGCTGCTGGGCCGCCTCAAATCGACACTGGTGTCCGCATGAAATCCCTGATGACGCAACCGAGGCCGCAACCGAGGTCGCCAGCGCGGCCGCAAGCGCAAGCGTGGCGTGTATCCGGCCTGCCCGTGCGGGCCGCCGCGATGGCCGTCGCGGCCGCCACCGTGGCGGCACTGGCAGGCGGCTGCGCCAGTTCGCCGAGCGCGCCGCCGGCGCCGCAGATCACGCCGGTCAATGCCACCGTCAAGCTGGGGCGGATCGCCGAGAAACGCTTCGTCACGCGCGTCGACGTCGAACAGGCGCGCGGCTATTCCGGCTATGGGGTGGGAGTGGGCGCCGCCAGCGGCGGCGGCTGGCACGGCGGTGGCGTGGGCGTCGGCCTGGCCTTCGATCTCGGCCGGCTGCTCAATCGCCAGCCGGTGCAGCAGGTCGACATCTTCGCCTACGAGGTCAAGCTGAACGACGGCACCAATGCGACCATCAACGGCCCGGCCGCACCGGGCCTCGATGTCGGCAGCTGCGTGCGCGTGGTATACGCGGACGGACGGCGCGAGCCGGGGCTGGCGCCGTCCAACGAGTGCTGAGCCGGCGCCGGGCTGCCCGGCGCCGTGAAGGCGATCAGGCCGCCTTGCGCGAGTCGCGCAGCTCCCGCCGCAGGATCTTGCCGACGTTGGTCTTCGGCAGCTCGGTACGGAACTCGACGTACCTGGGTCGCTTGTAGCCCGTCAGCCGGTCCTTGCAGAACGCGATCACATCCTGCTCGGTCAGCGCCGGGTCCTTCTTGACCACGAACAGCTTGACCACCTCGCCCGAATGCTCGTCCGGCACGCCGACAGCCGCGACTTCCAGCACGCCCGGGCACTCCGCGACCACGCCCTCGATCTCGTTCGGGTACACGTTGAAGCCCGACACCAGGATCATGTCCTTCTTGCGGTCGACGATGCGGGTATAGCCGCGCTCGTCCATGATGCCGATGTCGCCCGTCTTGAAGAAGCCGTCCGGCGTCATGACCTTGGCGGTCTCGTCCGGCCGGTTCCAGTAGCCGGCCATCACCTGCGGCCCGCGCAGGCAGATCTCGCCTGGCTGGCCCAGCGGCACGTCGCGGCCGTCGTCGTCGCGGATCGCGATCTCGGTCGAAGGCAGCGGCAGGCCGATGGTGCCGGAGAAGGCGTCGCTGTCGGTCGGATTGCAGGTCGCCGACGGCGACGTCTCGGACAGGCCGTAGCCCTCGATGATCGGGCAGCCGGTCTTGGCGAGCCATTTCTTCGCGACCGCTTCCTGCACCGCCATGCCGCCGCCGTTGGCCACGCGCAGCCCCGAGAAATCGACCTTGTCGATGTCCGGGTGATTGATCAGCGCGTTGTACAGCGTGTTGACCGCCGGGAACATGTGGAAGCGGTACTTCTGCAACTCCTTGATGAAGCCCGGGATGTCGCGCGGATTCGGAATCAGCACGCTCAGGCCGCCGCTGCGCATGCCCAGCAGCGCGCAGACCGTCAGCGCGAAGATGTGATACAGCGGCAGCGCGGTGATGGTCACCACCTGGTCGATCGGCGCGCCCTTGGCCAGCGCGGGCTGCATCCACGCCTGCGACTGCAGCACGTTGGCGACCACGTTCCGGTGCAGCAGCACCGCACCCTTGGACACGCCGGTGGTGCCGCCGGTGTACTGCAGGAAGGCGATATCGTCCGGACCGGTGTCGACCGGCTTGCGCTGCAGCCGGCTGCCCTCGGCCAGCGCCGTGGGGAAGCGCACGCAGTTGGGCAGCTCCCACGCCGGCACCATCTTCTTGACGTTGCGCACGACGAAGTTGACGACGGCACCCTTGAGCCCGCCCAGCATGTCGCCCATGCTGGCGACCACCACATGCCGCACCGGCGTGGCGGACAACACCTGCTGCAGCGTGGCGGCGAAGTTCTCCAGGATCACGATCGCCTCGGCGCCGCTGTCCTTGAGCTGGTGCTCGAGCTCGCGCGGCGTGTACAGCGGATTGACGTTGACGACCACCATGCCCGCGCGCAGCACGCCGGCCAGCACGACCGGGTATTGCAGCACGTTCGGCATCATGATCGCGACCCGCGCCCCCGGCTTGAGACCGCGCGCCTGCAGCCAGGCGGCGAAGTGGCCGGACAGCTTGTCCAGCTCGGCATAGGTGATTGCCTTGTCCATGCAGACGAAGGCGCGCCGGTCCGCGTAGTCCCGAAAGGATTCCTCCAGCAGCTGGGCAAGCGACCGGTACTGGCTGGCGTCGATCTCGGCGGGTACGCCTGCCGGATAGTGTTTCAGCCACTGCTTTTCCATATGCCGTCTCCTGGTTTCTGAATGATCGTTCGATTTTTGCGACGCTAAACGGCGATGCTAAACGGCGGGCCCCCTTAAGACAACACCAGGACCACACGTTAGATGAAGTCCTCTGAACCGCTGCCAGTGTAAAGGCGCTCGATGGCGGAGTCGGTGCGCACGCAGGCGCGGGAATACCCTAGGACCCGCCGGGCGCGGCGATGGTTGCGCCCTTGCCGGCCGCACTGTGGGGTGCCGCGGCGTTGTCCACCGCAGCATGGTCCGCCGCAGCATGATCCGCCGCATCATGAGCCGCCGCAGCATGAGCCGCTGCATCATGAGCCGCCGCAGCGTTGCCGACCGGAGCGTTGCCCACCGCAGTACCGCCGGCGGCCGCGTTCATGGCCGCCGCGCCGGTCCCCGCCTCGTTCGGCGCCAGCGCCCGCAGCCGCGCCTTGCGCTGCTCGGGCTTGAGCTTGCCGATGCGCTCGGCCTCGGCATAGAAGGCCTTCCAGTCGCCGCCGCATTGATCGAGCAGCGCCAGGAACGCCGGCACCCATTGCTGATAGGTGGCCACCGCGGCCAGATGGGCATTGGTCAGCGGCTGCGAGAACCAGCGGTCGTAGCCGCTGTAGCCGCCCCACGACTCCTTCAGCGCCGCATAGCGCTGGCGCAGCGCGGCGAAGATCGCCGCCTTGCCGGCGCGCTTGGCGTTGTCGTCGATCGGCCGGCGGTACAGCGCGTCGAGCTCCGCGCGCGCCTGCAGCAGCATCGCGCGGAACTGCTGCCGGCGCGCGTCGTACTGCCGGTAGCTGGCGCGCGCGTCGGCCGATGCCTCGCGCGCCAGCCAGCGCTCGACGCCGGCGATCTCCACCGCGGAGGCGAACGACTCGTTGAAGGTGGTGTCGTTGCGCACGTAGACCACCTGGTGCGCCAGCTCGTGGAAGATCATCCGCGCCAGTTCGCCCTCGGGCAGATAGACGAAGGTGTTCAGCAGCGGATCGTCGAAATAGCCCAGCGTCGAATAGGCGGGCACGCCGGCCACATAGGTCTCCAGCCCCTGGCTGCGCAGCGCGGCGGCATAGCGGTGCGCGTCCTCGATCGCGTAGTAGCCGCGGTAGTTGATGCAGCCGACCACCAGGAAGCACCACTTGTGCAGCTCCATCGACAGCTCGGGCGTGGCGAACACGCTCCACACCACGTAGGGTCGATGCAGATTGGCGTAATGGCGGTAGCTGCCGTTGTCCGGCAGCGCCAGTTCGCGCGAGGCGAAATCGCGCATGCGCCCGGCCAGCGCGAGCCGGTCGGCCAGCCGCTTGTCGTTGCTGCCGTTGGCGTAGGCGATCGCGTCGGACAGCGGCGTGGCCTGGGCCATCACGCCCAGATGGCCGCTGATCGACTGCGCGTAGTAGCCGACGGCCTCGCAGCCGGCCAGCAGCGCGCCAAACGCGACGGCGGCCAGCGCGGCCGCCACGCGGACGCGAGCCGGCCGCCGTGCCATCACGTCACCGCCTGCGCGGCGGCCTCCACCTGCACCAGGCAGTCGTAGAAGACCGGCGCGCGGCCCATGTCGGTCAGGCGCTGGCTGGTCAGCTCGTTGGCGTTCTTGCCGTCCGGGGCCAGCTTCTTCCACCAGATCGACAGCCCGACCACCAGCCCCTGGCGCGCGCGGTCGGTGACGCGGGCGCGCGCCTGCATGCTGCCGCGGTCGTTGAAGGCCCGCACCATCATGCCGTCGACGATGCCGCGCGCGGCGGCGTCGTCGGGATGGATGTCCAGATGCGGCTCGCCCTCGGTGGCGCGCAGGCTGTCGACGTTGACGAAGGTGCTGTTGAGGAAATTGCGCGCCGGCGGCGAGATCATCGCCAGCGGATAGCGCGCCGCCAGCTCCGGCGCGCTGGCCGGCGCCTCGTACGGCGGCACGTAGCCGGGCAAGGGATCGAGGCCGTCCTTGACCATCTCGGCCGCGTAGAACTGGCACTTGCCGGTGGGGCTCGGGAAACCGCCCTCGGCAAACGGTGCCGCCGGCAGCTTCAGCTTCTGCCAGCCGCTTTCCTTCAGCGTCTGCCAGTCGATGCCCGCCGCGCGCGGATCGCCGCGCACGATGGCCTGCGCGGCGATGTCCTCGTCGCTGTCGGCAAAGCACGGCTCGGTAAAGCCCATGCGCCGCGCCAGCCGCCGGAAGATCTCGGTATTGGGCAGCGCCTCGCCAAGCGGCGCGATGGCCTGGTTGTTGGCGAGGAAATAAGTGTGGCCGTAGGCCTTGTGGATGTCGACGTGCTCGAGCTGGGTGGTGGCCGGGAGGATGATGTCGGCGTAATCCGCGGTATCGGTGCGGAAGTGCTCGAGCACCACGGTGAACAGGTCCTCGCGCGCGAAGCCCGCCGCCACCTTGCCCGAGTGCGGCGCGACCGCGACCGGGTTGCTGTTGTAGACGACGATCGCCTCGATCGGCGGCGTGCCGGCCGGCAGCCCTTCGCCGAGCAGCGCATCGCCGATCGTCGACATATTGATCGTGCGCGGCAGCCTGGGCCAGCTCGGCAGCAGGTCCGGGCGCTGCAGCGCGGCGTTGTCGATCGGGAAGAAGCCCGAGGTCGACAGCTGCAGCCCGCCGGCGGCGTGGCGCCACGCGCCCACCAGCGACGGCAGGCAGGCCACCGCGCGCACCGCCTGGCCGCCGCCGTGCGCCCGCTGCATGCCGTAGTTCAGGCGGATCGCCACCGGTTGCCGTTCGCGCACGGCCAGCTTGCCGTACAGGCCCGCCAGCCATTCGATCTCCTCGGCATCGATGCCGCAGATCTGCGCGGCGCGCGCGGGCGAGAACTGCGCCGCGCGGTCGCGCAGCGCGTCGAAGCCGACCGTATGCCGCGCGATGTAGTCGTGGTCGAGCAGATCGTCGCGGATCAGCACATGCATGATCGCCAGCGCCAGCGCGCCGTCGGTACCCGGCATCGGCGCGATATGCCGATGGCACTTCTCCGCCGTCAGCGAGCGGTACGGATCGATCGCCACCAGCGTCGCGCCGCGGCGCTTGGCCTGCTGCACGCGCGTCCAGAAGTGCAGGTTCGAGGCGATCGGATTGCCGCCCCAGATCACGATCAGCTTGGCGTCCTCGACATGTTCGATATCCATGCCGACGCTGGCGCCATAGGTGTAGCGCAGCGCGGTGGCGCCGGCGCTCGCGCAGATGGTGCGGTCGAGCAGCGAGGCGCCGAGCTTGTGGAAGAAGCGCGCGGCCATGCTTTCGCCCTGCACCAGCCCCATCGTGCCGGCATAGCTGTAGGGCACGATGGCCTGCGGATCGCGCGCGGCGATCGCGCCGAGCCGTTCGGCGACGATGTCGAGCGCCTCGTCCCAGCCGATCGGCGCGAATTGCCCGCTGCCCTTGGGGCCGACCCGCTTCATCGGGCTCAGCAGGCGATCGGGATGGTAGGTGCGCTCGGTATAACGCGACACCTTGGTGCACAGCACGCCCTGCGTGCCCGGGTGGTCCGGATCGCCCGCCACCTTGACGGCGCGGCCGTCCTCGACGGTGACGAGCAGCGCGCAGCTGTCGGGACAATCGTGCGGGCAGGCGGCGCGGACGATGCGGGTGGACATGGGTTCTCCGGGGGCGTTTTCCTTTGTGCCCGATTGTATTCGATCGCGCCAGGGCGGGCGGGGCCCGGCGCCCGCCGACGGCCAGGCCGACGACCCATCCACCGCGCCGCCGACCGGCCAACCGAGGCGCCGCCGACCGGCCCACCGAGGCCCCGCCGGTGCCTCACCGATGGCCCACGGACGGCCGCCTGACGGTGGCCCGATGGCCGTACGGCGAGCCGCTCAGCGCTGGTCGTTCAGATGGCAGGCCGACATCCGCAGCGGTGCGATCTCCTTCAGCGCGGGCGCCTCCTCGCGGCAACGCGGCATCGCGTACGGGCAGCGCGGATGGAAGTGGCAGCCCGACGGCGGATGCAGCGGCGACGGAATCTCGCCCTGGATCGCCACATAGGTCTTCTTGCCGACCTCCAGCTTGGGCGCCTCGGCCAGCAGCGCCTGCGTGTACGGATGGTTCGGCGCGGCGAACACCTGCTCGGTCGGCGCCGATTCGACCACGCGGCCCAGGTACATGATCACCACGCGGTCGCTGATGTGCTTGACCACGCCGAGATCGTGGCTGATGAACAGGTAGGTGAGGTTCAGTTCCTCGCGCAGCCGCATGAACAGGTTCAGCACCTGGGCCTGGATCGACACGTCTAGCGCCGCCACCGACTCGTCGCAGACCAGGAATTCCGGCCTGACCGCCAGCGCGCGCGCGATGCCGATGCGCGCGCGCTGGCCGCCGGAGAACTGGTGCGGAAAGCGCCGCAGGACGGTCGGGTCCATGCCGACCCGGGTCAGCATCTCCTCGACATAGGCCTTCTGGCCCGAGGCCGGCACGATGCCGTGCACCACCGGCGCCTCGCCGACAATATCCAGCACGCGCAGCCGCGGGTTCAGCGAGGCATACGGGTCCTGGAAGATCATCTGGATCGCCAGCTGCTTCTCGCGCTTCTTCTCGGCCGGCAGCTGCTCCAGGTCCACGCCCTTCCACAGCCGCGTGCCTTCGGTCAGCGTATGCAGGCCGACCGCCATCCGGCCCAGCGTCGACTTGCCGCAGCCCGATTCGCCGACCAGGCCGACCACCTCGCCGGCGCGGATGGCGAGGTCGACATGGTCGACCGCGTGCACCACTTCTTCCTTCGCATGCGCGCCGAACAGATTGGCGATGCGGGCGGCGGCGTCGAGCGACTTGACGAAGCGCTTGGAGACGCCGCGCAGCTCCAGCAGCGGCGTCTCGCTTGCCGCGGCCGGGGTCGTCGATGCCCCGGCGGCGGGCGCGTCGATCACGGACATATCGGTCATGCCGTTCATGCGGCCTCCTGGGTTTCGAGCACCGGATGGAAGCAGCGCAGGCGCCGTCCGTCGGGCGTGCTGCTCAGCGGCGGCTCGGTGCGGCAGATCTCGGTGGCGCGCGGGCAGCGCTCGCGGAAGGCGCAGCCGCCGGGCAGGTTCAGCAGCGACGGCGTCATGCCGGGGATCTGCCGCAGCGGCGTGCCGCGCGGATTGCGCGACGGCGCCGAGCCGATCAGCCCGTGCGTGTAGGGATGTTCGGGACGCTCGAGCACCTGCCGCACATCGCCGGCCTCGACGATCCTGCCGGCGTACATCACGCAGACGCTGTCGGCCAGGCCCGCGATCACCGACAGGTCGTGCGTGATCCAGATCAGCGCGGTGCCCGACTCGCGGCACAGCTTCTGCATCTCGTAGAGGATCTGGCCCTGGATCGTCACGTCGAGCGCGGTGGTCGGCTCGTCGGCGATGATCAGGTCCGGCTTGTTCAGCAGCGCGATGGCGATCGCCACGCGCTGGCGCATGCCGCCGGAGAACTGGTGCGGATAGGCCTGCAGCCGCTCGTCCGGCGACGGAATGCCGACCCGCGCCAGCGCATTGCGCGCGCGCTCGCGCGCCACGGCCTTGTCCACCTTCTCGTGCGCCAGCACCGCCTCGATCATCTGCGTATCGATGCGCAGCACCGGGTTCAGCGTCATCATCGGATCCTGGAAGATCATCGCGATGCGGTTGCCGCGCACGTTGCGCATCTGCGCCGGCGTCAGCCTGCGCAGGTCGCGCGTGACGCCGTCGCGGCTGGTCAGCTCGATGCGCCCGCCGACCACCTGCCCCGGCGGGTCGATCAGTCCCATGATCGAATAGCCGGTCATCGACTTGCCCGAGCCGGACTCGCCGACCAGGCCCATGATCTCGCCGCGGCCGATCGAGAAGGACACGCGATCGACCGCGCGCGCGACGCCGCCGCGCGTGAAGAAATGCGTCTCCAGGTCCTCGACCAGCAGTGTTGGTTTGCCGCTCATCCGGTATTCCCCTTGTGGCGTCGTCTCTTAAAGCGTCTGCAGGCGCGGGTTCAGGACGTCGCGCAGCTGGTCGGCGACCAGGTTCATCGCGACGATGGTGATCACCAGCGCAATGCCGGGGAAGAAGCTGATCCAGTACTTGCCGGACAGCATGTACTGCTGGCCGTTCGAGATCAGCGAACCGAGCGACGGCTCGGTGATCGGCACGCCCAGGCCGAGGAAGGACAGCGTGGCCTCCAGCGTGATCGCCGAGGCCACCTGCAGCGCGGCGATCACGATCAGCGGCGGCAGGCAGTTGGGCAGCAGGTGGCGGAACATGATGCGCCGCGCCGGCAGGCCCAGGCACGTGGCCGCCTCGATATATTCCTTGCGCCGCTCGACCAGCGCCGCGCTGCGCGTGGTGCGCGCGTAGTAGGCCCACTGCACCGCCACCAGCGCGATCACGATATTGCCGATGCCCGGACGCAGGAAGGCCAGCAGGATCAGCGCGAGCAGGATCGGCGGGAACGACAGCTGCAGATCGGCGACGCGCATGATCAGCGCCTCGACGCGTCCGCCGACGAAACCGGCAATCAACCCCAGCGTGGCGCCCAGCACCAGCGCGATCACCGTGCTGACCACGCCGACGCCGATGCTGATGCGCAGGCCGTACATCACCGCCGACAGGATGTCGCGGCCCTGCTCGTCCGAGCCCAGCAGGAAGGTCATGCCGTTGCCGGCCACCTCGCCCGGGGCCAGGCGCGCATCGAGCACGTCCAGCGTGGCGAGGTCGTAGGGATCCTGCGGCGCCAGCCACGGCGCGAAGATCGCGATCAGCACGATCGCGATCAGCACGGCCAGGCCCGCCACCGCGATCTTGCTCGAGAAGAACTGCCGGGCGAAGCGGCGCCATGGCGTGTCGACGGCCGCCGCGGCGGACGGCGTCGGCGTGCCGGTCGGGGTGCCCGGCGGGCCGGCGGGAATATCGGTGGTGGGAGCCGGCAGTCCGTCCGGCGTGCCCGGTTGCGTAGCGATGGTCATGGGATCAGCCCTTGTTGTCGGCGATGCGCACGCGCGGGTCGAGCACGCTGTAGATGATGTCGACCGCCAGGTTGATCAGGATGAACAGCGTCACGATCACCATCAGGTAGGCGACGATCACCGGCCGGTCCAGCAGCTGAATCGAATCGATGATCAGCTTGCCCATGCCGGGCCAGGCGAAGATCGTCTCGGTGACGATGGCGAAGGCGATGATCGAGCCGAACTGCAGCGCGATCACGGTGACGATCGGGATCAGGATGTTCTTGAGCACATGCACGCCGACGATGCGCGTGTTCGACAGGCCCTTGGCGCGCGCGAACTTGACGTAGTCCTGCAGCATCGCCTCCTGGGTGCCGGCGCGCGTCAGCCGGATCACCATCGCGATATTGAGCAGTGACAGCGTGACGGCCGGCAGCACCAGATGGCGGATGCCGTCGACGGTCAGGAAGCTGACCGGGATGCCGAGCACCGAGACGGTCTGTCCGCGCCCGTTCGACGGCAGCCAGCCGAGCTGCACCGCGAACACCATGATCAGCATCAGGCCGACCCAGAAGGTCGGCAGCGAGAAGCCCAGGATCGACACCGTCATGATCGACTTGCCGGCGATGCCGTTGGGCCGCAGGCCCGCCCACAGGCCCAGCGGGATGCCGAGCACGATCGCCAGCAGGATCGCGCAGATCGCCAGCTCCATGGTCGCCGGCATCCGCTCGAAGATCAGCTTCAGCGCCGGCGTGCCGTGCGCGAAAGAGATGCCGAGATTGCCCTGCAGCGCATTGGTCAGGAAGATCCAGTACTGCTCCCACAGGGGCTTGTCGAGGCCGAGCGCGGCGATGGTGCGCTTGATGTCTTCCTGATCGGCCTGCGGATTGATCAGGATGTCCACCGGATTGCCGATGGCGAACACACCGAGAAAGACCAGCAGCGACATGACGAAGAGCACGACCACGCTCTGCATCAGGCGCCGGATGATAAAGACCAGCATAGTCGGGACGCTTTTCCTTCGCCGCCGGCGCTGCGTACCGCGATGGCCCGCGCGAGGGGTCGCGCGAAGGCATGCGGCGGGACGCGGCACCGGCTGACGGCTATCGCCGCCCGATCATCGCCGGGCGGCCGTTTTCGTGGCGATCGGCGCATCGCCGGACCCGCGGGCGGCGGGGCCGGCTGCGCGGCGCGGGCCGGTTGGGCGCGCGGCGCCATTGGGCACCGCGCGCGCCGGGGCTGTCAAGTGAACAGCCTGCCGCCAGCGGTTACTGCTGCGGCTTGAAGTTGTGCGCGTAGGTCCGTTCGTCGGTCCGCGGCACGTAGGTGATGCCCTTCTGCGTGGCCCAGGTGGTCACCTGCTGATGGATCGGAATGATGCCGCCGTCGTTGATCGCGATCGCGGTCGCCTCCTGCAGCAGCTTCGAGCGCTGGGCGTCGTCGACGGTCGACAGCGCCTTCTCCAGTACCGCATCCATCTTCGGATTGCAGTACTCGCCCCAGTTGGTGGTGCCGAAGCCCTTCTTGGCATCCTCGCACGCCAGCAGCGCGCGCAGCGGCGAGCTGACCTCGCCCGTCTGCGCGCCCCAGCCGAGCAGGCCGAACGACCACTCGTGCTTGATGCCCTTGGACGAGTACGTCGCCATCGGCATGCCTTCGACCCGCGTGGCGATACCGATGCGCGTCAGGTTCTGCGCGACGGTCTGCGCGATCTTCTCGTCGTTGACGTAGCGGTTGTTCGGCGTATGCAGCGTCACGCCGAAGCCGTTCGGATAGCCGGCCTCGGCCAGCAGCTTCTTGGCGCCCTCGGGGTCATACTTGACCGTCTTCAGGTCCGGGTTATGCCCGAACAGCGTCGCCGGCACCAGGTTGTTGGTCGGCTCGGACAGGCCTTCCATCAGCCGGTCCTTGATGCCCTGCCGGTTGATGGCCATGCTGATGGCATTGCGCACGCGCGCGTCCTTCAGCGGGTTCTTGTCCATCGGCTGGCCGTCCTTGGTGGTGACGTACGGCGACTTGTCGCGCTTGGCATCGAAATACAGATAGATGACCCGGTGCGAGATCTTCGAGAAGAACGACAGCTTCGGATTCTTGCGCACTTGCGGCAGGTCCGGCGTCGGCACGTTCTCGATCGCCTGCACGTCGCCCGACAGCAGCGCGGCCAGGCGCGTGGCGGGGTTCGGGATGAAGCGCAGCGTCACCTTGTCCCAGGCGGGCTTCGGCCCCCAGTAGTCGGGGTTGCGCGTCAGTTCGACCCGGTCGTCGCGCGCGTAGCTGACGAACTTGAACGGACCGGTGCCGACCATGCCCTTGCCCTGGGCGAAATCGTCGGAGTTCAGGCCCTGCGTGGCCTTCTTCTGCACGATGAAGATCGAAGTCAGATCGTTCAGCACCAGCGGATAGGGCTGCGCGGTGATCAGCTGGATCGTGTTCGGATCGACGATCTTCTTGGCGACGATGGCCTTGGTGTAGACGTCGAACTTGCCGGGGCTGTTCTGGATTGTCGCCGGCCGGTCCAGCGACCACAGGATGTCCTCGGCGGTCAGCGGCGAGCCGTCATGGAACTTGACGCCCTTGCGGATCTTGAACTCCCACGTGGTCTCGTTGACCAGCTTCCACGACTCGGCCAGGCCCGGAATGATGCGGCTGTCCGCGTCCATCTTGATCAGGCTGTCGAAGATGTGCTCCGACACGTTGATGTTCGAGAACAGGTTGTAGAAGTGCGGGTCCATCGAGGTCGGCGGCGAGCTCATGGCCAGCTTGAAATCGGCTGCCAGTGCCTGACCGCCGGCGCCGAAGCTGATGGCTGCGGCGAGCAGGGCGGTTGCAAATGCCTTCTGGTGGTGGCGAAGCGGCATCGAGCGATTCTCCCGAAAAGTGGGGGCAACTATAACGAGCGGCCTGTGACCGTCGCAAGCTGCGACGCCGCAAATTGGTGCAGGCGTCGTGATACAAGCGGGGCCCGGCTCGCGGACGCGGTACGGCAAGCATTAACTGTTCCAGTAGAGAAGCACCGGCTGCAATGCGGGGAAACCCACCTCCGGGGATACCGCGCCGAATGACGGCGGCATATTCGACGGTATATTGGGCGGCATGTCGGGCGGCATGCTGGGGCCGCATGTAGGGGCCGTATGCCGGGCGGCGCGTTGGGCGGCATGTCGGGTGCCATTGGGCGGGTTATCGGGGAAACCTCGCGCCGTGATGGTTTTGGCGCATTCGGGCCCGGCGTCGTATGATCCGGATATTTCACCCCTGCTGTTTTCCCCAATCCGGTTTTGCCAGCCGGGGTTTTTCCGCCCTGGTTTTCAACCCTCTGGTTTATCACCGCTTACCGCTCTTGCCACGGCCATGACACTGATCCCCGAAATCCTCCAGGCGCAAGACGAGATCCGTTCGATCCGCCGCGACATCCACGCTCATCCGGAACTGCGATTCGAGGAGCAGCGCACTGCCGACGTGGTCGCGCGCACGCTCGCCGACTGGGGCATCGAGGTGCACCGCGGCCTGGGCAAGACGGGCCTCGTCGGCGTGATCCGCAACGGCAGCAGCACGCGCAGCATCGGCCTGCGCGCCGACATGGACGCGCTGCCGCTGCAGGAGGCCAATACCTTCGGCCACCGCTCGCAGCACGACGGCAAGATGCACGCGTGCGGCCACGACGGCCATACCGCGATGCTGCTCGGCGCGGCCCGTTACCTGGCACGGCACCGCAACTTCGACGGCACCGTCCACCTGATCTTCCAGCCGGCCGAGGAAGGCGGCGGCGGCGCGCGCGAGATGATCCGCGACGGGCTGTTCGAGCGTTTCCCGTGCGACGCCGTGTTCGGCATGCACAACTGGCCCGGCATGCCGGCCGGTTCGTTCGGCACCTGCCCCGGACCGCTGATGGCGTCGAGCAACGAGTTCCGCATCGTCGTGCGCGGCAAGGGCGCGCATGCGGCGATGCCGCATAACGGCAACGATCCGGTCTTCACCGCGGCGCAGATCGTCGGCGCGCTGCAGGGCATCATCACCCGCAACAAGCGGCCGATCGATGCGGCGGTGATCTCGGTCACGCAGTTCCACGCCGGCGACGCGACCAATATCGTGCCCAACGAGGCCTGGATCGGCGGCACCGTGCGCACCTTCACGTTGCCGGTACTCGACCTGATCGAGCGCCGCATGGAAGAGGTGGCGCGCGCGGTCGCCACGGCCTTCGACTGCACCATCGAATTCAGCTTCGACCGCAACTATCCGCCGACCGTCAACAGCGCCGCCGAAGCGGCCTTCGCGGTCGAAGTCGCGCGCGAGCTGGTCGGCGTCGACAACGTCGATCCGAATATCGAACCGACCATGGGCGCCGAGGACTTTTCCTTCATGCTGCTCGAGCGGCCGGGCTGCTATCTGTTCATCGGCAACGGCGAAGGCGGGCACCGCGAGGCGGGCCACGGCATTGGACCGTGCATGCTGCACAACCCCAGCTACGACTTCAACGACGAGATCCTGCCGGTCGGCTCGACCTTCTTCGTCAAGCTGGTCGAGAAATGGCTGGCGCCGGCGTGAATGGTGCGAGCGGCGTGAACGGCGTGAATGGCATGAATGGGACGGATGGGTCGGCTAGCGTGAGCGGCGCGGGCGGGACGGATGCCGGCGATATGGCCGGCACGTCCACGGTCCGGCCGGCGCTGCCGGCGCTCGATCTCGCGACCGCCAGCGCCTTCGCGCAGGTCGCGCTCGAGAACATCCTGCGGCCCTACCCCTACCGGATCGACCACATGATGACGGGCGCCGGCGACCTGGCCGAGCCGCGCGCGTTGCATCCCGTCTATTTCGGCAGCTACGACTGGCACTCGAGCGTGCATATGCACTGGCTGCTGGTCCGGCTGCTGGCGCACCGGCCCGACCTGCCCGAAGCGGGCGCGATCCGCGCGACGCTCGACATCCAGTGGCGGCCCGAAGCGGTCCAAGCCGAGCTGGCGTATTTCCAGCGGCCAGGCTCGGGCACGTTCGAGCGTCCCTATGGCTGGGCCTGGATCCTGCGCCTGCAGGCGGAACTGCGCCAGTTTCCGGGCGACGACGAACAGGTACAGCGCTGGGCGCGCGCCTGCGAACCGCTGGCGACGTATCTCGCCGGACGGCTGAGCGACTATCTCGATATCGCCGATTTTCCGATCCGCACCGGCACGCATGCCAACAGCGCCTTCGCGCTGGTGCTGGCCGACGGCTATGCCCGCGCGGACAGCCATCCGGCGCTGCGCCGCGCGATCGCGCGACGGGCGCATCGCTGGTTTGGCCACGATCAGCGCTACCCGGCTCGCTACGAGCCCGGCGGCGACGAGTTCCTGTCAGGCGGCCTGATGGAGGCGGTGCTGATGCGCAGCGTGCTGGACGACTGCGCGTTCGCGGAATGGTGGGAGATGTTTGCACCTGCACCGACCGACCTGGCGACGTGGCTGACGCCGGTGGTGGTTGGCGATCGCACCGATCCGAAGCTCGTGCATCTGGACGGGCTGAACCTGTCGCGCGCCTGGTGCTGGCGCCTGCTCGGACCGTCGCTGCCGGAACCGTTGCGGGCGAAGGCGGCGGGTGCGTGGGTCGATCATCTGGACGCGTCGCTGGCGCAGGCGGTCAGCGGCGACTATGTCGGGACGCACTGGCTGGCATCGTTCGCGGCGCTGGCATTGACCGATCCCGTGGTCCCCTGATTTCGCCACGGACGCTCGCGCTGCAGGGCTCCCGCCGCTGCGGGCCTCCGCCGCGCGGGACTCGCGCACGCTAGTCCAGCGCGATGTCGCCATACCAGGCTTCCGCCTGGCTCCTGGTGTTGTCGGTGTCGGTCATGATGCCGACGGCCAGCAGCCGGCCCGGCTCCTTGCCGAAGGCGGCGCGATAGTCCGCCCGCAGATCGCGCTCGTGGCAACGCCATTGCCTGGCGTGCCGAGTGCCTGAATCCACCACGATCATGCGGACCCGCTCGGTGTGCGGGTTCGGTATGACCGTCCCTTCCGGACGTTTGGCGCCCCAGATGTACATCAGGGTTGCGTAGGGCATCTCGCGGCCGGTCATCAGCCGCGCCATTTCGTCCATCAGATGATCTTTCAGCGACAGCGTGCTCTTGTCCCCGTCGAAGGCAACGAACACCCGTAGCGGTGCATCCTCGCGGGGTCCGCTGGCGTTGTCGCCGTCGGCGATGACGTCGCGCGTCTTCCAGGCCCAGCGCAGCTTGCCTGGCTCCCGCGGCTTCAGAGGAACATAGAGGCCCGAAGCGGAACCATCCGCGCGGGCATGCAGCACGACGCGCTGGTCGACTTCGGTCAGTGCGTATTGCGTGGGGGTCTTGCTGCGGTTGACGGTCCAGCTGTGCCAGCCCGCCGGCAATGCCTGCTCTGGGCCAAATGTCGAAAATAGCGGAAGTTGCTGCAACGGCATCGGCTCGGCGGCTTCTTGCCCGCTTTGGTCGCCAACTTTCTGGAGCTGGGCCGGGTAGTCGGAGCGCTGCGATGTCTCGTTCCGCAGCGATTTGGCAGTCGAGGCAGCCAGCCGCTGGTGGAACTTGCGGCAATCCATCGGCGAGATCCTGGCCACCTTGGGAGCCTTCGATGCGGATGCCTCGGCGTCGGGAGACGACGATGGGGATGTCGCGCATCCGGCCAATGTCGCCGCAGCCGTCAGGAAAACGCCTGCAAACAGGGGCCTGCGCAGGCCCATGCCGATGAATCCGGCCATGTTTGCGGCCATACCTTCCCCCGGACTTCCCGATTGCCCGCCCCTGGTTGGGCCGTGGCTTGATTGCGTGACGATGGCACCGCGATGCTCACAAGTGGGGCAAGCGCCGGCGCCGAGCGACACCATAACAGAGCCGATGCGGAGCGAGAACCGGTGACTTCACGCACGAGGGCGATCTGTTGTATTCCGTCTGCGTGGCGCGGTTTCCGGTGCCGTTTTCATTTTTGGGGCTTTCCGCCGCCGCAAAGCAAAACACCCCAGACCTTGGGAGATCTGGGGTGTCTTGGGGATGGAGAGCCTGGCGATGACCTACTTTCACACGGGTAGTCCGCACTATCATCGGCGCGAAGTCGTTTCACGGTCC